>CAZZHG010000017.1:0-64794 GCA_964653655.1 uncultured Pseudobdellovibrionaceae bacterium
TTCCCCCTGAGTTTCATCGTGACGGCGGCGGTCATCTCGTCGCTCGGCTCCGCCATCGTGGGCTTGCTGGCGCCGTATCTGTACACCTCCACCGCGACGATTCAGGTGGAAACGAAGCAGAAGAACTCCGCCGTCAGCTTCGGCGACGACTCGGTCGAGTTCCAAAAGGCGGCCCTTCTCATCGAGTCGCCCCAGATTCTTACGAAGGTCGCCGAACGGTTAGTGGCCAAACCCCTCGATACCCGCTACTACTTCCCGCGCGCGATTTCCGCGCTCGACATAACTTCACGTCTCTCGCTGCTGCTACGCCATCTCGGTTACCAGCCGCCGGTGCAGCCTGAAAAAGGACGCAGCTTCCTGACGGCGGAAGTGGCGACGAGCCTGCTCGCCCAACACGTGCAAGTGAGCCCGGACTACCGCATTCATACGATTGCGATTTCCTACGAAGCCGGCAGCCCCGACGTCGCCCGCAACATCTGCAGCATGATCGTCGAGGCGTTCGTCGAGCTATCGAACGCCCTGGAGAAAGAAGAACTCCGGCGGCAGGAAAAATATCTACTCGAAGCCATCGACCGCCAGCTCACCAGCATACGGAAACTGGAAAAGTCGATGCAGGACATCGTCGAGGCCCATCCGAGCATGACTTCGGCCCAGCGTGAGCAAGGCCGTGGAGCGACGCTTGCCGCCCAGCGGTTCCTGGATAAGAAGGAACGCCTGCAGAAAATCGAGCAGGACCTGCGATCTAATGAGCGCGTTCTGGCCGGCATCCTGGCGGACCTGAACTCGGCCAACACTTTGCGGGCCGACATTACGTCCGACGTAACCTCAAAGCTGATTGAGGAAATTTCCCTACTCGAGTTCCGCCGCCTGCAATCCATCAAGGTGACCGGCTACAGCGAGAGCCACCCGGCGGTGCGGGGCCTCACCCGTCGCATCAACGACCTGAAACGGGCGCTGGGCAACATGGACGGAAGGACCCCCGCCTCCCGCACCGGCTCCGGCTCCAGCTCAGTGGACCTGAAGAACCTCTATAGCCAGGCGGGCGATCTCCGGGCGAAGAACCGGACCCTGATGGCCGAACGCGATCTTCTGATACGCGACATCGGTAGCGAAGGCGCCCTCTTTAAGGAAGCGGTAAAGGTCAACTTCCAGTTCGACTCCCTGGTTCGGGAGCTCCAATCGGATTCCACCGTCACGAACGAGCTGTACCGCGAGCTACAAAGGATCCGCATCACCCTGGCCGGCGCGACCGCTTCCTCCTCCGTACTCTCTCCGGCGAGCTACAATCCCCACGCCGTAAACCTGTCCGTCCGGCGCCGCACCATCTTCGGCATTTTCGTCGGCCTCGCCTTCGCGATGTCGCTGCTCATCCTTTATGAGATCATCCGCCCGACGCTGCTCCAAGCGGAGGATCTCGAGCACATCAAGCTGTCTCACATCGGATCGTTCTCGGAAACCCCGCGCTCGATGTCCCAGCTCGCGTACTGCGTCCGCTCCCTGGAGCCGCCGGCGGGGCGGCCCCCCGGACCCCAGGTAGTCAGCTTCCTGCCGTTTGCCACGGGAATGGACGTTTCGGAGTTCGTCGCGGGAGTCGCGACCGCTCTCACGGAAAAAGGCGCGAAAGTCGGCGCCGTGCTCATCGTGGATCCGGACTCGCCGACGACCGCCGAACAGGAGAGCTTGTGGGCGAACATCGGCGTATCGCCGCTGTCGCGCGATGAAGTGCCCTTCTTCCTGGTTCCCACCGTGGAAGAGATGAAGAAGAAGTGGGATTGGGTCCTCGTCGTGGAATCGAAGCAAGGCAGCGTGCCCATCGAAGGATACCTGGCCCGTTGCTCTGACCACTTCATTTATGTCACGCAGATCGGCGACACCGACCTGACCTCGGTCGATCGCGTGCGCCACCTGCCGCAGCTTCCGCCCCACGTGCAGCACCACTCGATCATCGTGCAGGTGCCCCTCGTGAATAACCGCGGTCTGCTTCAGGCGTGGAAACGACGGAGGCGGGCGGCATGATGCTGCGAATCCTCCATCTGACGAAGTACATGCCGGAGTTCCCGGGAGGGATCGAACGAGCGACGCACACCATGGCGATCGCCGGTAAGGCTTGTGGAGCGAAAGTGCGAATCATCGGCGCGACCCCGCGCCCCGAAGAGCGCATCGTCGCCGGAGATCCGGTCGACTCGGTGGCCCTTCCGATAGTGGCGAAGATAGGATCCGTGCCGTTCGTGCCCGGGTTCTTCAACCTCAAAGGCCTTCTCGACGAGGCGGACATCGTCCACATCCACCTGCCGAACCCGACGGCGGAGCTGGCCCTACTTTGGTATTTGAGAAACCGGCCGGCCAACGGGCCTCGGATCATCCCCGTGGTCCACGCGCCGATGGTGCGCTGGAGAAATCTGGCTCGCCTATGGGAACGTTTGGTTCACGGAAGGTTGCTCCGGCAGAGCGACGGCGTCATCTTCCCAAGCCCGCAGCTCGCTGAAATCCTGGTAAATTACCGCAACGCCGTGGCACCGAAGCCCGTCCACATTCTTCCGTTCGGCATCCCGGTTCCCTCGAGCCCGAATCACGAGCCGCGTCCCCACACGGGAGGGCCGGTGCGCCTTCTGGCGATCGGCCGGCTCGTACCTTATAAGGGCTTCGACGTGCTGCTCGACGCCGTTTCGCAGATCAAGCTGGATTGGGCTTTGACCATCGCCGGACAGGGTCCCGAACACGAAGCGCTGAAGGCGCAGATCGACCGCCTAGGTATCACCAACCGGGTTCAGCTCATCGAGCGCATTCCGGAGGCCGAGAAGCACGCTCTACTTTCCCGCTGCGACGTTTTCGTGATGCCTTCCCAGACGGTCGCCGAAAGTTTCGGCCTCGTCATGGGCGAAGCGTTCGCCCACGGCAAACCCGTGGTGACGACCGATCTCAATACGGGCGTCGCGTTTCTCGCGCGCCAAGGCGCGTGCGGCGCGGTGGTGCCCGTGCGTTCGCCCGGCCGGCTCGCGGATGCCATCGAAAGCCTGATTGTCGATGAGAAAAGACGTCGGAAGGCGGGACAAGGGAATCTGGAATTCTGGCAGCGGGAGCTCGCTCCGGAAACCTTCCATCGGCGTTACGGCGAAATCCTAGCGGCAACTCTCGCCAGCAAGCTCGCCAAAGCTTCCTAGGTATCTTCGAGCGGTTCCCTACCGGACGGCGCCTCTTTTCACGGCGCCTTCAAGGGTCTCCATCCACTGGACAAACTCTTCGGCCATCCGACTCCAAGTGTAAGCGCGGATCCTCTCACCGAACCCGGCCACTTTGCCGCGATAGCTCTGAGGATCTTTCGCCCAAGCCTCGACACGGGAAGCAAGCTCCGAAATATCCTCCGGACGATCGAGAAGAAGACCCGACAACTCTTTCGGATAGCGTTCCGCCATTCCCGCTTGCCGGGAGAGAAAACACGGGGCTCCGCTGGCGAGAGCCTCCTGCGCGGCGAGCGAATAAGGCTCGTAGCGGCTCGGCGCGATCACCGCATCGCACGCCCAAAGCAGACGGGGCACGTCCCGGTGGAAACCCAGAAATTTCATCCGCTCGCCGAGACCTTCCGTCTGAGCGCGGTTCCGCCAAAACTCAAGCTCGCGGCCGGCTCCGGCCACGACGAGGCAGCTGCTTCCCGGAATACGCGGGCCAAGGCGCGCCCAAGCGGCGTAAAGAGTATCGAATCCCTTGCGCCGATCGCCCAAGGCTCCCACGAAACCCATCACCGGTCCCGCGCCCCGAATCCCAAGCTCCTCCCGCACCGCCGCTCGTTCCGCCGGAGTCGGCGGGCGAAAACGGGCCGGATCGGTGCCGAGTGGAATCACGTGGATCTTTTCCCGGCGAATTCCGAACAACCGGACCAGATCCTCGCGGTTGCGCTCGGCCGTCGTGACGATGCTGCCGGCCTGAAGCAGAGCGTTTCGTTCTTCCGCCCGAAAACGCGTAGCGCGCCAGTCGTCCCAGGGACCACGGCCCTTTTCCTCGTAAGCCGCGTGCAGATAGTGGACCCAGTTCACGTCGCCGAAACGGCAGTTGCCGCCGTTGACGACGACACGTCCGCCTTCGGACGCAATCTTCTCTCCCCACCGCGCTCCCGCTCGGGCGAGCCACGAAAAGCCGAGGAAATAGGAGCCCAGGGGTTTCGGAACTTTATGAAAGTGAACGTTCGGCCGCGAGGTAAGATCGTCGGAGGCGGTGAAGCCCACCAGATGAACGGGGTGGTCGTGTTCGGCGAGATGAGTGGCGAGCGCGTGGTTCGCCCAATCCATTCCACCGAAACGGCCGAAATCGCCGGTCACGAGGAGATAGGGCTTCTTCACGCTTTCTTCCTCGTCTGAGCGGCGATGGGCTCATCCAGAAGGCGCGCCACCACCGAATCCCACTCGAAGTATTTTTCGTAAAGCGACTGCCCGATCCAAGCGCGCATGCGCCTCTGCTCGGGAGAAGCGAGCAGCTGCCGGATGGCGGCGGCATAGGCGCCGGCCTCCCGGGGGGCGAGCCAGTCTGCTCCGGGGGCCGTGAAAATCGGGTCCGTAAGCCTTCCCCAGTTCGTCACCACTGGAACTCCGTGGGCGAAAGCCGCGATCGCCGAAGTCCGGCGCGCGGAAATTCCGTCGATGAAAGGCGCGAGAAAAACATCGAGCGAAGCGATCTCCTTCGAAACTTCCCCCTCGGAAAGCTCCCCCGTGAAACGCCAGCGAGGGTCGCCCGCTAGCCGTCCCGGCCATTTGTCTTTGTCGGCGCCGATGAGAACGAATTCGGCGGGCAGCGGCCCTAGCCGATTCCATACGGCCTCTACAAACGCCGGATCTTTGCCCGAGCCCAGCGGACTGAACACGCCGATGCGGGGGCGCTCGGTTCTCGGCGCCCTTTCCCCGGTCGGAACTATCGTCGAGCCGACGGGCGCCCAAACCACCTTGTCGCCGGCCCCGGGAAAATCCCGGCGGATCCAATCGGCCCACGCCGATACGGTCACCGGAACCCGATCGCTGGCGAGAATGAGGGCCGCCAGCGTCAGCCGCTGACCGAGAGCCAGCACGCCCGCCTTTCCCCAGCCCCAGTCAACAAAAGGCTCGTGGACCGTGGTCTGCCAGCGGATTCCGTAACGACCCGCCTGGGAAGCGGCGAAGGCCGGCCAAAGATTCCAGCCGCGGCGGTGATAGAGAAAGGGCTCCCATTGAAACCAGATCCAGTCCGGCTTCTCCGCCCTGGCTTTCTCGATGAGCTCACTGAAGCCCCGGCCGCCGAAATCCGACATCGCGTTCCAGACCGGAACGTCGCCAAGGCTGCTCGGCTGATCTTTTCCCGTCGCGAGGCACACGTCGTGGCCGCGGCGCACAAGAGTCTCCGCCACGCGCGCCGTGTAGTCTCCTACACCGCAGCGGGCCGGAGGAATCCTTCGGGTGACTAAGAGCAGCTTCATGAAAGTAGGAGAGCTTATTGCAGTATAATCCAGTTATGCGTGTGCTCCACTGCCATTCCGGGAACCTGTTCGGAGGAGTCGAGCGGGCCCTGCTCGCCTTGGAGGCGAACCCGCTCACTTCACTCCAAACCGAGTACGCCCTTTGTTTCGAAGGCCGCTTCGCGGCCGCACTGCGAGCCGCGAAGAACAATCCGGGTCTTTTGGGTCCTGTCCGATACCGCCTGCCTTGGACGGTGTGGAGGGCCCGCCGCCGTCTAAGGGGCCTCATCGCGCAGACCAAACCGGACTGGATTCTCACGCACGGCCTGTGGTCGTTTCGTCTCGCCTACCCCGCCGCGAAAAGCTCGGGCACGCCAATAGCGCTTTGGGTACACGACGTTTTTCAGGGGGAGAGCTGGCTCGAACGCCACATGGGACACGCCCCCGACAAAATTTTCGCCAACTCTCGTTTCACGGCCGAAGGAGTGCCCCGGGTGTTCCGCGGCCGGTGGCCGGAGATTCTTCCTCCTCCTCTAGGCGTTAAAAAACCGGACGAGTCTTCCAGAAGCCGCGTGCGCTCGGAGCTCGGCGCCTCCAGGGAAACGGTCGTCATCCTCATCGCCGGCCGCTTCGAAAAGCTGAAAGGCCACTCTCTTCTATTGAAGTCCCTAGCCCGGATGGCGGTGCAGCTTCCTTCGTCGATTCGCTGGAACGTCTGGATTGCGGGCGAGGCACAGCGACCCTCGGAGAGGCAGCTTCTTGCCGAGCTCGAATCCCAGGCGGCGTCGCTCGGCGGACGCGTGAAATTTCTCGGCTACCGCGAAGATATTGCGTCGCTCTACGCGGGCGCCGACGTCTACTGCCAGCCCAACGTCGGCCCCGAGGCCTACGGCCTTACTTTCGCCGAAGCCGGAGCCGCCGGGCTGCCCGTCGTAACTTCCCGCATCGGCGCCGCGCCGGAAATCGTCGACAACGCCGTCGGCCGGCTCGTACCTCCTGGAGACGACATCGCTCTTTCAGCAGTGCTTTGCGAGCTGGTCTCCTCCGCGGAGCTCAGAAAGACTCTCGGCGAGGAAGCCCATCGCCGGACCAGGAACCTTCCCAGCGCTCGGACCGTCGCCGAACGCCTCGCGGGACTTCTGGAAGGCGGCTTCGTAGAACGCCGTCTAGCGGCGATATAGAAAGGTGAGTACTGCGCCCATGATTCCAGTCGCCAAGACCCAGCCTCACCTCAAGGTGCTCTTTTTCGTCGAGGGGTTCACCGACATCCGCTTCGTCACAGGCCTGTCGGAAATTTGCTCGCTGACTCTCACGGTCCCCTCCCGGGCCTACAGGACGAGCGGACTGAAAGCCCGCGTTGACGAAAGTGGAGCCCAGTTGGAGCAAGTCGAGATTGAGGGCAGCCGCCTGCAGTTTCAAGCCAAGAGCCTCAAGTGGCTTTGGGAAAACGCTTCGCGCTTCGACGTGATTCTCGCCCAGGAAGTTTTGCGGGGCGCGTTCAATGCGACCCTCGTCGGCCGGGCGAGGGGCGTTCCCGTCGTCACCTACATGGGGATCTCGCCGATTGAATACTTCCGCTGCCGCCGCGAGCGCGGCCAAATCGGCCCCGTAAAGAGCTGGCTCGGGGAAACCACCATCGAGACGCTGATGCGGGCGAACGGAAAGCTCGCGACGACTTGCCTTGCGATGGGCCCCTACTTGAGAGACGTCGCCGCCGATTACTGCAAAGACAGCCGGGTCGGCCTCTATTACGGGGTCGACACGAATTTTTTCCGACCCGCGGACGCCGCCGAAAAGCAACGCCTGCGCGCGAAGCTAGGGCTTCCCGAAAACAAGTTTCTCATCGTGCTCTCGAGCCGAATCAGCCACGAAAAGGACCCTGAAACGGCGCTGAAGGCGGCGGCCAAGGCGCGTGCGGCCGGACTCGACGTGGCGATGCTCAATCTCGGGGGCGGGTTCCAGGATTTTCTCAAGCTCTCCAAGCAGCTCGGCATCGCCGACGCGGAGAAGTGGGTGCTGGGGCGCCAGGCAGTCCACCCGATGCGAGACCTCGCCGACTACTTCCGGGCCTCCGACTGCATGGTGCTGGCCTCCCTCGCCGAGGGCGCCGCGTTCTCGACTCTCGAAGGGCTTTCCTGCGAGCTTCCGGTAATCGCCACCGACATCGGCGGCATGGCCGTCCAGCTACGCGGAGTCGCCCATCTCACGCCCCGGGCGGACGCCGACAAGATGGCCGAAAAGATCCTCTGGGTCTCCAGCCACAAAGCGGAAGCCCAGCGAATCGCCGCCGCCGGCCGCGCCTATGTTCTGAAGGAATGGGACAGAAAGAAAGCGTTCCGCGATCTCCAGGCGATTCTCGCCGAAGCCGCCGACAAGAGAAGGCAATAGCCCTTGCTCTAGTCCCTAGTGCTACTTGCTGTTCTATTTTTTGGTGACGAGGTAAATGCCGATGCCCGCCGTCAGAATGCCTAGAAAGGTGGAGACGATGGACAACGTGCGCATGAAGGTATCGGCTTTTGGAGGCGAGTCGAGGTGAATGACGTCGCCGTTGCGAAGGGTCATGTCCCGGTAGTCCACCCGCCGCACCAGCTCACCCCCTTCCAGCTGAACGAGCTGCTCCGTGGGCTTCGTTTTCGGATCCCGGGTCTCGAATACCCGGCTCAAGGATATCTGGGTGTTCTGCAAGACTCCGGTCGCGCCACCGGCATAGCCGAGAACGTCTAGCAGCGTAGTGTTGTCGGGAATGTAGTAGACGCCCGCGAGACCGACGTCGCCCCACACATGCACCCGGATGAGAAAACGCTTTTCACGGTTCGAGGAAAAGAACTCCCGGACATTGCCCTCGCCCTGCTCTTTGGGCGTAATCAGCACCGGCGCCGCATAAGCGTAATCGATGGCGCTCAAGTGAGAGACGATGAGCATCGGCACAAGGACCCGAACGAGCCAGATGGGAGTTTTCATGGGATGGATCTATTTTAGCCCAATGCGGCGGCGGGAGATACCGCGCAAGGTCATCCCTCGGCGAAGGATCGACTGAGACCGTACGCCAGCGCCTCGCTGAACTTATCTCTGAGCAGAGCCTTCAGCCCCAGGTAAAGCCCTCGCGGCCTTCGGTGGCGCTCGGTCACCAGCCGATCGGGCGACAGGTAGCGGACGAGAAATTTGGAAAGCAGCCAGCCACCGACGCCGGCGTGGCCGACGCCCTCGGGAACCGGAGTCCCGAAGTGCGCGCGCAGGATCCCGGCCGAAACAGCGACCGCCCGGCGCAGCTGAAGTTTTATCGCGAGCCGCTCCACCGCCGCCGCGTCCAACCCTTCCCGACGCACGAGATAGTCCAAATCGACGAGCCAATGCAGCTGATCGAACAGATGCTGAAGAGCGCCGTGGCCGCAGAGATAAACGAAGAGCAGATTCGCGTCGAACTCGCGAAACCAATCGAGGCCCGGAACGGAACACGATCGGCTGTGCCAGCGCGAAAGCCCCTCCAAGTCCCGGCCGGTCAGCAGCTGCTTGTGCCCCTCGATCGGAACTCCGTCGAGGATATAGACTCGGCGGAACTGAGTCCCGATCCAACCTCCCTTCTCCCCGGGCTCGGCCCCCAATCCCTGAAGCACTTTTTCGAAATCTTTCCAGCGGTGCTGAGAGACGAGAAGATCGATGTCGGTACAGGGACGATGCAGGGGAGAATCATAAACCCGGTAAGCGAGACTTGGGCCTTTGAGAAGCCACGCCGGCACTCCGGCGCCTTTCATCGCCTCGTTCAGCTTTCGAAGGACATCGAGAAAGGCGATTTCCCTCGCCGCCCGATGAGTCCAAGAGCGTCGGCAGTCAGCTTCAAGCTCGGTGCCCTTCAATCGGTCGAGGGCCAGCGGCCCAAAGGCGGTCATGCCTCGGGGAGTGCGAAGAAACTCGCGGAAGGAGTCGCCTTCCATCCATTTTTCAAACGGAGTGATAGCGGACATGTCCCAATCCAAGTTGCACGGCCCATTCGAGAGCGGCGATGAAACGAAGTAGCAGCCGCCAAGGTTTACCCTTCGGCCCCGCTTTCATCCTTCGCGAAATCAGAGCCACGGCCTTCTTGAAGGCCTGCCCCCTCTCGCCCCAAACGATTTCCCAGTTTCCCCGCCGGCACCCGAGAACCATTCCGACCACTTCCGCCGGAGGGTCCCAATCCGTGGCCCGGTCTCCCTTCGTAGCGAGCCGGCCGCCACGCCGGTGCACCCGATGAGCCGACCAAACCCGCCGGCCATCGAGGCGAAAGGGGCCGGTAACGACGACATCACCTTCCCGAAGCGGCCCGGTCCTGGACCCGTCGACGAGAATCGAATCGCCGGCCTTCAGGGCGGGGGTCATGCTTTCGCCGTCGAAAGGAACCCACGCTTTCGTCATCAGGAGAGCAGCCTGTTCGAGCGGCAGAAGTTGGGCGCCCCGAGGGACTCCTTGCGCTGGCCGTTCAGGGTTCCGTTGCACGTAATGGCGGCGCCATTCACGAGCCACGGCTCCGAAATTATTTTCGGCTTCTCGTACGGTTCACTCTCCGGCTTCTTATCTTTCGGATCCTCGTTCATTTTAGCTCCTCGAAAACTTGGGCCCTGAGCCGTGCGCTTTCGGCCGCGTACGGAATCACTTTCTTGGGATCGCCCAGCTCGTTGCGGGCCATTCCCGGGCAGTGCTCGCAAAAGCCCGCGGCCGATCCCTTCGGCATCCCGTGCAAATCACCCATTCGCAAATTTCTCCAGCGCCGGGCTATCTCGTTCCCCCAAAGCTCGGAGAACGGCGTTTCGAGGAGACTGCCGAGCGGCTCGCGGACCTCGATGCAGGTCAAAAGCTCCCCGTAGGCGGTGACCGCGCACTTTGCTTTCGCGACACCGCACGTGTGGTGCTCGGGGCTCGTCTGCTCGAGTCCACCCGGCCCGTTTCGGCGCGACTTCTCGCGGAAATAGCCAAGGAGCTGCTCGCTCGTCGCCCTTAGGCGGGTCGGCGCCGGATCTCCGCTGAATTTCGCCGTCACGATGGAGTCCGCCTGAAGCGGATAACGGCGCTCCCGGCACCAGGCTTCCAGCTCGAAATACCCCTCGATATTTTCCCGGGTGAGCAGAGTGTTCACCGTAACGGCCAGCCCCGATTGATCCAAAGCGTCGAAAGCCTTCATCAGCTTCGCGTGGGAGCCTTGCTTCGCCGTCATGCGATCGTGAAGCAAGGGATCGACGCTGTAGAGGCTCACGGTCACGTAGGCGAAGCCCGTCGCCTTCAGCCGGCGCGCGGCATCGCGATCGATCTTGAGCCCGTTGGTGATCATGGAAAGCGAAAAGCCGAGCTCCGAGGCGTGCTCTGCGATTTCCCAGAAATTCGGATGAAGCATCGCTTCGCCGCCCATGAGCACGATGTATAGAACGCCGGCGCTCCGAAGCTCGCCGAGCACGTGTTTCCACTGTTCGAGAGTGAGCTTGCGTTTGGGATCGTCGCGGAAGGAATCGAGGTAGCAGTGAGGGCACCGCTCGTTGCAACGATACGTCAGCTCGAGGGACGCCTTCATGGGGCGGGAGGAGGAAAGGCTCTTGTCCCCCCATTTGTCGAGAAGCGCGCTCACGAAACGATTTCCACCAATTCCAGCTCCCGAAGCTGCGCTTCGAACTCGCCCACGTGGGTTTCCGCCGTCCCCTCGTCGATACCGAAGCGGGCGGCGAGCCCGGTCACCAACTCCCCGTGATCGCGGGTACCGTCGAGATGTTCCCAAATCCAGGTTCCCGATCGGTTGAACTCGTGGACCAGATCGCGCGCCGGATTGAGCAGCACCGCGACTCCCTCGAAGGTTTGCCAGCCGACGCCCTTGGCCCTCTTCAGCCGATCAGCCATCGATCACCTCCCAAAAGTCCGCGTCTTTTCTGAATGACAGTTCGAAACCGGGCACCTGACGAACGATCCGCGCGAGCAGTTCCATGAGCTCCGGGGCCATCGCAGGGTCCGAAAGCAGGCAAGAGTGCAAAAGCGCCCTCGCCGCCTCGCCCGGCTCGAGAGCACGGGCCGCGACTTGCGGGGACTGTTTGAGCCAGTAAAAGCCCGCGACCGTGCTGCGCTTGTCCAGATTGGCGGGATCGAATCGCGCTTGCCCGAGAAGAGCGGCTTCCGCGGTGGTGGCGAGATCTCCCACCCGGATCAAATTGATGTCGTCGCCGAGTACCGTACGGCCTCCGGCAAGAGATGCGATCGTGGATTTTCCCGCTCCGGAATGCCCCAGAAACACATGGGCCCGGCCGTCTTTTCCGACGATAACCGACGAGTGAGCGACGAGCGCCCCTTGCTTCAAAAGCGCCGGCGGCAGAAACCAACGGAGCGCATTGAAAATCCCGTCGGTGCTGTCCCGGCGCGAGGCAATCACCGCTTCCCAGTCGCCCAGCCGGCGCGCCACGAAATCCCGCTGCAAAACCACGTCCCCCGCGACCTCGAAACCGGGATCCGGATCGTCGTCGAAGGCGGAGTCCGGGTCGGACCATAGAAGGTCGGCGTCCCTCCAATGGAGGTGAAGCTTCGGCTCGCCTTGCCTCAGCCAGCTCGCCGGCAGACGATCCCTCGCGAAAGCCAGACTCTCCGGTGTTTCGAAGCGGAAGCGGACGGCGAGGCCGTGGTAATGGCAATCGAAGTGGGGAGCTTCGGAAACCGTGTCTAAAGCCTCCGCCAGCCGGTGTTTGCCGGCTCGCGTGGCACTCGAAAAAATTGGCACCTAAGCATTATAGGCGGTAAGCGCCGGGCCCCATAACGCGCTTGGTTAGCGAAAAAGGCTGATAGTTCCGCGGGGCTTGTGCTTGCCCATGGTAAGCACCGCTTCCTTGCGCGGCGTGAAAATACGCTGGGCGAGCCGTTGCATGGACTCCGGAGTAACGCGAAGTATTTCCCGCACCACCTCCTCGACGCTTAGGTAGCGACCGAAGACGAGCTCGTTTCTGCCGATGGATTCCTGCCGAGATTCCATTTCGTCGGAGGCGAGCAGTACCGCTCCCTTGATCTGTCCCTTCACCTGCTCGAGATCCTCGCGGGCGATGGGCTCTTCGGCGAGCCGCAGCAGTTCTCTGGAAAGAATGTCGAGACACTTACCCAGCGAACGGGTCGAGGTGTTCAGGTAGACGCTGAAAAGTCCCGTGTCGGAAAAGGATAGGCAGTCGCAGTCGATCGTGTAGGCAAGCCCCGCCTTCTCGCGGATTTCCTGGAACAGCCGGCTCGACATGCCCCCACCGAGAAAGAAGCTGAGAATCAGAAGATCGAACCGCTCCTGGGAACGAAACCCCACGCCCTCGAACCCGATGAGCAGATGGGTCTGATCGGAGGCCGCCACCAGGTGCTTGTGCTTGGACTGATACTCCGGAGGCTTCACCTTAACGGCCGGAACTTTCGTGGACGCGCCGAAGACAAAGAGTTTCTCGGCGAGGTCCCTCACCCGATCGAACTCCACATTACCCGACACGCTCAGCACCATGTTGTCCGGCCGGTAGTGCCGCTTGAAATAGGTCTCGATCCGCCCGCGGGTCATCGACAGAATATTCGCCCGGTTTCCGATCACCGGAAGCCCGAGCGGATCGCCCCGCCAAATCGCCTGCAGAAAAAGATCGAGAATGGAATCGTCGGGAGCGTCCTCGACGAGAGAAAGCTCATGAAGAAGAACCTTCTTCTCCCTCTCCATCTCGGCCTTGGGAAAGGTCGGGTGAATGACCAGATCGGAGAGCACGTCGAGCGCGGTTTCAAGATGCTCGGCGAGAACCGTCGCGTGGTAGCAGGTATATTCCTTGTCCGTGAAGGCGTTGAGGTCCCCGCCCAGTCTCTCCAGGGCCGTGGCGATCTCGATGGGAGTCCGCCGCTCGGTTCCCTTGAAGAGCATGTGCTCTAGGAAATGACTAAGACCCGCTTCGCGCTTGGTTTCGAACCGGCTACCGACGCGCACCCAGGCGCCAAGAGAGACACTGCGAACGCGCGTGTGCCTCTCCACGACTACGGTCAGTCCGTTTTCGAGCGTGAATTTCTTGAACTCGGGAGCTGGAAAATCCCACATTAGGGGATTGTAGCTCAGCGGTTGCCGCCGCCGCCACCACCGCCGCCGCCTCCGCCGCCACGGTATCCACCACCGCCGCCGCCGCGACCGCCTCCGCCGCCGCCACGGCCACCCCGGAAGCCACCACCGCCGCCACGGCCTCCACCGCCTCCGCCGCCGCCGCGTCCACCGCCGCCACCGCCACGGTATCCGCCACCGCCTCCGCCGCCGCCGCGATCTCCACGGTCCCCGCCACGGTCGCCGCGATCACGGTATTCACCGCCGCCGCCACCGCCTTCACCGCCGCCGCCGCTGCTGAAGTCGTCATCCGATCCCGGAGGCGGCCCTTCCGAGCCGTCGTTGGGGAGCAGAGCTTTGCGCGATAGCCGGATCTTGCCTTGAGGATCGACCTCCAAGCATTTCACCTGCACCATCTCGCCCTCTTTGATGATGTCTTCCACCCGGCGCACGCGGTAATGAGCGAGCTCCGAGATGTGGCAAAGGCCGTCGGTGCCGGGAATGATCTCGATGAAGGCGCCGAAATCCGCGATGCGGGTGACGCGGCCTTCATAGATCCTGCCGGGCTCGGGCTCTTCCACGATCTGGTTGATGATGTCCATCGCCTTCTGGGCGCTGTCGCCGTCGGAAGAGGCGATGTGAATCGTGCCGTCGTCCTCGATGTCGATCTTGACGCCGGTCCGCTCGATGATGGAGCGAATGGTCTTACCGCCGGAGCCGATGACTTCGCGAACCTTATCCGGCTTCACCTTCATGGTGAAGATACGGGGCGCGTACTTGGAAAGCTCGGTGTTCGCCGTCGAAATCGCTTTCGCCATTTCGCCGAGAATGTGGAGCCGGCCTTCTTTGGCCTGCGCGAGAGCCTGCGCCATGATGTCGCTGCTGATTCCCTCGATCTTGAGATCCATCTGGAAAGCCGTGATGCCTTCCGCGGTTCCGCAGACCTTGAAGTCCATGTCGCCCAGGTGATCTTCGTCGCCGAGGATGTCGGAGAGAACGGCGATCTTGCCGCCTTCCTTAATCAAGCCCATCGCGACACCGGCAACCGGCTTCGGGATCGGCACGCCGGCATCCATCAGCGCCATGGAACCGCTGCACACGGTGGCCATGGAGGAGGATCCGTTCGACTCGAGCACTTCCGACACGAGACGAATCGTGTACGGGAACTCTTCCTTCGACGGAATCACGTAAGAGAGCGCGCGCTCGGCGAGCACTCCGTGGCCGATTTCCCGGCGTCCCGCGGGACGTAAGGGGCGGGCCTCACCGACGGAAAACGGCGGGAAGTTGTAATGCAGGAGGAAGGTCTTCTGGTACTGACCAGCCAGCGCATCAATCTTCTGCTCGTCGTCTTTCGTTCCCAGGGTAACGGCCGCGAGCACCTGCGTTTCACCGCGGGTGAACAGCGCCGAACCATGCACGCGCGGGAGTAGCCGCGTTTCGCAAGCGATGGGCCGAATCTTGTTGTAGGGCCGGCCGTCGATGCGGAGCTTGGTATTGACCGTGAGCTCGCGGGCGTAAGTCGCCTTCAGCTCTTCGAGATAGGTCACGAGGAGCTTGTTGCGAGCCGCGTCTTCCGCGGTTTTGGGCTCGGCGATTCCAAACTTTTCCTTAGCGAGCTTCTTCACCGTATCGAGCGCCTTGTAGCGATCGAGCTTTTCACGGACGGCGAACGCCTTTTCGAAGTGCGGCCACAGGGTGTCGCGCATCTTCGTCTTCATGTCGGCGTCCCGGAGCGGCTTCGGGTAATCGCGCTTGGCTTTATTGCCCGTCTTCGCGCGCAGATCGTTCTGCAGCTTGATGACGACTTGCATTTCGCGGTGAGCGAACTCGAGAGCGTCCACCATCTCCTGCTCGGAGACTTCCTTGGACAAACCTTCCACCATCACAACGCCGTCTTTCAGGCCGGACACGAGAATGTCCATCCGGCTTTCGAGCAGCTGCTCGGGAGTGGGGTTGGCGATGTACTCATTGTTGATTAGACCGACGCGGATGCTGCCGACCGGCCCATTGAAGGGGATGTCGGACATATGAAGCGCGGCGGAGGTCGCAATCGAACCGAGAAGACCGGGGTCGTTCACTCCGTCGTGGGAGAGAACCGTCACCGTCACGTTCGTTTCGTGGAGATAATCTTCAGGAAACAGCGGCCGCATGGGGCGGTCGATGAGGCGGGCGGTGAGCGTCGCCATGTCTGGCGGCTTCGCCTCACGCTTGAAGAATCCGCCGGGGATTCTGCCGGCGGCATAAAACTTGCCCGGGAAGTCGACGGTGAGCGGGAAGAAGTCTTGTCCTTCCTTCGCGGTGGCCGCGGAGCAAACCGCGACGAGCACCACCGTTTCGCCGCACTTGGCGAGAACGGAGTCGGCCTGCTTGGCGAGCCGGCCGGTTTCGAGAGTGAGCACACGTCCGCCGTAATCGACGCTTAATTCAACGAGAGCCATAGATTTTCCTTTTTGTTCACTTGTAGGGCGAGGCAGGACACCGGTCCCGCGGCCATTACTTTCTGATGTTCAATTTTTCGATGATCGCCTGGTACCGACCAGAGTCGACCTTTCTAAGATAGTCGAGCAGACGGCGGCGGGTGCCTACCATCTTGAGCAGGCCACGACGAGAGTGGTGGTCCTTATTGTGGCTCTTGAAGTGAGGAGCCAAACTGTTAATCCGCTCGGTCAGAAGCGCTACCTGGACCTCGGGAGATCCGGTATCACGATCGTGCGTCGCGTGGGTCTTGATCAACTCGTTCTTTTTCGTCTTCTGCAGGCTCAAAGGTACCTCTATCTATCCTTTTTAATTAACGAAGCTATTACCACTACGTTCGGGCATTTGCAACGGATGGCCAACGGGGGGCGGCGCGTTCTTGCGAAGCAGGCCTTCACCACGTAACAACCGGACATAATTGCGATATCCCTTGTCCATCCACTCGGGGATCGCTTCCGAAAGCTTTTCGACCGTAACGCCCTCCTCGAGGAGGAACTCTCCGCAGGAAAGCCGGCGCAACTCGTTCAAGTGGCCGACCGTTCCGAGCCGTTTCGCCAGATCGTCGGCGAGGCTGCGGATATAGGTGCCCTTGGAGCAATGAACCTCGAACTCGATTTCCGTTCCGGTCATCGAGATGAGCTTCATGTCATAGAGCTGAACAGGAATGGGCTCGAGGCGGACCTTGATGTTCTGCCGGGCCAGATCATAAAGGCGCACGCCGTGAATCTTTTTCGCGCTGTACATGGGCGGCGTCTGGTGCCAAGTGCCCACGTAATCGGCGAAGGTCTGCTTCACCAGGTCCTCGGTGAGCGCCGGAACATCCTTATTCTCGTTCACTTCGCCGGTGAGGTCCATGGTGTCGGTGCTTTGCCCGAGCTTCACTTTTGCGCGGTATTTCTTGTCCGCGTTGAGGAGCGCGTTCGAAAGCTTCGTCGCTTTTCCGACGAGAATCACGAGCGCGCCGCTCGCGAAGGGATCGAGGCTCCCCGCGTGGCCGACCTTGTCGGCGCCGAGAATGCGCTTCACCTGGCGCACGACATCGAAGCTCGTGGGCCCGGGAACCTTGTCGATGACCAAAAGCGATTCTCTCATACTGCCTCTCCCGCGTTCGGCTTCCCGGAAGCGACGTCGTCCAAAAGGCCAAGAATGTGATTGAGCTTTTCCGTGTGAGTATCCACGGCGAAACGCAGCTCCGGAACCTGACGCATGCTCAAATTACGGGCGAGATTGCGGCGGAAAAACGGAAGCGCGCGGGCGATGCCCTTATCGATTTCCTTCTGCACGCCGAGACCGGGGTGGTAGTAGACGGTCGCCTGCTGCAGATCGCCGGTCAGCTCCACTTCCGTGATGGAAATGCCCTGAACCTGGGGATCGGCGATATCGCGCAGAATGAGATTGGCGATCTCGCTTTGGATCTGAGCGGCCACGCGGCTGTGTCTTCGGTTCGCCATTACAGTGAGCTCTTCACTTCTTCCTTGATGAACGCTTCGAAGCGGTCACCGGATTTGAGATCGTTGAAGTTCTCGATGCCGATACCGCACTCGTATCCGGTCGACACTTCCTTCACGTCGTCCTTGAAGCGGCGGAGCGAGGAAACCTTGCCTTCGTAAACCACCCGGCTGTCGCGCACGAGGCGCAGGAAGCAGCCGCGGGTGACTTTGCCGTCGGTGACGGCGGAGCCCGCGATGGTTCCGACCTTCGGGATGTTGAAGACGTTGCGCACTTCCGCGTGCCCGATGACCGTTTCCTTGACCTGACGATCGAGCAGACCTTCCATGAGGTTCTTCACGTCGTCGACGATCTCGTAAATGATCGAGTAGCTGCGGATTTCGACTTTTTCGCCTTCCGCCTTGCGCCGGGCATTGTTGTCCGGGCGCACGTTGAAGCCGAGAATCGCCGCGCGGCTCGCGACCGCGAGGTTCACGTCGCTCTCGGAGATACCGCCCGTGGCGGTGTGCAGAATCTTGAGCTTCACCTTGTCGTCGGGGATCTTGCTGAGCGCCACCTTGATGGCTTCCAGCGAACCCACGACGTCCGACTTGATGACGACGCGAAGTTCCTTCGTCGTCCCCGTGCCGGCGGCGAGCATGTCTTCCAAGGTCATCTTCGGACGGCCGTCGCCGATTTCGGCGCGCGCCTTGTCGAGGCGGCCGGTGATGATCGATTTCGCCGCGCGCTCGTCTTCGACGACCGCCATCTCTTCTCCGACGGGCGCCGCTTCGCCGAGACCGAGAATCTCGACGGGCGTGCTGGGACCCGCTTCCTTGATAGGCTTGCCGTAAGCGTCGTTCATCGCGCGGACTTTACCGAAAGCCGTTCCGGCGACGATGAGGTCGCCCAGTTTCAACGTGCCCTGCTGCACGAGAACGGTGGCGATGGCGCCCCGATTCTTGTCCATGCGGGACTCGATGACGGTACCGCGTGCAGGCGTATCGTGGTTCGCCTTGAGCTCGAGCACTTCGGCCTGAACCAGAATGCTGTCCAAGAGCTCCGGGATGCCTTTGCCCGTCTTCGCCGACACGTTCACGTAAATGGTATTGCCGCCCCAGTCTTCGGGCGCGAGATCGTGGCCCGCGAGCGTTTGCTTGATGCGGTCCGGGTTCGCGTCCGGGAGATCCGTCTTGTTGACCGCGACCACGATCGGCACGTTGCCGGCCTTGGCGTGATCGATGGACTCGAGCGTCTGCGGCATCACGCCGTCGACGGCGGAGACCACCAGCACGACGATATCGGTAACCTTCGCGCCGCGGGCACGCATGGCGGTGAACGCCTCGTGACCGGGGGTATCGATGAAGGTGATGAGCCCCTTCTTCGGAATCGAGACCGTATAGGCGCCGATGTGCTGGGTGATACCGCCCGCTTCGCCGGCGGCCACTTGCGCTTTACGGATCGAGTCGAGCAGAGAGGTTTTGCCGTGATCCACGTGGCCCATGATGGTGACGACGGGACCGCGGGGTTTGAGATTCGCCTCGTCGAGCACGACTTTCTCGATGAAGTCCTCTTCCTTGAAGACTTCCTGATGAACCGTGAAGCCGAACTCCTGAGTGACCAGAACCGCGGTATCGTGATCGATCGACTCGTTCATCGACGATTGGACGCCCATCTCCATGAGCTTCTTCAAGACCTGAGCGGCCTTCATGCTCATCTGATTGGCGAGGTCCGATACCTTGATCTTCTCGCCCATTTCGACGACGCGTTTGTGCTCGGCTGCGGTGGTGATCATCGTCTTTTGGGCGGGGCGCGCGGCGACCTTGCGTTTCTTGGTCGCGTGCACGAGCTCGCGCTTCAAATAATCGGCGCTGCGGAAAACGGTGTTCTGCTGGTTACCACGCCGGCTCTTTCCGGCGGCTCCGGGCGCTTCCGTCGGCGCCGGGCCCATGGTGACTTCCTTCACGCGGCGAAGTCCGCCGGCTTCCTCGGTTTCCGTTCCGGGCTTCTTCACCACGGGAGCGGGAGTGGGCCGCTTGGGCGGAGCATCCCGCTTCGGACCGATGGTATCGACGAGATGGGTCTCGACGCTCGTCTTCTTGATGATGCTCGGGAAAGCGCGGCGGCGAACGGGTTCGGCGGCGACGGGCGCCGGAGCCGCGGGTTCGGCGGGCGCGGCGGCCACCGGGGCCGGAGCTTCGGGTTCAGCGGGCGGCGGAGCCACCTTCGCCTTACGGGGCGCGACAGGCGGCGCCTCCTCCATCTTGGAGCGTTTCACCAAAGGCTGCGGCTTCGCGCGCGCTCTCGGGGCCGGCGTCTCGGCAGGCGCCTCCTCGACGGCTTGCGCGGCGACGGCTTCGACTTCGGGCTCGGGTTCTGCGGCGGGCGGCGGAGCTTCCGCTTCGGCGCCCTTCGGCGCTACCCGGCGGCGAATGACCGATCCGCCGACGCGGGATTCGGTCACCGGGCCTTTACCCGAGATGACCGCGTCCTTCTTGTTGATGGCCCGGTGCTTTTCGTAGAACTCGCGGACGCCTTTGACCTCTTCGGATCCCAGCACGCTCATGGAGTTCTTGGTGTCGATCCCCAGTCGCTTGCAGATATCCAGCAGGTACGTGTTGTCGATCCCCAGCTGTTTCGCGAGTTCGTAGACTTTTAGCTTAACCGTCATGCCTGTCTCGTGTTCCCTTCGAGGCCTGCTCCTCCGGGAGCGGCCTCATATCTCCTTAGGCGCCCTCGCCAGGAGTTCCTTCGGGCTTCGGGGCATCCGCCACCGCCGCCGGCGCAGCAGGCTCTTCGGCCTTGGTGCGCTCTTTCTGGGCCTTCACTTCCGCTTTCAAACGTTCGAATACCGCATCGGCGGACATCTTCGAGCTCGCGTGGGCCGCGGCTTCGGCGGCGGCGATTTCCTTCTTGAGCTCTTTGTACTTGTCGCTCGCCAGGAACGCCTTCGCGTTCGCGATGATTTCCGTGGCCTTCTCGACCGTGAACCCGGGCACCTGCGCGAGAGCCGCGGGCTCCGCTCCGGCGATCTGGTCGGCGGACAAACCGTAATGGAACGCGCTCTGAGCGAGAGTGTCGTTCATGCCCTCGATGGCGACGAGGAGCTTCTTTCTCTCGTCGAAACGTTTCGCCATCGTGTTCTCGGACACGATGTCGAGCTTCCAGCCGGTGAGCTGGCTCGCGAGCTTCACGTTCTGGCCGCGCTTGCCGATGGCGAGCGACAGCTGATTGTCGGCGACGACGATTTCCATCGACTTCGCCTGCTCGTCGACCAGCACCTTCACGACCTCGGCGGGGGCGAGCGCGTTGCAAACAAAGCGCGTCTCTTCCGCGTCGTACGGAACGATGTCGATCTTCTCGCCGCGAAGCTCCTGCACCACGTTCTGCACGCGGGCGCCCTTCACGCCGACGCACGCGCCGACCGGATCCACGTCGGAGTCGGACGACTCCACCGCGATCTTCGCGCGCACGCCCGGCTCGCGGGCGGCGTGCTTGATGGTGACGATGCCTTCGGCCACTTCCGGAACTTCCTGGTGGAAGAGCTGAATGAGGAGCTCGGAGCACGTACGGGACAAAACGATGCGGGGGCCGCGCGGAGTCTGCTGCACGTCGATGAGGTAACCGAGAACCCGATCGCCCGGGCGGTAATGCTCGCCGGGGATCTGCTCGCGCGCCGGCAAAATGGCGTCGGTGCGGCCGAGGTCCACGATCACGCAGCCGCGCTCGACGCGGCGGCAGGTGCCGCTGACCACTTCGCCCTTACGGACGTTGAACTCGTTGTAGATGATGTCGCGTTCGGCATCGCGGACCTTCTGGATGATGACCTGCTTGGCCGTCTGAGCGGCGATGCGGCCGAACTCCGAGGAGTCGAGCTTGATGCCGATGGAGTCGCCGACACCGGCTTCCGGGTCGAGCTTCTTCGCTTCGGCCTGGGTCACTTCGATGTCGGGGTTCGCGAGCGTCTCGACGACGGTCTTGAACTGGAACAATTCGATTTCCCCGAGGTCGGGGTTGAAGTGGGCCTCGATTTCCTTCTCGACGCCGTATTTTTTCTTGGCCGCGGTGAGCATCGCGGTCTCCAGCGCTTCGATCAGAATCGCCCGATCGATGCCTTTGTCCTTTTCAACCTGCTCGAGTACCCGACCTAATTCAGAACCAGCCATCTAACTTCTCTCTTTCTAATGCTTAACCGGGGGATCTCCGGCTTTCCAAAGCCGAACCGCCTGAGTCACCAGACCCAGGGGAACCGGAACTTCGTCCTTCCCCACGTCGACAAAAACCTCGTCCTTATCCACCCGGACCAGCTTGCCCGTCAAATTGGCGCCCCGCCCCGGAAGTTTTTCCGCGAGCTTGAGCTTAACTTCCTGGCCAACCGCCCCTTCGAAGTCCGTCCGCAGCCGAAGCCGCCGATCGAGACCCGGGGAGGACACTTCCAAATCGTAAGCGCCCTGAATCCGGTCATCGAGAAGCGGGGCGAGCGTGCGGCTAACCGCCGCGCAATCCTCGATGGAAACGCCGCCCGGGGCGGACTCGGCTTCCACAGCCTCGGCCTTCATCCGTTCGATGAACAGCCTGAGCAGCGACCTTCCGGCGAGACGAAAATCCACATCGACGGGACGAAAACCCAAAGGGGATAGGGTCTTCTCGCAAAGATCGAGAATCTCCGACTCGGCCTGGGTTTTACGAATAGAATCCGTCAATTAAGCCCCTCGTCCGGCTAAAAGAAAAAAAGCGGCCAGGGGCCGCTTGAGCTTGGGTCTAGCGCAAGACGCAGTCTTTCTAACAGCTTCTCTTAACGAAAACAAGGGGTAAGGACTAGGACCAGGCAGGTCTAGGAGGGCTAGTTGTCGTAACCTTGGCGGATGAAATCTCCGGTTTCCGTCGTGTCTTTCGTGGTGTCGATGGGCGCTTCGGTGCCGCCATCGGGCTGAGGAGTGCCGGTGTCGATGGTCGATAGCCGAGCCCGGCTTCCGGGCTCCCCGATGCGGGTCACGTTGGTGCCCTCGCGGGTCGGAACGGTGCCGACTTTGAACGCCGCACGCACGCGCTCTTTCTGGGAGGCGTTGGCGAGGCGGCCGGTTTCGGGATCGATGTAAGCGAACGAAATTCCCTCGGGGACCGGGAAGCTGATCTTCGGATATTTCGGCACGACCCGGGCCATGTACTCGGTCCAAATCGGGGTGGCCGCGCGCCCGCCGGTCTCACCCGCCGCAAGGGGCTTATCTTTCTCGTAACCTACCCACACGCCGGTCATTACCGTCGGCGTGAAGCCGACGAACCAGGCGTCGCGATGATCGTTCGACGTTCCCGTCTTGCCCGCTACCGCTCCGCCTACGGCGCTAGCGCGGCGGCCGGTGCCCGTGGGATCGCTCACAACGCCGTGAAGGAGATCCACCATCACGTACGCCGTCGCAGGATCGATGACCCGGCCCGCGGGAAGCCCTTCCGGCGTCGGGGAAGCGGCGGCGATCTGGGCCGCCTCGTCCTGGGGTTTATATTCCTCGAGGACCTTGCCATCGGCGTCGGTGACTTTCTTGATGTAGTAAAGCGACAGCGGCCGGCCGAGGCGCGGGAAAATCGAATAGGCGCGGGTGATCTCATCGAGCGAGCTGGACCAGGACCCCAGCGCAATCGAAAGATCCCGCGGCAGCGGAGCATTGATTCCCATGCGGCGGGCGTAGTCGATGCCCCGATCGATCGTAATCTGATCGAGCAGCTTCACCGTCGGAATGTTCATCGAGCGGGTGAGCGCGAGACGAAGCGGGATGTCGCCCTTGAACTTCCCCGCGTAGTTGTGCGGACGCCAGCTTTCGCCGAAGTTGTCGGTGTCGAGATCGCCTTCCACTTTGAAAACGATGGGGGAGTCCGACACGAGAGACGACTGACTGAAACCCTCGTCCATCGCCGCGGCGTAAAGCACCGGCTTGAAGGTCGAGCCCACCTGACGCTTGGCCTGGAGAGCGCAGTTGAACTTGCTTTCGTCGAAATTCTTGCCTCCGACCATCGCGCGGACCGCGCCGTTCTTCAGCTCGAAGGAAAGCAAAGCCCCCTGAATTTCCGGATACTGCTCGAGTGAAGCGGAAATCGTCGACAGCTTGCGATCGAACTTGTCGATTCGGACCTCGATCACGTCGCCGGCCTTCAGCTTCGTCAGAGAGACCTTGTCGATCGGCTTCAGCTCCGTCTCTTTGGTTCCCATCGTGACCCAGGCCATCGAAAGCAGCGGGATCGTGACGGGGGTCTGGCCGACGCGCGCGGTGATTTCGTTCTTCGTATCGTCGACATTCGTGACGATGGCCCGGTAAAACTCGTTCTCGAGAAGCGGCGTCTCGCCGTAGTACTTCGAGGCCTTGTCGAGAAACATCGACATGTCGTAACCGAGAGCGCTTTTTTCGCCTTCCGGAAAACTCGCCGGAAGAATGCGCATCGGGGTGGCCTTCTTCAGAATGTCCTCGTGGGTCTTCTTCGCGTAGGCCTCGATGTCGATCGGGGAATCGAGGTGCATCACGGGGCCGCGCCAGCCGAGACGCTTGTCCGCCTCACGGAGCCCGCGCATCGTCGCATCCTCGGCGGACTTCTGAAACTCCGCGTTCATCGTCGTGTAGATCTTGTAGCCCGAGTTCAAAATCGTCTCGGAGCCGTACTTATTCATCAAATAGAGCCGGATGTGCTCCATGAAAAACTGCCCGATGCGGGCCGACGCTTCCTCGACTTCGAAAAGCCTCAAGGGCGTCGCGAGCGCTTCGGTCGCCTGCGCCTGAGTGATGTACCCGTCGGTCGCCATGCGGTTCAGTACGTAGGATTGGCGGCGTTTGGCCAGATGCGGGTTGTGGAACGGGTCCCAGTCGTTCGGACGCTGGGGAAGGCCGGCGAGCACCGCCCCTTCCGCGACGGTGAGCTGGGTGACGTCCTTGTTGAAATAGTTTCTCGCGGCGGCGCCTATGCCGAAGGCGCCGTGACCGAGGTAAATCTCCGAGAGATACAGCGAGAGTATCTCGTTCTTCGAGAGTTCCTTCTCCATGCGCCAGGCGAGAACGATCTCACGAACCTTCCGGGTGATGTTCTTCTCGCGCGAGTTGAGGACCACGCTGCGGGCGACCTGCTGAGTGATCGTGCTTCCGCCCTGGGCGTACTTGCCGCGGGCCAGGTTGGAGAGGAAGGCGCGCAAAATTCCGGCCGGGTCCACGCCCCGGTGCTCGTAAAAATGGGAATCCTCGGCCGCGATGAACGCGGAGACCACGTGCCGGGGAATTTTGTCGAACTCCACCGGGTACCGGCGCTGCTTGGTGAACTCGCCGACCTTCACGCCGTCGTCGGAAAAGACTTCGGTGGAGTTGGTGTGCTTGAAATCCTTGAGGGTCGAGACGTCCGGAAGCTCCTTAAGGATGCGGTAAACGAAGAAGGTGCCGGAAAGGGCGACCACAACGACCACTCCGAGCGCGATGAGGGAAAACGATTTCATCGTTCCCTTCAAAATGCGCTTATGGAAGGCCATGGGATTCCTCAGGTAAAAACGCCCCCGGAGGGGAGTAAAGATAGCGTCTGGACGGGCAGTATAAGGATAACAGACTTTGTCCGCCACCCAAATTGACTCAGCAGCCCAAATCGGGAAGCGGCGCTCGTCCGCCTTGACCGATCCACTCCATGGAATAAAATCGGGGTGATGAACAAATACAAACTGCAGCAGGACGACCTCGTTCCCACCCCCCTCACCGTGAAGCTCGAAAAGCACATTGTCGATGATCTCAAGACGATGGAGAAGAACACCCAGATGGCGGTGGACGAGCTGGTTCGCAAGGCGGTCCTGATGTTCATCGCCACGCACAACGATTATCTAGGCCGCCGCAGCTGACCTTCCTTTTCAGATTGATTCCAAGGATTTAGGGCCCTTTTTCCGTTCTACAGGAGGGGGATGTCGAACTTTTGGGGGGTGTATTCTTCCGAAATTCAGGGACTTAGCCGATCCTCCCGCCCCCGCTGTCCAAAGCCTTCGCACAATCAGGCTCGGATCCACGCTCGGCGTTCCGGCACGGAACGTGGAGTATTGAGCCGGTAGAACCGTCCTTTTCGCTACTACTCATCTCGGCTACCCAACCCGACCACAGCTTCGAAAGTGTCCCCCGGAACCTTTGAGGACTACCCCCGATGTTCCTGACTGGAAATAAAACCAAGTTCCTCTTTCAGGCGGCTCTCGTCATCGCCCTCACCGGCTGCGGCAAAGCGCTCGTCCGCCGGGACGCGATCAACGGCACGGGCGGCTCGAGCAACACCACCACCGACGGCAACATCACCGGCCGCGGAGCTCTTACGGAAATCGGCCTCGACGGATTTTCCTCCACCGATTCCGGACTCGGATTCGATCCCCTTCTCAAAGTTTTGCAGATGAACGGTCAGAGCTCGCCGAACCTCATGGGTAACGCGAACTCTCCGCTGCTGGACATGACCGACGAGACGCTGATTGCGATCTCGGTCCTTCCGGTCCAGCCCTACAATAAGGAGCTTCCCGCGGCCAACGGTTCGGACGCCGGATACCCCATGGGCAACCTCAGCGCCGCCGACCACGTCGGCTACTGGCGCCTCAACGAAGTTTCGAGCCCCTACGCCGACTCCTCGAAGAACGGCCGCAACGGCACTTCGGGCACGGCGCCGGTGAACACTCCCGGAATACTTCGCTTCGCGCAGAAGTTCGATGGAACGAAGATCATTCAGGTCAACGCGGACGCGGTGGACGCGAACGATTCGCTCACGCTGAAGAACGGCGCGGGCGTCGGCACCTGGATGGCCTGGTTCTCGAACGATACTCCGGCGAACAACGCGAGCCTCATTCGCAAAGGTACGGACGGCAACTACGCCATCACGTACAGCTCTCCGAGCGCGAACGTCTCGAACCTGAATTGCGAAGTTTCGAACGGCGCGGCCACGGGAAACAAGAAAATCGTGAGCGCCGGCGTTCCGAAAGTAATGACGAACCAGTGGCAGCACGTGGCCTGCGTTTACGACGGGGCTACGCTCAAGATGTATTTGAACGGTCTGCTCGTCGGAAGCGTCGCCGCGGCGGCGGGCTCGCTCGGCTCGACGGGAACGCTGAAACACTTCTATATCGGCGGCAACGGCGCCAACAACCGCTACAAAGGCTCCCTGGACGAGGTAGCCGTCTATAAGCGCGCGCTGCCCATCGACGAAATCAAGCTCATCTTCAGCCGCGGTGAAATCTTCGGAATTCAGTACCGGGCGGCGGCGACGCCCTCGATGCTCGAAACGATGCCCTTCGTGGGCCCCTCGGGCCCGAACAGCTACTACCTTCCGGCCTACGTGGACTCGAACGGTCCGCCGATGTTCCCCGTTCCTCCCCAGAACGGAATGTACGTTCAGGTGCGCACGCGCTTCGCGCTGCTCGCGCCGACGAGCCGGGTTCTCATCAAGATGGTTCAACCCATCTACGCGCCTAATTAAACCCCGCGAAAACAATAAGAGCGCGACCAAACCCTCGACGGCGGCCATCCTCTGTTCACAATTCGCTAACCCCCCGTTTATTCCCCCTCTTTACCGTACGCTGGGAAATACGTCTTAACCGGTGACACGCTCGTTTAGAACACGGCCCGCGGGCCGTGCTTGATTTTTGGCACCACCGTTGCACTACCCCTACCTCGTGACCTGGCAAGCCACGAACGAAGCTCAATCCTGAGGCAGTAGTTTCGTGGAACGTAAGCTGAAGTTTTTGCGGAAAGTCGAACGTCGAGTTTGTAGCTGGTTTGCCTCGTCCCCTACCCCCCAATGCTCCCGAGAGGGAGCTGGACAGATTAATCGTCTGGCGGGGCGGGAACTTTGGTTCCCGTCCCGCTAGGCGACTGTCTAAACGCAGCCCCTGTTCTGGCGAACGTGAGTGAGTTCCGGGTGGCGTTTAGGGCAGATGAATGTAGGGCCGTTCAATCGACGAAACGAAGAGAGCGCCCCCCGCTCTCCCGATCCTTGGACGGGAACCTTCCCCGTCCCAAATTCCTCACATACCGCCGCCGAGCCCGAACTTTTCCGGGATGGCTTGTAAAATCGCCTTCTCGACTTCCGTCGCGGTCTCCTCGAGAGCCTTGCCGGTGACATCGAAGACGGGCCAGCGCCGGTTCTTTCTGAACAAGCTTTTGCAGTACTCGATTTCCTGAATGACGTGATCGAGGTTCGCGTAATTTCCGCCGGGATCCTCTCCCATCTTGAGAAGCCGCTCGCGGCGGATACGCACCAGATCCTGAGGATCGATGATGAGGCCCACAATCTTTCTTTGGTCGGTCTGAAACAACGACTCCGGCAACGGAATGCCGTGGACGACGGGGACGTTGGCCACCTTCCATCCCTTGTAGGACAGATACACGCTAAGCGGTGTTTTGCTCGTGCGCGACAGGCCCACCAGAATGATATCGGCTTCCTGAAGGTTGTCCGTGTAGCGGCCGTCGTCGTGCTTTACCGTGAACTCGATGGCCTCGATGCGCTTGAAATAGTACGCGTTCACCTGGTGGAACAGACCCGGCTGCGAGTCGGGATCCTTTTTTAGAAACTGGGAGAGCCGGTCCATGAGCGGACCGAGGAGATCCACGCTGGGGATCCCGGACTCTTTCGAAAGCTTTTGAATGTAAGCGCGCAGACGATCGGAGACGACGGTGTAAATGACGAGTGACGTCTGGAGATTAGCCTCCTCGAAAACCGAAGCCACCTGACTGTCGGTGCGGATGTTCTTGTAACGGACGATCTTGAGGTTGTCCCGGTGGTACTGAACGAGAGCGGCCTTGATCATCTGATCGGCGGTCTCGCCGGTGCCGTCCGAAATTACGAAGATCGTCACTCCCGCGTCCGTCATCTCAAATCCTCCCAGCGGTACTTTAGCGGCTGGCCGCCCGCGAACCGGACCGCCTCCTCGATGCAAACCTTCGCCATCGCCTCGCGCGCGACTCGCGTCGCCGAGCCGATATGAGGAAGACAAAGAGCATTGGGCAGCGCCTGCAGTCCACCGCCAATCCTCGGCTCCCCTTCGAAAACGTCAAGCCCCGCGAAAAACTCCGGGTTCGCCCTCAGATGGGCCGCAAGGGCCGCCTCGTCCACGATGGCCCCGCGGGCCGTATTGATCAAAATTCCGTTCGGCTTCATGAGAGCGAGCTGCTTCACCCCGATGAGGCCTCTGGTCTCGTTCTTCAGGGGACAATGGAGCGTGACCACGTCCGCGGAGCGAAGCCCCTGCTCGAGGGAAACCCGCTCGGCCTGAACGCCCGGCGGATGCTTTTCGGGACCACAGTAGAGAATCTGCATTCCGCAAGCCGCCGCCCGTCTCGCGACCGCGGCCCCGATCTTTCCCATGCCGACGACCAAAAGAACCGCCCCCGAAAGCTCGAGACCCAGGTAGAGCGAAGGATCGAATCCCGCCCACCGCCCCTCTTCCACGAGCCGCATGGCGGGCTTTATCTTTCGCGCGCATCCCAGAATCAGCGCCAGCGAGAGATCCGCCGTCGCGTTCGTAAGGACATCCGGCGTATGCGCGAGAGGAAGCCCCCGCTTCTTCACCGCCTGTAAATCAATGTGGTCGAGGCCCACGGAATAGGTAATCAGGCAGCTCAGCTTGTCGGCATGGGAGAGCAGCGCCTCGTCCACCTTGTCGGCGACCGTAACGATGAGTACGTCGGTGCCCTTCGCGAGGCTCTTCAACTCCTCGGGAGTGGCCGGCCGGTTTTCGTCGAACACGCGCACTGGATCGTAGAAAGCGAGGAGCTTCTTCTCGGCGCCGCCGGGAAGCCGTCTCGTAACCGTGCAATTCAAGAGGGCACCACGTGGGAGGCGAGCTTCAGCCAATTCGCGGTGGACTTCATGATGCGGATCTTGAAACGGGCGCCCTCCTCCACGTAGTCGGTCTCGAGGACTTTGGAGAACTCGTGAATGCGGGAGTGCAGAAACGTATTGTCGTAAGGGACAACGACTTCCATCTCGATCATGTCGCGCTCGAAGTAGTCGTAGAGGGCCTGGCGGAGCCGTTTCATGTCCGGCGGACGGAGCGCCGAAACAACCACGCTGTTGATGTAGCTTCGCTCCAGAATTCTCGGCAGAAACACTTCCTGGACGAGATCGGCCTTATTGAAGACGAGCATCGCGGGGCGATCGCCGGCACCGATCTCCTCCAGCACCTTACGGGTCACTTCGAGCTGCTCCATGTAGCGGGGGCTAGACAAGTCCACCACGTGCAGGAGCAAATCCGCCTCGAGTACTTCCTGAAGCGTGGAACGGAAGGAAGCAACGAGCGCATGCGGAAGTTTATCGATGAACCCCACCGTATCGGACAGCAGAATGGGAGGCCTCGTCTTCGGATCGATCACTCGCACGGTGGAATCGAGGGTCGCGAACAAACGATCTTCCACGAGGACTTCGCTCAGCGTGAGGTTGTTCATCAGCGTGGACTTGCCGGCATTGGTGTAACCGACGAGGGCGACCCGAAGAAAATGATCCCGGTGGCGCCGCTGAGTCGCCCGCTCCTCGGCCGCGTGCTTAATTTCCTGCTTGAGGCGCGAAATGCGCGAACGGATCATGCGGCGATCGAGCTCGATCTGGCGCTCGCCGACGCCCTTCAGGCCGATGCCGCCCTTTTGGCGTTCCAAGTGGGTCCAACGACGGGTCAGGCGGGTAATCAGGTACTCGAGGCTTGCGAGCTCCACCTGGTTCTTCGATTCCTTCGAGCGGGCATGGCGATGAAAGATGTCCAGGATGACGCCCGTTCGGTCGATCACCCGGTTTTGGGTAATCTCCTCCAAAGTCTTGATCTGGGTTCCGGAAAGCTCGGTGTCGAAGGCGATGAGCGTGCAGCCAAGCTCTTTGGCGTGCTTGCCGATTTCCTCGGCCTTGCCCTTACCGATGTAGGAGGAGGCGCTCGGCTTTTCGCGCTTCTGAGTAGTCGTCTCGAGAACCTGCCCGCCGAGGGTCTCCACGAGCCGTTTCAGCTCATCCAAAGACTCGGCGAAATCGAGCTCGTCCATGCCCTGCAGCAGAATGCCGACGGTGTAGACTTTCTCTTCGAAGTGATCGTGCGTGGTCCCGAGATGGGTATCGGATCGCTTCAAGCCGTTTCCTCGCCGGACTCCAGTCCCAAATCCGCGAGCTGAGGCCACTTGCCGCCCTTAGCACTGAACTCTTTTCCGAGGGCGGCGGCCCGGGCCGAGTCCTCGCAAATGAGCAAAACTTTTTTCAAACCAAGCCCATCGCAGGAATCTTTCAATTTCTTCGCGTCCGCCTTGCGAACGAGCACGACGTACTGGGCGGGAAGCTTGCGCATCGTCGGCACGAACACCGGCGCGTCTACGTCGCCCTTGGCTTCCAGAATCCACCGCGAGAGTTGCCCCTGAAGCTTCCAGTCGAGCCACTGCAAAGTCTTTCCCGAAAGCGGACTGGGAGCGGAGCGATCTTTCAGCTCCACCCAAATGCCGTCATACCCGTTCTGGGCGAGGCTTTGAGGGTCTTGGGGTAACGAGATGACTTCCATATTCTTCGGCGAGTCTACAGCCAGTCCCCAAAACTTCAACGGTCGTTGTTGTTTAGACGGCCGGCGAATCTTGAGGAATGACTGGCCCTCACCGTTTAACGGCCAGTCACGGGGCCTTGTCGGGCCTGGGATGGGAGCTACGCACCTTGTCGAGAATGCCGTTGGTGAAGGCGGCGCTCGTGTCGGAGCCGAAGGCCTTGGCGAGCTCGATCATCTCGTTGATGGTGACCGTCGCGGGTACGTCCGTGCACCAAAGCAGCTCGTAAACGCCGAGACGAATGATGTTGCGGTCAACGGACGCCATGCGCTCGGGCCGCCAGTTTTCCGCGGCGGTCCGGATGGCTTCGTCCACGTCCTTCAAGTGCTCGGTCACTCCGACGACCAGCTTGTGGGTGAACGGGTCGAGGGCGACCTTTCCTTCCGGCGTGAAGTGGTCGGAAAAGTGCTTCATGGCCGCTTGCGGGGTCAGCGGCTGGTTCAGCTCGAGCTGGTACAAAATCTGGAGCGCATCTTCTCGCGACTGCCTACGGCTCATAAATCCTTATAGATGGGGTAGCGGCGGCAGATCTCGCCGACTTCTCCCCGAACTTTTTCCAAGGTACCCGGGCTGCCGTCCTTGAGAACGCGGCCGATGGCACCAGCGAGCCACTTCATATCAGAAGTCGTGAGTCCGCGGGTCGTAATAGCGGGGGTTCCCAGCCGCACTCCGCTCGTGATGAACGGACTCTGGGTTTCGAAGGGCACCGTGTTCTTGTTGCAGGTGAGGCCGACCGAATCGAGACGGGCCTCCCCTTCCTTTCCGGTGAGGTTCTGCTTTCTAAGATCAAGCAGCAGCAAATGGTTGTCCGTTCCGCCGCTGACCAAATCAAATCCCTCTTCGAGCAGTCCCGTGGCGAGAGCCTTCGCGTTGTCGACCACCCTCTGCTGATACTTCTTGAAATCGTCGGTCATAGCTTCCTTGAACGAAACCGCCTTGCCCGCAATCACGTGCATGAGCGGCCCGCCTTGGATACCGGGGAAGATCTTGCTGTTCACCTTCTTCTGCCAGGCTTCCTTGCCGAGAATCAGGCCACCGCGGGGTCCCCGAAGCGTCTTGTGCGTCGTGCTCGTCACGAGGTCCGCGTGGGGAACCGGCGACGGATGCACGCCCGCCGCGACGAGCCCCGCGATGTGGGCCATGTCGACGAAAAATAGCGCCCCGACCTCCTTGGCGATGGAGGCAAAGGCGGCGAAATCGATGATTCGCGGGTAGGCGCTCGCGCCGGCGATGATCATCTTCGGCTGATTCTTCTTCGCCAGATCGCGAACCTGATCGTAATCAATGCGGTGGTTATCCTTGCGAACCTCGTAAGGGACGATCTTGTAGAGAATTCCCGAAAAGTTCACCGGCGAGCCGTGCGTGAGATGGCCCCCGTGGGAAAGGTTCATCCCCATGACCGTGGAGCCCGGCTCGAGGGCCGCGAGGTAGCAGGCCATGTTCGCCTGAGAGCCGGAGTGCGGCTGAACGTTGGCGAACTCGGAACCGAAAATCGCTTTCGCGCGGTCGATGGCAAGCTGCTCGACCTGATCGACGAACTCGCAGCCGCCGTAATAGCGCTTGCCCGGATAGCCTTCGGCGTACTTGTTCGTGAGTACCGTGCCCTGGGCTTCCATCACGGCTTGGGAAACGGTGTTCTCGCTGGGAATGAGCTCGAGTCCTTCCCGCTGGCGTTTAAGCTCGCGGTCGATGCAGGCGGCGATGTCCGGATCGGTATGTCTAAGATGCTTCATCTCAACCCTCCAGTTTATGAATGCCGTCCACGCGGCGCTGATGGCGCCCGCCCTGGAATTCGGTGCGAAGAAAAGCGAGCGCGGCGTCGAGCGCGACCATCTGACCGGTGACCCGGCCGCCGAGACAAATCACGTTGGCGTCGTTGTGCTCCCGGCTCAGACGCGCGGTGGTCGAGTTCCACACTTCGGCGGCGCGGATACCGTCGATTTTGTTGGCCGCAATCGACATGCCGATACCGGTTCCGCAAACCAGGATGCCGAAGCCCCCGTGTTTGATGACTTCGGCCGAAACTTTCGCCGCGTAGTCGGGATAATCGACGCTCTCTTCCGAGTGGGCGCCGAGATCGTTGAACTTGAAATCGGGCAGCGCTTTCTGCAGCTCGGCAAGAAGAAACTGTTTCAGCGCGAACCCTCCGTGGTCCGCCCCGAGGAAAACCGTTTTTTTGTGAGCCATAGGTAGCCTATTCGAACTTTTTAAAGATCAGACAGCCGTTCGTGCCGCCGAAACCGAAGGAATTCGTGAGGGCAGCCCGGATCTTGCGGGGCTGGGGCTCGTTAGCCGCGTAATTCAAATCACAGTCCGGGCTGGGGTTCTCCAGATTCATCGTCGGCGGGGCGATCTGATTCTGAAGTGCCTGGACGCAGAAGAGCGCTTCGAGCGCCCCCGCGGCGCCGAGCAGATGTCCCGTCGTGGACTTCGTGGAGCTGACGACGAGACTCCTGGCCCAATCTCCGAAGGTCGCCTTGATCGCCTGAGTCTCGAGACCATCGCCCATGGGAGTCGAAGTGCCGTGAGCGTTGATGTAGTCGATCTGATCCGGATTCAGCTTGGCGTCTTTCAACGCGAGCTTCATGCAACGGGCACCGCCCTCACCCTCGGGAGCCGGGGCCGCGATGTGGTAGGCGTCCGCGTTCAGAGCGTAACCGATCACTTCGCCGAGGATGTTCGCTCCACGTTTCTTCGCGTGCTCGTACTCCTCGAGAATCACCATCGCAGCGCCCTCGGCGATCACGAAGCCGTCGCGATCCTTGTCGTAGGGCCGGGAGGCATGCTCGGGATCGTCGTTGCGGGTCGAAAGCGCGCGCATGGAACAGAAGCCCGCGACCGAAAGCGTGCAAACCGCCGCTTCCGCTCCGCCCGCGAACATGACTTCCACGTCCCCTCTCTGAATGAGCCGGTAAGACTCGCCGAGAGAGTGGGCACTGGAAGAGCAGGCGGTAGTGATGCAAGTGTTCGGGCCCTTGAGGCCGTACTTCAGCGAAATCTGTCCCGCCGCGAGATTATTGATGATGGCCGGCACGAAAAAGGGCGAAACCCGGCGCGGCCCTTTGCTGAGGAGCACCTGGTGCTGATTCAGAATCTCCGCGAGCCCGCCGATACCGACGCCGACGCACGAGCCAATCCGCTCGCCATTCTCTTTCGAGAGATCCAAACCGGAATGTTGAAACGCCTCTTCCGCCGCCACCAGGGCAAGCTGAATGAAGCGATCCATTTTTTTGATCTCTTTCGAGGGGATGTGCTTTTCGGGGTCGAAGTTTTTTACTTCGCCGGCGATCTGGCTGGAGTAGTCGGTGGCATCGAAGAGCGTGATTTTGCCGATGCCGGATTTTCCGGCCATCAACGATTCCCAGTTCTCGGCAGCGTTGTTGCCGATCGGGGAAATCGCGCCAATGCCAGTGACGACGACCCTACGCATAGGGGGCTCAGTTCACCTTAGCCTTGATGTAGTTGATGACATCGTTGACGCTCTTGATCTTCTCCGCGTCTTCGTCCGGGATCTCGAGGTCGAATTCCTCTTCCATCGTCATGACGAGCTCGACGATGTCGAGCGAATCGGCGCCCAGGTCGTCAATGAAAGACGCTTCCGGGGTGACGCTTTCCATGTCCACTCCGAGCTGTTCCACGATGATATTCTTCACTTTTTCTTCAATCGACATACAGGAATTAGTCCTCCGCCTGAAAGTATTGGAAGCTTCTACCAGCACTCCCGGCTCTGCGCAAGCTGCCTATTCCTTTGCGCTTTTTTCTCCGCGCCTCTGACGCGGCGCACGTTGACGCCCTGCTTACCGAAGGCGAACTCTAGCGCGGTTGGTTTGTTCGTTTCCTTATATAGGCAGGGGGTTTCATGAAGCGTCTTCTGATGGTTTTTCTCGCGGGCCTGCAAATGGCGGCCTACGCCGGAGCTCTTACTCCGGAGGAGAAGCGGGATGAGTTCACCGCTCTCGCGGCTTTCGTCCGCACCCACTACGGTCCACTCGATCTCAAAATGCAGACTTTGAAAGTGGATCTCACGGAGATGGTCGATCGCTACAGCCAGCAGGCCGCGAACGCCACGAACCTCGAGTTCTATTACCTCGTGAACAAGTTCGTCGCCGAGTTCCGGGACAGCCACTTCGGCGCCCGCCTCAACTCGAACCGGGTTTCGAAACTGGGCTTTCTGGTCGACCGCATCGAGAAGAAGGCGCTCATCGACGAAATCGATCGCAGCGTGCTTTCGACTGCCTCGTTTCCTTTCGCCAAGGGCGACGAGTTAGTGAGCCTCGGTGGAAAACCCGCGGCCGACCTCGTGATCGAGCTTGGCAAGCACCTCAACTCCGGAAACGTCGAGACCAACGCTCGCGGCGCGACTCAGCTCCTAACTTTCCGCTCGGGCAACATCGTCCCGGTGCAGAAGGGCAAAGTGGAGCTCGAAATCCGGCGCGGCACCTCCAACCTCGTCGAAAAGGTGACCCTGGAGTGGCAGCAGAGCGGCGACGACTTCCTCGGCGAGGAGCCGACCTGGAACGCCAGAGCCTTGAAGCCGATGGACTACGCCGATCTGAGCGTGGACTTCGACGGGCTGCCGAAAGCGGAAAAGTCCTTCCGCTGCTCGCCGGAGACGCGGGTCGCGATTCCGAAGGACGCGACGAAGATCTTCGACAAGCCTTTCGTCGCTTACTACCACCCGACCGCGAAGGGTAACGTCGGCTACCTGCGCATTCCGCACTACAGCTGGAACGACAGCCAGGGCAAGTCGGTGAACGAACTGCGCTTCAAGCAGTACGAGTACGCCATCTACAAATTGCAGCAGAACACCGTCGGCCTCGTCATCGATCAGGACCACAACTGCGGCGGCAGCGTGAGCCTCGTCGAGAACATGGTCAGCCTCTTCGCGAGCAAGCCCTTCGCGGGCCTGCAGTTCAAGTTCCTCGCCACCCGCGGCGAGTACCTGCTCTTCAAGTCCTGGGCGAACGAAGAGTCGCAAAAGACGATGGACGGTGCCGGTTTCCAGGAAGTGTTCGACCTCATGAAGGTCGCCTTCTCGAAGAACGAACGCACGACGGCGCTTACGAGCTTCACTGGAAGCCTCATCAAGCAGCCGAACTCGGTGCGCTACACGAAGCCGGTTCTGATTCTCGCCGACGAGATGTCGGGCTCCGGCGGCGACGCCTTCCCGGCGATGATGCAGGGGAACGGATTCGCCAAGGTGGCCGGAAGCCGCACGATGGGCGCCGGCGGACATGTCGAGGAGTTTTCTCCTCTGAACTACTCCGCCAACACGGTCCGGATCACGAAGTCGCTCTTCTTCCATCCGAACGGCACGCCGATCGAAAACAACGGCGTCACCCCGGACTTCCCGCTCTCCACGAACCGGGACGACTTCGTGTACGAGTATAAGGGCTATCAGAAGCGGTACGAGGACATCCTGCTTCAGATGATCCCTTAAGCAAGCTCTCGAAAAACGCCGGCCTCCTCGCGGGGGCCGGCGTTTTCTTTTTCAGAACGGTTTCATTCGAAACATTGCGCTTTCCCCCCGGCCCGATCTTCTTTATCACTTGCTCAACGGAGGATAGATAGATGAAGCACCTGTTGATTCTGGCGGTGGCGTTCTTGGCGGGAAATGCGTTTGCGGGTGGAGGCGGAAGCGGCGTTCATTACAGCTGCGGCAGTCAAAGGTTGAAGCTGGGCTTTCAGCTCGACAACCGCCCGACGAAGCTGCACTTCAAGCGGGGCACCAAGGTTCTCGTACACGAGAACATTTTCAAGACCAACTTCTTCGTAGTGACGAGCTTCGCGGAGGCCGACGATACCGTCGTGCTCAAGATGAAGAACCTGGACGATTCCCAGCCGAGAGACATCCGGGTGCAGTGGCTTACCAATTCAATCGTGAACGGAATCCGGATCACTTACACGTGGGGCATGCACCGGGACACGGCCGACGACGGCAAGTGCCTGCCGCTCAACTAAAAAGCGCCGACGGCTTCGACGTTGATTCCCCAGTAGAAGGAATTGAGTACGGTGCCGACACGCAAGGGCTCAACCGAGACACCCCATCCGTCGTAGAAGTCGATGTCGACTCCTCCCCGGGCGGTGGCCATCCAGAAGACCTGGCTACGGCTTTGATTGGCGGCACCGCCGGTCTGAAGCACTTGGTAAGAAGCGAAGGCCGGGCCGACTGAAAGCCCGGCGTAAGGGTGCACGCGTCCCTCCCAGCCCCGAATCAAAAATCCGGGCAGCACGGGGATAAGACGGAAAGAGGTAATCTCGTTCACTTGGACAAGAACCGCGTTGAAGAAGGATTTCGCAAGCCCCGAGTAGTCCCAGCCGGAAAAGACTCCGGCTTCGAACCCGATGGCTAGTTTCGAAATGGCCGAAACGCGGCGGTATCCGCCGAACGTGATGCCGGCGGCGAAGTTCGCGCTGTTTCCGGTAGCGGCGAGAAGGCCGGACGCGCCCAAGTCCACGCGCCAAGTGGGCGGCTGACGTCCATTGCCGAGGGCAGGTAGAGCTAGGAGCAGAGCAACTAGCAGCGCCCTCATGCTCAGAAGATCATGCCGCGAGTGAAAGCTACGTTGTCGGTGCCGATGATGCGGATGGATTCAATCTGCCAGGCCCCCTGATTGCGGGTCAGCTCGACCTCGCGGCTGTTCACTTCCTGGGTAACGTCGGTGCCCTGCTTGTTCTCGATGGAGAGCTGGTACTGAACCTTGGCGGTCTCGCCCTCCACCTTGGACTCGACGATTTTCAGGTCTTTGATCGTCACGTTGTTCGAAAGATACGAGACCTGAAAGAGCTCGTCCGTCATTCGGTCGAAGGCCCGGCGAAGCTCGCCCACGCAGAGGGCTTGAATCTTTGCTTTGTCGGCTTTGTCTTTCGCGCTCGCCGAGAGCTCGACGAATGTTTTCACCGTTGCTTCCGGCGTCGTCTCGCCTCCGGTAACCACCGGCGCCTTTTTCGTGCAGGCGCCCATCAAAACGACCAAGAGACCGAGTGTGAGGAGTTTCATAGAGATGGGCTCAATTTTACACCATCCCGCTTCCTTTCAAAAACCCTCTTCCCGAGGTACCCGCCGATCGACTAATCTGCCGCACCATGCAAGGGAACGGACTCATTCTGGGAGCCGGCATTCTCGGCAGCGCCATCGCCGCCGAGCTCAGTCGGCGGGGCGTGAACGACCTTCACGTAGTCGACATCGACCTCGAGGGCTCCCTTTCCAGCTCGGAGCGTAACGCGGGCGGCGTCCGCCACCTGTGGCAGCAGGGCATCAACGTCGAGCTAGCGCGCCATACCATCGATTACATCCGCCAGAACTCCGTGGCGGCTGGCTTCCAAAACACCGGATACCTCTGGCTCTACGACAAATCGAAGGCGGGCGAAGCCGAAGCCATGGTCAAAAAGACCGAGGAACGCGGGCTTAAATACGAGGCATGGACGCCGGATCAGATCCAGGCGAAGTACCCCTTTCTCGATAAGCTCGAGAACGTTTCCGTGGGCCTCTTCGGTAGCAACGACGGCCTCGTGAACGCGAACGGGTTGAAGATGCACTTTCGGGATCTCGCCAAAACCCGCGGGGTCACCTTCCACGATCGCCTCTGGGTGACGGAACTGAAAGAGACCGCCGGCGGCGTCGAGGTTCAATTCGGCGGCGTGGATAACCAGGACAAGGCCATCCACCACCTGCAGCACCCCAAAGAAGCTCTTCCGAAGGCCGAGAGCGGCAAGTTTTCCTTCGTGGTGCTGGCCGGGGGCGCGTGGCTCCAGGTGCTTCTCGCCAAACTCACGTCCGATGCCCTCGTGAAACCGATCCGCCGCCAGGTTTGTCTGTTCCAGGCCGACGAGCTCGACATAACGAAGTACGGCATGGTCGTCGACACTTCGGGCGTCTACTTCCATCCGGAAGGCGGAAACATTCTCGCGGGATTCGTTTTGAAGGACGAGCCGGAAGGTTTCCGCTTCGACTACGATCCGGACTTTTTCGAAAGCCACATTTGGCCGACGCTCTACGAGCGCTCCTCGAAGTTCGAGCGGCTCAAATGGCTCACGGGATGGGGCGGCCTGTACAGCTACACGCCCGACACCTCGGGGCTTCTAGGAAAGCTTCCCGGTTACAAGAGCGTGTACGAAGCCCACAGCTTCACCGGCCGAGGCCTGATGCAGGCCCACGGAGCGGCGCTCGCCCTTTCGGATCTCATCGTCGGCGGAAAGTACGAGACGATTGACGCGTCCTCGCTCTCCCGAGAGCGCTTCAAGAAGCTTCCCAAAGACAAGTGGCTCCATGAGGGCCTCCACATCTGAGCTATACTGACGGTTCCTCATGAACCGTTCGTCCGATCATCTGCCCGAGCTGGACGGCCTTCGCGGCGTCGCCATCGCCCTCGTCATGCTCGTCCATTTCACGACCCTGAACGGTCTTTCCGGCTGGGACTACCCCTTTCAAGTCACGGAAGCCTTCGCGTGGATTGGCGTGGATCTCTTCTTCGTGCTGTCCGGCTTCCTCATCACCGGAATCCTCGTCGACAGCCGAAACGATCCGAACGGCATGATCTATTTTTACGGCCGCCGGGCGCTGAGAATCCTCCCCGTCTATTACGGCCTTCTCTTTCTCTATACGGTGGTTTTCCCCCTCCTCCTTCCCGCAGGACACGGAATCCTCCCCGCCGTCTGGGTGACCGACCCGGGCTGGTACTGGACCTTTCTTTCGAACTTTCTGTTCGTTCAGCTGGGCCGTTTTCCCGACGAAGTGATGGCCGTCAGCTGGTCGCTCGCCGTGGAAGAGCAGTTCTACCTGGTGTGGCCCTGGATTGTGCGATCGCTCGACGATAAGTCGCTCGAGAAGTTCTGCTGGGGCGCGCTCGGATTTACGGCGGTGCTCAGAGTCGGCCTTCTCGCCGCGGGCTGGGAAGGGGTTCCCATCTACGTCTTCACGCCGGCGCGCCTCGACGGGCTCGCGGTCGGCGCGCTCCTCGCCCTCTGGCGCCGGACTCCGGAGGGAAGCGCGAAGCTGCGCCGGTGGAGGAAGCCCGCTTGCCAGTATGGCTTCGCGGCGCTGCTCGCGTGTCTCGTCGCCGACGCTTTTCTCGCCGACGATCCGACCGCGGAGAGATGGCTGGTGCTCCTTTCCTTTCCGACGCTCGCCTTTTTCTTCGGCGGCGTACTCGCGTTCTCCCTGGAGAGCGCGGGCGAGTGGGGCCGCTTTCTGAGATGGCGGCCGCTCTGTCTCTTGGGGATTTGGAGCTTTCCGATTTACTTGCTGAACAACGCCATCGCCGAGGGCGCGCGCCGGCTCGGCTACGATCCGAACCTCCTGACCACCCCGGCCTCCCGATGGGCCGGGCAAATTGCCTTCTATATAGTGGTGGGCGGGGCATGCATCGCGTTAGGCGCCCTCTTCCACTACGCCCTGGAGCGGCCCGCACAGAAGCTTAAAAACAAGCTGCCCCGGGCCCCCATCCCGTGGCGCCTATTTCCCACCCGATAAAGTCGCCCGCCCGTATGGCCGATAAGTCCTACGCAAGGCTTCAGTTGGGCTTTGCCGACACTTGAACCCCGTCCGGAGGACGCATGGCGACGAAACCGACCACGAAGAAGACCACCACCGTGAAAAAGGCCCGCGCGAAAAAGGAAACGCCGGAAGGCGCCGTTCGCCTCGCCGGAACCGCGAAGACGAGCAAGCGTGCCACGCGCCTCGCCGCCAAGCCCCCGTGCCGGATCGCCAAGTGCAAGCGCACCTACCGCGCGAAAGGCTACTGCGTTCACCACTACGCCCTCTGGCGCCACAACGAGTACGGCAACGGACGCTACAAACAATGTGGCGACACGAGCTGCCCGAAGCCGATGATGAAAAACGGCCACGGCTACTGCGAAGAGCACTTCACGAACTACTACGTGAAGGGGCAAGCGGTAGCGAAGGCGGCTCCGGCCGCGGCGGCCGCTCCGGCAGCCGAGAAGAAGACGGCCTAACGGTCGGCATAACCATTCCCAACTAACTGATAGTGCGCTAGTTTGCCCCTCATGGGTAAACTCGCGGACAAGCTCGCCCGCAACGAGCGAGTCATCACCGCCGAAATCGCGCCTCCCAAAGGCCCGGGCATCAAAAAGCTGCTCGAGCACGCGGCCCTCATTGGTCCGAAGGTCGATGCCATCAACATCACCGACTGCCAACGCGCACTCGTGAAGATGTCGAGCCTCGCCGCCTGCAAGGTGCTTCTGGACGCGGGCCACGAGCCGGTCTTCCAGCTCACTTGCCGCGACCGCAACTCCATCGCGCTCCAGAGCGATCTGATGGGCGCCGGAGCCCTCGGCATTCCCAACATTCTTTGTCTGACCGGCGACCCGGTGAAGGTCGGCGACAACGCCCAGGCCAAATCGGTTTTCGAAGTCGAATCGGTCCGCCAGCTGGAGATAGTCGCGAAACTTCAGGGCGGCACCGACTGGAACGGCGCCAAGATGAACAAGAAGACGAAGTTTCTGGTCGGCGCCGTGGTGAACCCGAGCAATCAGGGCCAGGGCGGCCAGCTCGCGCGGATGGAAAAGAAGATCGCCGCCGGCGCAACCTTCTTTCAAACTCAAGCCAACTACGACATCGAGGATTTCCGCTCCTTCATCTCGGAAGCGAAGAAGCGTTTCGAAACCAAGATTCTCGCCGGCATACTGCTGCTGCATTCGGCGGAAGTGGCCCGCTACATCCACGAGAACATTCCGGGCATCCGGATTCCGGACGAGGTACTGGCCGGATTCGAGAAGACGGTGGATGCCGAGCAGTACGGAGTCGACTTCGCCGTGAAAACCATGCGCGCGCTCGAGGATGTCGCCGACGGCTTTCATTTGATGACGATTCGGACCGAGGAACTCTTACCTAAGATATGGGACGCCTATCATGCAAAATGAAGCGCTTTTGAGAACCCCCCTCCACCGTTGCCACCTTCAGCTCGGCGCGAGAATGGTCCCCTTCGCGGGCTACGAAATGCCGGTGCAGTACACCGGCGTAATCGACGAGATCAAGACCGTGCGCCGGGACGCCGGGCTTTTCGACGTGTCTCATATGGGTCAGGTTTCCATCCGCGGCAAGAACGCGCTCGCCGAGGTGAACAAGCTCGTCACCAACAACGTCGAGAAGCTCAACCTCGGCCAGGCCCAGTACAACATGCTTTGCAACGATCGGGGCGGGGTCATCGACGATCTGGTCGTCTACCGCCGCTCGGCCGAGGAGGTATTCATCTGCGTGAACGCCTCCAACCGGCACGAGGACGTGGCGTGGATGAAGTCCAAGCTCGGAGCGGGCGTCGAGTTCCGCGATCTTTCCGACGAAACGGCGCTGCTCGCCATTCAGGGACCGAAGGCGGAAGCCATCCTTTGCAAGCTTTCGAATCCGGACAAAGTCCGAAATCTGAAGTATTACTGGGCCACGGAGACCACCGTTTTCGATCGCCCGTGTTATCTCTCCCGCACCGGCTACACAGGCGAGGACGGCTTCGAGCTGTATCTACCGGCGAAGGAAGCCGCTGCGGTCTGGGAAAGGCTTCTCGAAATCGGCCGACCGGACGGGCTCGCGCCGATCGGGCTCGGCGCGAGAGACACCCTTCGCCTCGAGATGGGTTATCCGCTGCACGGCCACGAGCTTTCCAAAGATCTCACTCCGCTCGCCTCGGGCCAAACCTGGGTGGTGAAGCTGGATAAGCCGGTCCCCTACATCGGGCAGAAGGCCCTGCAGGCGGAAGCCGCCGCCGGCCCCGAAAAACAATTGAAGGCGCTTCTCGTGGACGACCGGCGTATTCCGCGAGCCGGGTACCGCATCTGCCTCGAGGACCGCACCGTGGTGGGAGAGATCACCAGCGGCTCTTTAAGCCCCCACCTCAATCAGCCGATTGCCCTCGGCTTCGTGGGAAAGCGCTGGGTGGACTCGAAGCTCTTCGTGGAAGTGCGGGAATCTCTCATCCCGGCACGCGTAGCGAAGCTTCCCTTCGTGCCTTCCCATACGAAGAAAACGCCGAAGTAGCCAAAAGGTGCGGCCTCACTTCTGGCTGCCAGAAGTGAGGCCGCACCTTTTGGAGCTGCCTCCGTTGTTTACACCCGCCATTCGTTGAACGTTTCGCGAATTCTCGCGTAAGATTAAGGGGAACGAACGCCGTTTAAGAAATCCGCGCTCAAACCGGTCGGCGCAAAAGAGCACCACGGCCGGGTGCCTGTATTCTGAGAGCGGGCCTCAATCTCGCGGCGGAAATCGTCACTTTGCCCACGGGCGGAACACTTCATTCTGGCATTCGCGTTGCACTTAACCGCTCCAAGGGAACGAGGCGTTTAGATTACGGGCTATTAGTGCGAGCGGAGTCCTTATGATGCTGCGTTGGTTGGTACTTATTTTGTTCGTGTCCGTGGTGGGTCTCGCGGAGACCGAACAGCACGCTGAAGACGGCAAAGGGCCCGACGCGACCGAAGCTCCCAAAGCGGAGCGCCCCAAGCAAAAGGAAACGACTTTGAAGCCCGAGGAGACGCGCCTTCTGTCGGCCATGTTCCGAATCCCGACCAAGACCGTGGAAGACGTTTACGGCGGAAGCGATGCCGAGTTCAGCATCCCGAAAGCCGTGGACGCCGCGATGGCCGGTGACGAAGCCCCCCTCGCCCGCATCGCCGCCGACCTTTACGGAAGCCTCAACCGCGAACAGGCGGACACCGCCTTCGGCGTGGTGGACAAAGCCCGCAATGACGAAATCGCGAAGAACCCCCGCGACGCGCGCTACATGGCGCTGCTCGACCGCCTGTTCTGGGCGGCCAAGATTGTGGACGGCAGCCCGGCTCAGTCGGAAGGCTCCGAGAAGTACAACGCCGTTTTCGACAAAGCTTTCAAGGAACGCCAGGACCGAATCGCCGACACCAAGGAGAAGGTCAAACAGGCTTTGGAAGGCAGCGAACCCGCGAAGGAAGCCCTTCGCAGCCGCTTCAACCGCAAGACTCTCTTGGCGTTCGTCGATGCTCAGCGTAAAGCGGGCAACACGAAGCTCGCCAACGACATCATCAACGCCATTTCTTTCGGCGGCAAAAATGGAAATCAGAAGTATCTCGACATGAAAGTGGGAAAGGAAACCCACCGCCTGAACCTCGGTTTGACGTCGGAGTCCATGGATAAGGCGCTCACCGCCTACAGCAACGCCAACGGCGGGCTGCACTCGGCGACGCTTTCCAAAAAAGCTTTCAAGAGCCCCGGTCGTACTTTCAGCGTGGATGAAGGCGGCAAGCTCGCGACCAAAGTAGCCGACCGCGCCCCCCGGCAGTCGGGCCGTCAAGCGCGCCGCCAGGCCGCTCCCGAACAGTCTTCCGGCTCGTCGACTTCCTCGGCGCCCCAGCAACAACGCACGGCCGCTAGATCTCAAGATTCCGCCGCGAAACCTTCGGCTGGGCAAACCACCAGCTCGAAGCCCGCGACCGGTGGCGGCGGCGGAGGCGGCGATTTAGCCGGCTTCGTCTCCAAGAACTGCACCGGCTGCCATAACGCCGGAGACCCCGAGGGTACCGCCGACGGCAAGATCAAGAAGGGCTCGAAGGTCCTCTCCGTCGCCGAAGCCATCACGGCCACGAAACGCGTGCCGGCGATGCGCGACGCGGTTTCGGACGCGGTCCGAAGCCAGCTGCAAGCGTTCGCGCGCTAAAAGCCCGATACCAAATAGACTTCGCGAATTCGTCTAGAACATCGTCCACCGACGATATTTCAGGCTGTTTTTTCCGCACACGCGGTCTACGGCCTGGGCCCCCGTGAATTCCGGCACTTGGGAGAGACGGCTTTCGTCGCCGGCACCCGCCTGATTTCGGCACTCCAGTTGCACTTCTAAACCTCAAATGCTCTAGCGCTCGCGGAAGTTGGTCGTAGGTGAGGTTGCGCATGCGGTACCGGACGTTCAAAGGTTGCCTAATTTCATTCCTGCTGATCCCCCAGTTAGCCGTATTCGCGCTGGAAACGGATCACGATGCCCCGGCCAACGGCCCCGCGCCCCTGCAGCGGCCCTCCGGCGAAGCCGGCGCCGTCTCCGTCGACCAACTCAAGAAAAACGTGAGAGAAATTCAGAACGCCGGAACCCCGAACTGGTGGAAGTCCGTAAACGCCCTTCTCGACCAGACGACCTCCGCCGACGCCGCCGCCTTCGCGAAGGAGATCGCCGAAGGCCGCCGCCAGAATCTTTTCAACTTCGCGGTCCAGGCCAGAGCCATGGACACGGCCGCGCTGAAAGAAGCGACCCGGAAGACGGGCGCGCCGGAAGCCCGCGAAGCGGCCGTGAACGAAATGGAACGCCGGCTTCAGGATCCGCTCACCAAATTCATCGCCGAGCATTACTCACTTCGCCCGGAGCTCGCGATGAAATATGCGGCCGAGTTGAAGAAAGCCAAGGGCGACGACGCCAAGACGGCGAAACTCCTCGCGAGGCTTCTCGGCACCCTGAACCGCGCCCAGAGAGAGGCCCTGCTGAAAGCCGCCTCCGATTCGGCCAAGAACCCCGGCATCGACTCCGAAATTCTCGGCAAGATCGCGCAAGCCGTGACGGTTTCCCTCGGCGGCGATCCCAACACCGCTTTCAAACAAGCCTTCAAACAGGAGTGGGGCGCCACGACCGAGCGCAATCGTCAATTCGATCAACTGCTGTCGAACGCGCTCTCCGGTGACAAAGCGTCGCGCGACGAGCTCGTGAAACGCTTCGGCAAGGACGCGGTTCTGGACTACGTCAGCGCCCAGCTTCGAAACGGAAACGACGGCCGGGCCGTGGAGCTGGCCAAAGCCATCGCGAGAAAAGACGCCGACGGCAACCTTTTCCTCGACCTGAACCCGGACAACGCGGCGCTGGCCACCGACACGAAGGGGCAGTCGCTGTTTCTCGGCAACGAAAAATCCAACGAGAGCATCCGCGCCGCGCTCTCCGCGTTCGACAACAGCAACGCGAAAGACCACGGCGACGTGACGAGCTTCGACCCGGGCACCAAGGGACGGCTGCAGCAGTTTTCTCTAGGCGACTCGGCCCCCGCGGGGGGCCGGCGCGTGTTCGCCTCCGCCGGAGCGGACGGACGTCCGGCCCTGAGCGAGGTTCCGGCCGGCCAGGCGCTTCCGACCAATGTCGCGAGCGAAAAAATCATCACGACCCGGCCGCTTCCGGAGCCCAAGCCCCTGGAGACGCCGAAACCGCCCACGACGACGCCCCCTCCGTCCAACACGAGCGGCAAGCTCTCGGACGCGGACGCGAAGGCGCTTCTCAACAACAAGTGCCAGAGATGCCACGGAGACGGCGGGACCGTGACGGACGCGTTCCACTACACGGACGCGGACTTCAACAACAAGGCGAAATTGAAGAAAATGGCGGCCGCCATGCAGAAGTCCGGCACCCGGCGCATGCCGAAGAACGACCCGGGCTTCGGAGACACGGCCGAGGGCAAGAAGCTGCTCCAATGGCTGGCCGACAAAACGAAGTGAGTCACCGACTCGCCGCATCACTTCTATGCTTTGGACTTGACTAAACCTCGATATTTTCTATGGTATTGCCCACGAAAGGGAATGCCATATGAAGATCCCCGAGGGGTTGAAGTACACGAACGAGCACGAGTGGGTTTATCTCGACGATGACAACATCGCCACCATCGGCATTTCCGATTTCGCCCAGGAATCCTTGGGCGACATCACTTTCCTCCAGCTTCCCAAGGAAGGCGAAAACATCCAGAAGGACGATCCCTTCGGCGTCGTGGAATCGGTCAAAGCGGTAAGCGACCTTTACGCTCCGGTCACCGGCCGCGTGGTCGAGGTAAATCAGCCGCTTCTGCAATCGCCGGAGCTCATCAACGAAGACCCCTACACCGACGGCTGGATGATCAAGGTCGAGGTCAAGGACACCACCGAGGTCGACGACCTCATGGATCACAAAGCGTACCGCGCTTACGTTGAGGAAAATGCCTAGTATCCCCCTCACCCCCGATGAAGAGAAAAAGATGCTCGCCGCCGTCGGGCTGGCCGGGCTCGACGATCTTTTCTCCACGATCCCTCCCAAAATCCGGGAGAAGGCCGAGCTGAAGTTCGAGCTTCCCGACTGCCCCTCGACTCGCACGAAAGGGCTCTCCGAGCACGAGCTGCGCAAGTATTTCGGCCGGCTCTCGGCCAAGAATCAAAAGGCGGACATTCACTTTCTGGGCGGCGGCATCTACGACAACATCGTTCCCGCCATCGTCGATCAGCTCGCGCTTCGCGGCGAGTTCCTCACCACGTACACGCCCTACCAGCCGGAGATCAGCCAAGGCACGCTTCAGGTCATCTTCGAGTTCCAAACCTTGATCTCCCGCATGACGGGAATGGAAGTGGCCAACGCCTCCATGTACGACGGCCCGACCGCCACCGCCGAAGCGGTGCTCATGGCCCAGCGGATTTCGACCTCCGAGAAAAAGAATTTCCTGATCGCCAGCGCCCTCCCTCCGGACACGAAGGAAGTCGTGCGCACGTTCCTGCGCTATCAGCCGGGCCAATGCACCGAAGTCGGCTGGACGAAGGACGGCACGCTCGATCTCGACGCGCTCGCCAAGGCTCTGAAGGATCAGGCGCCGGTCGCCCTGGTCGTCGGCTACCCGAACTATTTCGGAGTCGTCGAGCCGCTGGCGAAAATCCGGGCCGCCCTTCCCGCGGAAACTCTTCTCATCACGAGCAGCGCGGACCCATCGGCGCTTTCTCTGTTCGAATCTCCGGGAAAACTCGGCGCCGACATCGTCGCCGGCGAAGCTCACCAGTTCGGCACGCCCATGCTGTTCGGCGGGCCGCACCTCGGGTTCTTCGCGACGAAAAAGGAATTTCTCCGCAATATGCCGGGACGGCTTTGCGGCGAGACGACGGACGCTCACGGCAAGCGGGCCTACACGCTGACGCTTTCCACGCGCGAGCAGCACATCCGGCGCGAACGGGCGACTTCGAATATTTGCACGAACCAGGGGCTAATCGCGCTCCGGGCCACCATTTATCTCAGCTTCCTCGGCAAGCAGGGCTTCGTGAATCTCGGCGAGACGAATTACTCGCTCTTTGATTACCTGGCGAAATCCCTGGAGGCGGTCGGCATCCGGCGCAAGTTCTCCGGCCCCCATTACCGCGAAGGCGTTTTCGAAGTTCCGAATCTCAAACACCGGTTTCAGAAGGCCTTGGACAAGGGTGTGCTCCCCGGCTCGCGGCTCACCGGCCGTTTCCGCTGGGAGAACAGCAACCTTCCGGCCGACGAGTTCGCGAACTCCCTTCTCATCTGCGCCCATCCGAAGCACTCGCGCCAGGATATCGACAGGCTAGTGGAGGTGATTTCCTGTGACTGAGAAGCCCGACACGGCACCGGTCAGCCAAGCCACCCGCGGCCTCGCCATGGAAGAAGGCACCATTTTCGATCGCTCCTCCGCGGGACGAGTCGGCTTCGAGCTTCCGCTGCTCGAAGTTCCGGCCAAACGCCCCCAGGAAGGCGCCCGCTCAGCTCCCGCGGAGCTGCCCGAGGTGAGCGAGCTGGACACCGTCCGCCACTTTACGCGTTTATCGTCTTGGAACTACTCCATCGACACCGGCACGTTCCCGCTGGGCTCGTGCACGATGAAGTACAACCCGCGCATCAACGAAGAGCTCGCGGCCCTGCCCGGCCTCGCCAACATCCACCCGGATATGCCGGCGGAGACCTGTCAGGGCGCCCTCGAAGTCATCCACCGTTGCGAACGCGTGCTCTGTGACATTTCCGGGCTCGACGAATGCTCCGTGCAACCGGCGGCGGGCGCTCACGGCGAGTTCACGGGGCTTGCGATCATCCGCGCGTTCCACGAAAGCCTCGGCAGCGCGCGAAATCTCGTTCTCGTTCCGGACTCCGCCCACGGCACGAACCCGGCCACCTGCACGCTGGTCGGTTACAAAGTCGTCCAGCTGAAAACCGGCGCGAACGGCATCGCCACCGTGGAATCCGTCGAGGAAGCCATCGAGAAGCACGGCCGCGACATCGCCGCCATGATGGTCACCAATCCCTCGACCCTCGGGCTCTTCGAATCGAATCTTCCGGAGATCGCCGACCGGCTGCACGCCATCGGCGCCCAGATCTACATGGACGGCGCGAACATGAACGCGGTTCTCGGCGTCGCCAAAGCACGCGACCTCGGCGTCGACGTCCAGCACTTCAATTTGCACAAGACCTTCTCCACGCCTCACGGCGGAGGCGGTCCCGGCGCGGGTCCGGTGGCGGTACGAAGCCACCTCGCGCCCTTTCTGCCCAACCCCCGCGTGCGTTTTGTCGACGGCAAGTACTCCATCGAGCAGCTTCCCCAGAGCGTCGGCAAAGTAAAAAGCGGCATGGGCAATTTCGGCGTCATCGTCCGCGCGCTGGCTTACATTCTCCATCACGGCGCTCCGGGCTTGAAAAGGGTTTCCCAGGCGGCGGTCCTCAACGCGAATTACCTCCGGGTACGCCTGCAGGATTTGTATCCGACGGCCGTGGAACGGCAGAGCATGCACGAGTGCGTGCTCACGGATCAGAAGTTCTCCAAGAAGAACGGCGTCAAGACCCTGCAAATCGCAAAAGCCCTCATCGACCGAGGCTACCATCCGCCCACGATCTACTTCCCGCTAATCGTTCCCGGGGCCATGCTGATCGAGCCCACGGAAACGGAGAGCCTCCGGGAATTGGACGGGCTCGTGGCCGCCTTCCGGGACATCGCCCGCCTGATCGAGTCGGGAGAGACCTTTGAAAACGCACCCACAAAAACAATCGTGGGAAAGGTGGATGAGGTGGGAGCGGCTCGGCGCCCAATCCTCACGGTGGACGACCGGACTCGGTGATCAAGGCTTCACCGTCGGACTCATCGTCTTCACGCTGCTCCATTTCCTGCTCTCCGTGCATTTCCCTCTCGCCGAGGACGAGCTCTATTATTGGAGCTGGGCGCGCGATCTTCAGTGGAGTTACTTCGACCACCCGCCCATGGTCGCCTATCTCATCCGTTTCTCGACGGCGATTTTCGGAAACAATGCGTTCGGAATCCGCTTTTTCTCCGTCCTGTCGGGCACGCTGATCCTTTGGGTCCTCGGCCACCGGATGACCGGACGCGGTCTGATTCTCGCTCTCGCCTGCACGCCGGTCGTCGCGGTGCTGTCTCTGTACATGACCCCGGACATTCCGCTCATCGCTTTTTGGCTTCTCTATGCCCAGTGGGCCGCCGCCGTGAACCGGCGCCTTCAGGAGTGGGGCAACGATCCGGTCCAGCGCGTGTACCATCAGTCGCCGATACCGGCGAGCCTTTGGGCGGTCGGAGGCTTACTTCTCGGGCTCGGAATGCTCAGCAAATACACGATGGCCCTCGCGCCGCTTTGCTTCGGGCTTCTGTGCCTCATGAACTACCGGTTGCGGGCTTGGATCTCGGGCTTCGCTCTCCACCTTTCGATCGCCTTTCTCGTTTCGCTTCCAATCCTCGTCTACAATCTGCAGACGGGTTTCCTTCCGCTTCGTTTTCAGTGGGGCCACTCCCTGGGGGCGAGCGCACCGCCCGCCTTTTGGAATTTCATGACCGGTCAGCTAGCTCTCGTCGGCGCGCTCCCGTTCCTGATGGCGCCGTGGATCGTCGCCTTCCGCCGCCGGCTCTGCGCGATACCCGAGTTGCAGGTCGCCTACTACTTCTTCATCCCGCCCCTCACTTTCTTTCTGATTCAGGCGGCGCGCGCCCCCATGGAAGGCAACTGGAGCCTGGTCGCGTACGTTCTCTTTTGGCCGCTCGCTCACGTTCTGCTCTCCGATAACTCCTTCAAGACCGCCGGAAGAATCCTCGTGCTCCTCACCATGGCGCCCGCATTCGCCGTTACCCTGGGCCTTCTGATTCACAGCTTTCACCCCCTTGCCGTGGTCCCCATCGAGAAGGACCGGCTAGTGGCGCTGAGAGGCAAGCAGGCGGCCGTGGAAAAGCTCGCCGCCGACTTCAAGACGTCCCACGCGGGACAGAGCGTTTTCTCGCCGACGTACCAGTGGACGTCTTACTTACGTTATGCGGGCCTGCCCGTGCGGCCTCTGCCCCTCGGCCGGATGAATCACTTCCGGATGCGGGATGCGGGCGACGTCTGCGCCGAGACACAAGCCTTCGTTCTCGTCGAGGGCGGCGCCGTGGATCCGCTTCTCTCCTGCTTCCCCAACCGCGAGGAACTCGAGTTCGAGCCGATAGTCATCCGCGGCAAGACCGTGGGCAATCTGACTCTCCAGAGGTTTTCGAGGGCGCTTCCTTGAAACTGCGGCGCTGGATATTTTTCGTCATCTTTCTCGCCGGCGCGTTCGAGATCTATTCCATCCTTCCGCCGCGGCCGCCCCAGGCCGGAGCGGCGCGGACGTTTCGCATGGGCGCGCTCCACGTACACTCGCACTTTTCCTCGGACGGCGGCGGCACCATCCCCGAGATTGCGGCTGGCGCGAAACAGGCCGGCTTTGATTTCGTCGTCATCACCGATCACGACAACATCGGCGCGAAGCGCGCCGGTCAGGAAGGAACTTACGACGGCGTCGACATGTTCGTCGCGATGGAGGCGTCGACCCCCGCCGGGCACCTGCTCACTTTCTTTCCCTCGCAGCTCGCCGAAAACCGCACGGATCAGTCGCTCGTGGATCTTTCTTGGAGCCACCTCATCGGCACGGGTTCGGCAGCCGATCTGTTCGTCGCCGTCGCTCACCCTACGAACCTGAAACGCCCCTGGGATCGGCTCGACCGCATCCCGGAAGGGGTCGAGATAGTGAACTTCGATTCCGCGTGGCAACGTCAGTTCTACGAGTCCTCGGTGGGCCTCTCGACGACTGTGGCGCTGCTTCCGATGAATCAGTTTCTCGCCGTCGCCCGCTTCACGGAAATCTACAAGAAGGACTTCGTCGCGTGGGACTCCCTGAACGCGATGTCTACCGGTCATTTCGGCATCCTCGGCCACGACGCTCACGCGAAGCTTATCTTGAGAAAAGATCTCTCCGTACGTTGGCCGGACTACGGCCAAGGTTTTCGAGTCGCGTCCAATCTCGTGTTCGTGCCCGAACCCCAATCCGAGGATTTCGAGGCGCGCCGAACCGCGCTTTTCCAAGCCATTCGCCAGGGGCGGGTCGCCGTCGCTTATCAGTATCTCTATCCCGTGGAAGGCGCCGACTGGTTGTATGAATGCGGGACCGATGGGGTCGCCAGAAGCGGCGATACCGCGAAATTCGCCGACGGCTGCGGCTTTCTCGTGAAGCTTCCGCCGGGGTTCCCCTACAAGACGATCGTGAGACTGTGGAAGGACGGCAACTTGGAGTCGGAGACCACGGCCGCGGGCACGGCGAAGCTTCCCGCCACGACACCCGGCGTCTACCGCTTGGAAGTGTGGGTTGAGCTCCGTACTCTCACGGGCTTTCTGCTGGGCGGCGAAAGCCCCTATCTGTTTTACAATCCCATCACCCTTCGTTAAGAAAAACACAGACTTCTCCGATAGGTGTGAAGGATTCTCCTATGTCATCGACGAAACAACTTTGGGCACCCTGGCGAATGGAGTTTTTGAAAGGACCGAAGGAAGACGGCTGCGTTTTCTGCACGCGTCTCAATCGATCCGAAGATCGGGACGACCTGATCCTCCACCGCGGAAAGTTGAACTTCGTGATCCTGAACAAGTATCCGTATTGCAACGGCCACCTGATGGTCGTTCCGAACCGGCACACGGCGGACTTCAACTCACTCACCCCGGCGGAAGCCACCGACATGCACGTTCTCGCTCAGCACGGAGTGAAAGCGCTGAACGAGGCCTTCGGGCCGGGCGGCTTCAACCTCGGCATGAATCTCGGCGCGGCCGGCGGCGCGGGAATCCGCGATCACCTGCATCTGCACGTCGTCCCCCGCTGGGTCGGCGATACTAATTTTCTGCCGGTCATCGCCGAAACACGCTCGATGCCGCAGCATCTTTTGGATAGTTACGACACGCTCGCTCCCTACTTCTCGAGGATTAAATGAAGGGCTTGAAGGTCATCCCGCTGTTCGGCTTCCTGATCGTGCTCACCTACGTGGGGGTGAGCTTCGTCCGCCAGAATCCCCAGGACGTCGTCGTGAAATTCGGCGAGCGGGCGACTTCACCGACCGCCCTCGGCTTCGTTATTCTGACGAGCATTCTCGGCGGCATGGTGTTCGCCGGCATCCTGTGCAGCCTCGAGCTCATGATCCTGTACATGGAAAACAAGAAGATGCGCCGCAAGCTTTTCCCCCGTCACCCCGCCTCGACCGGCGGAGCCCTCGGCAAGAAGATGACCGACGAGTACACGGGCGATATCGACGAGGGTCTTCGGCAGTCCGCCGAGCCCCGGGATGAAACCACGGGAAGCCACCAGCCGTGAACGTCGGATTCGTCGGAATTCAGCCCGGCGAGGACCTCAAGCGGGGACTGCTCGCGGGCAAATTTCCGTTCGAAATCCTACGCCGCCTCCCCGACGCCATCGACCCGCCCGATCTTCTCGTCTTCTCGCCGAAAACTCCGGCCGCCCTGAAAGAGTTGCGCGAGCTGAAGGAACGCTGCCCGAATCTGTGGATTGCCGTCGTTCTGCCGAAGGACTGGCTCGCCGAGCCCGAGTGGCAGCGGGCGCTTTTGACCTGCCCCGAGAAGAGCGACGTGTGGGCCGCGGAGTTCTGGGAGTGGACGTTTTGGTTCGCCCTCCAAAAGGCGGGGGAGTTTCAGGAACAACGAGCGAAGTTCGCGGCGTTGCAAAACGAGAACGCCCTGCTGAAAGCGCACTACGAGGATCTCACGAAGTCCTCCGAGCGCCTGGTCGCCCAGTTCGAGCGCAACGTGGGGCTCGCCGGCAACATCCAGCGCTCGCTCCTTCCGAAGCGCTCGCCGGACATTCCCGGCATCTCGGTCGCCGTGAAGTACATTCCGGCCGCGGGGGTCGGCGGCGACTACTACGACATTTTCGAGTTCGGCGATCGCAAACGCTTCGGGTTTTTGCTCGCCGATTCCAAAAGCCACGGCATGGCGGCGACTCTTCTCTCTGTGCTGCTGAAGGTTCGCCTGGAGGAGATGAAGGATCGGTTTCCCGACGCGAAGTCGTTCATGGAATTTCTCAACACGGAAATCAGAAACCTCCACGAGTCCGATCTCGCGAACCTGTCGCTTCTTTACGGAATCCTCGACCGCACTTCCCTGGAGTTTCGTTTCTGCGTGGCCGGGACCTTGCAGCCGACCCTCTGGCGGCAGGGCGCGCCCGTGGATCTCGGAACCATCCCGAAGGCTCCGCCCCTCGGGGGAATGGATCACTTCGCGTTCCGGGAGCAGACGGTGCGCCTCGAGCCCGGCGACCTGATGCTGCTCCACACGGACGGCCTCGAGACCCCGCTCGCCCATTCGGGCCGGCAGCTACCCGATCTTCTCGCCGCGAAGGACCCGTCTCCGGATCCCCTCGAAGTTCAGAATGAGCTCATGGGGCTCATCGATTCCTACAAGGCCCACGGCCCCATTCCCGACGACATCACCCTCATCCACCTCACGGTGGACGCCCGCGTCCTCTATCTTGCCTCGAACAAATAATCGCTCTAGATTGTGCCGATGCGTTTCGGACCCTTTCCCAAGCGGGACATTCCCAAGATCGAAGCCTTGCTCGCCAAGGCCAATCTGAAGTTCGAGATCGTGCCGGACGAGACGGCCTTCGAGCGGATGGAAAAAGACGTCGAGCGCCAAACGACGAACCCTTACCCGACGGCGCAGCTCGATCCCGATACGCTTTTCGTTGAAATCGACGACGAGTCCTTGGAGAACTTCGTGCCCGACGCAGAGCTCGAGGAGATGGGGCTTTCCCTCGGGCTTCCCGTTCCCGATTTTCACAACCAGGATTTCGTCTGCCCGAAATGCGAGCTGTCCCAAGAAACTCCCGGCAAGTGCCCGAACGACGGCGAGACCCTTCTCGAGTTTTCCGACTACGTGAGGCACAAGAACGAAAAGAACGCGCCGTCCAACTTCATCTTTTTCGGCATCATGGGCTTCGTGCTGATCGTGATTGTCGCCTACGCGATCTGGGGCTGAGCCGATGCGCCTTCTAATTCTCAGCCTGGTTCCTTTTCTTCTCGCCGGCATTAACGCCAGCGAAGCGGAGAAAGTGCGCGCCGCTTCCGATCCGGCCGCCGCCGTCAAACTGGCGGCGGAGACGGAAGTTTACGTCGTCACCGTAAAGAAGATTTTGAACAAGGGCACCCCGACCAACGGACAGCCGCCCCTAGTGCGGGTCCGGATCGAGCGCACGCTTCGGGGAAAACCATTCGATGAGAGTAATTACCTCGTGTGGTTGCCGTTGCCGAGGGGGACGATCGACTGGAACTGCGACTCGAAATGCAGGGAGGACCACCTCAACTCATGGGCCGACTCGCCCGCCCAGACCCCGGCGGTGGGAGAAAAGTATTTGGTCTGCGTCGCCAAAAAGCGCCAGGACTTCGTGGTCCCGTTCTACTGCCGTTTTCCGGCGACGGAGGCGAACCTGAAGGCGGTCGACGCGGGGCTAAAAGCTTCGCCCAAGTAGCTGGCAGGGAACTTTCCTCAGGAAAGTAAACACGCTCCCCTGCTCCCCTGCTCCCCTGCTCCCCTGCTCCCCTGCTCCCCTGCTCCCCTGCCCCCCTACGCCATATTAATCCAAATAGACTCGCGACACGCGAGAGGAGAGCCCGCACAGAACTTCGTAAGGAATGGTTTTCGCCCAGTTGGCGACTTCCCAGGCGGTGATCCTCGCCTCTCCCGAGCCGCCGATGAGGGTGACGAGAGCGCCTTCCTTCAGCCCCGAAAAGCCGCTGACGTCGATGGCCGTCATGTCCATGGAGATGCGCCCGCGGATGAGCGTGCGCTTTCCGTCGACGAGAACTTCGCCGGCGTTACTCAATAGCCGCGGGTATCCGTCGGCGTATCCGATCGGAACGATGGCGACCTTCTCTTCGCCGTTCGCCTGGTAAGTACGGCCGTAACCGACGGTGTCTCCTTGCGCGAGATTCTTCACCGCAATCACGCGCGTTTTCCATTCGAGAACCGGAAAGAGCTCCTCGGAACGCGGAAGGTTCGGGTTCGGCGTGATGCCGTAAAGCGCGAGCCCGGGGCGCACGGCGTTCGTCGAACCGATCTTTCCGCGCAGGATGGCGCCGGAGTTCGCGATGTGAAGTTTTGCGTCGGTGGCGAGAAGCTTCGCGTGCTGAAATCTTTCGCGGCACTGATCGAACTGCTTCAGCTGACTGTCGGTGAACTCCGACAACGCCGATTCACTTTCGGCGAAGTGGCTTGCTAGCCCAGCGAGCTTTATCTTCATTCCCTCGAGCGTCCGTACCGCTTCGTCGACTTCGTCCGCCTTGATGCCGAGCCGGTTCATGCCGGTATCGAGCTTCAGATGAATCTCGGGCATCTTCTCCCGGCCCTTCAGGCTCTTTAGATGGTTCAAGGAGTGAATCATCGGCACGAGGTGGTAATTGAAATAGGCGTCGGCCTGATGGGGTAGAAAACCCGAGAGCACGAGAATCCGGATCGAATGGGGAGTACGCCGGCGAAGCTCCATCGCTTCTTCCAGGGTAGCGACCGCGACCATGTCGACCCCGCCCCGGCTGACCAACGCGCGGGCTATGGGCACCATCCCGTGGCCGTAAGCGTCCGCCTTGATGACCGGAATCACCTCCTGGCGGCACAAGTTGCGCAAGGTATAGAGATTCTTCAGCAGACGGGACAGCGAGATTTCGGCCACCGTCCGGTAGGGGAATTGAAAAATGACGCCCACGCCGGGCTATATTGTCCTGCCTGCCTCCAACCGTCTAGCCTTACCCCTGGTAATTTTGTTAAGGTGCCGCACAGGGAGAGTCCGCAAAGCAATCGCCGGCTTTTCGCAATTGGTTATGACGGGCTTGCCCGCAGTAGCCGGAGGCGAAGGCGGGAGGAAAGTCCGGACACTAGCGATGGCCGTAGCGGGTAACACCCGTCCAGCGCGAGCTGAGGACCAGCGCAACAGAAAGGATGTACAGGGCGTTACCGGAGACCTTGGCAAAGTTTCCGGGTGGAGGAGAAATCCTCGAGCCGCTGTAGTGAAAACAGGCAAGCTCTACGGAGTGCAAGGCCAAACAGAGACGATTCGGACTATCGTTCCGTGAAGGGAAACTTTCACAGTCTCGGGTAGGTCGCTCGATCCCGTCGGCAACGGCGGGGCTAGAGGAATGATTGCTCCAGTACCTGGATCTAGTTGTGGCAGAAAGGTACTTGAACAGAATCCGGCTTAGCGCGGACTCTCCCGCCACTTTCTAAAGTTAACGTTAACTTTGCCGCACCTACTTCTTAGCTTTCGCTTCGAACTCGGCGGGCAGCCACCACTCGCCGTCCTTCTCGACGGGCGAGCCCATTCCCAAAAATCTTTCCTCGATGATTTCGGCGCCTAGCGTTTCGCGCGCGCGCGACCGAACGGCGTCGAGCCACGTTTCTCCGCCGCGCAGGCGATCGAGGACCTCTTTTCCGTCGATAAGAACGCGCACGGCCGGAATGGGATAGTTCATCGCAAGAACACCTTTCCCTTGAACGCGAAAGCGTCCTCCACGCGGACGGGGTGGGACTTGAGCAGCGGATCGGGAAGGTTGCCCGGGGGAAACCAGCCCCAGTCATCGACCTCTTCGTTCGGATTCACTTCACCCTGAAAATCGGTCACGCGGTAAACGACCACGACGAATTGGCCGTGGTAGCCGCCCCTCAAAATCTCGGCGGTAACCGTCACCTTCGGATCGGAGTAGAGGCCCATCAAGGTCTGCGCGACGACCTTGAGGCCGGTTTCCTCCTCGACCTCGCGGCGGTTAGCCGTCGCCCAGTCCTCGCCGTTCTCGACGTGGCCTCCGGGCAGAACCCATTTGCCGGGCTCCCGGACCTTGTTCGAGCGCCTGGTAAGCAAAATTTCGCCGCGCGGATTGAAGATGGCGGCGTTCACGGCGGGGATGGGCACAATCAAAGCTGACATTTTCTACTGGCGTTTCTACCACCCTGCACTACAACGAGGCAACGCACGCGACACCATGGAATTCGAAGTACTCAAAACCGAAGGGTTCGCCCGGCGAACCCGCCTGAAACTCGCCCACGGAACCGTGGAGACCCCGGTCTTCATGCCGGTGGGCACCTATGGCGCCGTTAAGACGGTCACCCCGGACGAAGTGAAGGCGGCGGGCTCCCAGATTATTCTCGGCAACACGTACCATCTGAATCTGCGGCCGGGCCTCGAAGTGCTCGGAAAGTTCGGCGGACTCCACAAGTTCATGGGCTGGGACCGGCCGATCCTCACCGACAGCGGCGGCTTCCAGGTCTTCAGCCTCTCGTCCTTCAAGAAGATGAGCGAGGAAGGCGTCGCCTTCCGCTCGCCGTTAAACGGCGATCTTCTGAACCTCACGCCGGAGTCCTGCGCTCAGATTCAGCAGGCCATCGGCTCCGATATCGCGATGGTTCTCGACGAGTGCGTCGCCCTTCCGGCTAAACGCGAGGCGCTAGTCGCCGCGGTCGAGCGCAGCCACCGGTGGGCCGCTCGCTTTCTCGCGGTCCCTCGCAAGGAAGGCCAAAACATTTTCGGAATCTGCCAGGGCGGAACGGACCCGGAGCTCAGAAGGGACAGCCTCGAAAGAACGCTGTCTCTGCCCATCGACGGACTGGCCATCGGGGGTTTGAGCGTCGGCGAGCCCTTCGAAGCGATGTCCTCGACCCTGCAAGCCCTCGCCCCGCACCTCCCCCCGAAGCTTCCCCATTACCTGATGGGTGTCGGAACGCCTCGGGATCTGCTGGAAGGGGTCTACTACGGGGTCGACATGTTCGACTGCGTGCTGCCGACCCGAAATGCCCGAAATGGCGGGTTTTTCACGGACGAGGGGCTGCTAAACATCCGAAACAGCCAGTACCGGCTGGACGAGCGGCCCATCGAGGAAGGGTGCGAATGCCCCTGCTGCCGGACCTACAGCCGAGCCTACCTAAGGCACCTGTTTTCCTTGAAAGAAATCCTCGGCTGCCGCCTTGCCACCCAGCATAACCTCCACTACTATCACCGACTTATGTTGCGGATGCGCTCGGCTCTGGACTCTGGTACATTCGGAGCTTTCTATAAGGAGACGCGGCCGCTCTTTTTGAAGGCATATCCCGCGTCGGAAGGAAATTTATGAAGTTGGTTTCACTGCTCTCGTTGGCCCTTTCCAGTCTCTCTTTCGCGGACGCTCCCGCGGCGGCGGCGGCGGCCCCGGTCAATCCGGTCAGCCCCTTCATTCCGCTCCTCATCATTTTCGCGATTTTTTACTTTCTCATCCTCCGCCCCCAGCAGAAGAAGGCGAAGGAAACCCAGAAATTCATCAGCGAGCTGAAAAAGGGCGACATGGTCGTCACCAGCGGCGGCATCGTGGGAACGGTGAAGTCGGTGAGCGACCGCTTCGTCTCGCTCGATATCGATCAAGGCATTCAGCTCAAAGTACTCAAAAGTCACATCCTCGAATCGGCGGCTTCTCTGAAGGACACGACGAAGAAGACCACCCTCGCGGCTCAACCACAGGAATAATCGTACATGAAGGGTCTCACCTGGCGGATCGTCGGCACAGCATCCATCATCGCCTTCGCGGGCTACTTACTGGTTCCAACGGTTCTGAAGTTCGGCTTCGGCAAGACAGTGCCGAGAGTCGCGAAAGACAGCGACCCTTGGTATTACCACCTGCTTCCGTCCGAGACGCTCAAACTCGGCCTTGATCTCAAGGGCGGCCTACACCTGGTGCTCGGGATCGATTTCGAGGAAGTGAACCGCTCCGCGGCCACCAAGCTGAAGACTCAGCTCAAGGACCTCGCCGACCAGGAAAAGATCGCAGGTCTGTCCTTCGAAACGACGAAGGACAACAAAGTCGTCATCACGTTCCCGGACGAAGCCACCTGGAAGAAGATGGACGAGGTCGTTTCCAAGTACCTCGGCAGCACCGTGGACTTCGAAGGTCAGACGTCCACCCAAGTCGTCGTGCGCGCTTCCGAGGCCCACGCCGCCGACGTGAAGAGCCAGGCGATCGAGCAGGCGGTCGAAACCCTTCGTAACCGCATCGACGAGTTCGGAATCTCCGAGCCCATCATCACCCGCCACGGCACCGACAAGATTCTCGTTCAGTTTCCCGGTATCACGGACCCGAGCCGCCTTAAGGACATCATCTCCCGCACGGCGAAGCTCTCCTTTCAGATCGTGAAGAGCGGCCCCGAAGTTCCGGACGGCCCGCCTTCGCTCGACCAGCTCAAAACGTGGGTGAAGGAGTTCGAGACCGCGACGAACAAGAAACTCGACGCCAACACGCCCATGTCCGCTTACCTTCGGGAGCTCAACACCTGGGCGGAGTCCAAGCTCCCGAAGAACACCGAGCTTCTCTTTTCCAAGCACACCAACGTGAACACCCGCGAAGCGGAGTACATTCCTTACCTCGTGGATCGGGAACCACTGGTGACCGGCGAGGACCTCGCGGACGCGAGCGTGGGCTTCGATCAGAATACGAACCTTCCGGAAGTGAATTTCACGATGACCCCGCTCGGCGCGGGCAAGTTCGAGAAGGCCACCGGCGAAAACGTCGGCAAGATGATGGCCATCATTCTCGACAGCAACGTGCACTCGGCCCCGCGCATCAAGGATCGCATCGGCGGTGGCCGCGCCCGCATCGAGCTCGGAGGCTCCGACAAGTCTCCGGATCAGATTCAGGCCGAAGCGAAAGACACTTCGCTGGTACTGCGGTCGGGCGCCCTCCCGGCGCGCCTTCTGTTCCTCGAGGAACGCGTCATCGGCCCCGCTCTCGGAGCGGACGCCGTGCAGAGAGGTACCTACTCTCTTCTCGGTGGCGTGTGCCTCGTGTTCCTCTTCATGGGCATCTACTACCGGACCTCGGGCTGGTTCGCGAACTTCGCGCTCGCCCTCAACGGTTTGTTCACGCTGGCGTGCATGGCGGCCTTCGAAGGCACGCTGTCGCTACCGGGTCTTGCGGGTTTGACCCTGGGCCTCGGCATGTCGGTCGACGCGAACGTACTCATTTTCGAGCACATCCGCGAGGAACTGAGGCTTGGCCGGCCGCTCAATGCGGCCATTTCGGAAGCCTACACGCAGGCTTTCGGCGCCATCTTCGACTCGAACACGACGACCGTCATCGCAGCGGTCGTACTGCTCGAGTTCGGATACGGCCCGATCAAGGGGTTCGCGGTAACGTTGGTGATCGGAGTCATCTCCTCCATGTTCACCGCCGTCTACGTAACCCGCATGATCTACGACGTGCTGGTCCTTAACCGTAACCGCAAATCCATCGGAGTTTGAGGCAACTATGAGATTCTTCCAGATAGTCTCTCCGGACACGAACTTCGACTTTATCGGAAAGTTTAAATACTTCCTGGCCTTCTCGATTATCTCGCTTATCGCGGTGATCGCCGGGATGTACACGAAGGGACTGAACTACGGCATCGACTTCACGGGCGGTACCGCCATCAACGTAAAGTTCGCAGCCCCGAAATCCCCGGAAGACGTTCGAAAGCTCGTCGCCGACGCGGGTGAAGCGGATGCTTCCGTGGTCGCCGCGGGAACCGAAGGCACCGATTACATCATCACGGCCCGCACCGTTAAGGAAACGACGGATATCGCGCCTCTCGACAAGCGCCTCGCGGAAAAGGCCGGGGCCAGCAACTTTGTAATTCAGTCGGTCGACATCGTCGGACCGAAGGTGGGCGCCGAGCTCAAGAAAGCGGCCTTGATGTCGCTTTTCTACTCCATCCTTTTGATCGCGGTCTACGTGTGGTTTCGGTTCGATATTCGGTTCTCTCCGGGAGCGACGCTCGCAATGGTGCACGACATCACCGTCGCCACGGGCTTTTACCTCATTACCGGCACGGAATTCACCATCACGGCGGTCGCGGCCCTTCTCACCATCGCCGGCTGGAGCGTGAACGACACCATCGTGGTTTACGACCGCATACGGGACATGCTCAAAAAGGGCGGGGACGCCATGCCGTTGCCCCAGCTCATCAACAAGGCGGTCAATATAACTCTAGGCCGCACTCTGATTACGTCGCTCCTCACCTTCTTCTCGATTTTGCCGGTAGTTCTCTTCTGTACGGGAGAGCTTCGGAGCTTCGCCATCGCGATGTGCTTCGGCGTGGTGGTGGGAACGTACTCGACCATTTATATCGCGGCGCCGCTCACGATTTACGTCGATCGCATGATCACCAAGCGCGAAGCCCGCCGGACGAATACTAAAACGGCCACCGCATGAAACCGATCGCCACCGTCCGAGAGCTGGGAAAGTTCGCGGGGCAATCCGTCACGCTCCGCGGCTGGGTCTACAACAAGCGCAGCTCCGGCAAAGTAAAGTTCCTGATGTTCCGCGACGGCTCGGGCATCGTCCAAGCCATTCTGGTCGCCGGCCAAACACCGGAGGCGGCCCTCGCCGATTTCGAAAAGCTCACTCAAGAAACGTCGCTCATCATCACCGGCAAGGTACGGGAGGAGAAGCGGGCGAAGGGCGGTTACGAAGTCGATCTCGAGACGATGGAAATTCTGAGCATTGCCCAGGACTACCCCATCGGTCCGAAGGAACACGGCCCCGACTTTCTGCTTTCCAACCGCCATCTGTGGCTTAGAAGCCAGAGGCCCCACGCGATCCTTCGGATTCGCGCGCGGTTCGTGAAGGCCATCCGCGATTTCTTCGACAACAACGGCTTCACGCTCATCGACACGCCCATCTTCACGCCGGCGGCCTGCGAGGGAACGACGACGCTGTTCGAGACCGAATATTTCGGCGAGAAGGCTTATCTCTCCCAGAGCGGACAGCTCTACGGGGAAGCCGCCGCAATGGCGTTCGGCAAGATTTATTGCTTCGGCCCGACTTTTCGCGCCGAAAAGAGCAAGACCCGCCGGCATCTGACGGAATTCTGGATGGTCGAGCCCGAGGTCGCGTTCAACGATCTCGACGCCAACATGGAGCTCGCGGAAAATTTCCTCGAGTACACGATTCAGACGGTGCTGAAGGAATGCAAAACCGATCTGGAAGTCTTGCAGCGCGACACGACGAAGCTCCAGAACGTGAAGGCCCCCTTCCCGCGCATCAGCTATGACGAGGCGATCGATCTTCTGAAGACGAAGGGGATTCCCACGGAATGGGGCGGCGATTTCGGCGCTCCGGAAGAAACCGCGCTCGCCGAGAGCTTCGATAAGCCCCTTTTCATCCACCGGTATCCGGCCGCCATCAAGGCCTTCTACATGAAGCCGGATCCGAAAAACCCGAAGGTCGCTCTCGGCGTGGACTGCATCGCCCCCGAAGGCTACGGCGAAATCATCGGCGGCGGCCAGCGCGAGGAAGACCTCGAAGCGCTCCTATCCCGGCTGAGGGCCCACGGGCTGCCGGAAGCCGCCTTCGACTGGTATCTGGATCTCCGTAAGTTCGGAAGCGTGCCCCACGCCGGCTTTGGGCTCGGCGTGGAGCGCACTGTTTCCTGGATTTGCGGACTCGATCACCTGCGCGAAGCTGCCGCGTTCCCGCGCATGATCCACCGCCTCAAGCCTTAACAAGCTCAACCCTTAAAGAGCCCAAGGCCCACTCCAGTGAATCCGGGGAATATGTCCGTCATCTTGTTCGCCGCGACCTGAAAGCGTCTGCGGAAGAGCTCATGGAACACGTGGCGGTAGTCCACCGTCACGCGCACGTCGCCGGGCGCTTCCAGCTGACGCAGATCCCACGCGGCACCGCCGGGAACCTGAGTGACGACCTTTTTGCCGTTCACTTGGCCGCCCATCGTGAAGAGCACGCCGCCGCGGCCGTGATCGAGGCCGCCGCTGCCGTTCTGGGCGACCCGTCTGCCGAACTCGCTCATCACGACAACCGTCGTGCGGTTCCACAGTCCATTCGCTTTCAGATCGGCCGCCATCTGGCCCAGCGCCTTATCGATGCGGATCATGAGGTTATTGAACGCCCCTTCGTTCGGTCCCATGTTGAAATGCGTGTCCCAGCCGCCGATATCGATTGTAAGCATCTTGAGTCCCGGATCGGTGGCGAGAAGCTGAACGGCCGTCGGAAACGCCGAAATGTTCCCGTACTGCTCGCCGGTACCGAGATTGAGATCGCCGCGCTTCTTAATCGCCTCCTTCACGGTCTCCAAGGCATTGCCGGCCTGATAACCGCGGCTGTGAGAGAGCGAATCGATCCGGGTTTTTTCCTCGGGCACCGACTGCATGCCTTTCGCGAGCCGGCTCTCGAGGGCAAGCCCTGAGACGATTCCCGGGGCCGTGAGGTTCGGGTATCCGGCCAGCGAAACGGGAAGGCTGACCGCCAGCTGTTGGCCGCGTAGAGATAGATTCACTTTCGTTCCGATGGAAACCGCCGGGAGCTTCGTCGACTTATCCGAAATCTCCGCGAGCGAGCGGTTCAGAAACCCCGAGTAGCTGCCCGCCAGCCGGTTCGGGTTTCCGTACTCGATGAGATCCTGCTGCTCGAAGTGAGAGCGCGTCGGGTTCGGCGAACCCGCGCCGTGAACGATGGCCAAATCACCGGACTCGTAGAGAGCCTTCACCCGGGCGAGTTCCGGGTGAATGTCGAAGTTGCTGTTACCGAGGCGGCGGGCATTTTGAATCATCAGATCGGGGCGCGCCGCCGCAAGAACGTCGTAGCTCGCTTTCAGCGCGGTGTTGTTGGCCGGGCGAACCATCGAAAGCCCGTCCGCTCCGCCGCGCAAGAAGACGAACACCATGGAGTCCGTCGATTCGGCCCCGAAGGCCGATTTCAGATTCACGGGCACCCCGAACAGAGCTGCCAGCTTTAGAGAGTCCGCCAGAAACTGGCGGCGGGTGGACGCGTTTTCGGAAACCGATTTCTTTTTCATAACGACCTCGAATGCGTAAAGGGTTAAGGGTTTTACTTCTTCAAAAAGTCCTTCGAACCGATGA
>CAZZHG010000018.1:0-19687 GCA_964653655.1 uncultured Pseudobdellovibrionaceae bacterium
GCCCGCCGGAGAAATATGATCCGTCGTGCACTTGCCTTTCGCCTTGAGAAGAAGCGGAAGGCTCTGGAAATCCTTGCCGTCCCATTTGGCGAAGGGCTTCAGAAGCTGCAGGCGCTTGCTAGCGGGATCGACCCGAACGTCCACTTGGCTACCGTCGGCCGGTGGCTCGACGTAACCGCCGTCGGCCGTGATGAACCCGTTCTTCGGAAGGTCCGGCGCCTTTTCGGGGGCCTTCAGCTTCACGCCGTTGATGGCGTCCTTCTCCGGATTGAAGGAGAGTTTTCCCGCGAGCCCGAGCGCGATGACCACTTCGGGGCTTCCGATGAAGGAGAGCGTCTCCGGGTTGCCGTCGTTACGGGCGGGGAAGTTTCGGTTGAACGAACTGAGAATGGAGTTCGTCTGTCCTTGCTTGATGTCGTGCCGTTTCCACTGACCGATGCAGGGACCACAAGCGTTGGCGAGTACCGACGCTCCGATGGCCTCCAAGGCCGCCATCTGGCCGTCGCGCTTGATCGTCTCGTAAATCTGCGTGGAACCCGGGGAGACGAGAAGCGGAATATTGAGCTTCAGTCCGGCCGCTTTCGCCTGCTTCGCGACGTCCGCCGCCCGGCAGATGTCCTCATACGAAGAGTTCGTGCAGCTGCCGATGAGAACCGCCGACAGAGTGTCGGGCCAGCCTTTGCTCTTCAGCTCCGCGCCGAGGGCAGAGAGCGGACGGCAGGCGTCCGGCGAGTGCGGGCCCACGATCTGCGGTTCCAGCTTCGACAAGTCGATGTCGATGACCTGGTCGTAATATTTTTCGGGGTTCTTTTCGACCTCGGGATCCGCCTGGAGCCAGGCCGCGTTCTTTTCGGCGAGCTCGGCGAGAAACGCGCGGTTCGTGCCGCGAAGGTAGCGAGCCATCGGTTCATCGAAGGGAAACACGGAGGTCGTCGCTCCGAGCTCGGCCCCCATATTCGCAATCGTTCCCTTGCCGGTGCAGCTGATGGTGCGGGATCCGGGACCGAAGTACTCGATGATGCGGTTCGTGCCGCCTTTCACCGTGAGAATTCCGAGCAGTTTCAAAATCACGTCTTTCGGCGCGGTCCAGCCCTTCATCTCGCCGGTGAGCCGGACGCCGACGATTTTTGGATACTTCACTTCCCAAGGAAGCCCCGCCATCACGTCGACGGCGTCCGCGCCGCCGACCCCGATCGCGAGCATGCCGAGGCCGCCGCCGTTCGGGGTGTGAGAGTCGGTTCCGATGATGAGCCCGCCGGGAAACCCGTAATTCTCGAGCACCACCTGATGGATGATGCCGGAACCCGGTTTCCAGAATCCGATGCCGGCTTTCGCGCACGCCGTCTCGAGGAAGTCGTACACCTCGCGGTTCTCGTCGAGAGCCGTTCTCATGTCGCTATTCGCGCCCTGCTCGGCCCGGATTAGATGGTCGCAGTGAACCGTCGTCGGCACCGCCGTCTGTTTGCGGCCCGCGCTGAGGTACTGAAGGATCGCCATCTGAGCCGTCGCGTCCTGCATGGCAACCCGGTCCGGATGGAGCTGCAAGATGCTTTCTCCCGGGTTCAGCACCTGCCCCTCGGGGTCATGCAAATGACCGAAGAGGATCTTCTCCGCCAGCGTGAGCTTGCGGTTCAGCCTCTTGGACACGCGGGTCGCACGGTCCTGGAGCTGTTGATAGGCTTTGACGACCATTTCTTTGCTTGTGGCGATTCGACTCATGATGGCGGGAATTATCGATCTCGCGGCGTTGCCAGTCAATTTGTTGGCCGCTACTATTACCCTACCTTCCTTATGAAACCCCTTTGGTTCACGGTCGCGGTACCCGCCACGGCACTTGCGATGGCGTTTGCGGCGCTTCCCGCGTTTGGCGGTGTCGGGGAGGAGGCTCCAACCACGACTTCCCCCCTCAATAATCCCCTGCTGACGGACCCGGACACGGCCCCGGCCCAGCCGGTAACTGAAAATCCTATCGCTCCGACCCCCGCGAAAGTCGAAACGCAGCCCGAAACCCCTCCCCCGGCCCCCGTTCAAGAGGTGGCGCCCCCGGCCCAGCCCGAAACCCCGCCCGTCCAGACGGAGATCGCGCCGGTCCAGGCGGAACCGCCGGCTCAGCCCGCGCCCGAGCCCGTTCAAACTTTTCAGGCCCCGCCTCCGGCTCCTGCCGGCGAAAAGGGACTAGATTGGTCCGCAAGCGCGGCACTCGTGACCCCGCTCATGGGGAACACCTACGACAGCTTCCTTAAAAGCTTTGGTCTGCAGGCGCTGACTTCCGTCGCCCTGCCGCAATCCAACCCGAACTTTTCCCTGCGCGTGGAAGGCGGCTTCGGCTTCATGTTCTCGAAATTTTCCTCTTCCTTCGCCGGCTTCAACCATGTGCACTTCGATTTTCCTCTCCGGCTCCGGCTCCTCTATCCCCTGAACGACAAGGGCCTGATCGGAGAAGCGTACGCGGGGGCGGTGCTGCGGTTCTTCCAGTACAACGACGATCCCCGGATTCTCGGCGGTCCCCTCTATAAGAACACCACCGGGGTGTTCAATCCGGACATCGGCGTCGGAGTCAGCCTTCCCTTCGGGGCGAAGTGGAAAGCCCGGGCGATGCTGAGCCTCGTCTATTTCACGTTGGGCGCCGAATACTCCTTCCAATAGGAGTTCCCATTTAGGAAATCTTGTGTCCTAATAGGAGCGAAATTTTTTTGGGCATTCAACCGTGAAAAATTCCTTTCTCTGCTCGACCATCGGACGCAAGGCCCTCGTGGCTCTCTCTGGCATCGGCGTATCGGGGTTCGCCCTGATGCACATGTCCGGCAACCTGATCCTTTTCGCCGGACCGGAGGCCTACAACAAATATTGCTACCAGCTGACGCATAACAAGATCTTCGCCTACACGGGTGAGGTCATCCTCGCGGCGCTCTTCCTGGTCCACATCATCGGGGCGCTGTCGCTCGCCAACGACAACCGCAAAGCGCGAGGCGTGAAACCGGCGAGCTCCGGCAGCGGCGCGAAACAAGCGAGCTTCGCTTCCCGCTCGATGGTCTACACGGGCCTGCTGGTTCTCGTATTTCTCGTGTGGCATCTGAAATCCTTCCGGTTCGGCCCCGAGACCACCGTCGTTTACGACGGCATCGAGATGCGGGACATCTACTCGCTGGTCGCCCACGAGTTCACGGAGCTCGGGGAAGTCATCTTCTACGTTTTCTCGGTGCTTGTTCTCGGCCTTCACTTGAGCCACGGCGTTTCGGCGCTTTTTCAGACTTTGGGCTACACGACTTCCAAGGATTGCCGTTTCCGTTGCCTTGCCAAGGGATTCGCGCTTCTGGTCGCCGGCGGCTTCATAAGCCAGCCCCTCTATCTCTACTTCAAAGGAGGGAACTGACATGGCGGAGACAAAAGCCCCATCCTCCGGCGGTAAACTGAATTCCAACTGCCCGTCCGGCCCCATCGAGAAGGCCTGGACCACGCGCAAGTTCGAGAACAAGCTCGTGGCGCCGTCGAACCGGCGTAAGCACAAGGTGATTGTGGTCGGCTCGGGTCTCGCCGGCGGCGCTTGCGCCGCGACCCTCGGCGAGCAGGGCTACTCGGTGAAGTGCTTCACCTTCCACGACAGCCCCCGCCGCGCTCACTCCATCGCCGCCCAGGGCGGCATCAACGCGGCCAAGAATTATCAGAACGACGGCGACTCCATTTACCGTCTGTTCTACGACACGGTGAAAGGCGGGGATTTTCGCGCGCGCGAAGCGAACGTCTACCGGCTCGCGGAACTTTCGGTGAACATCATCGACCAATGCGTCGCCCAGGGCGTGCCCTTCGCCCGCGAGTACGGCGGAACGCTCACCAACCGCTCCTTCGGCGGCGCGCAGGTGTCGCGTACGTTCTATGCCCGAGGCCAGACCGGCCAGCAGCTGCTGCTCGGCGCGTACAGCGCGCTGATGCGCCAGGTGGGATCGAAGTCCGTGGAGCTTTTCCCGCGCCACGAGATGCTGGATCTCATCGTCGCCGATGGCAAAGCCCGCGGCATCGTCGCGAGAAACCTCATCACCGGCGAAATCACGACTCACACCGCGGACGCGGTGGTGCTTGCGACCGGCGGCTACGGCAACGTGTTCTTTCTTTCGACCAACGCGAAGAAATCCAACGCCACCGCCATCTGGCGCGCTCACAAGCGCGGCGCCTTCTTCGCCAACCCCTGTTTCACGCAGATCCACCCGACTTGCGTTCCGGTCTCGGGCGATCACCAGTCGAAGCTTACTCTGATGTCCGAGTCCCTTCGCAACGACGGCCGCGTGTGGGTCCCGAAGAAAAAGGGCGACAAGCGCCCGGCCAACCAGATTCCAATCGAAGAGCGCGACTACTACCTCGAGCGCCGGTACCCGAGCTTCGGCAACCTCGTCCCCCGGGACGTGGCGAGCCGCGCGGCGAAGGTCATGTGCGACGAAGGCTACGGCGTCGGCGCCTCCGGCCTCAGCGTTTACTTGGATTTCGCCGACGCCATCAAACGCCTCGGCGAGCCCACTATTCGCGCGCGCTACGGCAACCTTTTCCAGATGTACGACAAGATCACCGCGGAAGATCCTTATAAGCTTCCGATGCGCATCTACCCCGCCGTCCACTACGTGATGGGCGGCCTGTGGGTCGACTACAATCTGATGAGCACCATCCCGGGCCTTTTCGTCGCGGGAGAGGCGAACTTCTCGGACCACGGCGCGAACCGCCTCGGCGCTTCGGCGCTGATGCAGGGGCTGGCCGACGGTTACTTCGTTTTGCCCTACACGCTGGGCAACTACATCGCGTCTTCGAATTTGAAGCCCCTAGACGCGAACGGGCCCGAAGCGAAGGGCACTTCGGCCGAAACCCAGGGCATGGTCGACAAGCTTCTCAAGATCAAGGGCAAGCAGCCCGCCGATGTTCTCCACCGCCGTCTCGGCAAGATCATGTGGGACAATTGCGGCATGGGCCGCACGGAAGAAGGCCTCAAGCGCGGAATCCAGGAGATCGCGAAGCTTCGCGAGGAGTTCTGGAACGACTTGAGCCTTCCCGGCGAAGCCAACCGCTGGAACGCGGAGCTCGAGAACGCCGGCCGGGTCGCCGACTACATGGAGCTCGGAGAGCTCATGTGCCGGGACGCTCTGGAGCGCAAGGAATCCTGCGGCGGCCATTTCCGCGAAGAGATGCAGACGCCCGAAGGCGAAGCGCTCCGCGATGACGATAAATTCTGTCACGTCGCCGCTTGGGAGTTTTCCGGAGCGGGTAAAGCCGAGGTCCGGCACACGGAGCCGCTCAAGTTCGACAACGTGCACCTCACCCAGAGGAGCTACAAATGAAGCTCAAGCTCAAGATTTGGCGCCAACCGGGACCGACGGCCGAGGGGAAATTCGTCGATTATTCGCTCGATCACGTTTCCGAGGACATGTCGTTTCTCGAAATGCTCGACATTTTGAACATCGACCTGGTCGCGAAGCAGCAGGATCCGGTCGCTTTCGACCACGACTGCCGAGAAGGCATCTGCGGCTCGTGCTCCATGATGATCAACGGCAACGCCCATGGCCCGGACACGGGCACGGCCACCTGCCAGCTCCACATGCGCCGGTTCAAGGACGGGGACTCGCTCACCATCGAGCCGTGGCGCGCAAAAGCTTTTCCGATCGTGCGCGATCTCGTCACCGACCGCTCGGCCTTCGACAAGATCATCGCGGCCGGCGGATTCATTTCGGTGAATACCGGCAACGCCCCCGAGGCGAACGCGGCGCCGATTGGCTACGATCGCTCGGAAAGCGCGATGGATTCCGCCGCCTGTATCGGCTGCGGAGCCTGCGTGGCTTCCTGCAAAAATGGTTCGGCGATGTTGTTTGTCGCGGCGAAAGTCTCGCACCTCGCGAAACTGCCGCAGGGCCAGCCCGAGCGTTCGCGCCGGGTGAAAGCCATGGTTCAAACCATGGACGAGGCGGGATTCGGCGCTTGCTCGAACACGGGCTCCTGCGAGGCCGCGTGCCCGAAGGAAATCTCGCTGAAAAACATCGCCCAGCTGAACCGCGAGCTGTTCCGCTCGAAGTTCTGCCCGGGCTGATCTTTCTACTTGTCCCCTAGTAACCAGCCGAACCCCATGGCGCGGACCATGGGAAGAGCTATAGCGGCTTGTCCATCTTGCTCGAGACGTTTCAGGGCGGTGGCCCATCTCTTCTTGTCGTGGGGCTTTCGGTCCTCGGCGAGCTTTTGAAAGGGCTCACGGATATCGTCGGGAACCGTGGTCAATCCGTACCGGATGAGACCACGGGCAACCCGCAATGCCTGAACCGCCGGGTCTCTTTCCACTTCGATCCAGCGGATCACCCGGGGCTCGCGCTTTCGCCAGTCCTCGTAGCCGCCGGCTTCGTCGCGGATGATTTTGCGCTCGATGAGATTGTCGAGCGTCCCCCGCACGATCTCGCGGACGGCTTCCTCGAGAGACATGTCTTCGAGGCGAATCTTCACCGTGTCGCTGGAGAAGATCCCGTTCAGGGGGATTTCCGCCCGCGAGTGGTAGACGGTAAGATCGAGGACGTTGCCGTCCTTCACGAAATTCATTCCCCAGCCGGCCAGATAGTTGTACCGCTCGGAAGCCGGTAGGCGGGGATTCGCGCGGATGTGGGTGGTCACTCCCGCATGATCGAGCGTTCCGACCTCGGGGCCCTCCAGGAAAGCGGCGAGATCCCTCGCCTCCGCTTCACTCACCTGCTTGCCGTAGATGAGGTACACGTCGAGATCCCGAAGCGAGAGGGGCTTTTTCTCCCACACGGCGTCGAGAATGCCGATGGAAGCCGAGCCGCCCACGAAAAGCTCGTCGAAGCCCCGTTCGGCGAGCCGTTCCTGAAGCGGATCGAGGCGCCGGGACAACGCAATCAAATCATTTTGCAACGGCTACCTCCCCTTCGAAACTATCGTATCGTCTTAGGCGCGGAAAGAGCGCTCCCCATAGAACGGCGACCACGATGGTTCCCACTCCGCCAAAAATAACCGAGGGAACGGTTCCCATCCAAGACGCCATGAGCCCGGACTCGAATTCTCCGAGCTGATTCGAGCTGATGTTGCACACCTGGCTTACGGAGCTCACCCTGCCCCGCATTTCGGGAGGCGTGTTCACTTGAATGAGCGTCTGGCGGATGATGACGCTGACCACGTTGAAGCATCCGATCGCGAACAACGCGAGCAGCGTGAGAGCGAAGTTCCGTGAGAGCGCGAACACCACCGTCGCCACGCCGAATCCGCTTACCGTCCCGAGCAGTTTCCAGCCCACGTTTTTTCCGACGGGCCGAAAGCCCAGATAAAGAGCCATCATTAGAGAGCCCAGGGCCGGTGCGGCTCGAAGCACTCCCAGTCCTTGAGGACCGACGTGCAGGATATCGGTTGCGAAAACCGGAAGCAGAGCGACCGCGCCTCCAAGCAGCACGGCGAACAGATCGAGCGTCAATACGCCGAGGAGCAATTTCTCCTTCACGACGTAGACGAGGCCCGCGAAGAAATTTTCCATCGTCAGCGCTCCAGCGGTTCCCGGCTTGTGCGCCACTTCAAGCCCCAGCACCGAGATCAGCGCAAGAGCGTAAAGCACCGCCGCCGTCAGAAGCACTCCGCTACCCCCAGCGAAAGATACGTAGAGCACTCCCGCGGCCGAAGGACCGACGACGTTGGCGACCTGCTTTACCGACGACGTCCACGCGACGGCCTTCGGAAAAACGGCGCGCGAGACGAGCTGAGGAAGGAGCGCCGCCGCGGAAGGCGCGTCGAGGGCGCGGGCGATGCCAATCCAAACGAGAATTCCGAAGAGCGGCGCGGTCGAGGCGATGCTCGAAAAGGCGAAAGCGAGGCCAAGCACCGCAAGCAGCAGCCCCGAGTAAGTCGCGGCCAGCACGTAGCGCCTGTCGTATCTGTCGGCGATGGGGCCGCTGAAAAAGGAGGCGGCAAGCGCCGGCAAGAACTGCACGAGCCCGACGTAGCCGAGCTGCAGGGGATCGCGGGTCATCTCGTAAATCCGCCAGCTCAGCGCGAGCGACACCATCTGCAGGGCGCAGACGGTGAGAAACTGGGCGGCCTGAAACCGCCGGTAGTTGCGAAGCTCCGCCGGGGCGAAATTCATAAAGAGCGACTTTCTAACACATGACGTTGGGCGTTAAAACCGCCTGTGTGACATCGATCACAGCCAGCTCGTTTACAACACCTCAATTCCATTAGCCTAATTCAGTGAACACACGCGGCATAGCATTCTTCGCTCCTCCATTGCCGTGCCGCGCGTAGGATGCGACTCCAGTTGAACGTGACGCAGGAGTCAAATGCGCCTTAGCTCTCTACAATCCGCCGATCAGAACACTTCCCAGATTTTCTCCGTGAAAAGCGCGGGCGAGTTTCGCGCCCGCATCGAAACTTTGTACCGTCTGGTGGAAAACCGCGGTTTCGCGATCGTTCGCGCCTGGGACACGGCTCCCGAAACGCTCACCTATATCGCCGGCCACTTCGGCCGGATTCAGCGCCATCCGAAAGCCGACGCCACAGGCGTCGTCACGGTCCGGCCCGAGCGGCAGAGGGGCGAAGGTTTCGAGCGAAACGTCAGCAAGACTTCCGCGGAGTTTCAGCTGCACACCGACGGCTCTTTCATCGACGGCGTCGTCCCCGTGGGCGACTCCCTATACCGCACTGGACCTCCGTGCCTCTTTCTCCTCCAGTGCGTAACGCCGGCGGAGGAAGGCGGAACCTCGGTACTCGTGGATACGCAGGAGGCGCTCGCCGCTCTCCGGGAAGAGGCCCCCTACGAAGCGCGGCTCGCGACCGAAGCGAGGGTGCTCACTTATTTCGGCGGCGATCAGACCGCCATGGACTTTCCGCTTTTCGAGCGCCAATCGTCGGGCGCGTACCGAGTGCGCTTCCGGGCGGATCTCGCCGCCGTCGCCCCCTGGGCGAAGGACGCGATTCGCAAGATAGTGGACGAGTATTTTCTCAGCGGCCGGTTCGCGGTCCGCTTTCAGCTGGAGGCGGGAGACATTCTCGTCGTGGACAACCAGCGGATGATTCACGGCCGGGACGCCATCGCACTCGGTTGCGGAGGCGCGGCCCGCACGCTCCGCCGGACTTGGATCTGGGATGAAGCGAACCGCAAGATAGCAACGCTCGCGAGCTCACCCGCGCGCGGGTACGTCTCGCCGGCGATGGAACAATACACGCCGATCGACAATGAGCTCCGATCCCGTCTCTTGGCACTCGGCGTGAAGCTCTAATCCTGCCCTGGCCCGAATGTGAAGATTTCCATTTAACCCTTTAATATCAGGCCACTATTGTGCCGTATTCTTGCGGTCTTCGCTTCCTCGCCTTATATTGATCTGAGGTGGTCCCTCCACCCAGGGGCGTGCGCCCCGCCTGATTCCTTCCCCGATCTCACCAAGCCACAGTCAGGAGTGCCTCGAATGAAGTATCTCCCAACCCTTTTATGCTTGGTTTTGCTCGTCGGCTGCCTCGAAAGGAAGTCCGATGGCAACGCAACAATTTCAACCGCCGCTGTCCAGCGGGCGGCGGTCCAGAATGCCCCGGCACCCGAACCGGAGCCGGAGCCGGGACCTGAAGCGCCCCCCGCCAAGAGAAGATTTCTAGGCGGCGGCGGCTGATTCCCCGCCCTGAACCTTGTGGAACGTAGGTGGAGTCTCATGACGAGAATTTTGCTTTCCCTTTTCCTACTCGCCTTTTGTGTTCTAACCAGCCGCGCGCACGCCGACGCTCTAAGCGGCGGCTGGGCAATCGACGTCGGCTGCCCGGCACTCGGAGCAAACAATACCGTGTTTGACTTTTCGGCGGCCAAAGCCGGCGGGCTAAGGACCTCCGGAGGCCGTTGCCAGAGAACCCCGACGCAATTCACTAAAGTGGAGTTCAGCAGCGCCACCGGAGGAACTCCCTGGCAGATGAAATTCTTCGCGCTCCAAACCGGGGATCTCATCATCACTCCCCCGATTCAGAATACGGAATTTCAGCCGATCTTTTCCGTCAACGCCATGTGCCCCGCTCAAGACGTCACCGTGAACTGGGTCTACGTGCAATGGGACGATGGGGCCGTCGCCTTGACCGACACCTACGTTCTCGGCACGGCCGCCATCACCACGCTGGGAGGAGTCTCGGTTACCGCCCAGTTCGATGTAGAAGGGTTCTTACATTCCGGGGCCGACTCAAGAATCCCAGGCGAAAGTTGCATCAATGGGGTAACCAAACTGACCGGTCCAGCGAATTTCGGCGGTAGCCTCCTGACGACGGCCACCGATGGTGGCGTGTTCAAAACGAATCCCGGCAAGGCGGTCTTCTATCTGCCCCAGGGTCACGTGACGCCGGGAAGCCTTGGCGGGAAAACCTTCGCGGGAATCACTTTCGATTCGACCAGCAGCAATCTGGGAATCTTTCCCAACGCCATCGGCGACGTGAGAAACGTTCAAGGAACCAGCAGTCCCGATGGAAAAACTTTCACCGTTCAGCCTTACAGCGAGCCCGAGACCGCCGTGCTCGACAGCGGAGAGACCGCCTACGCCGACACCATTTCCTTAACCAGCTTCAACAGTCCGAAGCCCGGCATGATGCTGGGGACCGTCACCCGCACGGGTCCCGCCGCCCGCTGCGAGACGCCCCCGTGCACGGGAAAAATCGCCTGCATCGGCCGAACGATCGGCGGCGCCGGCATGCGAATCATCTGCTCCGGCCAATCCCCCCTGAACAATGCGATCCCCTACAACATCACTCTCTTTCGCCAGTACTCCTGCCCCGCGGGTTACGTGCTCGTTCCCAAGAACAACGACTCCGACGTTTACGATGATTTCTGTGTGGCCAAGTTCGAAATGAAAAATGTGGGAGGCGCGGCGAAATCGGAAAGAAGCGGCACCCCCTGGACCAACATCGATAGAGAGACGGCCGCCTCGAGTTGCCGGGCCTTAGGCGCGGCCTACGATCTTATCTCGAACAATGAGTGGCAGGCCATCGCGAGGAACGCCGAGGAAACTTACCGGGCCGGATTCTATGAAAACTGGAAGACCGGCTCCAGGAAAGCAATGACGACGATGAGCCGCGGCCATTCCGACGGAGTTCCGGCGGCCTCTCTGGCCGCGGACTCTATGGACGACGACCACGCGTGCTCCGGTACCTTCAACGAAGAATGCAACGACAGAAACAGCCCGGATTTTTCACAACGAAGGATCCTCCGGCTCGATAACGGAAAAGTAATCTGGGATTTCTCCGGAAACGTGGCGGAGTGGGTGAAAGACAATAACCTCGTTCCCCAGGGCAGAGACGGATATCTCTCAATTGAACCATGGCATCCTTTGGGTAAGGCGAAGTGGGGCCCGCGGGGAGACTACGCCGCCCACAAAAATGCATCGCCTTTCGGCGATCTGGGCTTCGGTCTGCTGAACGCTTCGGGAGGAGCGATTGTCCGAGGAGGCAGCTGGAACGATCCGACCACCGCGGGAGCCTTCGCCGCCGACCTCAGTTTAGCGCCGACCGCGAGCCATCCGAACGTGGGCTTCCGCTGCGTGATGCACATCGGACCGAGCATGAGTTTCGCCAATCTGGGCTTTTCCATCGGAGTCTGGGACGCCGGCCTCGTCACCACTGGAGCCGCGGCGACCTCCGCTACGTTCATTCTTGCCAACAGTGGCTCGGGCAACGCAACTCTGGGCAATCCGGCGTTCGTCGTTACCGGCCCCGGCATGAGCCTTATTGCCAACTCCTGCCCGGCGCCCGGCGAGTCGATGCCGCCGAACGCTACGTGTTCACTTCAAATTCGTTTTGCCCCCACGGCGGCCGGTAACGTAAACGGAAGTTTGGTCGCCAACTGGATCTCCTCGGGTCTTTCAGGTCCGCGTTCGAGTCGGGTGGATCTCAAGGGAGTTGCGGGCACGACCCTCCCTCTCTCTTTGAGCCCCGGCTCATGGGCCGCCGGATCGGTCTTGGTCGGAAAAGAGGTGCTTTCGGGCGCGATAACGCTCGCAAACCCCAACGCCTCGGGAGCCACCCTCGGAAGCCCCGCCTATTCGATCAGCGGAACGGGCATGAGCCTGACCGAAAACAATTGTCCAGCGGCGGGCGGCACCCTGGCCGGCAACTCGTCTTGTACCTTTAAAGTGAAGTTCGCTCCTGGAGCCGCGGGAGCGGTCTCCGGCAATGCGACGGTTTCCTACACCCTGCCAGGCCTTTCGGGACTTCAGACCGCGAGCGTATCCGTCACGGGCAACGGAGTCCTCCCTCCGTCGATACAGATTTCTCCAAACCCCCTCGCTTTTGGAAATCGCCTGGTGGGCAGCTCGACGAATCTGGATTTAACCGTCGCCAACAGCGGCGGGCTAGCGGCAACCTTGATCGCGTCCGGAGGACTCGTCATTTCGGCCGGCGCTTTTTCTCTGGTGGGCAATACCTGCGGCTGGGTTTCCGGCACCTCCAACGGAACCGTTCCCCCCGGGGGGTCCTGCAAAATGACGGTACGATTCGCTCCTTCGGCCGCGGGGGCTCAGACGGCCACTCCCCGTGCCGTATGGACCTACCCGGGCGCCTCCTCTAACACCACTACTTCGAATACGAACGGAGTCACGGGGACGGGGACGGTGGGCATCCCAACGATTACCTCGTCAGGCTCGACTGGCGGCCAATACGGCGGAGGCAACACTTTTACGATCACCGGAACGAACTTCACCGCCGCTTCGGAGGTAAAAATGACGACGGGGGCCGCCACGGTCACCGCCTCGGTCACCTATTTAAGCGCTACGCAACTGAGGGTAACCGCCCCCGTGGGACCGGTGGGCACAGTTACGAGACTCCAAATGTACGTAAGGAACTCCTCGGGAAATTCGGGGAACGTACCGTACTGGTACACGGGATGGACACCGGTAAACAACGGCTCCACCTGGAAATGCTACAAGTGCACCCATGGAACCCTAAGCACCGCGGTCTACGTCGGTACGGCTTCAAAGACGCTCGTACCGAACGGTAACGCCGCCGATCAGTGCAAAGCTCAATTTGGTACGGTTTTCAACTGCACCAACTGAACCGGCCGAAGTCTATTCGATGATTTCGAGGACGGAGCGCTTGCGAAGCTTCGTCGAAGCCGCCGTCAGGATGGTGCGCAGGGCTTTTGCCGTCTTACCCTGCTTTCCGATGATCTTGCCGAGGTCGGTCTTCGCGACCACCAGTTCGAACACGGTGGTTTGCTCGCCGACGATCTCCGAGATTCGGACATTCTCGGGGAGATCCACGAGAGCCCGCGTCATACACTCAAGCAGTTCTTTAAGCGTGGGTTCCGCAGCCATCGTTCGCTCCCAAAGCAACAGTTCGATAGGCACCTGCCTCCGTTAGGGCGCCATAACATGATGCAAAATAACAGGTGGAGGCCTAGGTAAAATTTAACAATCCCTGACCAGCAACTCAATCGGTTCTTGGGGTTAGGGCCGAATTTCCTAAGTTTCTCCCCAAAAATGCCGATATTAGGGGAGGAACTCCTGGAGACTCGTTTGGCCAACGATCCTAAAAAAGACCGAGAAGACAAGACGGTAATCGTGACGGAGAAGGCGGAGCTTTCGGAACGCTCCTCCGCGTACGAGCCGTATTTGATTCAGATTTCAGGGCGGGAAACCGGGCAGATGCATAATCTCGCCGGCCGGACGGTGCGCATCGGGCGCGATCCCACGTGCCAGGTCATCCTCGACGATCCGCATATCTCCCGCGTCCACGCGGAAATCCATTACAAGAATGGAAACATGATCGTGATCCGGGATACCGGCAGCACGAACGGAATTTTCGTCAACGGCAAGCGGGTCACCGAGCAGCAGTTGAACGACGGCGACAAGATCCTCATCGGCACCCGCCTCTACTTCAAATTTTGTTACCAGGACGCCGTCGATCAGAGCTACCAGCAAAATCTGTTCCGCGCGGCCAACATCGATGGCCTCACCCAGCTCTACAACAAGAAGTACTTCATCGACGTGCTGTCGAAGGAATTCAGTTTCAGCCGCCGCACGAAGCAGCCCCTGTCGCTTCTCATGATCGACGTGGACCACTTCAAGCGCATCAACGACACCCACGGCCACATGGCCGGGGATCTCGTCCTGAAGAGCATCGGTCAGTACCTGCTCCAGCACCTGCGGCTCGAAAACATCGCCTGCCGTTACGGTGGCGAGGAGTTCGCCATCATCCTCCGAAACGTTCCCGGGGATTTGGCGGAGCACATCGCCGAACGCCTCAGAAAAGCGATGGAAGGCGAAAAGGTTCTCTACCGAAACACCCCGATCCAAATCACCATCAGCATCGGCATAGCGACGTTCGACACGAACAACTTCGAGACCATCGAGGACTTCATCCGCAAGGCGGACGAGCACCTCTATGAGGCCAAACAGACCGGCCGCAATCGCACCGTCTTCCGCAAAGCCGCATAAAAATAGAACGTCGACGCCATTGTGCCCGGCCGAAGTCTATGGCCTGTCCATCACCTTGCGGCCGCGCGTGCGGGTGCTCGAGCGGTTCTCACCTGAATTGCCTTCTGAATGATCGGTCAGCGGCGGGCGCGCTTCGGCCCGGTAACGGCTTCGTGCTGGCGAAGGGTGGGCAACCGGCTGAGATGGCCCGCCAGCGCCGCGGAGTCGGTAAGTACCACGCAGCCGCGCTTGAGTCCCGTCTCCTTCGCCGACGGCAGCGCCGGGAAGAAAACGTAGTGGCGGTCGAGCTCCGCCTCGAACTCGGAAAGATCCAGGCGCTGCCCCGGGCCGTAATCGTCGTAGCCGTAGCCCGTGTCGCCGGGAACGCGGAAATCGTCGATGAGAAGCACGTAGTCCTTCCATGTGGAACCGATGAGCCTGAGCTCTTGTCTCAACGGAAGCATATTTTCCCAATGAGCGTCGAGGTAGAAGAAGACGTTTCGTTTCGGCAGCGCCGCTTCACCGCCGAGCTTTTCCAGAAACCGCACGCTGTCGCCCCGCCAGAGATGGATGTTCGGATAGCCCGCGAGCCGCAGGCGCGCGTACGCGATGTTGCGGAACGAAAGCTCGCAGCTGTAAATGGGCCCCTTCGAAAGACCCGCGAAATGCGCCGTCGTAGATCCCCGGTAGGTGCCCGTCTCGACGATCGCGTCCGGCGTCACCGCGGTAGTAATCTCGGCGACGATCTTACGGCGGAAATCCTGGCCGTTGAGGGGCAAGTTCATGCCGGCCTTGGGGCTTCCCCGGTCCCGCGTAAAGTCCATGAGCCCGAGAAACGGATCCAGAACCGCGGAAACGACAGTCCATTGCTTGATTACCCTCAGGCAATTGATCGCGGCACTGAGACCGATACCGCAGGCTCGGGCGAGCAGCGAAACGAGGTAACCGAATTTGCCCAGAAACAGCGCTTTCATCGCGCGGCTCAGAACGTTTCGCACCAACTGCCAGTGAAGGTGGATGACTTCTCCAACGCGCAGACGGTGGTTGAACTGGCGAATCACCCACAGCGCCTCTAGCACGTCTCCGGTGGCGCGATAGCTGAGCGAGGAGCTTCCTTCCGGATTGCGGCGATAGAGCATGAGCGCCTTGGGGATGTACCCGACGCGAAAGCCCCGGTGCAGAAATTTCGTAAGCAGGTACCAGTCGCCCTTGTGGCGCATTCCGTTGGCGGGAAGCCCCTCGACGCTCTTGAACGCGGACAAACGGATCGCGCAGGAAGAGATGTGCCACCAGCAGCCGTTGTAAAGAGTGTCGCGCATGGTCTCCCGCGTCCCGACGAACTCGCGGTAATTCGGATCGGGCTCCGGGATTCCGGGGATGATGGTCCCGTCTTCTTTCAGATCGTCCCAGCTCGTCGACAACGTCGCGAGATCGGGGCTCGCGTTGACGAGCTGGCCGAGAATGGCCTCGAGCCAGCCGGGCTTCGCGACATTGTCGCCGTGGAGAATCACGATCCACTCCACTTCGGGCGGCATCGAGTCCACGATCGAATTGATGTTTCGGTACTCCCCTTGATTGCGCTGGCACGCATGAAGAACGAGCGGCACCGGGTGTTTCCACAGGGCTTTGCCCACCTCGTAAGTGCGATCTCCGCCGGCGTCGTCGGTAAGCAGGACATGGTGAAGGCAATCGAGCGAGGGGCCCTGACCCAGCACGCTCCGCAGCGTCTCAGCGACGGTGGCTTCGCACCGGTAGGCTCCGATGACGAGGGCCACTTTTCCCTTGAGGCTCGACAAGTTCCTGGCGGCGATATTCTGCGTCATTTGGAAGGGCTCCCTTATCGGATTTCGGATGAGGCGGAGATTTCCAGAGAAAAAGACTTTTCCTATTTTACCATCGAAAGGACCCTTGGCCGGACGGCCGAGTAACGGAGGGCGACCAGACGCGTCAGCCGGCCGGCGGTTTCCAATTTGGAATCGGATTCGGATAGGTGGAGGGCGGCAGCCCGCCCTGCTTCACGTTGCGCGCTCTCATCGCTTCCTTGAGATCGTCGACGAGAACGAAACCCATCGTGTCGGCGTAGGCGTCGCTCGGGTTGCAGAACATTATGGGCATAATGAGCGGCGAATTGTCTTTTTTGTTCGCTTTTCCCTTGGCTTCTTCGGTCCGGACTTTGAGATGCGGATCGGTCAACTCGTAGAGCTTCGCGATGGAGCTGAAATTCTTGAAAGGCTGATCCGGGCCGAGGCGCATGAAGCTGACCCGGCCTCTTACCGTGGTGAGCAGCGGGCTTTCGGAAAGCATGGCGTCCAGCTTGGACTCCCGGGGGCCGTGATCGCGCTTGAGCGACGAGAGAAAAAGAGTCGGATCTTTGTAGACGGGCAGATCGGAGCTCAGCGGGATTTCGTCGCAGGTGCCGGTCTCTTCCGACACGACGTTGGTGGCGAACGCGGGCGAGGCCGACATCGCCAACAGGAGGACTAATTTTCCCCACCCCTTCATTTTGTCACCTGACTGCTTGCTGAAGCCGTTTCAACACCATGTCCATGGTCTCTTGCAGAGGTAAAGCAAAGTTCGCGCCCGCCGCTTTGCGGTGCCCGCCGCCGCGCTCGGTGAGCGAGCGGGCGAACTCGGCCACGTCCACCGGGCCCTGACTGCGGAAAGAAACTTTCGTCTCCCCCGCGCCGAGATCGAGAAACAAAACGGCGACCTCAATCCCTTGAGTCAGAAAAAGCTGATCGATGATGCCTTCCCGATCGTCGGGTGTGGCGTTGAACTCTTTCAGAGTCGCCTGGGAGAGGCTCGCGAAAATGATTTTGCCGCCGGACAATAGCTCCGCTTTTCTCAGCGTGTCGGACATGAGCTTCTGACTCGGAAACGTCCGCGCCAGCATCCCCCTCTCCCCCACACGCGTAAAATCGAAGCCGGTTCGGATCATTTTGGCGCCAAGCTCCATCACTTCCGGCGTCGTATTCGAATGGCGGAAGAACGCGGTATCGAAAATGAGGCCGAGATAGATGTGCTGGGCGAATTCCTGAGTGAGGGGCGTCTGGAAGAAACTCGTCTGCGAGATGTGCCAGATTAGCTCCGTCGTCGCGGATGCGGTGGCCTCGACCAGACGGATGTCGTAGTTGCAGCGGGCGCTCACCGCGTGATGATCGATGAACACGCGCGACTTCGCGGCGTCGAAAGCGGGACGGACTCGGCCCGCGCGATCCACTCCTCCGTCGACGACGATCGCCACGTCGAAAGTCTTGTTGAGTTCGCGGTAGGTTTCCGGCGTTTTCGCTTCCGCCGCTTCCGGAATGAAAAGATAGCGGGGCGGCAGAGGCTCGTCGTTGACGATCGCCACTTCCACTTTCGGAAACTTGTGAAGAATCATGCGGCGCAGAGCTAGCTGACTACCGACGGAGTCGCCGTCGGCGGCGGCAGGAGCCGTGATCAGCACTCGCTTCGCCGAGGACAGAGCTTTGGCGAAACGATCTAGATCCGGATTGAACTTTTGAAGGTCGTTGGGGCTCATCCGAGTCTCAAAAAAGCTACCCGTTCATAGCACAAAACCAATCCTAAGGGTATGCCCCCACGCCTGTGGGGAAGTCACTATAAATTCAAGTCATTACCCTACTTTTAGGACGGCCTTTCCGAAGACCTGCCTAGCCTCGAGGGCCTCGTGGGCCCGCCGGACCTCGGCAAGGGGCAATTCCAGCCCAACCACGGCCTTCAGGCGGCCCGAGCCGAGGTGGGAGAGGATGGCGGGGAAGTCCGATTTGGGCCCCATGGTGGAGCCCAGAATCTCGAGCTGGCGGAAAAAAACCTGACGGAGATCCATCGAAGCGTCGAAGCCGGAGGTCGCTCCGCAAAGAATGATTTTGCCGCCCCAGCGGGCCGCTTTCAGATTGGCCTCCCAGTAATCCTGGCCGAGATGATCAATGACGGCGTCGACCCCTTTGCGCGAAATCTTTTTCACCTCGGCCAGAAGATCCTGCTTTCGGTAGTTGATGAAGTGGCGCGCGCCGAGTTTTTTCGCGTGCTCCAGCTTGTCGTCGCTTCCGGCCGTCGCGATCACCTCCGCTCCGTGAAGGGCGGCAATCTGACAGGCGGCCATGCCGACGCCGCTGCCGACGGAGTGGACTAGAAGGACGTCGCCCGACCTGATTTGCCCTCGGCGCACGACCATCTGCCAGGCGGTGGTGAAAACGAGGGGCGCGGCGGCCGCCTCGGCGAAGGACAGAGATTTGGGTTTGGCGAAAAGATTCGCGGCGGGGACACTGACTTGTTCCGCGTTCGTGCCTTGAGTCGTTTCGCCGAGGATGCCGTAACCCTTGAGGCACAGCGTTTCCCAGCCGGTTTTGCAACGCTCGCATTCTCCGCAAGAGATACCGGGGTGCACGACGACCTCGTCGCCGGGTTTCCAATGGGACACGCCCTCGCCCACTTTATCGACGATTCCCGCGGCGTCCGCGCCGAGGATGTGAGGGTATTGATGCTTGAGGTGCGGGAGGCCTTTGCGGATCCAGATGTCGAGGTGGTTCAGCCCGGAGTATTTGACGTTGACCACTACCTCGCCCGCTTTTGGGGACAGGTTGGTAAGGGTACCGATTTCGAGAACCTCGGGGCCGCCATGGCGGCTCAAGTAAGCGGCTTTCATGGAGGGACTGTACAACGCTTCCGGCGGGGCTGGTAGGGGATCACGCCCGCGGCTTCGAGTTGGTTCTGAACGACGTACTTTCTCGCCGCGAGGAATGCCCGGCCCCACTCGACCAATCTCGTGTAAGCCGTCCTCGACCAGAACTGCGCCACCCGCCCCTTGCGCGCGCCCGTCACTTTCATGGCGACCATTCCCGCGAAGCTTCTCAAGAACGCTTGAAACCCTCGCCTGCTTTTCGCCCGGATCAGAAAGTGAAGATGATTTCCATTATTCGAAAACTCGTAGACTCGAACGGACCAACGCTTACTGACGACGGGAAGCTTCTCCCGAATGAACCTGGCGTTCTCGGGTTTCAACATGCGGCTGCTCGATCCCCGCATCACCAGATGCATCGGCTTCTTCGCCGAGAAGGGCCGCCGTCCTTTTCGCTTCCCTCGACGAACATCTCCACCATGTTCCGGAGAGATCTTGAAATCGTCATTAAGAAGTAACTGCATCTGAATCAGATCTATCGCGGGGCAATGGTATTGTCGACGATAAAACACGCTCCACTCGTCGACAAACTCACCTCCCAACCCCCCCCCCCCCCCCCCCCCTGCCCCCCCCCCCCCGCAAAATTCACGGCCCCCCCCCCCCCCAACCCCTCCCC
>CAZZHG010000018.1:19697-64587 GCA_964653655.1 uncultured Pseudobdellovibrionaceae bacterium
GCGCCCACCACCCCCTTACCAACCTCCCCAGTGACAATTCACGGCACCCTGCCTACGCAACCGCGTCCCTCCCAAGCGTGCTTACGCACGACTTGGTCTGCATTCTCCCGGCATCCACCTTGCACAGTCAGCTGTGCCCAACGAAGGCTACGTGTGCCTTCGGTCCGAAGGGCGTGGAAAGGATTTTGGGTCCCATGAACCGACTTCGCTTGGCTTTGGAGCTCCTGCTTCAGAGACAAATGAATCCAGACGAAGATCTCAGCCTTGCGCTCGACCGCATGGCCCGTGAGATCAAGGGTACCCTTTTCACGCTCACGACCATTTTTCTGCTCATCGCGTTCACGTCCTATTTGCCGCTCGACAGCCTGAGCATTTTCCAGGGGCGGCTTCTCAACGTGAACAACCTCGCCGGCATCATCGGCGCGCTCGTGAGCGAGTGGTTTCTCGGAACCGTCGGCATCACCGGCTACTCCACCATTTTGCTTCTCGGCTGGCTTTCCTTCTGCGCGTTCCGCGGAACGCCCCTGAAGGACAATATCTTGAAGATCGCGGGCGTCATCCTCTCGACCCTGCTACTTGCGATCAGCATCCATCTCATTTTCAAGGACGACTACCCGGAGGCGAGCCTGCTCCAGGGCGGTTACGTCGGCAAGTACGCTGGCAATTTCCTCCAGCGTTACTTCAATACGACGGGGGCGCTCCTCCTCGTGTCAGGCGCATTTCTTCTCACTTTCATTCTGACGTTCGGGCTCTCCATCAGCCGCAGCATGAGGACGCTCCTCGGTGGCCAGGCCAAGGGACAAGACGACTGGGAGACCGAGGAAGGGGCCGAAGAGGAAGCCAAGCCGAAGAAGGCCTCCAAAGCGAAATCCGTCGAAAAGGAAAAGAAGAAGGCCGCGCCGAAGAAGGCGAAGAAGAAGGCCGCAAAGCCCGACGAAGAGGACGAAGAAGAGGAATTGGATCCGGACGAGCTGGACGAAGATGCCGGTGAGCCGGACAGCGACGAAGAAGGCGACGACTCCGACGGCGAGGAAGAGGAAGAAGAGGAAGGCGCGACCGAGTACGCCTTCACTGAGCTCGTTCCATTCACGGGAAGAGTGGATCTCCCGACCACGAGACTGCTGAAGAGCCACGACAGCGGCGCGAAGAAGATGTCCGCCGGCGAGATCAAGACGGCCTCGAAGAAGCTTTGCGAACACTTGCTTTCTTTCCAGATCACCGGCGAGGTCACGGCCCACACCCAGGGTCCCGTGCTCACTACTTATGAGTACAAGCCCAGCGCCGGCATGAAGCTGAGCAAGATCGCCGCTCTCCAGGACGATCTCGGTATCGTGCTCGGAACCAACCAGCTCCGCATCATGGCGCCGATTCCCGGAAAAACGGTGGTCGGTATCGAAGTGCCCAGACCCGTCGCCGAGGTGATTTCCTTCAAGGACATCGTCAGCGAGGGCGAGTTCAGCAACAAGAAGCTGCGGCTGCCGATCGCCATCGGTAAGACCACCGATGGCAAGCCCGTGTTCGGCGACCTCGCGGCCATGCCTCACTTGCTGGTGGCCGGCGGTACCGGTAGCGGTAAGTCCGTATTCGTGAACACCATGATCATGGGGTTCCTCTACCGTTGCACGCCTCAGCAGCTGCGGATGATTCTCATCGACCCGAAGATGCTCGAATTGAATGCCTTCGATGGCATTCCGCACCTCGTGTCGAACGTCATCACGAAGAGCGACAAAGCGGTAAACGCCCTCAAGTGGGCGGTGGATGAGATGGAGCGCCGTTACGATTTGATGGCTCAGACGGGATCGAAGAACATCGATTCCTACAACGACAAGCAGAAGAATCCGACAAAAAAGCTTCCCTTTATCGTGATCGTCGTCGATGAGCTCGCGGATCTGATGATGTCGGGCGACCGGGAATCGGTGGAGCTCGCCATCACCCGGCTCGCGCAAAAAGCGCGCGCCGCCGGCCTGCATCTCGTGATCGCGACCCAACGTCCTTCGACGGACGTCATCACCGGTCTAATCAAGGCGAACTTGCCTTCGCGCCTCGCCTTCAGAGTTCCCTCGGGCGTCGACTCGCGTACCGTACTCGACACGTCGGGCGCCGAAACTCTAGTCGGCCGCGGCGACGCCATGATGATCCGCCCCGGAGTGCCTCTCCAGCGCCTGCACGGCTGCTACGTCTCCGAAGAGGAGCTCGAGCGCGTCGTGAAGAACGTTCGCGGCTCGAAGAACCACGAAGGCATCTACATCGAGTTCTAATTCTCCTCGAGTTTGGGAACCGGCGTGATCGGAAGGTAGGGCGCTATCTCGCGCCGCTCTTTCGCATAGGACTCCGAGTAGTAGCTGAAGGAAATCTTCTTTACCGCCAAGCCAGGTTCCATTTCCCGGATCAACGCCTCCACTCCCATTTTTCGAAGTGCATCGGGGGTCGCAGAAAGGCTGTAGGGAATGCTTCGTTTACCCGGCTCTTCCTCCGATATCATTCCTTTGCGCCGGAGCTGCGCGAAGACCGCATCCGGTACGACGACGGCGAAATCCAAATCGCTCTGCGGCCCGAAGGGTCGGCGAAGCCCGCTGTTCTTTCGTTCGTGACTAAGTCCCGTGAGCGAGCTGCCGTGCAGGTAAAGGCTTATGTTTCCTGGTCCGATCGTTCCCTCGTTGCTCTTCGTCAAATCATCGACAAAGCGGCTCGAAAACTGCTGAGCGAAGCCGTTGAACTCCTCACGGCCGGCAAAGCCGTAGGGATATCCCCTCGCCTCCGCCGTCGGAATGCTCGCGTACACTTTTTTCTCCCACGCCTGCATCGCTTTGAATGCGGCGGCTACGGTCAGGGCGTTGTCCCTTTCGCTCGTGAGCGCTTTCAAACGGGGATGTTCCGGAGGGATGATTGCGATCATTCTGCCGATGACGGCGGCGGAGTCTTCGTAATGCCGGACGGGATCGGCTTTCGCCTCCTTGCTCAATTTTTTCCACTGGCTTTCGCCGATGGTCTTCATGACAAGGTCGTACTCCGGGCGCACCCATTCAGGAACCGTGTAGAGATTGGGCAGCAAGGGAAAGCGAACATCGATCGCACCGACGGCCTGTTCGATCCATTCGTCGAGGAAGCGTTCCGCCTGTTCGCCTTCGATTCTTCCGTTCAATATCTCCCGAATTTTCGTTCGTACGCTTTGCAAAACTACGGGATCCACGAACGCCTTCGCGAGGTAATCGTTCAAGACTTCATGAAAGAACGAGAGCATCCGCTGCTCGGTCGGAAAGTCGAGCTGAAGGCGATGGATTTTGGCGAGTTCGGCGAGGCCTTTGGCTACTCTGCCCGAGACCACCCCGTACATCCGGGGACAATCCTCGGGAGAGATCTTCTTCTTGGTCGCGAGCGCGGGCGCGCAGGCGAACGCAAGCAAAGTGAATGAAATGGCGATGAATGTCCCTAACCTCAACCCCGATACCCCCACCGTTCATGTTCGCCGTATTCAGAAAGTGGGCTCAAGCAATCTCTGAAGGGGAATCATATCACCTCCGCAATCTGCGTGGTTTCGGTGGGATCGGAGATTTCTACGTCGTATACTTCAAGAATGCTCGTCTTACGCCTCGTCCTGCTTTCCGTTCTCGCGACCCCGCTCGCGAACGCGGGAGGCAAGCACAAGAACCGTGGCTTCGCCACGAAATGCGAGGTCTATTCGGCGAGAGCGGCCCGAAGCGCGAGCCAGAGTTTCGAAGATCGGCTCGCGGAACTCGTTCCAGATCCGGCCCAGAGACAAAGGATGGGACGGGGAGCTGAAGGAGACGTCTACGCAGCCACGACTCGCCCCGACAGGGCGCTCAAGATATGGCGAAACAATGACATGCAGCAGTTCGTCGACTCGGTCGGGAAACTCGTCACAATGGGAGAGGCGCTTAAGACCAAGCGGGCCGAACGTCTGAGTTGCTGCCTGTACGTGGTCGGGGTCTATAACATCGGGCCAAATTGGATCGAGAGAGAATTTTTTCCCAACTCCATTCCAATTCGCGAAGCCTTGAAGCAGGACGGCCAGGCGCGGCGGACCTTTCAGAAGGTCGTGGAGGAACTGAAGGAGCTGCGGGGAAGAGAGCCATTTGACGTCATCTATGAAAAGCTGAAAGCCGAAAAACCCAACTTCCACTGGGACCCGGCGTCCAAGCAGATTATTCTTATCGACTCGCAGTGAGGACGCTGGACGCAACGTCAGACCCGCGAGGACATGGCGTACAAACCGCACAAGACGCCAAAGCCGATGAGCAGGCTCACGAACAGATTCAGCCGGCGGACCCCGGCCTCCGAACGAAAGGCGACGGAGTCTTTCATCCGTTCCAAGCCCCAGGCCATCGCGAGGTGGAGAGCGAAAATCACGAGCCAAAAGCCGAGCGCGTACCAGGGCCCGCCCACATCGGACAAAGCGGGCGCGCAGCTTCTGTGAATGCAGTTTATGTTCTCCGATTCCGGGAAGGCGAAGTAGGAAACGCCGAAAATCAGCGGATTGAAAAGCGCGACGCGGGCCAGCGGAGAGCCCCGCTTCAGCTCCGAACAACCCCACCCGAGAAAGGCGATCGGAATCGTGAAGTAGTGGTACTGCGACAACAGAAACTCATCCAAGGGAAAATCCGGCTTGTGACGGAAAATGGCGAGCCCGAGGGTACTCCTTCCGAGGAAGAGAATCGACAGATCGTCGGCGATCCAAAATATCTGGGTAAAGAGACAGATGGCGAGAAAGCCAACGACGAAGCCCCGGTCTTTGATCACGCAGCCGAAGCCGACACCGACGAGCGCCAGATTGCAGAACCACCAGTAATCCCCCGCCGCCAAACCGTATCGGGAGATGTCCACGGCGGTATTGGCGCCCCCCCAGCAAAGAAGAACGGCGCCGACCGTCTGCAGGCCCCTGATGGAAAGGGAGCCATTTTTCACCATGCCGTTCACGTTCGCGTGCTCGCGGCGTAGAGGCTGCAAACGATGCCGAAACCGATCAGCAGGCTCACGAAGACGTTCAGCTTGCGCATCCCCTCTTCCGACTGAATCCAAAGAGAGGCTCGAGCCTTTTCCAGCCGGCGCGCGACGAGCAGGTGGATCACGTAGAGCACGAACCAGAAGGTGAAGGCGTACGCGGGCCCTCGCAGGTAGGAAAGCGAATCCACGCAGCTGCGGTGAATGCAGTTGATGTTCTTTTCCGCCGAAAACGCGAAGTACGAGACGCCGAAAATGAACGGATTGAAAAACGCCACGCGCGCCACGGGCGAGCCTCGCTTCAAGTCCGGGCACGCCCAGCCGAGAATCGCGACCGGAATGGTGAAGTAGTGGTATTGCGAGAGCAGAAACTCGTCCAGGGGAAAGTCGGATCGGTACCTGAAAATGGATAGCCCGAGAGTGCTCGTTCCGAACAACAGAATGGAAAGATCGTCGATAATCCAGAAGACCTGAGTGAAAAGACAGATGGCGAGAAACCCGACGACGAATCCCCTATCCTTGATGACACAGCCGAAGCCGACGCCCACCAGCGCCAGGTTGCAGAACCACCAATAGTCCCCCGCCGCCAAACCGTACCGGGAAATGTCTACCGCCGTGTTGGCGGCTCCCCACACGAGCATAACGGCGCCCACGAGCTGCAGGTTTCTCAGGCTGAGCGAGTTCTTCGAGACCATGCCGCTCCTAACTGTTGAACGTAGGAGAGTTGATGTTCACGTAGATCGTGTGAGTGACGGGAACGATTTGTCCGGCCGGACAGCGGATGTTCCACGGAAGGCCTAGTCCGGGATTCGGGGTGGCGACCGATTCGGGGGGAAACCGCACGCGGCCGACGACTATATCGCGGCAAAGGCTCGTCTGAATCGTGACGAGGTAGTAGCCGTTTCCTATGGTCGGAGCGATGAAAACGTTTATATCCGTCTCCGGCGCGACGAACGAGCTCGCGGGACCGGGGCCAGTGTTGATGAGATCGATCTGAAACTGGCCTTTTCCGAAAATCCTGGGAAACGCCGGGTTGTAGAGCCGGGACGTCGGCCTGAGAAGGTGGTTAAGGCTCCGCGGATTCTCTATGGGAATGACTTTCGAAATATCCGACGAATCCTGATAGCGCTGTTTGAGCTCCTGCGCCACCCGTGAGGCGACCATGTCGAACATCGCGGCCTGACGAAGCCCCTGGAGCTGGCGGAACAGAGACCTCGTCTTGTGCTGGATCGTCATGGTGAAAGCCTGCAATGAGGCGATCATCAGAATCCCCGCGGCGAGCGCGAGCCCAATCGTCACCATTCCGCGATTTTCACCAAAACGTTTCTTCGGGCGCATGAATAAGCGAATAGTATACTATTCGCTTGTGAAAAGAATACGCGGCGACGGATTCACGCTAGTGGAAGTGACGGTGGCGATGGCCATTCTGGGGGGCCTCACGGCCCTGGGCCTTTCGTTTTCGTCGCAATCCGTTCAACTGGTGAAAAGAAACCAACGCCTGTCCGCTCTGGAAAGAGAGCACGCCGCCGTCCGAGACTCCGCGCTCAGCATTCCCATTGCCGCGGCGCTTAGCGCCCAATGTGACGGCCACCCGTACCAAAGGTACCAGCCCGGGGTCCCTTGCGTGCCGGACGCCGTCGGCGCCCCGGCTTCCGCGGGGCAGAAGGCCGCCCTGAACGCCTTGCGAGACGCCGTCTACCGATGGCCCGAGGCGGGCATCCTCAATCAGGCGCTCGTGAACCCCCCTCTCGACCAGCCTTATTTCGAAAGCACAGTGAGGCCTGCGATGATTTCGGCCGGCTGCACGGGCTGCCACAACGGAACTCCAAACCCGGCGATGGCCCCCGACGTGTCCGGAAGAAACTTCGCGGCCTACAACGAGATCGCCCAGCCGAACGGAACCACCCCCCTCGTCCGGGCGCCGGTTGCCTCCCGGGCGATCATAAGTTCGAGACTCGGAAGAAAACTTCTGACGACGAATTTCAATACGTCCGGGGTGCTCGCCGGTTCGGTGCAGATGACGCCCACGGGCCCGATCGGAGTCACTCATTTCGTGTCGTTCCGGCCCCTACAGCTGACAATCCGGGAGATGGTCAGAAATGGGCCGCTGCACGCGTCGGGGACGTACGCCAACACGGCCGCGAATCGTGCCCTGTACGCTTTCGTTTGCCCGGGCCCGTGCCCACCCGGGCAGGTCTCCGAGCCGACTACGTGCGTTCGGAACTACACCGAAGACAACAGCGCATGCCCGAAACCCAAGAAATGCAGAAGGACGACCTTCACGGTCACTAGGGATTGGAACTGCATCCGGTATCAGGACTTCGGACGCGACGGGGTAAACGTGCGGGTCTCGACCGTGCAGACGGATCCGATCACCGGTCAGAACCGTTTCCTATCCTCGGAAGGGACGCTGCAATGAAACGCGGCCAATCGGGCTTCACTCTCCTGGAGACACTCATCGCCGCCGCCATTTCGCTCACCGCGCTCGGTTTCGCCGTCCGGCTGCTCACCAACTTCGCCAATTCCTATTCCCAGAACCGAGAAATACTGGAGAGCGAAGGGGACCTGATGAACATCGAACGGGAGCTCCGGCGATATTTCGATCGGGCCGTAGGCGCGGCGGTAACTCAAAGCAACCCTCCGGGACCCACGGCCGGATTCGCTCTAGCCAGAAGTGGCGCGGTGGTTCTGGTAAGCGACATGAGGCCCTGCAACACGTTCAACCCTCTCAACTCGGCGGCCCCCGGGAACCGCTCCCAGGTCAGAGTCTCCTGCTGCGGGCCCAACCAAGCCATCACCGCGAACGTACCGGGGGGCGGAACGGTGAACGTCGTGTCCCAGTGCCGGCTGACCAACGGGCTTTCCATCGAAGTCGTCCGCAACGGCGCCACCACCTTCAGCCGGTGCTTCTCGAGTGTCGCGGAAATGGACGTCGCCATCGCGGGTTTCAACGACGTGACTCAGTCGAATGTCTTCTATTGGAATATCGCCATTCCCTCGGGCCTCACGGTGGGCGGCAACCGCGCCGTCGCCCAACAGAGGTCGCGCCTTCAGCTTTACCTATCGCCAGGATTTTCGGGGAATCAGGAAGTAGTGACCTGCCAGCAACCCGTGGGGTTCGGGGCCTGATCAGTTCCAGTAGGAGGGAGGGCCGCCGCCGGGACCGCTGTTGCCCTGGGATTTGTCGCCGCCCTGGTCGGGCTTTTCGTTCACGATGAGAGTGAACTGGCGCTTTAGCTTCTCGCGCTCGTAATCGCGCTTCTTGCCGGGCCCGCCGAAACCGCGCGGACGCTTGTACATGAGATAGATGTAAGCCGCTCCGACGAACATGCCGCCGATGTGGGCGAAGTGCGCGACGTTATCTTGCGCGCTATTGCCTTCCACTCCCATGACCAGCTCGATACCGGCCATTACGAGGACGAAGTACTTCGCTTTCATCGGGAAGAGAAAGAACACGAGAAAATATCTGTCGCCGAAAAACATGCCGTAAGCGGCGAGCACGCCGAAGATGGCTCCGCTCGCGCCGATGATCGGGTTCACGAGACGCGACGGATCGGTGAACATTATGTTCACGCCGTAATTGAAAAGGCCGGCGCCGATGCCGCAAATGAGGAAATAGCGGAAGAAGGGCCACTTGCCGATCCGCATCTCGATTTCCGATCCGAAGTACCACAGGATCAGCATGTTCAAGAGAATGTGGAGCGGGTGCCCGTGCATGAAAATGTACGTGAAGAACTGCCAGTACCAATGGCGATCGTGGACGTACTTGGGAACGAGACCGAGAATGTCGTTGAGGTTCCAGTCGCCCGGAGCGAGGCCCCAGAAGCCCCAGTCGGCGGGAGGAAAGCCGACTCCGCGCAGAACGAAGTCGATGAAATACACGCTCGTGCAGACGATGATGAGGTTCTTCGTGACCGCGGTCAGAGGAGGAACCGGACTGAGTTGGTCGTAGCGCATAGGATGGTCAGTGGCCTGAGATTTCCTCTAATTCGACGAGAACTCCGCCCACGCTCTTCGGATGGATGAAAAGAGCGCGGCCCCTCGCCGCCTTACGGATCCCGGGAGGCAGAACTTCGAGCCCCTCCCGCTTGAGGGTTTCGAGCCAGCGCTCGAGCCCCTCGACCTCGAAACTGAGATGGTGAATGCCCCCGCCCCGCTTGTCGAGAAACTTGGAAATGGGCGAGTCCGGCGACGTGGGCTCGAGCAGCTCGATGCGGAGGTGCTCGGAAACCTCGACGGGGATCATGGCGGCTCTCACCTTTTCCGTGGGAACGTCGTGACGCTCGGCCACCTTAAGGGACAAAGCTTCCAGTTGTTTCGCGACGGCGGCCATTTGGGGACAGGCGATGGCTATATGGGATAAGCGAAGAGGCATATAGCCATCCGTATCCAACCCGGCGGATATCTTCAATTCCTATTCTTCTTCTATTTGGCGTTCCACCTGAACGTCGTAAGCGGGATTTCTCTGATTCTCGCTGTCGAAGGTGGGAGACGGAACGTTTCGCATCGGAAGCGCCGAGCGTCCCTCGACCTCGGCCCGATTCGCCTGAATCGCTTCGTTGGACCGTTGCTTCTCGTTCGCGAAACACTTCCGGTACGCTCTCAAATCACTTTTCAGCGGCTCGCAGGCTTCCAGCCACGCGTCCCGCTGACCCCGGTTGTAATCCGGCTCGGCTCCGAGATAGCGCTCCGTTCCGCTCGCGCCCTTACGGGTGGTTGGCGGCGGCGCCTTTTCTCCGAGATCGAAAACTCTATCGTCCCAAACCTGAATCGCGGACGACCGAGGGCCCTGTTGCTGTTGGCCGGGCGGCGCGGCGTTCGGTCCTTGCTCGGCGAAAGACAAGGATTGGATCAAACCTAGAAGACAAAGAAGGCTGAACCGCTTCATAAACTACGCACTCCAACGGTTGTCCGGGGAATATATAAAGGGTAGCACCCAGCCCAATTCGCCACAAGAAGCCACGCCCTTGACACTCTGTTTCCGATTTAGGCGATTCTTCTGACTACTTGAAATTCTTGGCGTTCGTCCGCCCAAAGCTTAGACTGGACCTTTCTCGGACCCGCAGTAAAAAGGAGACGGAACGTGAGCAAAACCGACAACAAAGCCATCGTTGAACAACTGGACCGCATCCTCGAAGCCGAGCTTTCAGGTGTCGTTCGTTACCTGCATTACAGCTTCATGATCTTCGGTCCGAACCGCATTCCGATTACGGCCTGGTTCCGCGGCCACGCGAACGAGGGCATGGGCCACGCGGTGACGGTCGGCGAGAAGATCACGGCCCTCGGCGGCCACCCGAGCTTGAAAGTGAAGCCCGTTCCGGAATCCAATCAGCACAACGTGATCGACATTCTGAAGGAGTCGCTCGAGTACGAACGCGAAACCCTGAAGATGTACTACCAGCTTCTCGAGCTGTGCGGCGGTGACGTCCCGCTCGAGGAGATGACCCGCGGACTCATCGCCGACGAGCACTCCCACGTCGAAGAAGTCGAAAAGATGATCCGCCAGGGCGCCAAGTAAGCAGAGATCGAGATCGGGCACGAGAGCAAGGAAGTCTGTTTTGATCTCGTGAGGGCATGTGCACTCCAACGCGAGTACCTTGCTCTCGAGCCCGATCCCGATCTTTCGAGCTCCCCCTTTTCGTCTCGGCAGTGACGAAAAAGGGCACCTAAACCCCCTTAACTAGGCATCCCCAGGCACGAAACCTGTGGCACCCCGCTTGCTTGTGTACCGGTAGGCTTCAGCCGAGGTGTGCAACCTCGGCCTCAGGGGGTTTTTATTTCATGGCCCGGACAAAGAAAACGCGCGGACCCGAAGAGATTCTCAAAAGCATGAACGAGAACACGGACGAGAAAACTCGCCCGTACATCGACATCAAGTCGCTCGCAGCCGAGGACTCCGAACTCGACGAGATGGACGAAGCCGACGACGTCGAGCTCGACGCGGAAGAAGAGTCCGATCCGGACAAGACGACCGAGCTCGATCTCTCGTCGAAGAAGAAGATCGCCGCGAAAAAGCCGCGCGCTCCCCGCAAGAAGAAGGAGCCCGCCGTGGTCTCCGAGGAAATCACGCAAGTTTTGGAACCGAAGGTGGAGGCCGCTCCCAAGAAGGAAAAGCCCGCCGCCGAAAAGAAGGCCGAGGCCCCCAAGCCCCAGCCGAAGAAAACGGAAATCGTGGAGCCCGTGACCGAAGTGGTCCCGTCCGCTCCGGTCGCCGCGCACAAGCCGGACCATCTCCGTGAGGACGTCTCCATCGCCACCGCGAGCCTCGAGAAGACGATGGACTCTATGGTTCACCAGTGGAAATCCGTGAAGGAAATCAGCGCCAGCATCACCCACGAGCTCGAGCGCGTGAACACGATGCTGAAGACTCCCGCGGTTCAGGCCGATCCGGCCGACATCAAGGAATACCTCAGACAAGCGGCGCCCCGGATTGCGTTCGCGAACAAAATTGCTCTCGGCGTCAGCGCCGCGGCCGCTCTGTTCTCCATAATCTCGCTTTCGCTCTCGAGCTCCACGCGCCACCGCCTGCTCGAGCAGATTCCGGCGCCCCGAATCGCGTACGAAACCCGCGCTCCGAAAATGGCCGAGCCGGTAAAGCAGCCGGCCCCCGAAGTGATCGCGCCGAAACCGGTCGAAGCGCCTCCGGCGCCCGTCGCGGCCGCGCCCGCCCCCAAGAAGGCGGAGCCCGTGGTCGTCGCGAAGAAGGTTGAGAAGCGCCCGTCTCTTCTGTCCAAGATTCCGCTTCTGACCGCTCCGAAGAGCCGGGCCCGCACGTCGTCGCTCGCGAGAGAACGGCGCGCCAAGTCCTCTTCGCACCGCGTCCGCTGATACCTTGAAACTGTCCCCGCGCCGGGAGACCATTAGGGGAACTTCCCCATGGCCTCCACGAAACGCATTTTATTCATCCAATACACGAATCCCGCGTGCTATCCGCCGCTGGAACATAGCTCCCGGATCCTGGCGCACCGGGGGTGGAACGTTTTGTTTCTGGGCGCCCAGGTCACCGGCGTCGAGCACATGACCTTTCCGGGGGCCGCCGGCGTGAGGGTGCGCCTGTTCGGGAAGGTTCCGCGCTCGGGATTCGGTGTAAAACTTCATTTCCTCGGTTTTTTCGCGTGGTGCCTTTGGCGGGCGTTCTGGTTCCGGCCGCAGTGGATTTATGCCTCCGACTCGTGGAGCACGCCGGCCGCCTGGTTCGCTAAACGCCTTTTCGGAACGAAGCTTCTCTATCACGAACACGATAGCCCCAGCATACGACTACCGACGGAAACCTTCCGCGCCCGGGTCGCGCAGGATGCGGATGCGATCGTGTTTCCTCAGCCCAAGCGCGCGCAGATTTTTCTCCGGGAACTGCGTCCCACGGTCACGCCCGATCTCGTGATGAACTGCCCTCGGCTATCCGAGATTCCGGAAAGGCCCCGGCACGAGATTTCCCTCCCCCTCAAACTTCTTTTTCAAGGAAGCATCGGCCCTTCCCGCCTCCCCCTCGCCGTCATTCGCGCGCTCAAAGGCCTGCCGGTGGATCTTTTGATCCTCGGTTACGTTCCGGAAGGCGCCCAGTCGCACGCGGCCGCCCTGAAGCGGGAAGCGGAAAAGGAGGGCGTCGGAACCCAGCTTGATTTCCTCGGATCGTTTCCCCGCCACGAAATGTTCGCGTTCACGGCGCAGGCGCACGTGGGCCTGTCCCTGATGCCGTTCACCTCCCGGGACGTGAACGAGCGCCACATGGTGGGCGCGTCCAACAAAGTTTTCGATCACCTCGCGTTCGGCACCCCCCTTCTGGTCAGCGACCTTCCCGAATGGCGGGAGGCCTACGTCGATCCCGGCTTCGCCAAAGCCTGCGACCCCGAGGATCCGGCGAGTATCGCGGCCGCCCTCAAATGGTTCGTGGACCATCCGAAGGAACTGTCGGAAATGGGCCGCCGCGGACACAAGCGTTGCCTCGAAGAGTGGAATTACGACGCCCAGTTCGCCTCCGTCCTTGAAAAGTTGGAAGGTCCCGCCGAGCATAGCGAGCGATGGCCGCGAACCGCGAAATCGAGCTGAAATACGCGCTCACCGAAACGGAATACCGGCGCCTGCGCCGGCTGGTCTCCGGCTCCACCGTCCGTTTCACCAATACCTTTTTCGATACGCCCGATAGGGCGCTCGGTCATCACCGCATCGGATGCCGGATCCGGACCATTCCCGGAAAGAGCGCCGTTCTGACGGTGAAATACGGCGGGGGATCCAAGGGCGGGCTTCACAATCGGATCGAGCTGGAAGTGAACGTCCCCGCCGCCCGGGCGCGCCGTTTGCTTTCCGGCACCGCAAGTCTCGCCTCACTATCCGAATCGGCGCCCATGAAGGCGCTGCTCAAACTCGTCGGCGAGAAGGCGGTGGCTAGGTTGCGCCCCTTGGGCGGGCTTTCCACCTCACGAACGAAGTTCCGGTTCTCCGGACTCACGGGAGAGCTGGACCGCTGCCGCCTCGGCGGCACGTACTTTCACGAGCTGGAAGTCGAGTCCACGCGACCATCGGCCGCCGACCAGAAGACCCGGGCCTGGCTGACCTCCCTCGGCGTCCCAATCCGCCCCGAAACCCGCACGAAACTAGCCCGATTCTTCGCCTCTTTACGGTAACCAAAAGGTGCGGCCTCACTTCTGGCCACCACAAGTGAGGCCGCACCTTTTGGCTAACTTGCCTGGCCCAAATCCCTCCCCTATAAGGATCCGACTGGGGGAATAATGAAGCTCGTCCTTTTACTGAGCCTTGCTCTTGCCGTCGGCGCCCGAGCCGAGGACCTGACTCTTGAAAACATCCACCTCAATGGAACTTTCAACACGAAGGTTCCCTCCAAACCCCAGTGGATGCCCGGCGGGAAACACCTGCTGCTCCGGGAAACCGATGCCGCAGGCCTTCCGCAACTTAGCCTCTGGGACCTCGGAGCGGTCACTAACGTCATCGCCACCGCGAACGACTTGAAGTTGAATCCCGCGGACGCGGACCCCGTGAAATTTTCCCACATCATTGCGGCGAACAACGGATCGTTTCTGATTCTTACGGAGACGTTGAATTCCCGCGCCGTGAAAACCGGAGGGCACGTTTACCGTTACGTGATCGCCACGAAGAAACTCGAAGAGCTCGCCGCGGCGGTGACCGACAAACAGATCATCCAGCTTGCTCCGGACGACAACAAGCTCGGATTCGTTTCGAAAAACGATCTTTTCGTTCTCGACCTGAAAACGGGGGCCCTCAAGCAGCTCACCTTCACCGGCTCGACGACGATGCTGAACGGCGTCTTCGATTGGGTTTACGAGGAAGAGTTCGGCATCATCAACGGCTGGACATGGTCCCCGACGGCGGAGCACATCGCCTTTTGGCAGATCGATCAGTCAGCCGTTCCGGAGTTCCCACTTCTCAACTACGCTTCCGCCCATCCGACGATCGAATGGATGCGCTACCCGAAGGCCGGCGATCCGAATCCGACGGCGAAAATCGGCATCGTCAGCGTGAATCTAGGAACCACTCAATGGGTGGACGTCGCCCAGACCGGCGAGTTCTACCTCCCTCGCGCGAGCTGGGTCAGCCGCGACACCTTAGCCGTCCAAGTGCTCAACCGCCCCCAGAACAAGCTGGAGCTTCGCCTTCAGGTTCTCGGAAAGCCCACGACGGAGCTGGCGTTCACGGAAACCCAGACGACGTGGATTGACGTCACCGACGATCTCAGACGCATTCCCGGCCGGCCTTTCGTGCTGTGGACTTCGGAGGAATCCGGCTGGAACCACCTTTACATGGTCGACCAGACCACTCGAAAGGCGATCACTCAGGACAAGGCTTGGGAAATCACAGAGGTGAACGGCACCGACGGAAAGTTCGCCTACTTCCTAGGCACGAGAGCGGGCGTAAACGAAACGCAGCTCTACTCCGTCGACCTCGACACCCTAAAGATCCTCCGTCTCTCGAAGGAATCGGGGACCCACTCCGTAAACTGGTCGCCCGCCTATACGCACTATTTGGACACGTTCCAGAACAACTCGACGCCGCCGTCCCTTCGCCTCTACAAGCGCGACGGAACCCTCGTGAAAACTTTCACGGAAGTACCCCCGGCCTTCCAGGGTCTGAAGCTTGCGACCACCGAGTTCGTTGGAATCAAGATTCCCTCCGGCGGCAAAATCAACGGCAAGATCATGAAGCCGGCCGACTTCGACCCGGCGAAGAAATACCCGGTTCTTCTGAGTCCCTACGGCGGACCCGGTTCCCGCAAAAGCCACGACAAGTGGGACGGCCTCTGGCCCCAGTACCTCGCCTCCCGCGGCATCGTCACCGTTACCGTCGACAACCGCGGCACGGGTGGCCGCGGAAAAGCGTTCAAGAGCCAGACCTATTTGAATCTGGGAATCATGGAAAGCGACGATCAGATCGAAGTCGCGAAGTATCTGGGCACACTTCCCTGGGTGGACGCGGCCAAGATCGGCATGTGGGGCTGGAGTTACGGCGGTTTTCTAACGGCCATGACCGTGGAGCGGGGCGGATCGCTTTTCGCGGCAGGCATCGCGGTCGCGCCCGTGTCCCACTGGAAGTACTACGATTCGATTTACACGGAGAGATTCATGTCGACGCCGGCGCTGAACCCGGTGGGTTACGAGAAGGGCTCGCCCCTCTCCCACACCGGCTCCCTCACGGCGCCCCTACTTGTGGTGCACGGTACGGGCGACGACAACGTTCACTATCAAAACTCCGTCACGCTCGCCGACGAGCTGCTCGCGAAGAACAAGTGGGTGGAGACGATCGTGTATCCGTACCGCTCTCACAGCCTCACCGAGGGGCAGTACACGCAGTACCACCTTTACCGGAGGCTATCGGAGTTTCTCCTCAGACATCTGAAGGGCGAGCTGAGCTGGGGCGCGCCGAATCCACTCGACGAGCTTGTGCTCCCACGACCGCTTCCTTAGCGGGAATGTGACCGTAAACTTCCGTTTCGGAGCCCGCCCCTTGCGGGCTGAAGATCCGCTTTGCCATGGCGAGCGCCCAAACGCGGAACCGGTCGATGTAAGAGAACGACGCCGGAATCACGACGAGGGTCAACAGCGTCGAGCTCACGATTCCGCCGATGACGGCGATACCGAGGCTGGTGCGCTGCTTGGACGCTTCGTTGAGTCCGATGGCGAGCGGGATCATGCCGGCCACCAGCGCGAAGCTCGTCATCAAGATGGGGCGCAACCGAGTGCGCCCGGCTTCGAGCATCGCGTCCGCCCGGCTCATGCCTTCGGCGATCTTCTGATTGGCGTAGTCCACCAGCAGAATCGAGTTCTTCGTCGCGATTCCGAGGAGCATCACGCAACCGATCATCGAAAAGAGATCGAGCGACGCGTTCGCGAAAAACAGCGCATAGAAAGCTCCGCACGCCGCGAGCGGCAGCACGAGCATGATGGTGAACGGCGTGACGAAAGATTCGTAGAGACTCGCGAGCACCAGGTAGATGAACACGATGCCCAAGCCCGCCGCGATGAGCATGTTCGTCGCGAGCTCCTTGAAGTTCTCCGCCTGTCCCGTGAACGAGTACTTGAAGCCCGGAGGCAACTTGATCTCGTTCGCGAACATCTGGTTCACTTCCTGAATCGCGCCGCCCATGCCGGGGCCGCCCGGCGCCATGTCGGCGCCCACCTGCACGAACCGGCCCCGATCGAGGCGGTCGATGTTCGACGGCCCGAGAGTCTGGACCGGATTCGAAACGTTTGAAAGCTTCACGAGCGACATGTTCACGTTCGGCACGTAAATATCGGGGTAGCTCGCCGCCAAATCGCGTTGGTCGTCCTTGAGCCGGATGCGGATGTCGTACTCCTCGCCCTTCTCGCGGAATACCGCGGGGGTGGTTCCCTCGAGGAGGTTACGCACTTCGGTGCCGACGACCGCCGACGAAACGCCCAGGCGCTCGGCTTTGCGAAGGTCCATCGCCACCTGGAACTCGGGCTTTCCGGGGCGGAAGCTCACGTCGACGTCCTTCAAGGCCGGGCTCTTCTTGAGTTTCGCGAGCACCTCGCTTCCGATGCGCTCCAGCTCCTTTAGATCCGGCCCGATGATGTTCAGCGTGAAAGGCCGCATGCCGCCGCCGACCGCGTCGAAGTCCTTAACCTTCGGCGTGGCTTGAGCGTAAACCTTGAGCTGTTCGCGCAGCTTGTCCTTGAACTGGCTGGTGTTTCCCTTGCGCTGCTTCGAGGGCACGAGGTTCACGAAGAAGCTCGCTTTGTTCGAGGTTCCGTTCGCGTCGCCCACTACCAGTACCGTCACCGCCACTTCCGGATTCTTGCGGATGGTATCTTCCACTTTCAGCGCCAAATCGCTCATGGCGGTGAGACTCGTGCCGGGCGGAAGATCGATATCGACGGTGAACTCACCGTTATCCTGCGCCGGAAGGAACGTCTTCGGCACCTGAGAAGCCGCGACTAGGCTTAGCGCCACGACTCCGAAGGAGATCGCAAGCGTCGCCCACGGACGGCGGAGCGTGAACTTCAGAACTCCCAGATAACGTCTTTCCAACCAATCCTGAAAGCGGTTGAACACGCCAAGAACGGCCGCGATGGGGCCCTTCTTCTTTCCATGGTTGGACGCGCCGGCGTAGTACGCCGAAAGCATCGGCGCCATGGTGAGCGCGTCGAAAAGGCTGATGGCCATCGCAAAGCAAATGGTCAGTCCGAACTCCTTGAAGAACTGCCCCACCACGCCCTGAAGGAACGCGATGGGACCGAATACCGCGATCACGGTAAGAGTCGTCGCGACGACCGCGAGGGAGACTTCCTTCGTCCCGATGAGCGCCGCTTCGATGGGCCCTTTCCCCATTTCGACGTGCCGGAAGATGTTCTCCCGGACCACGATGGCGTCGTCGATGAGCAGACCTACGGCGAGACTCAGGGCCAGAAGGGTCATCAGATTGATGCTGAACCCCATGAGCGCCATGAGAATGAAGGCGCCGATAAGGGAGTTCGGCAGCGCAAGGCCCGTGATGAAAGTGGATCGGGCCGAGCCGAGGAAGAAGAATACGACGATAATCGTGAGCACGATACCGAACAGGATGGATTCGCGGACGTCGTCGACGTTCGCGCGCACCGGCTTCGCTCCGTCCTGCACGATGGCGAGCGTGGGCTTGCCTTCGTCGTTCTTCATCTGCTCGTTCAAGGCTTCGAGCCGTTTGGTCACGCCGTCGGCCACTTCGATGGTGTTGGAGCCCGCCTGGCGGTAAACGAGAAGCAGCATGCCGCGTTTGCCGTTCACGAAGGCCTGCGTCTTCTCGTCGGCCAGAGTGTCCTTCACGGTGGCGATATCGGAGACCGTAACGGGGACTTCGTTGCCCGCGAAATTGAGAACCGTGTTCTCGATGTCCTTGAGGTTACGGAACTCTCCGACGGTGCGTACGACGGTTTCCTTCTCGGAATTTTCGAGCTTGCCGGCGGGAATGTTCATACCGGCCGCTTTGATGCGGGCGGTGACCATGCTGGCCGACATCTCACGTTCTTTCAGCTTCTTGCGATCGAGCTCGATGCGGATTTCGCGTTTGCGGCCGCCGTAAACCTCGACGAGTCCCACCTGATTCACCTGCTCGATCTTCGGCCGGATGATCCGGTCGGCGAGATCGAACAGCTGGGCCGGGGGCAAATCGGCGCTCACCGATACGCGCAAGATAGGCTGATCCGCGGGGTCGATTTTGCGAATGACCGCTTCCAGCGCTTCGTCCGGCATCTTGCGCCGGGCGGTGGCCGTGCGATCCCGAATCTGCTGCTCGGCATACTTCACGTCGATACCGAGGTTGAACTCGGCGACCACGACGCTGACGCCTTCCCGGTTATAGGAAGTGAGGCGCTTCACGCCTCCGAGAGAGCTGAACTCCTCTTCGAGGGGGCGGCTGATGAGGGTCTCGACCTCTTCGGGTCCCGCGCCCGGGTAAGGCGTGGTCACCGTCACGACCGGAAAGGTCACGTCGGGGAAAAGGTTGACCGGAAGTTTAGCCAGCGACAGCAAACCCACCGCAAGGGAGGCGAGCACCACGCAGGTCACGAAGATGGGACGCTTGATGGAAAGTTCAGCGAGATTCATGATCGCCTCCGAAAGTCTTCATCTGGGCCACGATGCCCAGGATTTCGCCTTCAATCTTGAGCCGCATCCGGCGTGAGTTGGCGTAGTCCTCTTCAAAAGTGAGCACCTGATAGGTGGTGGTTTTGGCGCGCTTCAGGCGGTCCCTCTCGTACTCCACTTTCATCTTCTGAGCGGTCTCCATCTGGCGCGTCAGCTCGAGCCTAGCCCTGCGGTCCGCAAGCTGATCCGCGAGGTTTTTCCACTCGGAGTCCTGTTCGAGAACCTTACGTTTGTAATTGAGCTCGGCTCCCTGCCGCTCCTTCTCGTAGCCGGCTTTGTTTCGGCTGATGAGACCAAAATCCAAAGGGGTGGCGAACTTCAGGCCGACCATCGCATAAGGGTGCTGGGTGCCGAAGGACTCGGAAAGGGAATCTCCCATGCCGGCGTCCCGGCCGTTCAAAGACAGATTCATCGCGAGATCGAGCGTGGGCGAGTTCTTCTGCTTGCCCGCCTCCGCGTTGGCGGCGGCGATCTTTTCCTGCTGCTGGGCCGCCTTCACGTCGTCACGAAGGGCCTCGCGCTTCGGCGGCTCGAGGTTCTTGAGCTGCTCCTCGTCCAAAGGATCAAGGGTTTCCTTCACCTCGTCGGAATCGACGCCGCGGGAAAGATTGAAAGCGCGGGCCGCGCTTCGGGCGTCATCGAGCACACCCTTCAGCTCCAGTTCGCGCAGACGGTAGGCGGCGTCGGCCTGGAGAAAGTCCGCTTTATCGGCGAGATCCATCTTGGTGCGGCCGCTCGCCCACTCTTTGAGCTTTCCGGCGCGAACGAGAGTTTCTTTCGAGATGGTGACGAACTCCCGGGCCAGCACGAGTCTCCAGTAAGCTCCCTCGGCTCCGGCAAGCTGCGCCTTCACCTTGTAGGACTCCACGTAACGGGTCGCCAGCAGGCCGGCCTGGATAGCGTCGCTCTGGGCACGGGTCTCCGCGCCGAATCCGTTTCTCCACAGGCTCTGGCTGATTTCCAAGCTCGGCGAGGTATCGATGTAGTTCGGCTGGGGGAAAACCGCCGGGTTCGCGACGAGCCTGGTGGCGGTGACGTTCTCGGCGAGCTTCGCGCTGAAGCCGAAATCCCATTGTTTCATAACGCCGAAGGAAACCTGAGTCGCCCGGGTCAGGGTCGGCTGAAAGTTCGGCTGCAGCACGGGCCGCTGATCGTAGATGGCCCCCACGTTGACGAAGAGCTGAGGCGTATAAAGGAGGTCGGCCTCGTTCTCGCGCTCTCTCGCGCCTTCGGAGGCGAGCTGCGAACCTTGTACGCTTTGGTTCTGGCTCTTCACCTGCCCTAGGTAACCCTTTAGCGACAGGGTTTCCGCGCGCGCGACCGAAGCCAAGGCTACCAGGACAAAAACAAGCCATCTCATGACTGTACTCCTCGAACGAAAATCTGAACGAGTTGATCGACCGCCTTCGCGCGGAACTTGTCGTCCTTGATCGACAGACCGAAGACCGCCTTGCGGATCGGGTCCGTGTTGCAAAAATGAGTGACGCTGCCGAAAAAGGCGCTCGCGCCGATGATGGGGTCGAAGTCGGCGCGGACGAAACCTTGCTTCTGCGCCGAGGTGATGAACTCGAGAAACTTCTGAAACACGCGGGCGAAGCTTTTCTCAAAGACGTCCTTCACGACCGGGTTATCCATGATGCTTTCCCGGTGAATGATCCGCGTGCAGTTCGGGTTTTGCGCGTGGGCCGAGACGATCTCCTCGGCGAACATTTTCAAGCGGACGAGAAATTCTTCCTTCGACTGCGGAACGGTGAGAATGCGCTCGGCGAGCTCCAGTCCCTTGGAGGAGAACTGTTCGAGTACCGCCCGGTACAGGCCCTCCTTCCCTTCGAAGTGGTAGCTGACGAGGCTGACGTTCACCCCGGCCGACTCACAGATGTCTTTTACGGACGTTCCCTCGTAGCCCCGCGCGGCGAAAAGGTCGCCGGCGGCTTTCAATAAGGCGTCTCTGGTATCGAGCTGTTCCATATCCCAAGAGTAAAACACTCCGAGGATATTTTCAAACGTTCATTTGAGGAATTTACTTTAAGATTTGATAAAGTGGCCTAGCCATTCAACTATTTTCTTTAATTGTGCCTAATCTCGGTCGGATAGGCGGGCTGGTCCTTTCGCTTCCGGAAGGCGAAGCGGATGAAAAAGCCGCCCAAAAGGCCGACGCCGAGCCCCACGAACTGGGTCAAACGAAGCTTTTCGAGGGCCCAACGGATGGGAGCCTCGCAGCTGAACTCCACCTGCGCCGGCGGCTTGAAGTACCAGGCGATGGCGCCGGGGGCGACCCAGCTGACGATTGAGGCCGCGAAAAACCCTCCGAAAAGGGCGAACCAGACATAGGACATCGTGTTTTTGTTTTGCACGGGCGCAGTCTGCCTTCGGCGCGGGAAAATCGCAACCGCCGTTGGTATCATCTAACCATGCGCCGATCGCTGCTGCCCTGGGCTGGCCTAATCACCGTTCTCGCTGTGGCGTTTTGGGCGAGGGCGACCGATCTCTCCACTCACTTCACCCACTGGGACGACGTCGGCGTCGCCAATACCATCGTGCGATCGAAGACCGAGCTCGAAATCAAATTGAAAGATCTCGTAAGCCCCACGCGGAACGACTCCTTCGGCCGACTGCGAGGCATCGCGCGCGCCCTCGACAAGGTAGGGCTCTTACGTCCCGCGGCGCTCGTTGCCCCCTCGCTCAGCGTGCCTTGGTTCTGGACCTACGCGCCCCTTCAATATTTTTTCACCGGCCCTATCCTCTCCCCGGATCAAACTTATCGCGAGCTCCTCTTTCGGGGCCGGCTACCGTCGTTGCTTTTCGGGATGCTTGCCCTGGTCGCGATGTTTTTCGTGGGCCGAATGATCTTGAAAGACCCGACCCTCGCGCTACTCGGCACCACTCTCGTCGCCTTCTCCTGGGAACACGTGATCTATTCGAAACAGATGTCCAACTACGCGCTGGGAACGCTGGCTGTCCTCGGATTGCTCGCGCTTCTAATGTGGACGATTCGACAGGAGCCTCTCACCCGCAAAATCGCCCTTAGCATCGGCGCCGCGCTCGCCGTACTTTGTCACGCTCACTATCAGATTCTTTTGTTCCTGCCTGCCTTCTTCTTGGCCTGGGGACTCAACCTGAAGAAGGGAAACCTGACCTTCAAGCAGGCCGCCAAAGCGCTGATGCCGACGATGGTCACGACCTCACTCCTGATCCTTCCGATGCTCCTTCTATTCTTACGCCAGCACGCCGCATCGGGCACCAACTGGAACGTGGGGCCTCACGGCGAATACTTGTTCACGTTCCCTCGAAACATTCAGGCGCTGTGGTACCCCTTTACGTTTTTTTCCTCGAATGGGTTCCAGGCACATGCCTCCAACTTCGCCTTCGTCCCACCGACCAATGCCTTCTTTTATCCCTCGGCGATTCTTCTCGCGGGGCTAGTCTGCTGCGGTCTCTGGTCTTTCGTTCGCCAAGACACACGGGAATCCCGCACTCTAATCTGGTTCATTGGAACTTCCGCCCTGGTGTGGCTCGCGCTCATTTTGAAGGGTAGCGTGACGCTGAGCCCGACCCGGCACAGCCTCATTTGGCTGCCTCCGCTCGCCCTGGCCGTCGCCGAGGGCCTGCGCTTCTCGCTCTCGCGCAAACCGGCCTTCAGAGGAGGGGCGGCGGCCGCTTTATCGACGATAATCGCAGTCCTCTTTCTGGCTGGGTTCCGGGAGAGCGTGGAAAAGCGGAGAGACCGGTTCTATCCGGATCAAATCGCGGCGCAGCTGCGGCACTTCGGCGCGAATCAAATCATCGAGTACGGCGGCACCCAACAGATTACGGCCATGAGAAAGGATCTCGCCGAATTCAAGCGAGACTCGTTCTACGGGGAAGACTACACTGAGTTTTCAAAGAAATTCGGTGGCGGCCCGGCCGGGCGTTTTGCTTTGGCCAGCCATCGCAACCCACTTCCCGGCTACCTCGCCGAACGCTTCAACGTTCTTCACCGTCGAGAGTTCACTTCCGACACCGAAGTGGACTTCCTGAGCTGGACGCATAACGGCACGAATGGCCTGTTTTTCTACATTCTGGAGGCGAAGGACCCGAAGTAGAATGACTAAATGCGCGCCCTCCTTCCTCTGGCTTTCCTTTGCGCGCAGTCCCAGGCCACGTTGGAGTTAGTCGCCGGCTTCACCCCGAGCGAAAAGTGCCAGAAGCACTACGAGTCCATGATGGCCAAGCAGATTACCTTCCACTTGAACGGCGAGGAGGCCAGAGTCCTCGGAGCGGGCAGCCTCAGGGACATCAATCTCGAAGTGGGCGGAACGATCTACGAAAACCCCGTGAAGCTCTTCGAGGACTTGCTGAAAGCCGATCCGGCCGCCGCGGCGGATCCAATCATCGCCGACGCGGTCGCGAAAATGGACAATCCCGTCGATCGTTCCGGCTACGCGGTGATCTGCCTATCGGGAGCCTGCGACCTGACCGGAGGCGGCGACATGGCTTACGGAAAGCACAGCTCCAAGACCGTCGGACTCATCCGGGGAGGAACTCCTCCCATAGAGCTGGACGCGGCCTTCAGAATAATGGCGGGCCAGGTGAAGAAAACAGAGCCGCCTGCAATCGACAGCCAAATCGTCGCGACGGTGCTTCCGAAGCCGGCCGAATTGAACAAGGATCTCAACGGCTCGGTAATCGGCTGGTACGCGACGGTGCTGCACGAGTCCACCCACGTCACCACCGAACATTTGATCATCGACTGGGTAACGGCGAACCGAAAATTGCTCCTCGAGGGCAAGCGCCCCGACGACCATTTTCTCAAATACGTAAAGATTCAAAGAGGCGAGTGGCTCATCGATAACACCTTTTATCTCACTCTTACCGAGGGAATTGCCTACGGCGTGACCGGAAAAGCGTTCGATATGATCGCGACGCAGCGAAAAGAACCGGTCCTTGATCCTCAGTGGGCGAATATCCGCTTCGCCGAGATGCCCTTCGCCGAAATCTCGGCGGTGCGCCCCTCAATCACGACGGAATTGAACGTCTCCGCCGGAAACTGGCACACCCGGATGCGCGAAGTCCGCGAGGACATGCTGCGCACTATCGCCTCCGCGCAGTAACCCATCGTGCGAATCCTTCTACTCATCGCCCTCCTCCTTTCCCAGCCGGCCAAAGCGGCGCTCGAATTCGATCTCGCTTTCGCCGTGGGTCCGTCCCAGGCCTGCCTCGACTACTTTCGGGCGATCGTGAAAGATCACGTCTCGTTGCCGTCCGAAGAAGGGCAAGTTCAGCTTTTCGGCACCGACAATTTCAGGAACCTCGTGCTCGTGCTGGACGGTCACCCCTATCCGAATCCGGTGGACCTCTTGAACGCCTGGGTTCGCAACGATCCGGCCGCGGCGAAAGATGCCGTGGTTCTCGACGGCATTCTTCAAATGGGCAACCCCGTGGACCCGAGCCGTTTCGCGGTGCTTTGCGTTTCCGGAAACTGCGGCCTCAAATCGAACGGCCATGGCGTGGACGGGCTCCACGTGGCGGAACAACTTGGCCTTGCGTTTGGCAAAGTGTCGGTAAGCGATCCCGAAGCCGCGTTGAAGATTTTGAGGGCGGGCGCGGCCAAAAGCGCATTACCCGAGCTCGAACATTCGACAGTGACCCTCCGTCTTCCCACGCCCGGGAAACTCGCCAAGGATCACAGGAGCGCCGTGTTCGAATGGTACGCGAATGCCCTCCACGAGGGAGTTCACGCTTCCGCGGACCTGCTTCTTTTCGATTGGCTCCGGGCCAACCGCAAGTTGCTTCAGACAGGCGGAACTCCGGACGGTCTATTCCTGAAGTACGTCACGTTGAAGGAGGGGGAATGGGTAATCGACGAGACTTTCTATTTCACCTACCATGAAGGCCTCGCCTACAGCGTGACCGCGAACGCATTCAATGGTGTCGCCGACCTGGCGAAAGCCCCGCACCTCAAGCCCGACTTCGCCCAAAAGGAGTACCAGGACAAACAGTTTGATGCCTACACGGGCACGCGGCCAGAGATCCGGACCGAACTCGGCCTCGACGCCGGCAACTGGTTCCAGAAGATGCGAGAAGTGCGGGAGAGGATGCTGGCCACCGTGGCCCTCTCGAACAACTGAATCCGTTCCCAAGTGTTAGAATAGGGGATGCCCTTACAATCCAGGTGGCTCATCTCCCGGCGCGCCGACTTGTCGTGCATCGTTTTAAGCCCCCTCCTCTCTCCGCTACTTCTCGGAATCTATGCGCTCGTCACCTGGGGCGGAAACGTCCAGGTCGAGCAGACCGCCCGGGTTTTCTACTACGTCTTCACGGTCTTCTTCGATCACCCGCACATCCTCCAGACGTTTTCCCGCACCCATTTCGACGCCACTGAGCGAAAGCGCCATTTCGCCATTCACCATTGGATTCTCGGCGGCGCCCTTCTCGTTGCTTTCTTCTGGCCCGATGTGCCCGGCCAATATTGGTTTCAGGCGGTGTTCGACCTCGCGGGACTTTGGCACATCTACGCGCAGAACGCGGGCTTTCTGAAAGTTTACGGCCGCTTCACGAAGCCAGCGGAAACCGATCGTAAGCTCGAGCGGGCTTTCTTCTTCGTTCTCTTCAACGCGTACTTGTTTCGCGTACTCGCACTCGATCTCGGACGAACGCTGGATGAATTTGGAACGGGCGGACCGGAGATGCTTACCGTTCTGAGAACGCTTCGCTGGGTTTTCCTAGGAGCCACGGGGGCGCTTCTCACCGGAGTCGTCTGGCGGCAATTCACTCGCCGAAACGAATCACCCTGGACCGCGCGCCAGCTTTTCCTCGCGGCCCTAACGGTGAACTACTTCGTAAACTACTGGGCCGTGAGTTTCGCTCCGGTCGCCGTGATGCTCGTCTTCGACACGCTCTACCACGACATTCAATACATGCGCTGGATGGCTCATTATCAGGAGCGCAACGTCGGCCGCGCCTACGCTTGGAAGTGGGCACTGGGCTGCGGACTACTCGCTCTTTTAGTTTTCCATGGAGAAGCGATTTCCGCCCAGCTGGTCGGAAAGGCCCTGCCCATCAGCTCCGTTTTTCTGGTCGTGACTCTCTACCACTATTTTGTCGACGGAATAGTTTGGAAGTTCGGCAAGCAACCCGAGCTGCAAAACCTTCTAAAGAGTACCGACACCGCGAAAGAAACCCAGAGCTTCAAAACCCGGGCGGCGATGTAATTACTGGTGGTGGCAGCACGCTTCGACGTTGTGCCCGTCCGGGTCCAACACGAAAGCCCCGTAGTAGTCCTTGTGATAGTGAGGGCGAGGACCGGGAGGCCCGTTGTCTTTTCCGCCCGCGGCGAGCGCCGCTTTGTAAAACTCATCCACCTGTTTGCGCGAATCGGCTCGGAAGGCGATGTGGATCCTCGGCTGGTTGGGCGTGCCTTCGGCCACCCAAAAGTCGGGTTTTGGCGGTACACCGTAACCCACGACGACCGTTCCGCCCGTATACTCCGTCGGAATTTCCATCATCGGCTCGTATCCGAGAGGCGCAAGCGCCTTGTCATAGAAGGCGCGGCTCTTTTGCGGATTGCTGACCTTTAGGCCTGTGTGATCGATCATCGTCGCCCTTTCAAACCGGTTTAATCGCGCGCGTGGCGATGTAGCCCGGAAGATATCTGTGAATGAGTCCCTTCGATTCCGTCCAGCCGTCCTCGAAAAATCCAGTAATCACGAAGCCCGCGGCGATTTGGCCGCCGATTTGATCTTCGAGCGTGTGCCCGAAGGCGATAGGCTCGTTCTTGTCCGTGTAGCGCTTGCGTTCTTCGTCCGTCAAACTCGTTACGTCCGAGTAAGGGACCGAGTACTTGATCTGCAGGATCCCCTTTTCCTCGAGCGCCGGATCCGTAGTAAAAACGACCGGGTTCACGATTCCGGAAAGAAGCGAGCCGCCCTTTTTCAAAACGCGGAAGGCTTCCTTCCAAACGGGCTTCACGTCGGGCACGAAACAATTGGAACAGGGATGAAAGATGAGATCGAACGTTTCGTCGGCGAACGCGGAAAGATCCTTCATGTCGCCCTGAAGGGTAGCGAGCTTCAGCCCGTCCCGGGCCGCGACATCTTTATCGCGTTGAAGCTGGGCCGGCGAGTTGTCGAACACGGTAACGTGCGCGCCGGCCGCCGCGAGAATCGGGCCCTGTTGACCGCCTCCGGACGCAAGCCCCAGCACGCGCTTGCCCTCTAAAGGAGGGAACCAGTCGCGGGGCACGGGCTTCATGGGAGTGAGCACGACTTGCCAGTCGCCCTTGCGGGCGCGGGCAATGACTTCGGAGGAAACGGGCAAGGTCCATTCATTGCCCTTCGCCGCCTCGGCATCCCAGGCTTGTCGGTTGTAGTCGAGAACATCCACGGCATGAACCGTAGCCCAACCCTGGCCGCAGGGAAAGAGCGAGAGCGGGAGCGAGCGCAAGGAAGGCTTTTTGATCTAATGAGCGAGCCGGTGCGGTCTTACGTCAACGCCCCTTCCAGAAAGGAAGGTGACCTTGCGCTCGCTCCCGCTCTCGCTCTTTTGTAATGGCATTCCTTTAAAACGCGAAAGGCCGCCCGGACTTTCGTCCGGGCGGCCGCAAACAGGGTGTAACTCGTGTTGAGTCGCGAACCGTGAGCGTAAGGCCTTAGGCCACGCTCTGCTGCATCGTCTCATCCTTGCGCGCTTGCGACTTGGTGAGAGCGAACAGCTGAATGTTCAGCTGGAAGATCGCGTCGTTCGGATTGTGGTTTCCACCACCGAGCGACTGGATCAGTTCCTGGATCTTCACGCGAAGTTCGCCGACCTTATCCTGAGGCAAGCTCAGGGTGACGCTCTCAAAGTCCTGGGTCTCAGGTCCTTGCGTATAGAGCGACTGGGCAGCGAGTTCCGCCATTTGTTCGTAATGGATCTTCTGAGCGAGCGCCGCCGACTGCGTATCGATCTCAGTCGTGGTGCTGCACACCAGCGTACCATCCGTGGCTTCGGTGATGAAGTTGAGCTTCTTGAGAAGCTCGACGGAAGATTTCGCTTCCTCTTCGCTCACCGCGGGAACGAGGCTCTTACCGATCGTGGTCGGCTCGTTCTTCACCTTGCCGTTGCGAACCATTTCGCGAATCGCGGCATGGTACCAGTCGTGGTAGTAATCGTAGAGCTCAGGAATGAGGGTCTTCACTTTGAAGAGCTCACGAAGATACATGAGCTTCGCCTCATAAACCTGGCGCTTCTGGACGTGGTCGCACTGATTGAACTCGACCATGTAACGGAAATATTCCGATTCATGCGCGTCCAGACGCAGACCCTTGGCGAACTTGCCGATGGCGTCGGCGGAAAGATTGCGCTTTCCGTCCATCACCAGCTTCAAGTAGTTCGGAGATCCGAACCCCGCCTGCTTGGAGAAGTACCGGAAGCTGAAGAGCGGATCGGCATCCTTGAGCTGCCGATAACGATCTTTCAGAAACTCCCGATAATCGGTGAAGTTATAAATATTGGAAGCAATGTTCACGACTAACCCCCTCAATTGACCCATCTGAAGTTCCCGCGGTCATAGTTACCCCTCGACCGTGGAGCTAGAGAGCAGATGGTTTTTTCAGTTACCCCTGCAGACCAGTAGTGCAAGGCGTTTGCCACCGGCGCCACAATTGGGCCCTGGGGTTTTCCCTTGTATTCCGGGGGGGTTAAGTCGGGATGTGCAAATGATTGAGACGTATACACGAGCGTACGGGGGTGTCGTAGGGGTACCTACCGAAAGCCAAGTCCTTGAATTCACGGCACTCGGCCTGTATCAACTCTGGACACTGAGCACTAAACCGTGAAAACGACCCGACTTCAGGAAATACTCGAGAGCCTCGGTGGGGAAAAACGAGTCCATTACACGCTCGATCGGCTGAAAAGCGCGCTGAAACGACTCGGGAACCCTGAACGAAGTGTCTACTCGTTGATCATTGCCGGCACCAACGGCAAAGGCACGACCACGCTACTTGTCTCCTCTTCTCTTAAAGAGGCCGGGTACAAGGTCGGAACTTTCCTTTCCCCTCATCTTGTCAGCCCGACCGAACGGATCCTTTTCGGCCTCGAGCCCATCGGCGAGGCGGAACTAACCCGGCTGGCGGAAGAGCATGAAGGGTTGGCCCGGGAGTTCGCGCTCACCTACTTCGAGTACATGACCCTTCTCTTTTTCGTGTGGGCGAAGCAGAAGAAGCTGGACTTCTGCGTGGTGGAAGTGGGCCTGGGCGGCAGGCTCGACTCCACGAACGTCGTGGACGCGCTAGCCTGCGCGGTTACGAATATCTCTTACGATCACCAGTCTTACCTGGGAGATACGCTCGAATCGATTCTGGACGAAAAACTCGGCGTGATGCGCCCAGAAGGGCTCGTCTTCACGGGGGTGGATTCCCCCACTCTAATGGCGCGTCTCGAAGCCAAGTGCGCGGAAGTGGACGCGGTTCACTACTACGCGCACGAAGTCCGGCGCGAAGTGATTGAAAGAAGCTGGGACGGCCAAAAGGTCCTCTTCAACGGATACCCCTTCACGCTGAGAAACCCCGGCGAAGGCACCGTGAAGAACGCGGCCCTCGCCTTCCTCATGCTCAGAATCGTTTTTCCCAAGCTTCCCATTTCGGTTTTACAGAAGGGATTCGAATCGGTCCGCAATCCCGGCAGGCTCGAAGTGGTCGCGAACCGCCCCAGAGTCGTGCTCTCCGGAGATCACAACCCGGCGGGTATCCAGACTCTCGTCGAGAGCCTCGCTCAGCAAGAAACCGGCAAGCTGTATACGGTTTGCGGCTTCTCGCCGGATAAACCCTACAAGGAAATGTTCGCAAGGCTCGAAGCTTTGTCGACGGACATCCGTCTCACGCGCATCAAGAATCCCAAGGCTCCGATTCCCGCCGATTACGAAACGATCGGTCCTTATAGAGAAGACCCGCACAAAGCCATCGACGAGATGCTTGAGCTCGCGGGCCCCGAAGATACCGTGCTAATCACGGGCTCGCTCTACCTGGTGGGCGAGGTCCGGCCGCGCTTTGTGCCCACGGTCAATTTTCAATACTGATTAGGGATCTACCGGCAGCGTCGCGCGGATGAGATATTCGCGGAAATAGTCCGCGTACACGTGGTAGTAGCCCTCGTCACCCGAGTTCTCGCCCCACGTGTTACGCACTTTGAAGCGGATGACTTCCCCATTCTGGATTTCCACGCCGACGATTTCCATCGCGTGGTTTCCGCCTGTCTGCCCGAATTGGCGACGGTAGGCGTAGGGAATCGGCCTGAGTCCCTCGGGCGTGCTGAAGGCCTTCAACGACATGATGCCCGTTTTCTCGTCGATGAAACGATGGTCCATTTCGAAGGACACCGGCACGCTCTCCCCGCGCTTCAAAGCCCCGACGATGTCCTTCGCGATTGCTTCAACGGGCTTCGAGATCGCCCCGGCTCTTGCCGGCAACTGGACGCCGGCGGACGCGGTAACTTCCGGCTTCGCGTGCTTCGGAGCATTCTTCTCGGCCGCTGGCTTGAGCTCCGGAGGAAGCGGATCCCGTGTCGGAACCACCCGGCGAAGGTTGTCGAGCGAGGTTCCGTTCCGCCGCCAATAGTCTTGGGGACTCTCGTACCGGACGCCGCCCTCCTCGAAAGAGGTGGGCATGGGGCCGGAGTAGGCTTCGACGATGGAATCCAGATCCTTGCTCGCTTCGGCTTTCAGCGCCGCCTTCTCTTCGGAGGTCTTGCCGATGGAGTCGTAGTGGAAGCGGACCACCCGTTCGTTCAGCAGACCGACCAGCCGGGTTCCGTGGCCCGCGTCCTCGAAGGACACCCGCGGTTGCCAAGACGACTGAGGGACCGCGCCGTGGGCTGCGATCAAGTCGAGACTGCTGCTCAAATGACTTCCCTGCACGATTTCGCGCCCGGGCCCTTCGAGGGCGCTCAAGCTCTTCGCCTGCAGATCCCTCAAGATCAGATAAGCTTCCGAAAGATCGTAAGCGCGCCCGTTGGCGTTTTGCATGCGCCGCTCGACGAAGCTAACCGCCTGGTACGCCCAGCATCCGCCGTACTTGCACTGATTTCGAATGGGGGCTTCGGCCAGTTCGATCGAATATTCATCGGTGTGCCTCGCGAGAAAGTCGGGACGAATCTCCAGCATCTGCGCGGGAGAGAGCGCGCCGTACGCGCGGCAGGCTTCACTAAGCGTGGGGACGGGCTTCGGCGGATCCGCCGCGAAAGCCGCGACTCCTAGACATAAAAAGGACAGAATTAGGATTAGCCTGACCTTACCCACGTCCGGATTCGAGCAACGTCCATGCCAGGGAAAAGTATTCGGTTTGTCGTCGGGTTGCGGGCAAGGTTTACAGCAAGATATGCAGTGGTCCGGCGGGAGCGGAGCTCTCGGCTTTCGTCTTTAAATCAGACAACCAGCTATTCGTTGCGGAGCCGCGGCGGATCCGAGAGACGAAAGCAGCTCCGCCGAGTTTTTCCCCAAACGCGGATGGCGCCAGTCGGGCCAGACTTCCGCGAGCGGCATCAAAACGAAATCGCGCTCGGCCAAACGCTCGTGCGGAACGACGACGCCTTCCGTGCTCCACTCGACGGAGCCGTAGACGAGCAAATCGAGATCGATCTCTCGCGGGCCGTAACGTTCAGTCTGCTTGCGCCCGAGATCGCGCTCCAAAGTTTTCAGGAAATTGACGATGGCCGGCGGCTTCCACTCGGAGAGACCCACGACGACGGCGTTCAGAAACTTCGGCTGATCCGTAACGCCCCAAGGCTCGGTCTCGTAAACGGAAGAGGCTTTCGCTTCCTGAAGGAACTCCTCGGCCAGACGCTCGGCCGCACGCTTGAGAAAATCGAGGCGATCGCCCTGATTGCCGCCGAGGCCGATGGCGACCTTAGTGAGCTGCAACATGGCTAGGTCCGTAATAGAAGGCGCTGGAGTGGGCCTTTTCCCGGACTTCGATGCAATAGAGAGGAAAGAATGGCTCCAGCTTTTTCCAAACCCAGGCGGCGAGATTTTCGCTCGTCGCGTACTCGAAGTAATCGTCGAGGTTCTTTCCCTCGAGCTCGGACACGATGATTCGGCGGAAAAGCCGTTTCACCGCTCGGAAATCGGCGATAAAACCTTCCTCGTTCGGTTCCCCCTTCAGGGAGACGCGGACCTTGAAATCGTGAGGATGCACGGGCTCGCTGAGCATCCCGTGGTGCGAGTGGAAGGCGCGAAACTCGATTTCCCTAGAGACCACCATGCGCGATCGCCTCCCAGGTTTTCAGCGCGCGTTTCATGGCGCCCACGTCGTGCACCCGAAAAACGGAGGCGCCCTTCGTGTAAGCCCAGAGATTGGAAGCGAGCGTTCCCGCTTCCCGCGCCTCGAAGGCCGCCTTGGGTTCTCCCACGATCGAAGCGAGAAAGGATTTGCGGGACGTGCCGACGACTATGCGCTCGGCGACACCATGAAAGGCGTCGAGGTCCCGCAGCAACTCGAGATTGTGGTCCACCGTTTTTCCGAACCCGATACCGGGATCGATCCAGATCCGATCGGGCCCGATGCCCGCTTCCGAGAACGCCCTCACCCGATCCGCGAGAAAGAACCGAACCTCGGCCGCGACGCCTCTGGGGTACTCCGGCGCCTGCTGCATCGTGCGGGGATTGCCGCGCATGTGCATCAAGATGAAGCGGACATCATGCTCCGCGCCTATCCGCGCCATGCCGGCGTCCTGACCGGCCGTCACGTCATTCACCACCGTGGCGCCGGCCCGCACCGCGGCCTCCGCGACTTCCACCTTAGAAGTGTCGATGGAGATCTGAACGTTGAACTCTGCCGCAATCGCCTCGATCACGGGCAAAACTCTGTCCATTTCCTCCTGAGAACTGACCTCGGGGGCGCCCGGACGGGTGGATTCCCCTCCCACGTCGATCAGATCGGCGCCTTCCGTGGCGAGCTTGTCCGCCTGAAGCAGAGCCGCATCCCGGCCAAGAAACTTTCCGCCGTCGGAAAACGAGTCCGGAGTGACGTTGAGCACGCCCATGACGAGGGGCGAGGTATTTTCCCACATGGCCGCCATCCTACGCATTTGCCGCACAAGCGCAATATCGACTATTCTAGTGCTCCATGAGCCTCGTACATCGTGTTCTACTTCTCGTGTCCTTTTGCCTTCCCCTATCGTCTTTCGGCTGGGGGGAGGCCGGTCACCACATCATCGCCCGGCTGGCCGCGAAGCTCGCCGCCAAGCACCCGGAGCTCAAATCAGTCAAAGAGGTGGAAACCCACAGGGCTCTCGAGCAGTACCTTAGAGTCCTGGACGACAAACGCTACCAACAGGGGCACGTGGCGAACGTTCCCGATTTCCATTGGCGCTACCTGGACGATGGGCTGACCGCGGTAGGCAATCAGCTGGGAGCTTCCGCCCACTACTTGAACGCCGAGCACCTCGCCCCGGATGGGTCGAAGGACCCGTTTGCGGAATCGAAGTTCGCCCTCGATTACGAAGCCACGAAAGTTTCCCTTCAGCAGCTCCATCCTAACGTTTCTCTCTTCAAGAACGTGGGAACCGCTCCCTGGAGAGCCCAGCAGTTCTTCAACCTGACGAGGGGCTCCCTCGAGAGTTTCCCGAAGGGTTCCTGCGAGACGCTGGAGCCCAGAGAGGATCATCCGACCCGTACCGCCCTGACTTTCGCGGGGCTTCTCGCCCATTTTACCGGCGACGCGGCGATGCCTCTCCACGCCTCGAAAGACCATGACGCCGTCACTACCGGGCAGAAGGGCCTTCACTGGTTTTTCGAAAACGACCTCGTAAACGCTCTGGAGCCCGGACTCGAGGGCAAAGTGGAAGCGGCGGCGGAAAAAGTATTCCTCGGTCCAGTCAAACAAAAGGGATCGCTAGCCGCCCTCATCAAGAAGATGAACGATCGCTTCCCCGATCTGAAAAAGGAAGACCGGGTCACGGCCCTCGTCTTCACGGAGCTGTCCGACAGCTACGATTACATCAAGAAGATGCGCGAGCTCGACCTGAAGTACGCGGTATCGACTTCCGAGGAAGCGGTGGCGCTGGAGTCCTGCCGCCCAACCATCTCCTCTCTAATGGAGGAGCTGGAGAAGACGCCTTCGAAGCTGAAGCGACGGGAGCTGATGCGCCGAAGGGCGATCGGTACGAAGGAGCCCGAGCAGGCCCCCTGCCGGCGCCTTCCCAAAACTTACGTGGATTGGTCGGGCATGCCTTGCAAGGAGCCCGGACAGGGATGCCGTCCGGTCGCCAACTGGCACGAGTCGCTCATCGTGGAACGGATGGCGCTCGCCGTGGCCGTCACCGCGGAAGTGTGGGTACGCGCATGGCTCGACGGTGGAACTCCGTATCTTTGCTCCACGCCGAAGTACGCGATGAAACCGTCCTTCGTCAGCCCGACGGACGGCGCTTGCTACGGGTACGCCAAGAACGAGAAGCCCGAGGACATTCTCACGAAGAGTAAGCCCTTGCCCTCGCTCTGGCGCACCAATAGCAAATCACCGCTCGATTGCGTGCGGTTCTAATTTCCCGCCCGGGAATTTTTCCTTACCGATCGGAGTCGATCTGACACCGAATCCGCCCCCACGGCGGCACGCGCCCGCACGAACGCCTTGGCAAGGTGATTGCACATGGCTCCCGCAACTCGCGACAAACGCGGATGTGAAAGGTTGCAAACGATGAAGTGGAAAGTTGGAGCTCTCGGGTTTTTATTTCTGGCCGTCGCGGCAAACGCCGGACAATACGTTCAACAGGGCAGCTACAGTTATTGGGAGGACGGGCAGAATCAATCCTTCCCCGTCACGAACGACGGGCTTTGGTACCACAAGATCATGGGGGCGTCCGCGAACGAATGGACGTTCTACCACCCCGTTCGCATCGATCCGGCCACGGGAGAAGTCGTTTATTACATTTATTGGACGGACGGCACGCGGATCGCGAGCCGCTATTCCACCGACGCCGCGTGGACCGAGACGGGAAACTGCGATCTCGGGCAGGTGAAGAAGTACCGCGACGAGAAGTACACCTTCCTCATCGGCCAGCTCAACTCGGACTTCCGGGCCTACTACACCGCTCTGCATTTCGAGGCGGATCGTATCTTCAACGCCTGCCGGAGCATCGTCTCCCGGCAATAGCTTTCTAATTGGGATGGAAACGAAAAAGCCCCCGTGCCGGCACTTACGTGCGACACGGGGGCTTTTCCAAAAAATTTAGTTGGCGCGAGTCTGACGAAGCTTCGAGTTGAGAACCTCGAGCGCCTTCTCCCGGATGCCGTAACGGCTGACGAACCGGTAGAAGAACCGAATGTCGGGCTCCTTGAGCATGGTCTTAAGCGTGACCGCTTTGGACGTAGCGCGCGTACCCGGCTTGGACTTGGAACGAGTCGACTCCAACATCAACAACCCCCAGTAAATGAGTTTTCCTGCTTCTGCTAAACCGCGAAAGGATATGCAGATTAGTGAAATACTTACCCTGATACAAGAATATTTTACATATTGCTATGCGTCAATTGGAAAAGACTTGAACAATCAATGGGTTGCGTCACCCGCTTAACCCAGCCTTTGCTTGACCTTCGACGCAAAAAACACTAATTTAGGCCCCCGGTGATCGCTCATCTAAACCGTCCTTTTTAGCCACCCATTCGGAGGTCGCGTCGTGAAATCCCATCCTCTTTTCGAGAAGAAACGTATCTTCGCCCCCGGGCCCACGCCCGTTCCTTATGAGGTGCTCGCGGAGCTGTCTCGCCCGCCACTCCACCACCGCACCAAGGAGTTCATCGCGATCTTCGAGCGAGTGAAGAAGAACCTCCAGTTCCTCTTCCAGACCACCCAACCGGCCTACGTGCTCTCCGCGTCCGGAACGGGCGCGATGGAAGCAACGATGGTCAACCTCTTCGCCTCAGGCGACAAGATTCTCGTCATCAATGCCGGCAAATTCGGCGAGCGCTTCATGAAGCTCGGCCAGAAGTACGGCATGAACACTCAGGTGATGACCCTCGACTGGGGTACCTCGGCCGACCCCGAGGAAATCCGCAAATTTCTGAAGGCGAACCCCGACACGCGCGGCGTTCTCTTCCAGGCTTCCGAGACTTCGACCGCGACGGAGCATCCGGTGGAAGCCATCGCGAAGGTGGTTCACGAAACGAGCGACACCTGCCTCGTGGTGGTGGATGCCATCACCGCCCTCGGTGTAACGAATCTGCCCCTCGACAAGTGGGGTCTCGACGCCGTCGTGAGCGGTTCCCAAAAGGCCTTGATGCTTCCTCCGGGCCTCGCCTTCCTCGCTCTCTCCGAGCGCGGCCAAAAGGCGCGGGCGCGAGCGAACATTCCGCGCTTCTATTACGATCTCGCCGCCGAGGACAAAGCGGCGCTGAAGGGCGAGACCGCGTGGACTCCCGCGGTCGGCCTGATTCAGGCTCTCGACATCGTGCTCGCGAAAATCGCGGCGACGGGACTCGAACCGATTTTCGCGCACCACAAGCGCCTTGCCGAAGGAACCCGACGGGGCTGTAAGGCTCTCGGTCTGGAGCTCTTCTCGAAGGGGCTTCCTTCCACGGCGGTCACCGCGGTGCACGTGCCGTCGGCGATTCCCGAAGGCAAGAAAATCATCTCCCACATGCGCGACCGTTACGGCATCACGATTGCCGGCGGCCAGGACGCGTGGACCGGGAAGATTTTCCGTCTCGCCCATCTCGGCTACTACGATGAGCTCGACATGCTTCAGATCATGGCGGCCACCGAATTGACCCTCAACAAGCTCGGCTACAAGTGCGAGTACGGTAGAGGCGTGGCGGCGGTTTCCTCCTACTTCGCGGAGAACGACTGAAATGTATAAAGTCCTCATCGTCGACGGCCTGGCTTCCGAGGGCATCGAGAAACTCAAAGGCATCACGGGTATCGAGATCCTGGACAAGTCGGGCATCTCCCGCGACGAGCTGAAATCGACCATCGGCAAAGCGGACATTCTCATCGTCCGCTCTCGTACGGAAGTGGACGCGGACCTTCTCGCCTCCGCGGAAAATCTCAAGCTCGTCATCCGGGCCGGCATCGGCCTCGACAACGTGAACGTGGAAGCGGCCACCAACCGCGGCGTCATCGTGATGAACGCCCCGACGGGCAACATCGTGACCACGGCCGAGCACGCGCTCGCGCTCATGTTCACCGCCACCCGCCACGTCGCTCAGGCGGACGCCTCGCTTCGCAAGGGCAAATGGGAGAAGAAGAAGTTTCAAGGGAACGAGCTACGCGGCAAAACGCTGGGCCTCATCGGCCTCGGCAACATCGGCCGCACCGTCGCGGAACGGGCCATCGGCCTTTCGATGAAGGTCGCGGCCTACGATCCTTTCGTGAACGCCGAAAAAGCGGCCCAGATGAAAATTCGCCTGACGCCCACCCTCGACGAGCTGCTCGCCACGTCGGACTACGTGAGCATCCACGTGCCGCTCATCCCGGCGACGAAGAATCTCATCGGCAAGGACAACCTCGCCAAGATGAAGAAGGGCGCGTACCTCATCAACTGCGCGCGCGGCGGAATCGTCGACGAAGCCGCGCTGGTCGCGGCACTCGAAAGCGGGCACCTCGCGGGCGCCGCCCTCGACGTGTTCGAGACCGAGCCCCTGCCGCCGGACTCCCCCCTTCTGAAGCGGGACGACATCGTTCTGACGCCTCACCTCGGCGCCAGCACCGACGAAGCCCAGGTTCAGGTCGGACTCGAAGTCGCGGAGCAGATCGACCAGTTCGTGCAGACGGGCGCTCTTAAGAACGCGATCAACGTGCCGAATGTTTCCCTCGAGCAGCTTGCGGTCTTGAAGCCGTATCTAAATCTCGCCGAGCGCGTCGGATCCTTTGCCGCGCAGATTTCTCCGGCGAAATCGATTCAGCGCCTTTGCCTGCAGTATCAGGGCGCCATTCCCTCGGCGGATCGCTCGATTCTGAGCCTGGCTCTTTTGAAGGGCTTTCTCGGCTCGCATCTGTCCACGTCGGTCAATTTCGTGAACGTGAAGAAGATCCTGAAGGAACGCGGAATTCTCGTCGAAGAGTCCTATCAGGAAGAGTGCGCCGACTACGCGACCCTAGTCAGCATCACGGTGGACGGCGACAAGAAGCTCACCGTCGCGGGAACGCTCTTCGGCAAGGAAGAACCCCGTATCGTTCGCATCGACAAGTTTCTCATCGACGCTCTTCCCACGGGGCATCTGCTCTTCACGAAGAACGCCGACCAGCCCGGCGTCATCGGAGCCCTCGGCTCGACGCTCGCCTCGAAGAACATCAACATCGCGCGCATGCATCTGGGACGGGACCACGCAAAGGGCGAAGCCATCGCGGTCATTACGGTGGATTCCGAAGTTTCGCAGGAGACCCTCACGGCGCTTCGCCAGGTGAAGGGCATGCTTACGGCCGTTCCGATTTCTCTCTGAGGTACTAAATGAGCGCGCAAGGTGTAGTGATCATCGGGTTGCAGTGGGGCGACGAAGGTAAAGGAAAGATCGTCGACTACTACACCGCATCCGCGGACGTCGTCGCCCGGTTTCAGGGCGGAAATAACGCCGGCCACACGCTGGTCGTCGACGGCAAGAAGACGGTTCTGCACCTCATTCCCTCGGGCATCCTTCGCACCCACGCCAAATGCCTCATCGGAAGCGGCGTCGTGGTGGATCCGGAAGTGTTTCTGAAGGAAGTTTCCGTTCTCAAACAGGCCGGCATCGAAAATCTCGAGGAACGGATCGTACTGAGCGACCGCTGCCATTTGATTCTCGATTACCACCGCCAGCTCGACATAGCCCGCGAGAGCCGCAAAGGCGGCATCGGAACCACGAAACGCGGCATCGGGCCGGCGTACGAAGACCGCGCCGCCCGCCGGGGCGTGCGCATCGCCGAGCTGTACAATCCCAAAGCCCTCGAAGCGAAGCTGCGGGCGAATCTCGAGGAAAAGAATTTTCTCCTGAAGGGTTTTTTCCAGGCCGAACCGGTACCGGTGGAAGCCTTGATCGAAAGGTGCCTGAAGCTCGGAGAGGCTCTGAAGCCCTTCGTGAAGGACGCCTCTGAAGTTCTCACCAACGAGATTGCTCTCGGAAAGAAGATTCTCTTCGAAGGCGCTCAAGGCATCATGTTGGACATGGATTACGGCACCTACCCTTGGGTGACGTCCTCCCACACGCTGCCCTCGCAGGCGGCCCTCGGTCTCGGCGCGCGCCTGCCGAAAGAAACTCTCTTTCTCGGCGTCATCAAGGCGTACACCACCCGCGTGGGCGACGGCCCCTTCCCGACGGAGCTGACAGACACCGTCGGAGAAAAGCTTAGGGAAGCCGGCAGTGAGTACGGCGCGACGACGGGACGTCCCCGCCGATGCGGCTGGCTCGATCTCGTTCAGGTTAATTACGCGAGCCGCGTCTCGGGACTGAAGAATCTCGCCATCACGAAGGCCGACGTCATGTGCGGCATGAGTGAGGTGAAAGTTTGCGTGAGCTACAAGCTCGACGGCAAAACCTACGACACGTACCCGGCGGACACGAACCGTCTCGCGGAGGTGGTCCCTCAGTACGTCACATTGCCCGGCTGGAAGGAAAAGCTGGATCCGATGCGCGGACCGGGCGGCTTGCCGAAAAACCTCATGGACTACCTGCGCTTCATCGAAGAGCGCACGCAGTGCAAGCTCAACCTCGTCTCCACGGGCGCGGGCCGCGAAGCGGTCATCGACATTCAGAAGGCGTTCTGATTACGCGCGGTTCGGATCGCCGACCCAGCAGGTGATGTCGACGGTGGAATCCGTGCTGACTTTCGCCTTGCCGCTTTTCCCGTCCGCCGTAAGGCGCAGCCAGAGAATCAGAGGCTTGTTTTCCACTGTGAGAAAGTACGTCACGCGGCGGGGAAGCGGCGAGCCCGCGACCTGGCTCTCGTGGTTTTTGGCGGAGAACACGCCGAAGGGCTCGAAGGCGGGGTCCGACTTATCGAACCGGCCGAGGTAAATGTCCGTGTCACGCGGAGTGATCTTTCGGACCACGAACTGAAACACTTGAGAATCGAACTTCGAATCCTGCCGGCAGTTGAGATCGCCGTCGGCGAGGCTCTCAACGGCGGGGGCGAAAGTTGCGGCGGTTACCAGAACTAGGGCGATGAGTTTCAGCATAGATACTCCAAATCAGTGACCGGCGTCGTTCGCATCGCCGACCCAGCACGGAAGAATCGTGCCCGGGGCCCAGCTAAGAGTGGCTTGTCCTTCTTTCTTCGCGGAATCGAGGCTGATTACGTTCGAAAGCTCCTGCCCGTTCACGCTCGCCTTGTGCGTGTACTGGTGCGGAAGGGCATCGCCCTGCACTTCGCTGTACGAGACGCCGGTTTCGAGAATCGCGAGCGCATCGAACACTCCGCGCTCCCGGCTGAAAATTCCGGCGTATAGATTCGCCTTGTCGACGGTGGCGCCGTCCTCGACGGAAATCTGAAACGCGTCCTTCGCCGCGGCCTCGCGGCAGGAAAGCAGATCCTGAGCTTCGGCGGGAAGAACAGAGAACGCCAGTCCAAGAGCGAAAAGAAATTTCATATGGATCTGGAAGTAGTGGGCGTGGCGGAAACCGTCAACGGGATTCGCCGGAGAGCCGCGGCTGGAGCGTGTTTCGGAGTGAGCAAAACAAGCGGGCTTCTCAGAAATGGGATTTGAGGTCTATAATCAACTCCTGAGGCAGTCCATAAACTTCGCCGGACGTCTTGGAATCGCTGGTCCCCGCGAATCTTTGAGGATGGCCTCCAACGTCCTTGCCCCGGAGGGTGCCGATGGCTCCCAACAACGAACGCTTCTACGGAACCCGCGCCTTCGCGGTTCTCTGCCTCATCTTCCTGGCTACGATCTGTCTCCTCTATACGTGGAACGAGACCGAGGCCGGAGAAAACGATCCTCCGCCGCAACCTGCCAAGGCCTACTTCGGTCCGGCGATCCCTATTTAGTTTTCTTGGGTTTTCGGGCGGGAGCCTGGGGCTTCTTGGGGGAATGTTGGGTCAGCGAGCGGATTTCCACGTCCGCACGCCTGCGCTCGGCGGTCAAAGCCGCCGGCTCCCCAGGCCTGAACGGGAAGCGGGCATCGATGGAATCCCGTTTCAGATTGAGATTGGTAAGAGCTCCCTGCTTGTCGGGAGTGGAAGCCAAAGTCCGGCGCACTTCGGCAATGTGCTTGCCGAGTTCCCGGTAGGCTAAGATCGCTTCATCCGCGGAGCCTGCCAGCGCCGCCAGGCAAATCAGGGGAAGAATCCACGCCATAGCATCGCTTTCGAGAGATTCTCCAGCGAGGAGATATACGCCGCGCGCCGCATGCCGACCTTACGAGTCGTGTGGATTTCGTACACCCGGTTGAAGGCGGTCGAGATGATCTCCCAGAGCTTGTTGTTCACGTCCTTCTCGCTCCAGAAGAAATTCTGAATGCCCTGTACCCACTCGAAATAAGACACGATCACGCCGCCCGAGTTCGCCAGAATGTCGGGAATGGTGAAAACGCCCATTTCGTTCAGGATTTCGTTCGCGTCCGCGGTGGTCGGGCCGTTGGCGCCCTCCGCCAGGATCTTGCACTTCACCTTGCGGGCGTTTTCCTTGGTGATCTGGTTGTCGAGGGCGGCCGGAATGAGAATGTCGACGGGCAGAAGCAGGAGCTCTTCGTTGGTGACGTGCTCGCCCTTCGGGTAACCCTTCATTACTTTGTTCTTCGCCACGTACTCGCGCACGTCGTTCAGGTCCAGCCCCTTGGGGTTGTACACGCCGCCGGAGACGTCGCTGACCGCGACCACCTTGCAGCCCACGTTCTGAATGATGCGCGCGCTGTGGTAGCCCACGTTACCGAAGCCCTGAACGGCGACGGAGGTGTTCTCCCCGAGTTCCAGGTTGAGGCGCTTCGCGGCTTCGATGATGCAGTAAACAACACCACGGCCGGTGGCATCGAGGCGGCCGAGGGATCCGCCGATTTCGATGGGCTTGCCGGTCACCACCCCGGGCACGGCGTAGCCGAGCTGGGAGCTGTAGGTGTCCATCACCCACGCCATCGTCTGCTGATCGGTGCCCACGTCCGGAGCCGGGATGTCCTTATCCGGGCCGATGAACATGAAAATTTCGCTGGTGTAGCGGCGGGTGAGCGACTGTTTTTCCCGGCGCGACAGCGTTCCTGGATCGCAACGGATTCCGCCCTTGGCGCCTCCGAGAGGAAGCCGCACGAGGGAGTTTTTCAAAGTCATCAGCAGCGCGAGCGCCGCGGTTTCGGCGAGGTTTACGTGAGGGTGGTAGCGGATACCGCCCTTACCTGGACCGAGGGTCGTGTTGTAATGAACCCGAAAGCCGTCGAAGGTCTGGATGCTGCCATCGTCCATTCGGACCGGAATCGATACGTAGAGACAGCGGCGGGGTTTGGCGAGCCGGTTGAAAACGTTGGGGTCGAGGCTCATGGCCTCGGCCGCCTTTTGAACCGCGCTCAAGGAGTTGGCGTAGAGGTGGTTCTCTTCCCAGCCTTGGAACATCTCGTCGTGAATCTTGTACGGCATGGTACCTCCGGAAAAACTAACCAGGGATATGCTCCCAAACCCCTGAATCGTAAAGGATGAATTTTAGGCCGCTTTATCCGAGTAATCCTTATAAATCCGACGCAGTAGCGACTTCACGTTCGAGTGGGAGGCCATGGTGTTGGCGATGGCCTGAAGCACCCGAAGGACCTGCATATCCGGAAGTTCGGTCGCTTTCGGCCGCTTGACGGTCAGCACTCCGGTGACCTCCCCCTGGAACCGCACGGGAAAGACCATGAGCGAGCCGATCGGTATGGATTTCACGGTCTCGCTTATTTTCTGCGTCAACGCGTTCTGGGAAACGTCGGCGATGAGCACGAAGTTCCCGGAATGCATCACGTGCAGAATCTCGGGGTACTTCGCCAACGAAATGGGAAAATCGTAGAAGTTCGGATCGTCGCTCGTGGCGAGCACGACCCCGGTGTTGCTCTCCTGCTCCACGATGACGAGAGAGCTGCGGTTCGACTGGGTCAGATCCGCCAGGTCTTTCAGGATCTCGAGAAACGAAGTGTGCTCTTGCCCCCTTGAGGTGCGCGAGAGCAGCTCGGTCGCTTCCAAGTGAAGATTTACGAAGGGCCACGCCGCTTCGGTCGCGACCGTGTTCTCGTAGCCGCCCGGATCGATGATCTGCTTCGGCGCGAGATGGTAGAGAATCCGGTGGAAGAGGTTCTCGTTCTCGAAGGGATCGGCGACGAAATCGTTGGCGCCGGCCTTGATGGTGTTCTGGATGTTCACCTTGTGAACCTGGCGCGAGATTACGATGATCTTCAGGTCCGGGTTCTTTGACGTGGAGCGGACGTTCTTGATGAGCTCGAAGGGACCCATGCCGCCGACCAGAAGATTTATCACCGCGACGTCATAGGCCTCTTCCGCGATGGTGGCCAGAAACCGCGGCGGGTCCGTGATGGTGTCGACCGTGACGCCGTCCTTCTTCAGCCACTTGCTGACGGCATCGAACTTCACCACGGCGAAGTCGATGAAAATTACCCGGCGGCCGTTAGCGCTCTTGCTCATATTTTCCTCTTGAAGGCGCTTGTCGCGCCGTAGCCTCGGCGGAGGCGGAAGTTACATGTCGCGTTCGCGGATCTCTTTGCCGTCGAACGAAAGAAGCTTGGTCTGCGAGTTGTACTTGGTCGTGATATGCACCGGCCGCTGCCAGATGATGTGGAGATTCTTCAGCGTCTCCACCCCTTTTTCGTAATCCAGGTCGATGCCTTCGTGTTTATGCCCCATGAGCAGCTCGCCCCGGTTCTCGAAATTCGCGTCTTCGACGGTGATGACGGGCTGGCCGTGGTTCGTGAGGCCGAACAGCAGCTGGCGCTTCACCTTGCGCCAATCGCGGTCCACGATCTCGTACTGCCCCGTGCGCCGGTTGAAAGCGTAGGTGAACAGCTTCAGCCGCTCGCAGAACTCCTCGTTCATGAAGGAGTCGATGAACGTGACGTCGTTATGGAGCTTTCTGACTTCGAAAATCTTCTGGCGGCCGAGACCCAAGTTCTTGTCCCAGCGGCGCTTGGCGTCCAGATCCTCGCACTCCTCGTACTCGGGCCCGAACTTGCCGCGGTTCCAGCGGTCCTCGATGTCCCGGAAGAGCTCAATGCCGATCTTGTACGGGTTAATCTGCCCCGGGGACATGCCGAGCGTTCCCGCGTGGTGATCGGCGAAGTCGATGACTTCGGAGTCCTTCAGCACGTGCCGGGTCATCAGATACGAGTGCCAATAACTCGCCCAGCCTTCGTTCATGATTTTCGTCTGGGCCTGCGGAGCGAAATAGTAAGCTTCGGCCCGGATGATCGACAGAACTTCCTGCTGCCAGGGCTCGAGCGGCGCGAAGTTGATGAGGAACTGAAGCACGTCCCGCTCGGCAAAATGCGGGAACTTGCGCGACTTCTCTTTGTCTTCTTTCGCCTTCTTCTCCTGCTCGTCCATGAACGCCTTCGGGTTCACGTACTTGTCCATGTAGTCCTTGGACTGGAACTTATGGACGGCCGGAGTGCGGGCGGCGTCGATAATCGACGAGAAACGGTCCGCCATGGCGTTCGGATCCTTCTTCTCCCCGCCGGCTTTCGGCACGAACACGGAGAACGGATCGATGAGGTTGTCGATGGAGCAGCACGCGTCGATGAAGTCTTCCACCACGTCGACGCCGATGACGTCCTGGAACTCGCGGATCTTGGTCGCGTGGTTCGCCATCTGGTCGAGCATCTTGCGGTTCGTCTTCGAGAACCACATGTTGTTCTTGAAGAAGTCGCAGTGGCCGTAGACGTGGGCCATGACCAGTTTTTGGTCCACGATCATATTGCCCATTTGAAGATACGCGTAGCAGG
>CAZZHG010000019.1:0-63118 GCA_964653655.1 uncultured Pseudobdellovibrionaceae bacterium
CACCCGTCCGACCACCTCCTCGTGGAAGTACCGGCTCATCGGGTGTACCCGGGTCGTGCCCGGCGCCTTGGTTTGAGACAGCGTCAGAAAATGAACGCTTCCGAAAGGCCGGTCCGGCATCAGCTCGGCCAGCTGCTTGAGCCACTTCGGCGCGAAAAGGCGTTCCACCCAGCTCATCCGCACCGTCCCCTCCTCGACGATACCGAGCCGGAGCGCGAGATCGTCCGCTCCTTTTTCGCCTTCCTGTTTTCCGGACGGCAGTTTGGGCAGCGCCGAAAGAGAGCCTTCGACGTGGATCGATTTGAGTCGTTTGGTCTCGTCGAAGTGGTAGACGAGGGGGCTTGCCGAACCCTTAACGAGGATTTTGAGCTCCTTTTCGGAAAAGGTGATCTCGTTGGCGGTCTTGTCCCCGTATTGAAGCTCGTGCCAGTGGTTTCCGCCGCCGAAGGGAAGGGTGAGAACCGCAAAGAGCGCGAGCATTCAGCAACAGGCCCCGGGCGCCGAGCCCGCGGAGGCGGAAGGGGCGGGAGCGCAATCGAAAAGGCCGAAATGCGTCGACAGATCGCCCACGATTCTGAAGTGGGGTTTGAAGCGGGTGTCGGCCAGCATCGACGCCGTGTTGCTACAAACCGCGAGTGGCCGGTTCGTTTCGAAAGTGTGGTGATCGTCGAGCACGAAACGATTTGGAGCGCTCGCTATCGTGCCGAGGTAATACGCGACTTGGCCGTAGTCCTCGCACTTATCCTCGAGCGTATCGAGCTTGAAGGCCCGGATGGTCAGCGAGTGAAAATCGAGGTTTCCTATCTTCTCGCGGACGGCGGGCGAGAACGTGGAGATCGGAGAGCGGGTCATGACCCGGAAGTCCGGGCAACCCAGCTTCAGCATCAGACGGCGGAAGTCCTCGGTGTACATCGCGCCGCCCAGACACTCTCCTTGCAAGAGAGGATCGTTTTGCTGAGCTTTCGGAACTCTGCGGCCGCAGAACACGTCCGAGAAATAGAGCTCCCCACCGGGTTTCAGCACCCGGAAAATTTCGGCGAACGCCGCGGGCTTATCGGGCGATAGATTGAGCACGCAGTTGGAGACCACGACGTCGACCGACTGACTCGCCACGCCGGCCTCCTGGAGATCCTCGATGTACCCCTTCAGGAAACGCACGTTCGGTTCATTGAAGCCGTACAGGTTCGTGTGAAACGCGACGTGACGGTTCGCCACTTCGAGCTGTTTGTCGGTCATGTCGATGCCGATCACCCGGCCTTTTGGGCCCACGAGTTTGGACAGCACGAAGGCGTCCCGCCCGGACCCGCAACCCATGTCCAACACGGTCCGGCCCTCCAGGGCCATGGGAATGGGTGAGCCGCACCCGTAAAACTTTTCCTGCACTTCCGGATGCAGGGCTTTCACCGTGTCCCTAAGGTACTCCGGTATTACGTCTATGGAGCAGCAGGCCCCGGTTTGGAGATCAGCTTTGGTCTTAAGGACCTCGCCGTAGTATTTCCGGATGTCGTTTCTCAAGTCGTCCATGGTCGTTTCCTCTATCCGTTGAGTATAGAAAGGCGAGCCCGGCATTGAAATGCCAAAGTCTACGCCCGTTTGCTGAATGACTCGACGCATAGTGTGCCCGTCCCACCTTTAGGGGAGGTTGGTCGTTTGCCATCGTGGCTGAGGCGACATAGGCTCGGGCTCGAACTTTTATTCGTACGGGGTGCCATGGGGATGGGCCGGGTATTGGGAATTTTAGGGTTTGCGGCCAGCTGCGCTTGGGGCGCTCCGGCCGCGAAGACCGACATCGTGGATCCGGCTTCGGGTCTGCGGGCGGAACTCGTGAAAGTTCGCGCGACTCCGGCGAAGGCGGAGCGCTGGATAGACGAAGCTCGCCTTCTTTTTTATCTCGCCGAGAACTCTCCCGAGCCGGAGCAGATGGCTCTCTTCACCGAGGGCCGTGACCTCGCTCAGAAAGCGCGAACCGAGCAACCGAAGAACCCGGCCGCGCTTCTCTGGTGGACCGCCAATCACGGCGGCATCGCCCGCATGAAAAAGAATCTCTGGGCTCTCGGCGCCTTGAAGGACATCGAAGCGGCGCTTCTGGAAATGAAAACGCTCGATCCGAAATTCGGCTACGCGGCCGCGGCGCGGGTGCTCGGCAAGATCTATCTCGAGGCGCCGGGGTTCATTTCGATCGGGTCCTCGTCAAAGGCGAAGGAAAACATCCTCGAATCCCTGAAAGCGGATCCGGAGTTTCCGGGGAACGAGCTAGGCTATGCGGAATGGCTGCTCGAGGACGGGGAAAAGCAGAAGGCCTCGGAAATCGTGAAGGCGCTTCGCAACAAAGGAAGCATCGACAAGGGCGAGTACGGGGATTTCGGGTGGGAGAGGCCGCTGTGGCAGCGGCGTTTCGAGGAACTTCAGAAGAAAACGCAGACGTTGCCGTAGAAGTTGGGGGAGTCGTGAGCTGGGATTTGGTGCTGGTTGGGGGAGGGCTGTCGAACAGCCTGATTGCGTTGCGGCTCGCGGAGCTGCGTCCCGAATGGAATTTGTGCGTAATCGAAAGCGAAGCGGAGCCGGCGGGCAATCATACGTGGTCGTTCCATCGAACCGACGTTCCCGAAAGTGTGTTCCGCTGGCTGGAGCCGCTTTTGTCGAAGAGCTGGGACGATCACGAAGTGCTTTTTCCGAAGCGCCGCCGCCGCATGCGCGGCAGCTATCACTCGATCCGGGCCGAGGATCTCGCGCGCCGGCTCAAGGAAAAGCTTGGCGACAGCCTTCGTTGCGGAGCGCGGGCGATCCGGCTCGCCGCGACGGAAGTGACCCTGGACTCCGGCGAGCGTTTGAAGGCTCGGGCCGTTCTGGATGGCAGAGGCTTCATCCCTGGCGGCCCCAGGGCATACCAGAAGTTTTTGGGCCAGGATTTGGAGCTGAAGGCGCCTCACGGGCTGACCAGGCCGATAATCATGGACGCGACGGTTCAGCAGAGAGACGGATACCGATTCTTCTACCTGCTTCCGTGGGACGAGAAAACGTTGCTAGTGGAAGACACCCGCTATAGCGACGGGCCCGAAGTGGCCGTCGAAGAAAGCCGGATGGAAATCGCCGAGTACGTCGGAGCCAGAGGGTGGAGAATCGCGAAGGTGCTTCGCGAGGAAGTGGGAAGCCTTCCCATTCCGCTAACCGACGAGGGAACGGCTCCGGCGATTGGAGCCGCCGCGGTCGGAGTCCGCGCCGGTTTGTTTCATCCGACCACCGGCTACAGTTTGCCGGAAGCCGCGCGCTTCGCGGACGCGGTGGCTGGAATCGACTTCCCCTCTTCGGGAGCGATTGGGGCCCTTGCCGCCGAACGGCGCCGCCGCCAGACGAGCCAATGGAATTATCTGCGCCTGCTCAACCGGATGCTCTTTCAGGGGGCGGAGCCGGCGGAACGCCGGAAAATATTCGAGCGGTTTTACGGACTCTCCCAGGGCTGCATCGAGCGGTTTTATGCCGGGCGGCTTTCGGCCCTCGACAAGGCCCGGATCCTCGTGGGCCGGCCGCCCATTCCGATCTCCCGCGCTCTCGAGTGCGTGAAGGAGAAGAAGCGCGAGCAAGGAGTCGTCTTTGGATAAGCAGGGCCTACCCAAACCCGGGGAGCTAACCCCGCTGCTAGGTTTCTCCGGCGAGGCCGTGGGGGATCTCGTCGACGGAGCCCTGCTTGCGCCCCTCACGGAATTCTTGGGCCGTCCCGGAAAACAGTTTCGCGGCCAGCTCGTCAAAGCCGCCTACCAACTCACCGACGGTCCCGCGGACGTTTCCGAGAAGGAAAGCAGCCGCTGGTGCGCCCTCGGCGCCGAAGTGCTCGAACACATTCACGCGGGCTCCCTCGTTGTCGACGATATACAGGACGGAAGTTTGGAACGGCGAGGCCGGCCCGCCCTTCACCGCGAGCATGGCATTCCGCTCGCCATCAACGCAGGCAACTGGCTTTACTTCTGGCCGCTCGAGCGCGTGAAAACCTGGGGGCTTCCCGCCGAGCGCGAGCTTCGCGTCTACCAGGTATGCCACGAGGCCCTTCTGAAGGCGCATTTCGGCCAGGCCCTCGACGTGGGCGTTCCCATCGACGAGCTCGATCGCGCGCGCATCCCGGAAGTTTCGCTAGCGTCTCTCGAATTGAAGACCGGGGCCCTGATGGCGATGGCGACCCGCCTGGGCGCCGTGCTGGGCGCGGCAACGCCGGAGCGGACGGAAGTGCTAGGAGAGTTCGGAAAACGGTTCGGAATCGCGCTTCAGATGCTCGACGATTTGGGAAATTACACCGGCAAGCAAGGCGCGCCGGATCCGAAACGCTGGGAAGATCTCCGCAACCGGCGTCCCTCCTGGATTTGGGCGAGTGTCGCGCGGCACGGGTCCGACGCGGATTTCGAGGCGTTTCGCGCGGCGGTCCGCGCGCTTCCCGACGAGACGGCGCTGGTGAGTTTCCCGCGCGGTCCGGAAATCGTCGATATCGCCAGACGGGAAGCGGAAGCTTATCTGGAAAAATCGCTCGCCGATCTCGAGCGCGCCGTCGGGCCGGGCCCGGTGGTCAATTCGGTCATGGATTTGGGACGGACGCTCATGAAGGCGTACCGCTAGGAGAGCAACTAGATGAAACCAAAAGTGGCGGTCATAGGCAGCGGATTCGGGGGTCTTGCCACCGCCATCCGCCTCCAAGCGCAGGGTTTTCCGGTCACGATTTTCGAGAAGCGGGATTTGCCCGGGGGCAGGGCCTACGTTTACCGGCAGGACGGGTTCACCTTCGACGCCGGACCGACCGTCATCACCGCGCCCGATTGCCTGAGGGATCTCTTCAAGGTCGCCGGCCGCGACATGGACGACTACCTCGAGCTCATCAAGATCGATCCCATGTACCGGCTGCACTGGGAGGACGGGCTTTCTTTCGATTATTCCGACAATGTTCAGGCGACCGTCGACTCCATCGCCAAGTTCAGCCCCGAGGACGCGAAACGCTATCCCGCGTTTCTCGAGTACACGCGAAAAGTTTTCGTCGAAGGCTACGAAAAGCTCGCCCACGTTCCGTTCCTGAAGATCACGAGCATGCTGAAGGTGGCCCCGCAGCTCCTGCAGCTGCAAGCCTTTCGTACCGTCTACAGCATGGTGGGCAAGTACCTGAAGGATCCGCACCTGCGTCAGGCCTTCAGCTTCCACAGCCTTCTGGTCGGCGGAAATCCCTTCTCGGCGTCGTCGATATATACGCTGATTCACTATCTCGAGAAGAAGTGGGGCGTCTATTTCGCCAAAGGCGGAACCAACGCCGCCGTTTCGGCCCTCGTGAAGCTCTTCACCGATATAGGCGGGCAGATCCGGTATCAATCGGAAATCGATCTCATCACCACCCAGGACGGCAAAGTGACGGGCGTGGTCGTGAACGGCCGCGAGGAAGCCTTCGACATGGTGGTGAGCAACGCGGACGTGGTGAATACCTATAAGCGTTTGCTTCGCCAGGAACCGAAGGTCGAGCGCAAGCGGTGGTGGCTGGGAAAAAGCCGCCACAGCATGTCTCTTTTCGTCGTCTACTTCGGGACGAAGAAGAAGTATCCGGGACTCGCGCACCACAACATCCTCTTCGGAAACCGCTACAAGGAACTTCTCGACGATATCTTCCACAAGGGCGTGCTCGCCGACGATTTCTCCCTCTACTTGCACGTTCCGACGGTCACCGATCCGAGTCTGGCCCCGGAGGGCTGCGAAAATTTTTACGCCCTTTCTCCGGTTCCCCATCTCGGAAAGCTCGCCATCGACTGGAAAGAAGAGGCGCCGAAATACGCGGACAAGATTCTCAGCTATATCGAGAAGCATTACCTTCCCGGACTGAAGGCGGAGATCGTGACCAAGCGCTGGTTCACGCCCGACGATTTCAAGTACGAGCTGAACGCCCACTTGGGCTCCGCGTTCTCGCTGGAACCGGTGCTGTGGCAGAGCGCGTACTTCCGCGTTCATAACCGCGACAGCCAGATCAAGGGGCTTTACTTCGCCGGCGCCGGAACCCATCCGGGAGCGGGGATTCCGGGAGTCATCGGCAGCGCGCAGGCAACGGCCGGTCTCGTGGTCGAGGACTACCACAAGCAGAACGCCGAAATCGTCGACAGAATAGTGCAGGATCAGCGCCTTGCGCCCGCCCCCGCTCCGCTCGTACCGGTGGCGGCAATGGAAAAATCCGGCTCCCTGGATGTCGAGACGGCGCTGGCCCAGTGTCGCGCGATGATCCGGGTCGGTTCGAAGAGTTTTTCCATGGCGAGCCATCTCTTCGGGGAACGCACGCGGGACGCGGCCCATTTTCTTTATGGATGGTGCCGGTACTGCGACGACGCCGTCGATTCCATCCGGGAGCCCGAGGCCCAGCTGAAACGGCTCGAGGAGCTCAGGGAAAAAACCGCGGCCGCCTTTCGCGGGGAGCCGCCGCCCGAGCCCGTCTTCGTGGCGCTTGCTCAAGTGGCGAAGGATTACGGCGTGCCGTCGTATTACGCCGAGGAGCTTCTCGAAGGCATGGCGATGGACGTCCGGCGCGATACCTACGCCGAAGCAAAAGACTTGGGATTATACTGCTACCGGGTCGCCGGCACGGTGGGCCTAATGATGAGCCACGTCATGGGGGTTTCCGACGAGGGCGCTCTCGAGTACGCGGCCGCAATGGGCAGCGCGATGCAGCTGACCAATATCGCCCGCGACGTGATGGAAGACGCGGCCATGGGCCGGGTATATTTGCCCCAGGCGTGGCTGCTGGCCGAGGGTCTCACGTCGGAAGACGTCGGAAGGCCCGAGAGAAGAGCGTCGGTTTCCCGTGTGGTGGCGCGCCTTCTGGATCTGGCCGACAGGTACTACGAGGTCGGGAACTCCGGCCTACGTTTTCTGCCGTGGCGGGCGGCTCTCGCGGTGGGCACCGCGAGCGCGGTGTACAGCGACATCGGCCGCGTCGTTCGGGCCAAGGGGCCCCGCGCCTGGGACGAGCGGGCCGTGGTCTCGAAAGGCCGCAAGCTGACGATGGTGGGGAAGGGACTGCTGCTTACCCTTAAAACATTGCCTTATCGGCTCGCCAAACCCTGGCGTCCGGTGGAGCTTAAAACCGTTTGGAGGCACACATGAGCCAATCCAGAACCTTTCTCCAGGACACCTGGTTTTACATACGCCGCATGGAACAGTTCCGCACGGGGGACTGGTGGGTTTACTTCATGTGGGTCGGGCAGATTTTTTCCCTATTCGCGGTGCTTCTCGCTTTTGTCGTCGTGGGGCACCGGGCGGGGGCGCCTTTCCCGGCTTATGTCTGGAACGTTCCGATGGGTACGTTCATCTTCGCGATGGCGATAGCCATCGACACCATCGGGCACCGCACCGCTTATCGGGAAGCGCTCAAGACGGGCGAGGAACTCGTTCACCACATCACCATCGCGGCGGGGATTTCGAGCTGCGTGCTTCTTTGCCTTGCTTATACGTACCGCGACTTCTTCAAGGTCCCGGCGCTCGTGATGACGGGGCTTTCGATCTTCTACAGCGCCATCGACGAGGCGATGCACTGGTTCCGGTTCCACGCGGGAAACTCCGATCGCGTGGAGATGTGGAGCCACTTCTTCATCTTCGTCGGGCACGTCATCATGATGAGTGCCTGGGTACTTTGGTTTCTGGAAGGGTATCCGGGAGTGGCCGAGACGCTGATCGCGCTGGGCTACTGATTACTTGGCGACGTTCACTCGAATCGTCGTATTGGTCCCGTTGGACTCGGACCAGACTCCGTACAGCTTGCTGTTGAACTGCTGCAGGTGGCCGTTTGCGGCGATGCGGCTAGTGTCTTTGTTGATGCCGTTGAAGCCGTTGCCGTCGATGAAGGTCCACGTGCCGGCGCCTTCATTGCTAAGTACGGCGGCCCGGGTGTTCTGGGCAACGCCGTTCGATTCCGTCCATATCGCGTAGAGGTAGGTATCCAGGACGCCGAGGGACGGGTTCTGGGCCTGGCGCGTGGGGTCCTTGTTGATACCTACGTTTTGAGCATTACCGTCGACGAAAACCCAAGTCTGGTCCGCGCAGCTCGCGCCGTCGAAACGGGCGACGCGAACTTGGGGAATGGTGCCGGCGCTTTCTTCGACCCACGTCAGATAAATCTTGTTGTTGTAGACGAGCATGCGCGGGTTTCTCGCGTGGTGCGTGAGATCCCGGTTAAGGCCCGTTCCGGTGATGTCGCTCCAGGCCTCCGTCGTCTCGTCCTCGTTGCACATGACCTGTATGGTTTCCTTGCTCGTGTTGCTTGTTTCCTGGAAGGCGAGATAAATGCGGCCGCCTAGGGTTTGCATGGACGGCGCTAGCGCGTTCTTCGACGGGTTCACATTGAGGCCGTTTTCGGCGCTGACCGTGTCGAAATTACTCCAGGCGGACCCATTCCATTTCTTCACTCGAATCTGAGTGTTTATCGAACTATCTTCCTCGAGAAAAGCGACGAAGAGGTTGGTCCCGGCCGCGGCAGTCGGGGCGGTGGCTTGGCGGCTGCTATCGCGATTTAACCCACCGCCATCCATCGAGGAAAAGGGCGGGGCGCTTCCATCGCCGTTGTAGCGTTGGGCGCGGATCGTACTCACGGCGGAGCCGTTAATCTCTTCCCAAACCACCCAAAGGTCGCTTGCGAGCACGACCGGCATCGCGTTGGCCGCGGCTTTGGTGGGGTCGTTGTTCAGGCCGTCCGTGCCGCCGCCGTCGAGCTGCTCCCAGACCGGTGCCGTGTCGCTGCCGTTGAAACGGAAGACGCGGATGTTGTCAGCGGTGCCGTTGCTCTCCTGAGAGGTGAATAGAAGTTTGCTGCTGAAGGTGGTGAAGCGGGGTTTCGAACCGTTTTTCGTCAAGTCTTCGCCGAGACCGTCCGTTCCGTTGCCATCGACGAAAGTCCCGAAGGCGGCCTGGCGCCAGGTGAAGCCGCTCACGCCCGTGACGGTCTGTGAGTCGACGTTGGTGATAACTATATTTGTCGACGTGAGCGCGGCGCCCGCGGGCGCAACGCAAGTAAGCGTCATCGAGTCCGAAACGTTGACGCCCGTGCATGCGATCGAGTTGATGGTTACCGTGGCGCCGGACCGGAATCCGGTACCGGTGACCGTAATGGTGGTGCCGCCCATGAAGAAGCCCTGAGAAGCGCTGCTGAAAGTCGGCGGCGGATTGTAAGTGTAGGCGCTGGCGAGCGTGCCCGGATAAGTGAGTCCGGTTTCGAGATCCCGGTTGGTCACCACCACATCCACGGTGGCACCGGCTCCGACCGAGGCGGTCGTGCAGGTGATGGACGTCGTTGAGAGGATCACGAGGCCGCCGCAATTCTGACCGCCGATCGAAACGAGAGAACCCAAATTGAAGTTGGAGCCAGTCACCGTGACGACGGTCCCGCCCGCCATCGGGCCTTCCTCGGGGTTGATGTCGGTTACGACGGGCGTGAACGAGGGTGCCGTGTAGGTATAGGCGCCCGTCCCCGTCACCGAAGCGATCGCCAGCGAGATCGGGTCGTGGTTCGAAATCACGACGTCTCTCGCCGCCGCAGTCGCCGAGGTCGGCGTATTGCAGGTGAGCGACGTGGCGCTTCCAACGACCACGTCGCGGCAGGTGCTTCCACCGATCGTCACCGTGGTGAACAGGTTGAAGTTCGTTCCGGTGATGGTGACGCTCGTGCCGCCTGATTGAGTGCCGGAAGCGGGCAGGATCGTACCGAAGGTGGGAGTCGCCAGCGGCGACGTGTACGTATATCCGTTCACCATCGTGCCGGAGGCCGTGAGTAGCGATATGGCGTCGTGGTTGGTCGCGACGACGTTCACCGCGCCCGTCGAGGTCTGGCTCGGAGTGATGCAAGTGAGGGACGTGGCGGAACTCGCCGCAACGTCCGTGCAAACGCGGCCGCCGAAGGTCACGGTCGTCGTAGAGTTGAAATTGGTGCCGGTGAGGGTCACTGTCGTGTTGCCGTTGGTGGAACCGCTGACCGGGCCCACCAAGGTAACCGTGGGGGTCGCGACCGGTGTCGTATAGGTGTAGGCGCCGACGGCCGTTCCGGAAGCGGTCGAAAGATCTTCGGTGTGGTGATTCGTCGCCGAGACGTCCACGGCGCCGAGGGAAGTTTGCGAAGGAGTCGTGCACGTCAGCGTAGTGCTGGAAGTTACCACGACGTCGGTGCAGGTCCGGCCCCCGAAGGTCGCCGTCGTGAGGTAATTGAAATTCGTCCCGGTCACCGTGACCGCGGTGCCGCCGTTAAGGCTTCCCGAAACCGGAGCCACGCTTACGACGGTCGGAGTGGTGAGGGTCGTGCCGCCGCCGCTGCCGGTGTAGGTAAAGGCGCCCACGAGAGACGCGCTCAAGACTTCACCGGAAACAAGATTGCGGTTGAGAATCGCGACATCCACGGCGCCCGAGGTGGTCCCCGCGGGCGTGATGCAGGTCGCGGTCGTGGTGGAGGTGGCGACGGAGACGAGGCAAGGCGCTCCGCCGACCGTGATGGTGGCCGCCAGAGAAAATCCCGCTCCCGTGACCGTGATGAGGGTATTTCCGGAAATAGATCCCGACGACGGGCTCACGCCTTGGAGAGAAGGCTGAACGATTGAATCGGAGGAAATTGGCTGGGCACACCCCGATAAGGCCGCGAGGCAACCCAGATGAAATACCCATTTGATCTTCATACGTACCGCTTGGGTCATGACACACTGCTGGGGGGATCCCCCAACTAGTTCAGAATAGACCCCAAAAGTGATGCAATTATTGTTTACAATGTTGGAAATAACTTACTGATTTGACGTAAGAATTCAGGATGGCCCCACCGTACATCCGGCAGACTGAGGTGGTTAGACCTTTTTCGGATCGCCCAAACCGAGGATGAACTCGAACTCTTTTTCGCTTACGGGCTGGACCGAAAGCCGCGTTCCCTTCTTAAGGAGGAGCATGTCCTTTAGAGCGGGCTTCGTTTTCAATTCGGCGAGCGCGAGCGGCCGGTTCAGCCGGTGGGTGGCCTGGACGTCGATCAGCACCCAAGGAGACTCGCCTTTGGCTTTCGCTCTCTCATCGAAGTACTCGCTCTTCGGATCGAGAGCGGAGTCGTCGGGGTAACCTTCGCGGACCACTTCGGCGACTCCTACAATCGCCGACGGCTCGGCGTTGCTGTGGTAGATGAAGACTCGATCGCCTTTCTTGATTTCGTCGCGAAGCAGATTTCTCGCCTGATAATTGCGGACTCCCTCCCAATGGGTGGTTTTGCGGGAAGCCTTCACCAAATCCTCGAACGAGAATACGTCCGGTTCCGTTTTCAAAAGCCAGCAACGCGATTTCGCCATGGAAGGCGAATACCAAAGGCATGCCCGGTTTGTCGAGTGCGGGAAGCGCGGGCACGGGAGTTGCTACTTTTCGGCGTCGGGCGCGGGTTTGAGAGGGGAACATGCGGTATTGGGTGCAGATCGTTGTTGCGGTTGTCTGTTTAGTGAGCTTCGAGGCTAGGGCGGAGCTCAGGAGCTTCGACGAGATCCGCAAAAATCCTTCGCTGGCCAACGCGCAAAAGAGCGAAGAGTTTCATGACTTCGGGCCTCACCGCGACCGCGAGCATAAGGACATGCCCTACGTGACGATGGAGAATTCCTGCATCTTCTCCCACGACACCGATCCGGGGCGAGATATCGAAGCGCCCGAGGGCGCGAAGAAGTACATCGTGAGCACTCCGGACGATATCTTGAAGGAGTGCGAGAAGATTCCGGACAACGCCTGCAAAGGCGGAGTCGCTCTTGCGGGCCATGCCCGGTACAACATGGGCACGGGGGACTTGCTTTATCTGGATTCCACGAGCTCCGAGGACAATCCCGTTTTCTATCCTCCGCAGAAGGAAAAGCGGCAGGCTCTGATAACTTGTTTCAAACGGATTTCGAGAGGGCTGCGTGAAGGCAAGCAGCCTCTCACTTTCCTAAGCTGCACCCATCCCTACGCCGACAATCCCAAGCTCTGGGATAAGTACAGCCACCTGTTGGCCAAGGATCTCGGAGTCACTGTCCGCACGGCTCGAGGCGACGAGTGGACTTGGTACAAGCAAAGATACGGAATCGCGCACTACGGCTGGAGCTGGAGCACGCCCGACGATCCCCAGGTCTATTGCGAGGACGGGGTCCGTTGGAAATGCGAGCACAGGAACCACTAGTTAAACAGCTGAAGTCATAGCGAATACGAATTTTTGCGCACGCTCCTTCGTGGCGCGTTCGTTGCACAGTTGTGAGCGTTCCGTTCGGGTTAGGATTGGGGGGATCTTGGGTAAGGGAAGGCTTCTATTTCTATTGGTGTGTATTCTCGCGGTTTCGGCGCGCGCCGAAATGCCGGGCGATCACGCCATCCAAAACGCTCAATCGGAAATGTCCGCGCCGGCGGCTTCGGCCCCGCGGAACTTTTCCTTGTTTCGCGGAAAGGCCGTTGAGCAGGATCCGGGCATTCCCTTCGAACACTTCCTTGCTCCCAACGAGCACTACAACTATCTCTGGGAGGCGTGTCTCCCCAAGGAAGGCGGAGCGTTCATCTCGGTCGGAACTTTCCGCGGCCTCAATGTTTTCTCGTCCGGCAAGCTTTCGCACCTTGTGCTTCTTGATGCCGATCCCACGGCGGTCGCCTTCAACAAGGTCAATCTGCAGCTCATCGCCAAGGCCGAAGATCGCTGGCAGTACCTGAGCTACCTCTTCACGGGGACGGATCGTCCCGAACTTCAGAAAGAGGCGCGGGCGGGGAAGCTGACCTACGACGAGTATTTGGAGCGGCTTCGCACCTTCTCAGCCAAGGAGATCAGAAGGGGTTGGACCGACGGTCTGGGCGTGCAGCTCACTGAAGAGGAACGAAAAGCGGTCGCCGATAACAACGACTCTTGGCTCGACAAGTACATGCGGTGGGAAATGCACGGCGGGCTCCAGGATTACGCCAAACTGAAAATCGAGGATAAAACCTACTTCGGCAACGACGAACGGTTCTCGAGATTGAAGCGGTACATCGAGGAAGACAAGGTGACTGTAGTGACCGGGAACGTGGCCGGACAAAAGGCCATGAGCTCGCTGAACAAGCTCTTTAGAGAGCACGACCTCAAAGTCGCCGCCGTGGACGTTTCCAACGTTCCCACCTATCTCACGCAGGAGGCGCTCAAGACGATGCACGACAATATCCGGGCGCTCCCGTTGCGCGAAGACGCCCGCATGCTCTATACCGGCGGCCTCTCGTACAAAAGTAAAGAGCCGCTCCCGTGGGACTACTTTGCCGTACCTCCATCATTCGGGTACCGGGAACGGCCGAATCAAGCAGATTTCATGTTCGGACCCGGCAACGAAAAGGACCAAGAGAATTTTTTCGTACCAACGTCGGCGCCGTGTCCTGAGGGGGATAAGTGAAAACTCGAATTGCGTTAATGTTCCTCTGTCTGGCGCTTTCCGCTCGCGCGGAGAACGGCCAGCATGAGTTGGACCTCATCGCGGGAGAAGCTTTCGCGACTCCGATGACTCCGGTGGTCCACGACGTGAACCTCTTTCGCGGCCAGACCGTGGAACAGGACGAGGCGAAGTACTTTCCGACTTACATTGCCCCGAACGAGCACTACAACTACCTGATGGAGTCCTGCCTTCCGAAAGAGGGCGGTGCTTTCATTTCGGTAGGGACGTTCCGGGCGCTCAATGTCTTTTCGTCCGGGAAGCTGTCGCATCTCGTGATGCTCGATATTGCCGCTCCGACGGTCGCGTTCAACAAGATTAACCTGGAAATTATCGCGAAAGCCGAGGACCGCTGGCAATACCTGAGCCTTCTCTTCACCGGTGAGGGACAACCGTTTCTCGAAAAGAGGGCGAAGAAGGGGGAAATCACCTATGAGACCTTCCTCAATCAACTGACGCAGAACCGCCACCGCCTGATCAATAAGTGGAGGGACAACCTCGGAATAAAGATTTCCGATGAAGTGGAAAGAAGCTTGGAGTCCGACGGCAGCATCGATCTCTATTTCAGCGACTCGATGCGGGAGTCCTTCCAGCAGTACGATACGTACAAGGTTTTGGACCAGACCTACTTCGGCAACGATGAGCGTTGGGCCACTCTAAAGAAATCGCTGGGTGAGGGAAAGATTACGGTCGTCACCGGCGACAAGACGATGAGCTCTCTGAACAAGGTGTTCCGGGAAAAGGATATCAAAGTCGCCGCCGTGGACGTTTCCAACGTTCCGGACTACCTGGACCGAAAGCAGAAGGCTTTGGAAAACATCCGGGCCTTGCCCTTTCGCGAGTCGGGCCGCCTTTTCTACACGAACTGGCCGCTGCCGGGTTCGACTCGCAGTCCCGAGGAACGTTGGGGGTATTACTCGGTTCCGCCTTCGCACTCCTTCATAAGTTTCGGTTCATACGGCGGTTTTTCCACGGTGCCGGATAAGTCGGAGTTCGAGCCGATCGCGGCCGATCCGGCTGAGTTCGACGTGGCCTTTCAGCCCAAGGATGCTCCTTGCGGGAAGGATAATCCGTGAAGCGGCTAGTGCTCTTCCTGGTTTTGGTAGCGGTACTAACTGCACGCGCTGAGACGCCGAATCACGAGAATCCCCTCATCGCGGGGGAAGCGTTTGCGACGCCCGTGGCTCCGGTCTCGCAGGACGCGACTCTCTTTCGCGGAATGTCGGTCGACCAGGACGAGGCAATGCCGTTCGAGTCGTACATCGCTCCGAACGAGTACCACAACTATCTGATGGAGGCGTGCCTTCCGAAGGAAGGCGGAGCGTTGATATCCGTGGGGACGTTCCGGGCGTTGAATGTTTTTTCTTCGGGTAAGCTTTCCCATCTCATCATGCTGGATGTCGCAGCTCCGACGGTGGCTTTCAACAAGGTCAACCTGCAACTCATCGCGAAGGCAGAGGACCGCTGGCAGTACTTGAGCCTGCTCCTCACGGGAGAAGGCAACCCCTTTCTGGAGAACCGGGCGAGAAAAGGAGAGATAACTTTCAGCGAGTTCGTAACGAAACTCTATTCCCCGGTGAGGCGGGATCTCGTAACCAGCTGGGAGAAGAATCTGGAGATCCCTTTCACCGACGAGATGCGGACCTCCCTCGATAGCGTGGTTCGCAGATACTTCTGCGCAGATCTGATTTCGTCGTTCCCGATGTACGAGGCCGGCGGAACGCTGGAAAAAAGCTTCTTAGGCAACGACGAGCGTTTCAACACGTTGAAGCGGCTCATCAGTGAGGACAAGGTCACCGTGGTTACGGGTAACCTCGCCGGCGAGAAGACCATGAGCTCCTTGAACCGGCTGTTTAGGGAGAAGGACGTAAAAGTCGCCGCGGTCGATGTTTCCAACGTTCCGGATTATCTCGAACCAGAGCAGGCCAAGGCGGCGCTCGCCAATATCCGGGCTCTTCCGATGAGGGAGGACGGCCGGATCTTCTATACGGGACACCGGCCTCCCGGGCAGGGATTCAAGACCTCTCCGGACTGGGCCTACTACACAGTTCCCCCGAGCTATTCCTTCTCCAACCACTCCACGGAACCGGAAAAGTTTGAAACGGTTCAGGGCGACCCCGAGGACTACGACATCGGGTTCCAGCCCAAAGAGGCCCCGTGCGGAAAGGATAGCCCGTGAAGCTTCTTTCTCTCTTTCTGGTTTTCTTAGTGGCATTCACCGCGCGCGCGGAGACGCCCGATCACCAGATGCCGATCCTTGCGGGAGAAGCCTTCGCGACGCCGGTTACGCCGGCCACAAGGGATCTCAATCTCTTTCGCGGAAGCAAGGTCGATCAGGACGCGGCGGAGCCGTTTGATTCGTACATCGCCCCGAACGAGCACCACAACTATCTGATGGAGGCGTGCCTTCCCAAGGAAGGAGGAGCGCTCATCTCCGTCGGAACGTTCCGCGCGTTGAATGTGTTTTCCTCGGGTAAAGCATCCCACCTGGTGATGCTCGACATCGCTTCGCCTACGGTGGCCTTCAACAAAGTCAATCTTCAGCTGATCGCCGCCGCCGAGGATCGTTGGCGGTATCTAAGTCTTCTCTTTACGGGCGAAGGGAAGCCGTTTCTGGAGAAGCGGGCGAGGCGCGGCGAGGTGTCCTACCGCGAGTTCCTGCGGGAGCTCAAGGCCTCCGGGCACGACGGAATCGTCGCCAAATGGGAGAAGAACGTTGGAGTCTCCCTGACCGAGGCAATGAGGGCGCATCTCATCCTCCAGACCGAGCGCAATTATCTCCAATCGAACCTGGACGAAGCATTCCGCAACTATGAGGCCTACGAAGTTCTGGACAAGGCCTTCATTGGCAATGACGAGCGTTTCAACACGTTAAAGAGGCTCATAGGCGAAGACAAAGTCACGGTCGTCACCGGAAACATAGCCGGGGAGAAGACCATGAGCTCCCTGAACCAGCTTCTCCGGGAGAAGGATATGAAGGTCGCCGCGGTGGACGTCTCCAACGTTCCGGGCTACTTGGACGATGAGACGACTAAGAAGGCCCTCGCCAACATTCGCGCCCTTCCGATGCGAGAGGACGGGCGGATTTTCTATACCGCTGGCCCGCCCCACTTCGCGAGACGGCCTCATAACTGGGCCTACTATTCGGTTCCTCCGTCCTACACGTTTCGAAGTCACGAAGGGGATGGGGGAGACAAATTCGAGACTCTTCCGGAAGATCCCGCGGATAACGACATAGCGTTTCAGCCCAAGGAAGCTCCGTGCGGAAAGGTGAACCCCTGAGGCGATGAAAGCGAGAGCTCTACAACTAGCTCTGCTTCTGCTTTGTCTGCTCTGGCCGGTCAGTGGCTGGTGCGAAGGCCCCACCCATCTCTTTTTGCCGACGAGATTTCATAATCCGCAAAGAGACCGATACGATGCCCTTCGTCTCGAGTTCCGAAATCTGTCCCCCGAAGACGCCGGGGCGGCCATCGCTCGTGCCGCCGAGGGCGTGCTCCGCAAGGATTTGAATAACCTTCGCTACACGGTTTACGTTTCCCCGGACAGTTCGGCCGAGGAGCAGGAGAGATACCTGCGGTCGGTGGTGGATATTCTGCGCAAGCAAAACATTTCGACTCCCTACCTGGAAGTCCGCGGAGCCAAAGAGGAAGTGCTCGAATCGGTTCGCCTGATGAGCCCCGGAGTCGACGTGGTTCGCAGCCGGGCGATGGATCCGGAGTTCGCAAAATCCATTATCGAGAAGTCGGCCGCCGCCAAAGCCTGGATGGGCGCCGGGTCCCGGGCGGTGCAGCTCGGGATTACCGGAGTGGATCCTTCCATTGGAGGCGCGGTCGGCGCGGCCGGACTGGTTTCCCTTGATGCCGTCCTCAACTACTACGGCACCAAGCACGAGACGGAAATCGAGCGGGCCTTTCAAACTCATAAGGTGCCGTTCTTCAATTCCAAGTGGTACGAGACGAATAAGCTCGCCCAGTTCATTAAGGGGTTTGGCGCGAATATACTCGTGTGGAGCCTGGGGGCGAACGGCGTTTCCCAATTGCTTTCTCATCAGGCGAACCCGGACTTGAACCGCTTCCCGGGGGGAACCGACTTCGGACGGTGGGCCGTGACCGGAGTATTCGGTTCGGCCAGCTACGTTTACGGTTTTCAGGGCCTAGAGAAACTTCGCCAGCGCGGCTGGATCAGCCAGTCCCACATGGATCTTTATCTTCGTGGGCTTGGCCTCGTCTACCAAATCACGACGGTGGCCAACACCTCCGGCAACCCGGAGCTCGAAAAGTGGCTCGCGACGCTAATCGTTCCCTACTGGGGGCTCAACGCGCTTCCGGGCATCGCGAGTAACGCCATGGGCATCAAGAATGACCGGGTCGTCTTTGTCGATCCCAAATGGGAGGATAGGGCGACTCTCGATTACCTCGAGGGACTCGAATCCACCCGCGTATTGGACGGCCCTGAGGCCATTAGAGACATTGCCCAGGAGAAAGAGCTCTCCCCCATCCGCTCCTGCTGGGACAAATGGAAGCGCGTTCGCGAAGCCCTCCCTTTCTGATCACTTTTAGAAAACGCAGTTTACCGTCGGTATACGCGCGCTCTCGTGCGTCGGAGGTGTCCAAGGTTTGCAAGAGTGTCGTGCCCCTTTTTGTCCCTTGCCGCCGATTGTCTCCACAAGAGGCCGTGGAACGGCTCTTGCAAATTACTCCGGTAGCTCATGTTCCTGTTGTGTGTGTACCGAAGCATCTCATCGCTTGAGATCCTTCGGCCGTTGCAGAGGAGGTCTGCACTATGAAAGCGATTGGTCGTTATCTCGTGGCCGCTATGCTGGCCTTTACACTTTTCACTCCTGATACGCTTCGCGCGGATCACGGGAGTTCTTCTTCTCACAACGGCGGCGCCATCCGCCGGCCCCGCGCCATCTGCGGCGGCTGGGGATGTTACGTATTTCCGAAGAAGGGCCGCCGCTGGCGCAGCTTCTCGCTGAACCTTTCGATCCGCTACGGCGGATACGGTTATGGGTACGGGGCCTACGGCTACGGCGGGTACAACGCGTACTACGGATATGGCTATGGATATGGCGGTTACGGCTATGGGGGATACGGGTACGGCCCGTACTATCCGGGCGATTACCGAAATGCCTATGCCGGACACTTCGGGCGGTACATGTTTCCGCCGGCGTACTAAGACAAGTTTTCCGACAACTCCACTCTAAGATGATGAGAGTAGCGCGAAGGGTCCGGTCACCAACCGGACCGGACCCTCGCGCCTCTCGTATTTCCCCTGTTGCAACGTTTGCAACACCCACATTGCAGAGCGTCATGTTTCCGATTGAGCATAGCTGCCCTCCATGATGAATCGATCCGATTCGCCGTCTATATCAGGCGGCTCAATTAGTTGGAGGTTGTATGTCTCGTTCTCTGCTTTCCGTGGCCTTTGCGGCCGTGGTCGTCAGTTCCCAGGCGTTCGCCGGCTGGACCGAAATTCTCTCGCTCCGCGCTCCCATGTACGGAACGTTCGCCACGACGGCGCGGCTCCGCACGAGCCAGCTGAAAGTCATCAAGACGGGCGTCGATTGCCCGCAAGTCCGCGTGAACTTCACTGCCATCGGGCGTACGTGGAATGGGGTTCCGATCGTGCTCGGGCTCAACTACATCGGGGATGATTCGTACGGCAACGGCGTGTACAGTCTCGCGAACTCCACCATCTTCGAACTGCAGCTGACCAGCACCGCCGGCGGTTCGAACGTGGATTGCACGTATTCCTTCAACGCCAAGACCTTGGATCTCGATTAGTCGTTGAATTGGGCCGTCTCCCCCTCCGGGGAGACGGCCCTTTCCCTTTCAGTCCATCTTCCAGGCGTCGCAATCCATGTCGAAACTTTCGAGCTTCGAGTCATGGAATCGGAAGTACGCAGCCTTCGCGACATAAGTTCCCGTGGAACCGGTCTTGGCCGCGCCCGTTACCGTCAGGACGCCCGTGTCCTCGTCGGTCGCGCCCGCGTACGTGCCTAGAGGAAACTCGAGACGCTTCTGGGTGGCGCTCGTGAACGCGGTGTACTGCGGAACTTGCACCCCGTTCTCGATTCCCCAGCCATTCTCCCAAAGAATGGGTTTATTCATGTCGAACTGGCCGTTTGCGTACTCCCAGCTCATTTCGATTTCGGCCGCCGAGGACTGCTGAATCTGGTCCGACGAGCGGCATCGGATGTAAGGGCCTTTGGCGAACGCTGGCGCGGCTGCGAGAAGTAGCGAAAAAAGGATACGGGTTTTCATGGGAGCCTCCTTACTCTCAGAATAGGAGAGGAAGGGGCCTTGTATAACCGATCTTTTTCGAACGAATTCGTTCTCGGAAAGGGATCAGCCGGCGAAGACGCCGAAGGTCCGCCGTAGAAGGTAGTACTCGTTGTAAGGTCTATCGTCGGAAATCCGAATCTTCGGATTTCGGATTAGAGAAAGCGGCTGCAGCTCGCTTTCCAGGAAAGTCCTTACGAACGCGGCGGGGTCGGAAGTGCCCGCGTCCGGCCACTCCACCAGATCCTGCTTCGCCGCTTCACTCAGGCGCGCGAGAATTTCGTGCTCCGAGCGTTCGGGAATGGGCGTGAGGGACGCAAAGAAATGGTGGCCTCCGCCGGAAATCGGCGGACTGAAGACGCGCACATACGGGAACGCGTCGTAGATGGATTTCGCGACCGCTTCCACCGTGGCCCGTTCCGTGCCGGGCAGCCACTGCTGGAGCAGGCCGCCGGGCCGAAGTTTCAGCTTCGCGAGCTCGTAGAATTCCCGGGAATAGAGCAGGCTCGATCCGGCGGCTGCCGTAGGAGGCGGCGGGTCTATCGTAATCAGATCGAAAGACTGATCGGTCCTTCGCAAGAAGCGCCGTCCGTCGTCGACTACGATTTGAGCGCCCGGTTTCGCGACGAGATCGTCCGCTTCCGGATGAAAGAAAGAAAAGGCCATCGGAACGCTCGGCACGAGCTCGACCGCCGTGACATTGAGATCCCATTTCAGAAGACTTCGGAAAGTCGTCCCCATGCCGAAGCAGATGACGAGAGCCGAGCGGGGGTTATCGAGATGGGCGAGCGGAAAGTGCGCCATCACCTTCGTAATCGTCGTGAGCTTCGTCATGCCGTAACCGTTCACGAGAAGGCCTTTGTCCATGCCGTTGCCGTAGGCGATTACCGAAGCGGTATGGTCGCGCAAAATGCGGGCTTCCGTGGCTTGCTCCCGCCACTGATCTTCGTAGGTTCGCCCGTAGAGAGCCGCGGCGGCAATGGCGGCGAGCGCCGGGGCGAGCCGGAACACGGAAGGCGTCCAAAGAAGCCAGATGCCGACGTAAGGAACCGCGAGCGCGACGAGGGAAGCGTGAGTGCCGAGAAATGGGAGCAGCAAATAGGAAGCGACGAGCGGCCCGAGAATGCACCCGAGCACGTTCATTCCATACGCGAAGCCCGCGGCGTGGGGCCGGCCCTCGGAAATCCGATCGATCAGCTGGGGCGTGAGATAGCCGAGCGCGAAGCAAAACGGAAAAATACCGACGAGAACGCCGACTACCCCGAGCTTCAGGCGCGGGTCGGTCGGAAGCAGCGGAAGAAGCGCGGCAAAGCAAAGGAAGAACAGGATATTGTCGGGCGACCACACCGACTTGCGGGCGAGGTGTCGGCGGTAAACGAGCGATCCCACCCACGTGCCGAACAGATACATAAGAAGGAGACCGGCGAACGAGTAGACCTCGGTGCGCATCGTGGGCGCGAAGGCCCGCGTCCAGATGACCTCCATCGCCATCGACGTGAAGCCCGTGAAGAAAAGGGTGACCAGCGCCTTCGGGTTCTTTCGCGCCTCGAACAAGGGCTCCGGTTGCGCTTCGGTTTCCGAAACGGGATGGCGCGACGAAAGGCGCACGGCAAGGAGCGCGACAGTGAAGTTCAGGACCGCCGCGAGCGTCAATGTCCCCCTGAAGCCGAGGCTCTCGACGAGAACGACCGCGGTGAAAAAAGTTCCCGCGAGCGCGCCGAGCACGTTGGCGAGATAAAGAAAGCTGAAGCCCGAAGATTCCCCGGGGGCGATCCGCCGCAAGTAGGAAAGCAAAAGCGGGAAGGTGGCTCCCATGGCGATACACCACGGAAGAAGCGCGAGAGCGACCCCGAAAGAAGACCAAACCAGGTAGCTGCTCGTCGCGGCTCCGCCGACCGGAAGTAGCCGCGTTTCGGCGAACTTCATGAGTAACGGAACGGCGAAAGCACCCACGCCGAGAACGCCTTCGGCGAGCGCGTAAATCTGCGCGCCATCCAGGCCCGTTCTCCGGCAGACGCGGTCCACGTATTTACCCGCGGCCCAGGAGCCGATGAATAGCCCCGCCATGAAAACCGACAGAATGACCGAGAGTACCGGGGTGACTACTCCGAAGGCGGCGAATCCGAGGCGTACCCAAACCACCTGGTAGAGCAGGCCGCAAAAGCCCGAAAGAAAGAACATCGTCGACAAGGTCCGGCGCAGAGACTTCGGCATTCCCCATTCACCCCATGAATAAAGGGCGAGAATAAGGGCAGAGCCCGCCTCTGGCGAGGGCTAAGATCGGTTGTTTTACAGGCTGAGACTGAAGCCGGCGTTGACCCGTTTCAGGTCGTCATACTGGAAGGAAACGTGGATCCGGTCGTTGAGCCGAACCCCTAAACCCGCGGTGTAGGAGACGGTCTTCGTCAGCATTTGCTGGCGGGCCGCTCCGTGCAGGCTGACCTGGCCGAGCGCGAAGCTCGTAGCCATGCCGATGGAGTTGCCGCCGTCCGGGTCGTCCAGGGGAGGCAGGTCCAGGAAGAACTCGAATTGGAATCCCGTTACGTTCACGCCCAGCCCGAAACTTGGTTGCGGGCTCCCGAGGCAATTTTTCGCAAGCACCGTGAAGGCCATTTCCCCGAGCATGGGGAGAGTCGCTCCCGCGTTCACCGCGGGCGAGCCGGTGGCTCCCGGGGTCATCGAGGCCCCGGCGCCGACGGAAAAGAAGGCGACTTTCGCGGCCATGCCCGCCTGATACCCGTGCTGGGTCGTGCCGGTGGCGACGCTGCCGACGTAGCCGGCGGAAATTCCGAAAGTTTTCGTCGTGTGGGAAAGGTTCGCGACGATGCCGTAGCTTCCGCCTTCGACGGGTACGGAGTTCACGAAAGTCAGCTGAGTGGCGTTCTTGCTCGAGAGCAGGGCGGAGGCGTTTACAGCCGCGGCTCCTCCCGGGCCCGGGTATACAACCCCGGATACGGAGGTGAAAAGCGGCGCCGTCGGAAAGACGAAGGAATATTGCGGTTCCGCGGTCGCGAGACTCGCCAGCCCGAAAGCTGCGGCCAGCAGGATTTTGAATTTCGAGGCCATGGCAACCCCCACTTTCTTATCGGCATTTTGCTGTGGGAGCCCATGACGCGGGGCGTTTTAGCGTTTGTTTATGAGGGAGGCGAGGTTGCCTCCCTGAAGCTCGTCGATGTAGCGATGGATGGCTTCGGCGTACACGCGGTGAAGGTCGGCGGTAGGGTGGCCGTCCTCCTGGTAGGAGACCTTCAGCCCCATGGACTTGGCGATGTCGTTCTGAACGGCCGGAATCGACAGATAGGCGACCCCTTGCTTGCGCGCGTTCTCGGCGAAGCGGGGAGGGAGCTCTCCGTCCAGGTGCGCGAAGTAGACCGGGATCTGGGCGGGGATCAGCTCGCGGGCGTGTTTCAGAATCGCGGGGCCAAGCTCGTTCAGGCACCGCTTTCTCTCGCCGAGAAGCGCCGCTTGTCCGACCAGCCGGACTAGGCGGGAACGTGTGGCGTAGTAGGTGAGTTTGTCGGCGAGCTTTTGGAGCGGTTTCTGATGGGACTTGAAGACCTCCGCCGCGTCCGGAGCGGGCGTGTTTTCCAGTACCAGCTTTTCGCCTTCGAGCCGGTAATAAGGTTTGACGAGTCCCCAGGCGAACCGGTTGCAGGAACGGCGCAAATCATCGGCGATGAAGGAAATGACGACCAGGGAAGGCGGGTACCGTTTCAGCTCCTTGCGGGCGAGAAGAACCATTTGATCGAGGCCGTACGCGCTCACCGCGAGGTTCAAAACGGAAACCGAGTCTCCGTACCTTTTCCGAAGCACCCCGGGGAACGCTTCCTCGGCTGAAACGCCGTATCCGTAAGTGAACGAGTCCCCGAAGAAAAGAAACTTCGTCTCCTTGAGATTCTTGAAGTCGCTTCTTTCGTCGAAAAGAAAATTCCAGCCGACGTCGGGGTCGTAGCTCGTGGGCTTCGCCCCCGGAGCCGTGGAGGTCTGCCCGCCGTACCACAAGGTTTCTCCGAACCGTTCCTCGAGCAGCGTGAATAGTTCCAGCCCGAGACGCCGGTGGGCGAACCAAAGGGCTCCTTCCATCACGAGCACGGCCATGGCGACGACGGCAAGATTGCCGGCCCAAACGACTGCCCGGGACGGTTTCGGGGAGGCGGAACGATCCATTCGTCTGAGTCTGACCGAGGAGGGGCGGCGCCGCAAGTTTCGGGGCGCAAAAGGCCAAGCCCTTTACAAGCCCCTAACTTCCTGAGAATTTGGTGCGCTCCATTATCCGGAGGGGTAGGCAAATTGGTATGCCACCGCATTCGAAATGCGGCGTCCGTAAGGACTTGAGAGTTCAAGTCTCTCCCCCTCCGCCACCTATTTCATATTTTGTTTTTCAATTGGCTCGCGTTCCCCTTTCGCCAAATTTTGAAACTGGCTCTAAAGTCCGGGAAACGATTAACATAACGGCGTGTGGAATCGAGCCCGGTTATCGTCGGAGTGCCGCATCCTGATCCTGTTCGGCGCTTTCTACCTTGCGGCCGTTTTTCCTTTCACCTATTTCCGCACGGACGACTGGCAGATTATCGCCAATGCGAAGGCCCACCTGCCGGGGGATTGGACGTTCGCTTTCTCCGATCAGCTCTTCTCCCGACAACACAGCCAGACCTGGTTTTTTCGTCCGGTTTTCAAGGCACTCGCCTTCTTGAACTACCGGTGGTTCGGACTCGACGCTTTCAAATGGCTGGCCGAAGGTCTCGGGCTCGCGATGGCGGGCATTGGGTTCGCCTGTCTGGCGCTACGCGAGCTGGGCGACGGCCGTTTTCGCTCCCTGCTTTTTCTAGTTCTCTTCGCGGCCTCGCTGCACTGGCATTTGGGAACGTTGGCCTGGATGGGCGCCTCGCTCATCACCGGACCTCAGATCTTCGGCCTGGGACTGAGTACTTGGGCGTTTCTGAAAGCCCTGAACGGACGAAGCATGGCGCTTGGAGTCCTGAGCGGCGCCGCTTACCTGCTTGCGCTGGCCTCTAAAGAATCGTCGGTATTTCACCCGCTATTTCTCTGGATCGTGTGTTCGCATGAACGGGTGCGGTGGCAGAACTCGGGCCATTTGCGCGCCGGACTCGGCGGCATCGTTCTGCTCACGTTGCTGTACCTCGGCTTTCGCCTGAACCGCCCTCTGAATGATTCCTACCTCCGAATCCGGTTGGAGGATCTTCCTTACGGTCTGCTTCTGCTCGCCGGCGCTCTCGCTCTAACCACCGTCGTCTGGGCGGGCGTCCTCGAAGGGGTCCGGCGCCGCGAGGGAGGACGGTGGCTCGCCTCTCTGGGGGCACGGCCCGCTTTCGTGGGTTTCATACTGATCGCGTTTGTGCCAGTGCTGGGTCACCCCTTTTTCTCGCCGAACTGGCTTTTTCACCCTGGATTTTTCTGGGCGTTTCTAATCAGTCTGATTCCGGTGGCGCTTCCGGCTCACCTGAAGCGGCGGGCTTTGCTGTGGCTGGGAGGCAGCCTTGTGGTGGTCACCCTGGCTCTCACGACAGGCCTCGCTTTGAGAAACCGCTGGTGGCAGTGGCAGCAGGGCCAACGACAAATCGTACGTCTGTTTCAGGAGGCGGACCCCGATCAAATCAGCAAGATCCTTGTTCACGACTGCGCCCCGGAGCCTCGATTTTCCGTGAACCGGGTGGTGGGCGGCTACGATCACCTCTTCGATCTCTGGTCCCTTCTTCACGCCAAGCCCGTCGCTCTTAGCCTTAGACCCTGTGAGGGCTCCCTTCAGAGCGCCGGAAGGCGAACCTGGAGACTGAGGTGGAATTTTCCCGGGTTTGAAGGGCCGTAGGGGAGTCCCGGGTGGCTATTTCTGTCGGGCCCTCCGCTCTGTCCGCTCCATGAAAAGATTTAATTGCCTGACCTTTCAGGGTTCGTGTATGCGCTGAGTCATGAAACTATTTCTTCTCAGCTCTCTGTTCGTGGCTCAGGTGGGATTCGCTTCCAATCCGGCGGTTCTCGAGTGTTCCGATTCCGCCGGCCGGCTCACTTATCTGCACACGCAATATGACGGGGGAGCTTTCCCGACGTTTCCCGACTTCGAGCTTTCGCGGGAAACTTGGAAGCTGGACGGCAAGGTTCTCGCCGAAACCATTCGGCAGGTGGCGGGGTCGAAGGACACCGGCCTCATTCACACGACCTGGGGCGCGCGGGTAACCGTCGACGAAACCCACATCGGCGATCTTCCGAACGGATTTCGGATCTACGCCCAGGAGCTCACCTGGGACGACGGCACGATGTTGAAGGCCGAGGAGACTCATCTCCTTTGCCGCCAGACCCTCATCAATATCGCCAAACCCTGAACTGGCGCGCAGGCGGCGGCCGGTCCTTTCAATTATTGGCCTTGGCCTCGTCGAGCCAGGGATTGTAGTCCGGATCGGAGTTGTAATTTGGATCCCGCGGGATCCCCTCCACGGCGGCGGGCGTGACGCCCTCGGAGGAAATCTCGGTTTCCGAGGCCAAACCCTCGGCACGGTCCTCCTCGGCCCCCAGCCCTCCCGAGCAAAGAGTGAATCCGGCGAGAAGCATCCACAAGACCGGCCGCAGGAACTTTTTCATTCGATTCCCTTTCGTCAGCGCGTTTGAAATATCAGAACTCGATTGTTTCCCGATTCGGCCACCCAAGTTCTCGTCGACTTCGCGAAGATCGCTCTCGGCCAATAGAGGGCGTTTTCGCCGATACCGGGCGCATTGGAGGTCATGTCGGCTTGACCGAAAATCAGATCGGCCGGCTGACGGTTGAGGGTGGGGGTAGTGCTCCAGCCGAGAAGGCGATGATTGTTGGTATCGACGACAAAAAGCCGGGTTCCGTCCGAGGAAACCCCGTAAGGCAGGTTCAGGCTATCGGCGGAGACTCCTCCGTTGTTCGCGGCATTCGAGTCCATGGTGGGCTGGCCCAGAACCACGTCGGCCGCCTGCCGGTCGACGGCCGGAATCGAGTTCCAGACAAGCACCCGGTGGTTGTAGGAATCGGCTACGAAGAGCCGGCCCCCCGAAACGGAAACTCCGAACGGGTACTGGAGACTTCGAGCGCCGAGGCCTCCCTCGTTGGCCATATTCGCGGTCATCGTGGGCTGCCCTAGAACCAGGTCGGCCGGCTGTTGGTTCGTCGTGGGAATCGTGTTCCAGATGAGAATCCGGTGATTGTTGGAGTCCGCCACGAAGAGCCGGGTCCCGTCGCTCGTCACTCCGGTCGGTTGCGCCAGGCTGCCGGCGCCGACACCTCCTTGGTTGTAATCACGTGAGGTCATGTCGGGCTGCCCGAGCACAACGTCGGCGGGTTGCTGGTTGGTGGACGGGATCGAGTTCCAGATCAGTACCCGATTGTTGGAGAGATCGGCTACGAACAGCCGGGTCCCGTCGCTAAAAACACCGAAAGGGTGGTTCAAGGCGCGGGCACTCACTCCTCCGTTGTTGGCGATATTCGTATTCACATTCGGCTGGCCGAGTACCACGTCGGCCGCCTGGTGGTTGGAGGTGGGAATCGAGTTCCAGATCAAAACACGATTATTTTCGTGGTCGGCGACGAAAAGCCGCGTGCCGGCGCTGCCCACTCCGTAAGGCTGGGACAGATTGAACGCGTTGAGACCGGCGTTGTTTGCGCCATTCGAGGACATGGTGGCCTGCCCGAGCACGATATCGGCCGCTTTCTGATTTATCGTCGGTATCGCGTTCCAAATCAAAATTCTGCTGTTGGTAAGGTCGGTCACCAGAAGACGGCCCGCGTATAACGAGACGCCTGAATTCCCGAACAGGCTCTGGGCGCTCGTGATACCGCCGCCGGCGCTGGAGTTCATGCCGGCCTGGCCGACCACCAGGTCGGCGGCCTTACGGTTGACGGCCGGTAACGAGTTCCAGATCAAAACGCGGCTGTTGCCGTAGTCCGCGACCATCAGCCGCGTGCCGTCGCTGCAAATTCCGAACGGATAGTTGAGACTTTGGGCGCTCTGGCCCCCGTTGTTCATGGAGGACGAAGTCAGGTTCGGCTGGCCAAGCACCAGCGAGGCGGCTTGCTGATTGCCGGTCGGAAGAGTGTTCCAAATCAGCACGCGGTGATTGTAAGTGTCCCCGACGAAGAGCCGGGTGCCGATGCTGAAGATTCCCGTCGGGTGGTTGAGGCTTTGAGCGCTGACGCCGCCGTTGTTCGAAAGGTTGGAAGTCAGATTGGGTTGACCGAGGACGAGGTCGGCTGGCCTCTGGTTCGTGGAAGGAATCGTATTCCAGATCAAGACCCGGTTGTTGTTGCCGTCCGCCACGAACAGCCGGCTTCCGTTCGTCGTAATCGCGCACGGCTGCGCCAGACTTCTGGCGCTGAGCCCTCCGTTATTGTAGAGGTTCGAGGTCATGTCCGGCTGACCGAGCACCACGTCCGCCGCTTTTTGGTTGGTCGTGGGGATCGCGTTCCAAATGAGCACCCGGTGATTGGAGAAATCGGAAACGAAGAGCCGGGTTCCGTCGCTGTGCACGCCGTAGGGCTGGGAGAGGCTCGCGGCGCTCGTGCCTCCTAGGTTCGAAGTGTTGGAGGCGAGGTTCGGTTGCCCCAGCACCACGTCCGGCAATTGTTGATGGCTCGTGGGAATGTTGTTCCAGATCAGGACGCGGTGGTTGCCGGTGTCGGCGACGATGAGTTTTCCCCCGGCTACGATGCTCTGGGTCGGTCTCGATACACCCATTTCCGTTTGCACGAAGCTGTTTGGGGTAGGCTGCCCCAAAACCTGAGCCCCCTCTTTGATGAAGCTGATGGAGTAGGGTTGAGAGTTGGCGTTCGGCGACTGGCCCGCGCAAATCACTTTGAAGTTGATCCCTCGGTTGGCGATGCACGCGATTTTCCCTGTGCCCGATCCCGTTCCGGTGCGGGTGACGGTTCCGACGAGCATTCCGGGCCGCGGGTAGTTGGCGCCGGTGATCGTGAGCGTGTCGACATAGGTGCTGTCGATGGTACCCGCCTCGGGATCCGAATAGGGCTGCACGGTAAAGACGGATCCTTCGGCGTTGGAGACCACTCGCACCGGTTTGGTGTTGGCGGCGAACTGACTGTCGAACGTGATTCCCTGCACCGACCAATTGGAAAGCTCGTCGACAGGGTTCACGGTGAATTGCGGGAAGAAGAAAGTGGCTTTGCCGGGGCCGGTCTTGAACACTCCGGCTCCCAATCGGGTGAAGTAGACTTCTCCTCCGAGGTTCGCGCTTCCCGTGGCGGAATAGACTCCCGTGGCCGGGTTACAGGAGCCCGGCATGGCGACGTTTCCGATCCAATAGTCGTCGCCGTTCACGTTGTACTGTCTGGTCACAGTAATGGCGCCTCCCTTGGAGTAAAGGGCTTCTCCGAGCAGGTAAGTATCGTTCAGCGCTGTGGCCGAGTTCCATTGAACGTAGATCCAGTTGAGGGCATGGGAGCTGGAGGGGCAGGCGCTGGCTACCGTGAAAAGCGGTTGCGTCTCGCCGGTGAGTAGAGGCGGCACGATGAGAACGTCTCCGGTGTGAAGTCCGAAGCGTGTGTTTTCGATCAAGGTACCGCCCGCCGCGGCGGTGAAAGAAAACTTCGTGAAACGGGTGGAGGTGCGCCGGCATTGACCGCTCGAGGTGAATCCTCCCGATTTTTGGGCCGTGAAGGAAAGAGGGGTGGACCAATTACCGGTGCCGCCGCAGCCCACCCCGAGGGTCCATCCGCTCGTGATCGTGTCCCCCGCGGCGAGACACGAGAAGGTCGCCGCACAGAGAGCTATGGTTCGCTTGGCTAAGTGGATATTTCCCATGTGAACCTCGCGGGGTTTTGGTCAGCCGGCCCCGCCCCGGTAAACCGTGGGGCTGGAGTTGGGCCGACCGGTGGGAGCTTCCCCGATGGGAAACTCGAGAGGAAAAACGGGACCCGGCTCGGGGGCGGAGACGGCCTCCGAGTTTTTCGAAGAGTCCGGGGTTCCAAGGTCTCGCCTTTGATCGCAGGCGGCGAGGGACAAAAGCAGCGATAGCAGGACCTGAGCTTTGAGGCATGGTAAGCGAGACTTCGGGCTCATGTACGCACCTCGGCCTAACGTGGAGAGTTCCGCTTCAATCTGGAATGAGACAAAGGAATGGAAAACGGCTCAAGGGCACTGCTTGAAAAAAAGCAGCCGCCTTAAGCCGATGGAAAGACGGACTTCTCCCCAGCTCACGAAATTTTGATCGATATCGCGAGGCCCTGGGGGTCGACGAGGCGCCCTCTCAAAAGCGAACTTTATCGAGGGATTCGGGAACCGCTCTTGTCTACTGGGGATTCTGGAAACACTCGACCACTTTGCAGTTCTGGCCGACGCCCTGGATGCAGGCTCGCAACGCGTTCACGGCGGCGGATGCCCAGGGGGAACACTCGCCGTTGTCGTTACCGAACGTCGAGCAGGGGATCGTGTAAGGGTTCGCCGCCTGCTCGGAGGAAAACTCCCGGCCATCCGAGGAGGTGGCTTTGCACTCGTACAGGGGCGGGATAACTATTTCCGCAACCTGTGCGACCGCCGTCTGACCGGCCACTACCAACAGAACACCGAGAAGAATCGAATTACGCTTCATAGGGAACCTCCGAGTGAGTAGGTAACGCAATGTGTCGCATTGGGCAAGGCGAGTAGGAGAGGTCCGTGGGGAAAGGGCGGGTCTCGTCTCCCCACACGAAGGCCCTTATGGCTTGGGTTACCTCGGGCTGGATGAGGGCGACTGCTTCTCGAAAACCTGTTTGCGGACCTTTTCGAGGTACTCGGACATCGAGCTTAAAGCCGGGTCGAGGGCTTTCCTGAAAGTGGAGAACTGTTCTTTCGTCTTCTCCCAGGCGATCCGCGCCTCTTCTTCTTCCTTCTTCTTGTAAGCTTGGATTTCCGGCTGATTCATCATGTCCAAGGCCGGTAGGAATTGCTTCAAATAGAACGGGCCCATGCCGATGAGGAATTCCTTGTCTCTCGCGGCGAAGGCGTCGACCTCTTTACGCCAAGGGCCCGCCGCCGGTAGATCTTCGAGCACCTTGCGTAGCTGGACATTGTAGTTGAGCTCGTAAGTGGCGGCCTTCAGGCCGGACAAAAGCTTGCCTCCCACCTCTCTGGACTTCTTGTCCGCGGCAAGCCGGACGGATCCCACCATGAACTCCGGAAATCCGGAGCCGGCGGCGGTCGCCACCTTGTCCTTTTCCTCGAAGGGAGCCAGTCTGGTTGGATTCCTCTCCTTCAAGACGGGAACGACGAGCTCGAGATTGGGATCTATCGGCAGGGTAAGTCCCTTCCAAGCTATCGACAGGCCGTTCGTCAATTCATAGCGGGTGGACATCGAGGCCATTTGGGACGGATCGGCGTTCACTATCGCCGCGGCCGCCTTGTGAGACAGCAGAGCGATCAGGGAATCGTCGATAAGCGGGTGCCCCTTGTAGACCATGCCCAAGTTACGGGCTTCTTCGTCGGAGCGGTACTTCAAGAGCACCGAAAGAGTGTCGATACCGAAAACCTTGTCCTGCCACCATCCGTCCAGGAGCTGCGAAACCATGTCCGTGCTTCGGGACGTTCGGAGGAGCTCGTGGAACCGATCCCGAAGCGCTTTCTGCTCCATCGGAGACATCTTCTTGTGGAGCAGGCCGAGCTCGCCCAGCGCGCCCTCGAACATCTCGGAATCGTTCTTCGGGCCCCAACCGGCCAAATTGGCCTGCGCTTCCAGGATTTCGAATAGAAAATCCACGCGGGATTTACTCGCGCCGGTGCCGTCGGGATTTTCGAGCTCCCGCTGGATCTCGATCGCGGAAAGACTCCCGATACCCTTCTCCCGGGCGAGCTTCCAGGTTTCGTCATGGTGGCGATCGAGGGTTTGGGCGTACGTCGCGCGATCCGGATACGTCTCGATGAAGGGAACCCAGGCTTGAGTCTCTCGTCCGTAGTGATCGTTCACCGTCCGCATCGACTCTAGAATCCTGGACTCTTCCCCGACGAGGAAACTGCGCATGGAGGAGTGGGAGGGCTCGTCGGAAATCAGCCGATCCAGAATCCGGATGTACGACGTTGCCCGATTCGAAGTGAAGTTGGAAGCTCCGTGTTTAGCGTCGAATTCCACGTCCCATTTCTTGTTGTCGAGATGCATGGTGACCCAGGTGGAGATCATTTTCTGAAAGTCCGCGGGTCCCATCGCCTTTTTGGCGCTTTGGAGAACCGAGGTCACGCCTTCCAGTACCGAGTTGCTTCCCCGGTCTTCTCCCGTCTTGGGATCGAACCCCATTTCCAGCGCGCTCTTGACCGGGTAGGACCAAAGCAGACCGTCCGCCGCGACCTTCAGATACTCTCCACCGCCTTTAGGCGGGTTCTTCGCGGCGTAGTACTCTTTCAAGTAGGGCGCGAGCGTATTTCGGACGAAGTTGGCCGGCATCTCGCGGAAAATCTTTCCTCGAATCACCTCGGGTTTCTTTTCGTAGGGAACATAGGGGGTGTACCCATAGCGATCGGGTTTGGCCGGCGGCGGCACGTCGAAGTAGCCCTTCGAGCGGAGATAACCGTCCACCGCCATCTTTCTCAGTTCCTGCAGTTTCTTCGGGTCCTCGGATTGTTCCGCCGTCAGGGAGCTGTAGTAGTGCCCCATCTCGTACGCGCCCCTCGCGTAAGCGGTACGCGCGATGTCTTCCAGAGTCTCCGCCTTGGGCGGAACGCAGAGGGCGGCCTGGGCCCGGCTCTTCGCGAGGCAATTGACCGTGTCGGTACACTTTATTTGAGACTCGCAGACGCCGCTTTCTTTCTCACAGATCTCGGCGGGGTACTGTTCCAGCAGGCCCGCGAGGAAGTTCACTCCCGGAGACTCCTTCGCCGAAGTTGGGACGAGAGCTTTGGCCCGATCCTCGGCGGGAATCATTGAAGCCCATGCGTTCGCAATCACCACCGCGCGAAGCCCGTTGATTACTCCCATGTGCATGCTTGCCTTGAGAATCCGGTTCACGAGACGGATCCGCTCGCGGCTTGAAAGCCCCTTGAATCCGTCGTGCTTTTTGATCATCCGAACCACTTGGGAGGCGATGCCGGCGGCAAAGGGAGCCGCGAAGCTCGTCCCGTTGACGAATCGGGTGTTGGTCTCGGTGCCGCAAAGTTTTTCCTTATCGTGAATCCGTTTCTGCGGCAGGCTGCCGTTTCTCACGTAGATCGACTCGCCGGGCGCGGAAATTTCCCCCGAAGTCGAGAAACCCGCCAGTCCCAGGGAGGCGTCCGTGGCGGCCACTCTAAGGTAAGCGTCGTCGAGGTCGTCGTCTTTTCGGGCCGCGCGGAAGTTGTCGTTGCCGGCCGATTTCGTGACGAGGCAACCGTCCTCGGCGAGCTTATCGAGGACTTTCTGGGTGACCTCGTCCTTCTCCCCCGGCTTGATGTTCGATTCGTCGAGCCTTCCGCCCCAGCTCATGTTGATGATCGTGAGACCCGACGGGTCCGGATTCTCGCGGCAAGCGCGAAGCATCGCCATGTCGAGATAAGAAGAGGCGGTACTGCCTTCGTCCCCGGGCTTCGTCACCCGGTAAACGGAAAGGTGAACGGACTTTGCCACGCCCATTCCGTTCGCGCCGACGATGGTGCTGGAAACCATGGTTCCGTGCCCATTCTCGTCCTTACCGGGATCTCCCAAGAGCTCTTCGCCGGGTTTGTGATGATAGACCTTCACGTATTTGCTGAAAGGATGCTCGTCCCCGACCTTGGCTCCGCGCTCCGTGCGGACACCACCGGTACTCGAAAACTGATCGGCCTGCGAGGAATCGAAACCGGAGTCGACGACAGCGACTTCGGCTTGAGTCTCGTCGGCAACTCCGGCGTAGTTCAGGAAAAAGTGCATGGAGTTGACCATCATCAGTTCCTGGCCCCAGAACTTCGGCTTTCCGCCCGGGCATCTCTCCATCAGGGTGCACGGCTCAGGTGTTGGTGTGGGAGCGGGGGTGGGAGTGGGCGCGGGCGCCTTTGGCTTGGCTTCCGCCCTTCCGCCGGACTTTGCCGGGGAGCCGTGGTCTTTCGTCGGATAAAGCACGACCGCGTCCCGGCCCACTGCCGTAACGCCGGGAATGGCCCGCAGCTTCTTGAGGTCGGACTCAGTGATCGTTTTCTCGCTCACGAGGAGCCATAGAGGTCCGTAAGAGGCCTCGACCTGAAAACCTTCGGGTAGAACGGGGGCCGGGGCCCCCTCGGGCAAATACAGTCTCACTCGTTTCGAAGTCAGTGCGGCTTGTCTGTCTAAGGAGGAGCGGGAGATTTCGAAATCACGGGCGGGCGCTGCCGGCTCGCGCTCGGCGTAAGAAAACGCCGACGAGAGACATAAGCATACAACGAGTAAACGCTTTGAGACTGCGCGCACCAGCACCAGACGACCCTCCGGAGGGCAGAGAGAGTGCAATGGGCATTCCAGCCGAGGGAGAAAGATTCGAGGCGGACAGGGCCCCGTATTCCGCCGGAGCGGTTTTTCGGGGTGACTAATACTCGCTCAGTACACTCAGACCTGGGCGGGGGAAGACGCGTTCTATCCGACGAAGTCTCCTTCCCGGCCTTCCCCGCGGGCGGCCTTCAGGGCGAGCATGGCATCGACGAAAAATTTCGCCGCCCAGTTCGGGTACTTGAAACGTTCGTAGCATCCGAAAGCGGGGGAAGACCCGGGAATGCCTCCGTGGAGTTTGGGAAGGGCTCGGTTCACGGTCTGGCGGCTCGCCACGAACCCGAGGGCTGCTTCGGCGGCCGTAAGGTAGTTTTCGTTTCGCTCGCGCGAATAGAAGCGCAACCAGAGTTCCGCCACCTGGCAGTTGCCCGTCAGACAGCTCGACCAGCTCGTTTCCCTCCAGCCGGAGGAGAACGTTCCGGCGAGGCTGCCGTTGGCTCGTTGTCTTTCGAGTAGGGCGACCGCGGTCTTTCGGGCGGCTTCCATATAGCGGGACTCACCGAGAATCATTCCCGATTCGAAAAGTCCCTCCGCCGTATAGGCGATGTTGTGGGTAAAAGGATCCGAGGAGCGCGTGAAGCTGCAATTGCGGAACCATCCGTCCTCGTCCTGACGGGAAAGCGCCCATTCGAGATTTCGGACCGCCGCGTGGCGATAGCGGGCGTCGCCGGTGATCTGAGACAAATAAACGAGCGCCCACGCCACTCGAGTGTCGATGGTCTTTTCCACATTCAGATGCTGGCTCCGCAGCCAGCATCCGTCCGAGTCTTGGATCGAGACGAGCCAGTCCCCGGCCCGCTTCGCTCCCTCCAGATATCGTTCATCCGACGAAACCCGATGGGCCGCGAGCCAGCCGAAGATGACTTGTCCCGTGTCAAAAACGATCGGCCGCGGACTCTTGGCGGCCCAGTGGGAAACACCGCCTTCCTTTGTCGAGCAAGAGAGAAGGTAATCCGCCATGGTGAGGGCGCGCCCGACCAGCTCAGACCGGCCCGAGAGGGACGAGGCATTCAGCAGGGTTGGAATCGTATAGCCCGTCGTCTCGGGATAAGATCGGTCCCACCGCATTCTGAGCAGGTCGTAACCCTTGGAAATGCCGCCGTCCGGAGCAACGACGTGGGCCGTTTCGATCCAATCTAGCGCCGCGTCCATGTGCCTTTCGATCCAGGGCACGGCTGCTTTGGCCGCTCGTACGGGAAACAACGTGCTTCCGAAAGCGGCGAGGTCCAGTTGAATGAGTTCCGGGGCAAGCTCCAACCAGGCGGCGTCCATTACCCACGCCCCAGATGCAAGAACCGCGCACAGCTTTTCAATCCGGGACCGGCGCCCTCTCGGTAAATGTTTCCCGAGCAGTGGTGCCAAATGTCGCCTTTCCCGGTCGGCCCGCCCCGTCTCAGGCTCGGCTTTCGTGGCACCCACCTTGCTAAAGTAGATACCCCGAAGGAGGCGTCGTGACGGAAACTTTGAAGCGGGCGTACAAGAGATGTCTCGGTGAGACCGCACTCGATACGACGATAAGAAAAACCTACGCGCGCTTCTTCGGGAACGAAGTGCTACGCGTCATCTACTACCGGCAAATGGAGTCCATTTTGCGACGGGTCCTCGCGGCGGACTCGAATGCCGTCGATATAGGCTGCCACGAAGGCAACGTGCTGGAGCGGATTCTCCATCATGCCCCCGCCGGAACTCACTACGCTTTCGAGCCCATTCCCGATCGGGCCGAGACTCTGCGCCTGCGGTTTCCCGGAGTGCGCGTGGTGGAAGCCGCTCTGAGTAATGCGGAAGGATCCGCCGACTTTCACTATCTGAAAACTTGCGACACTTACAGCGGTCTGCGCAAACGCGATTATCCGAAGGAAGCCGGAACTCCACAGCTCCTCCGCGTGCAGACCCAGCGTCTCGATCGCGCGATGCCGCAGGACCTTCCGATTCACCTAATCAAAATGGACGTGGAGGGGGCGGAGCAGCTCGTGCTCGAGGGCGGCGAAGCGCTGTTGCGAAGGTGGAGGCCCACGACAATCTTTCAACACGGTTTGGGCGCGGCCGAGTTCTACGGAGCGGGCCCCGAGAGGATCTTCTCGTTCTTCGAGCGCTGCTCCACGAAAGTCTCCCTGATGGAGAGTTGGCTTCTGGGGCGCAGCGCGCTCTCGCAAAGGGAGTTCGAGCGGCAGTACTACCGCCGGCTAAACTACATTTTCGTCGCTCATGCTTGATTAGTGCCCGACTCCGATGTCCATGGCTTTGCCGGTAGTCGTGAAAGACTCGAGGAAGGGGCTCTCGGGAGCGCGATCCATTTGGGCGGCGTAGAGGTAGGCCTCCTTTATGGAGACCTTTCCGTCCCCATCGGCGTCCGCCCTCACCAATGTTCCGTCGTGGCGCTGGTATCCCACGGCCGAAATGAAGTGGTAGAGAAACTCGTCGAACTGGAAGTCGGTGGTGGCCCAGCTCTGTTCCAGATTCGTGGAGGCGGCGACCGCCACGCGGCCGGTAGCCGTGACCGAGCCGCGGACGAAGCCGCCCGCGTTGCACTGCTCGTAAACCGAAATGATCTCGTCGTTCGGAAGCGCGTTCAGCAGCGGAAGAAAAACGCTCGCCTTCACTTCGCTATCGAACAGAACCAGAGTCGATTCTCCGTCGAGCGTCGCCCCGTGATCGTTGACGACGAAAAGCAGGCGATCGGTTTTCTTGAGCCTGCCGCCGAGATGCGTGAAGGCGCGTTTCACCTCGTCGAACGTGGAGCCGAACTCGATGTCGGGGCTTCCGTTCTCGTCGAGGTCCGGCAGCCGCGTTTTGAAAACGGAATCGGCTACGACGATGTGGCTCGGAAGATAGCCGTACACTTGAGTGAGCACGCGGTAGAGATAGGAAAAGTCGTTCCAGTGCCGCTGCTCCGCATGCCCGTTCAAAAGGAAGGCCCAGTACTTGTCGGGATCGGTGACTTTGTGGGCGCCCTTCAAGGGCTGCACCTTGAACTCGACCTTCGTTTTCGGTTTCGGAGGCGTTCCCGAGACCACGGGGCAGGAGTCCAAATCGACGGGGGGAAAATCCACCTGCATTTCGGACTCTAGACGTCCGTCGGGCATCTCCACGCGGATGCGGGCGGGATGGCGCCAGTTGGCCCCCGGCTGGAGGTCGTCGAAAAAGATCCGTCGCTGGGACCACAGTCCCGGAAGCGTGATGCTTCTACCGCCGATGAGCTTCAGCTTGCCGTTCGCCATCGCGACGAGCGGACTCAAATCGTAACGGACGATCGACTGGCGGCGCGGGCGTGCCTCGGCCCCCAAAGCCAAAAGCACGCCCACCAGGACTGTCAGCCACCGCCGTCGATTCATATTAAAGGAATGGAAACCGTTGAACTTCTAGGAATTCCCCCAACCCATGTGGCGCCACCTTAGCAAGGGTGGTCCGCGGGTTGGGAGCGCCGCGTTCGATAATTTTAACCGTCGTGTTCAGAGCGGCTCTTGGGCGCCGGAAGCCTGCACGGGGCGCTTTTGGCGGGCTCTTTCGCGGAGTCTTTCCAGGCGGGATTTGAGTAGCGCTTCGTCCTCGGTCATCTGATCGCGCAGGCCTCGGTCGCTTTCGGCGGTTTTCATCCGCTCGCGGAAGTCATTCAGCTGAGATTCCATCTGGGTGATTTTCGCGTCGAGGGCCTTCAGCTCCTCGTCGGGTTCCTGCTCCTTGGCGGTGCAGGCGAGAAATCCGGAGAGGGCCGCGATGGCGAGGATTTTGATCGCGCGCTTCACTTGAGCCTCCCGAAAAGGCGCAAGGCGAGGGTCGCGAGGCCACTCAGCAAAAGGCACGTAACCCACGGAAAATAGAAGCTGAAGTTTTCCCGCTCCACGCGGATGTCCCCCGGGAGCCGCCCCAGGCGCGAGAGACCGGGGATCTTCTGGGCGGCCAGCAAGCAGAGGCCCACCGCGGTCAACGTGACGCCCAGGACTAGAAAGGTTTTGGCCAAGTTCATTTTGGACTACAATCGGCCCGTGCGGGCGACTCTATTAATGTTGTGTCTGGCGCTATTATGCCAGTGCGCGGCAAAACATCAACCGGCGGAGTTCGCTCCGAGCTTCAACCTGAAGCCGAAGGGAACGCTGACTCAGGAAACGTTTGCCGAGCGCCGGGCACTCGAAGCCAGATCCGATCTTACTCTTCTGGAAAAAAAACGCCTCGCCGATCTGTACGGGCTGGAGCTGCGTTCCCTCAAAGCGGGCTCTCCGCTTTATGAAAAGCTCCGGGAAGAGCAGAGCTTTCTCGAGAACGAAGTGTCCGGCCTTCAGGAGGAGACTTCGGCCACGTTTCAAGAATACGTGCGCCTCGCCCGGACTCAGCGGGAGGAGGCGCCCCCGCGTTCGCCTCTCAAAAACCGGAACCTGAAAAAATTCTACGACGTCGCCTATCAGTCCTGGAATCAGGACCAGAACTCCGTCGCCCTCGAAAAAGTTAACGAGATGATCCGGGACCCGCAGATGAAAGACGACGCGGGCGACGACGACTGGTACCTCGTTCACTATCTGCGCTTTCGCATCGCCATCGATCTTTCCCAGCTCTCCACGGCCGAAGAGTCCTACCAGAAGATGCACGATATAGACGAGTGCGCCGAACGGACGGCGACCGCGGGCTTCATCGTCGCGCTCCACCGGTTCACGGCCGGACAGGGGGAGTCCGCTTTACAACTCTTGGATTCCCAGTGTGACAAAGACAAGAGCGTTTCCAATCAGCTGAAGCGCATGTACTGGCGCGGCCGTTTCACCGAAAGCAAAGCGGCGAAGCCCGAGGACGCCTACAAGGAAATTTTGTCGACTAAAGTACCAGGCTATTATTTTTATCTCGCGGCAAGCCGTCTCGGGCGCAAGGTGGACTTCGCCCCGAAGACGTTTCAGACCCGGGCCTTTCTGAAAAAAGAGATCGAGATGCCGGGCAAGGTACACGAGCTTCTGACCGCCGCCGAAGATCGCTTGAAGAGCGGTCTGAAAAAAGACGCGGACGCGTATTTGCTTCAGGCGTCGGTTCGGATGCGAAAAGATCCCGAGCCCGAGGATCTTCCCGTGCTTCTCTACATCGCCCATCTGCTCCAGGCGGCCGAGGATCACGTCGAGGCGATGCGCCTCTACTCCATCGTGACGGAAGCCCTGCAGCTGCCGGAGTCGGTCGCTCCGGTCGAGTTTGATTTTCTGGACGACATGTTTCCCCGTCCCTTCGAAGCGCAGGTGGACGCCGCTTCCCGCCAGTGGGGAGTAGACCCCGATCTGATTTACTCGCTGATGCGCCAGGAAAGCGCCTTCAATCCGGAGGCGACGAGCATCGCCGACGCCCGGGGGCTCATGCAGCTCATGCCCTTTCTCGCGAGAAGCCTCGCCGATCAGTGGGGCTACGGCGCGTATTACGCCGACAAGTATCTTTTCCACGGGGACGAGAACGTGAAGCTAGCGAGCTTTCATCTGCATCAGCTCCAGACCCTGGTCCCCCACATCGCTCTCATTTCGGCCTCCTACAACGCCGGGTTTCAGCGGGTGTCGGGATGGTGGAAACGGTGGGGGGCGCTTCCCGCCGACGTTTTCGTGGAGCTCATCCCCATCACGGAGACCCGCAACTACGTGAAGCTCGTCATCCGAAACTTTCTCTACTACAAAGCCGGCCGCAGCCGGGGCACGGTCCAGGCGGGAGTCGTCCCCATGGAGCTGCCTCCGTATTCCGGATGAGGGCGGCCCCTTCGTCCTCGTCTAGCCTATGTCCAGTCCTCTGACCCCCCGGTGACGTTTAACGGCACCGATGTCCGACAATTCTGTCTAACCGCAAGTCGTGTTCCCGGAGTCAACGCAACCAATTCACGTGTTTGTGGGACTTCGGTCCTGTGGCACCGTCATTGCTCTTCTAATCCCCGTTGTGAAGCGGGGCGCATAGCCGTGCGCCCAAAGTGAATAGCGAACTGTCGTACGTTGCGGATGGTGCGGTTGATGCGGATGCTGAGCGGATTTAAGGCAACTCGGGAAATCGGGCGAATACTCGTTGGTGTCGCCATGATTTCGGCTTTCAGCTCTTTTGCGAAGGAAGGCGAAGCGACGGCGAAGGCCGAATTCCCCTTCGCCGCCCCCAAGCGTGCTTTCCAGCTTGATTACCCGGCTCTCCCCGAAGAAGTCACCGCCCGCATCAAAGGCGGAAAGCGGGCTTCCGCCGGCGGCCCCAAAGTCGACGCCTCTCTCGGCCGCGACTGGGCCCTCGTGAACATCGGATTTTTCGAAGCTTTCAGCCCCCTCGTGCAGCCCATGAGCGCGGGCACGCAAAGCTGCTCGCCGACGATCAACGTCGCGGTCATCGACACGGGCATCGATTACACGCACCCCGAGCTCAAGGAAAACATCTGGGTAAACCAGGGTGAGACCGGCTCGTGGGAGCCGCCCAAGGGAATGGCCGCTCTCGGTTACGATTGCCGCGACAAGAGCTGCAACGGCATCGACGACGACGGTAACGGCTTCATCGACGACGTGGTCGGCTGGGATTTCGTCCACGATGTCCCGCTCCCGTACGATACGCACGGACACGGAACGCACATTTCGGGCATCATTTCGGCGGCGAGCGCCAACGGAATCGGCACCACGGGCGTCTGCCCGCGGGCGACCATCATGCCCCTCAAGTATTACGACAACTCGGGCGCGGGCTATAACAACCTGAACAACACGGTGAGAGCGATTCAGTACGCCGTGAAGATGGGCGCGCACATCATCAACTACTCGGGCGGCGGTTCGGATCCGGCTCCGGCCGAAAGAGCGGCTGTCTCCGAGGCCCGTAAGAGAGGCGTTCTTTTCATCGCGGCGGCCGGCAATGAAGGCCGTAACAACGATCGCATTCCGTACTACCCGGCGAGCTACGGCCTAGACAACATCGTGAGCGTGGCCTCGGTGAACAAGAAGAACGAGCTTCTTCCGTCGAGCAACTACGGCAAGACGGTGCACGTCGCCGCTCCGGGCATGATGATTTTGTCGACTCTCCCCGCGGGCCGGTTCGGCACCATGTCGGGAACGTCTCAGGCCACCGCGTTCGTGACGGGCGAAGCCGCTCTTCTCGCGAGCCAGCTGAAAGACGATCCGCGCAGCCACTACACGGCGATTCGCGAATGGGTCATCAGCGGCACGAAGCCCCTCAAAGGCAACGAAGCGCGCAATGTGGTCGCGGGCGGCTTGATTAGCGTGCCTTCGGCTCTCACCCTCGAGAAAAAGTCTTCCATCAGCGCTCCGTCGATCGCGGTGAAACCGATGATCGTCGAGAAGACGCCTTCGTCTCTCGCCCTCGGCCTCGATAAGGCCGTGCGCACGAAAAAATCCAAGTAAGTCCCTCACTCATTCTCAAACCCATTCTAGTTCTCATTCTCAGGTCGAGTCATGGCCGCAAAGAGCCAAGAATGAGAGCGTGAATGAGTCTTAGAATGAGTGAAAATGCGGGAGCGGATTAGTTCGACTTCTTCTGCACCCGCTCGACCATGATGACGCCGGGCACGCCTTCGAGCGTGGAGATGACCTGTTTGAGCTGCGGGAGGCTCGTGATCGAGATAGTGAAGTGGCAGACGGCCTTCTTGTCGCGCGTGGTACCGATCTGAGCGCGGGTGATGTTCACCTTCTGCTCTTTGATCACCTGGCTCATGTCCGCGAGCAGGCCCGCGCGATCCTCGCATAGGATGCGAATGCGGGCGCTACGCTGGGCCTGGCTCGATATATCCCACTCGATTTCCACCAGGCGGTGGGGATCCGAATCGAAAATCTTGGGGCAGTTGCGGCTATGGACGCTGATGCCGCGGCCGCGCGTGATGAAGCCCGTCACCGGGTCCCCGGGAACCGGGTTGCAGCAGCGGGCAAAGCGCACGAGAAGGTCTTCGACGCCTTTTACTTTAACGACGTGGCGGTCGGCGGTCTTCGTTTTCGCCGCCTGGAAGAAGCGCTGGAGCATTCCGGGCTCTTTTTTCTCCTCGGTCTCCTTCTCTTTGTCCTTTTCCTTATCCTTGTCTTTGTCCTTCGGGACGAGGCGCGTGAGGACCTTTTGGGGCGAAATCTTTCCGTAACCGACGGCGCTTAGCAGATCCTGCACCGACTTGAACGAGAAACTCTCCGCGACTTTCAGGAGCGACCCGTCGTTCATCAGGGCCTTCAGCTTCAAGCTGTTCCGCTTGAGCTCTTTGTCGAGAATCATTTCGCCGGTGGCGAGAGAGCGTTCGTGCTCGACCGTTTTGATGAAGTTGCGGATCTTGTTCTTCGCCCGGCCCGTTTTGACGATTTTGAGCCAGTCCTTGTTGGGCGTCTGGTTCGGCGACGTCAGAATCTCGAGCGTGTCGCCGCTCTTCATCTTGTACTTGAGCGGCACCATGCGGTTATTCACCTTGGCGCCGATGCAGCGGTTTCCGAGATCCGTGTGAATCGTGTAAGCGAAATCGAGGGGAGTGGCCCCTTGCGGGAACTCCATGACCTGGCCCTTAGGCGTGAAGACGTAGACTTCCTCCGAGAACAAATCGAGTTTCACGGATTCCAGGAACTCGTTCGGGTCGCCGAGGTCCTGGTTGGCCTCCACCAGGCGCGACAGCCACTTGAAGCGTTCGAGATCCCGGTTGTTCGATCCGCCTTCCTTGTACGCCCAGTGGGCGGCGATACCGCGCTCGGCGGTGTCGTGCATTTGGCGCGTGCGGATCTGAAATTCGACCTTCTCGCCCTTCGGCCCGACCACCGTCGTATGCAGCGACTGGTAGAAGTTGGCTTTCGGAATGGCGATGTAATCCTTGAAGCGGCCGGGCACCGGTGTCCAAAGCGAATGGATGAGCCCGAGGCAACCGTAGCAGGCCTCCACCGTGTCGACGATGATGCGAAAGCCGGTGATGTCGTAAACCTGCTCGTAAGACAGGTTCCGTTTTTCCATCTTCGTGTGAATGCTGTAAAAGTGCTTCGGCCGTCCGGTGACGAGGGCGGAGGTGTAGCCGTGGGATTGCAGCGCGGACTGCACCATCGCCTGCACGTCTTTCACGTAGTCTTGGCGCTCTTCGAGGCGCTTTTCCACGAGTGCGACGAGCTTGAAATAGATTTCGGGCTTCATGTAGCGAAGGCTCAAGTCCTCGAGCTCGCGTTTCATCGAGGACAGACCGAGGCGGTTCGCGAGCGGTCCGTAAATTTCGAGGGTTTCCTGGGCGATCTGCGCCTGCTTTTCCTGCTTCATGTGCTGAAGCGTGCGCATGTTGTGAAGCCGATCGGCGAGCTTCACTAGGATGACCCGCAAGTCCTTTGCCATCGCGAGGATCATCTTGCGGAAGTTCTCCGCCTGTTTTTCCTCGCTGGTCTTGAAAGTCATTTTCGAAAGCTTGGTGACCCCGTCCACGAGGGCCGCGATCTCGTCGCCGAATTCTTTTTGGATTTCCTCGAGCGTCGCCCGCGTGTCTTCCACGGTGTCGTGGAGAAGGCCCGTGACGATGGTCGCGGTGTCGAGCTGATAGTCCGCGAGAAGGCGGGCGACCCCGACCGGATGAATCAGATAGGGCTCGCCGCTCTTTCGCTTTTGATCCTTGTGGGCATCGGCCGTGAACTGATAGGCGCGCCGGACGAGGGCGAGATCGGCCTTCGGGTTGTTCTTGGTGACTACGGTGAGCAGATCGGTGAGTAGAGAATCGGATTCCTCAGCTGGCGGTGAGGTCACCAGCTTCATGGACATTCCTTCCGGACTATTTGGCTCAGTTCCTCGAAGGTCCGATCCAGTTCGTCGTTTATCAATCGATGGTCGAACTTCTCGCTCCATCCGAGCTCATTGTAGGCATTCTGCAAGCGGGTTTCAATAGACTGGGTAGTGTCGCTCCCCCGCTCCCTGAGCCGCTTTTCGAGGGTTTCCATGTCCGGAGGCAGGATGAAAAACAGCAGCGTCCGGTTTCCGTAAAGCTTTCGAAGCGTCATCGCTCCCTGGTAATCGATGTCGAATAACAGGTGCTTACCGCGTTTGAGGGCCTCGTCGATGGTGCTCTTCGAGATACCGTAGCGGTTGCCGTGAACTTCCGCCCATTCGGCGAAGTCACCCGCGTCGATTTTCTTCTGGAACGCTTCTTTCGAGACGAAATGGTAGTTCACGCCGTTCTTTTCGCCGTCGCGGGGAGGGCGGGTGGTCGTCGAGACGGAGCGGACTATGTTGGGGAATTGCTCGAGCAGCATTCGGCACAAAGTGGTCTTGCCGCCGCCGCTCGGGGCCGACACCACAATCAGTCTCGGTTGTGGATTCGACTTAGGAGACAAACTCCCCTTCCTCCCATTCCACCCGGCCCGGATCGGTCCAAAGACCACCGTCTTCGTTCACCCGATCTTGGAGCGTCTGGGGGGCGAGAGCCGAAAGCAGCACGTGATTGGAATCGGTGACGACGAGAGAGCGGGTTTTTCTTCCCGCCGTCGCATCGACCAGACGATTTTCTTCAGCCGCTTTCTCGCGCAGCCGCTTCATCGGAAGAGAACCGCATTCCAAAATCGCGATGATCCGGCCGCTTACGATGAAGTTTCCGTGGCCCACATTGATGGTGCTTGGCGCGCCGCGCCCCACTCCGGGTAATCCTCTCAACTTATTCGACATTTTGCGCCTGTTCCCTTAGCTTCTCGATTCGCTGTTTTCCGTCCACGGTGAGCCGGGTCAATTCCAGGGAGGCCGCTTTCGCCCCCATCGTGTTTACCTCACGGTGCATTTCCTGGGTCAAGAAATCGAGCTTCCTCCCCACGCTGCCGCTTTCCCCGAGGTGGGACTCGAACGCCTGAGCGTGGGATTTGAGCCGATCTATCTCTTCCGTAATGTCCGACCGCTCGGCGAAATAGGCGATTTCCCACTCTAGACGCTGCGCATCCACTTGGCCACTAAGTCCCCACTGGGAAATGCGGGATTGGAGCTTTTCGCGCACGAGCTTCGGGTGTTCGGCCGCGACCTTATGGCATTGGCCCGAGAGCTCGGCTACTTCGCGCACTCCGGCGCGAAGCACTTCGGCGAGCTTCAGCCCTTCGGCTTCCCGCATTTTTGCCATGGAGTCGGCGGCGGCGAGAGCGAGCTTTTTCAAGGACTCCCAGTGGGAGGTGTCGTCCGGATTCTCTTCCACGGGGACGAAAATCTTTCCCGTGGCCACCATCGCCTCGGCGGTGGGGATGAGGGTGATCTTCAATTTCTTGGAGAGCGAGGCGCAGGCGTCGGCGAAAGTTTGCGCGGCCACTTCGTCGGCCTGAAGGCGCGTTCCCGCGACCGCCCCCGAGGCGAGCGGGGCCTGGCGCAGAATCACGTCGATGCTTCCGCGCTCGAACTTTCCTTTGATCAGCTCCGTGAGCCGGGGCTCGAAGGACCCGAATCCAGACGGGAGCCGGAATCTCAGATCCAGGTAGCGGTGGTTCACCGATTTGATTTCCATCGTGAAACGCTGGCCGCCAATGGTGCCTTCCGAGCGGCCGAAGCCCGTCATGGATCTCATATGGCTGCATCTCCGGCTAACACGTGGCGAAGGTTATCGACTTCCTTTTGAACTCGCGCGACGTCGCGCGAATCGATGAAGCGAAGCTCGGCGTCGCTCCGCACCCACGTGACCTGGCGCTTGGCGAGCTGGCGGGTCTTCTCGATGATCTCGTTGCGAAGGCCCTTTTCGTCGATTTTCTTGTCCAAAAACTTGCATGTTTCCGCGTAGCCCACGCTCTCGAGGGCGCGGGCCTTGGGCCATTTTTCGCGGATGGCCTGGACTTCCTGCTTGAGACCGCCCAGCAACATCTGATCCGTCCGCAGGACGATGCTTTGATTGAGCGTGTGCCGGGAAATCGCGACCGAGTACTTGAGCCACAGCCGGCTTGCGTGGTCTTCGGACGTGGGTACCGGCTTCAACTTGCTGGGCAGCTCGCCCGTCGTGCGCAGTACCGCGAGCGCCCGAAGTAGCCGGTACTTGTCGTTCGGGTGGATCTTCTCCGCCGAAGGAGGATCCTTCTTCTTCAGTTCCTCGTGCATCTTCAGAGTGTCGGTGCCGTCTTCCTCGTTGAAGTACTCGGCTTCGATGGCGTCGATGGTTTCGGTGGGAATCACCGGCGTCGGGTACATACCGTACTGAAGGGCGCGTAGATAAAAGTAAGTACCGCCCGTCACGATGGGCGTCTTGCCGCGGGAGACGATGCCGTCGATCGCTTTCTGGGCGCGATCGACGAAGTGACCGGCGGAAAAATTCTCTTCGGGTTCCAATATGTCGATGAGGTGGTGAGGGATCTCGGCTTGTTCCTCTTTCGTGGGTTTCGAAGAGCCGATGTCGAATTTCTTGTAGACCGTCGTCGAGTCCATGCAGACGATTTCGCCGCCGATGGCTTTGGCGATTTCGATGGCGAGCTTCGTCTTGCCGGAGGCCGTCGGTCCGACGAGAGCGAGCGCAAGGTGTCGGGATTTCATGGGCACAAGGTTAAACCCTTTCAAAGTGTTTCTCAATTGTGGGGTAGCCCACTCTGAGCAACACCGGCCTGCCGTGGGGGCAAGTCCATCCTTCTTCCAAACGGGTGAGGCCGGAAAGCAAAGTCTCCGCTTCGCGGGGGCTCAACGATTGCCCGAAGCGTACTACGGAATGGCAGGCGATCGTGGCAAAGGTTTTGTGGAGTGCGCGCTCCACGACTTCGGGTGACGAGTCCGGTGCTTCGCGCAGAGCCTCGAGGACCGAGCGGACGGTCTCTTCCAGACGGGACTCCGCTATGAGCGCGGGGCGTCCTTTCACGGCGACATCGCCGCCGCCGAAGGATTGCAGCTCGAAGCCGAGCTCTGTAAGCAGGGTTTCGTGCTCTTCGGCGGTCGCCGCGAGAGCCGGATCGAGTTTCAAAATCTTGGGAACGAGCAAGTGCTGAACCTGCATCGAGCCCGCGCGGTGGGCGGCGCGCAGGCGCTCGAACTCCATCTTCTCGTGAAGAGCGTGCTGATCGACGATCACGATGCCGGAGTCATCCTCGCAAAGGAGATAAGCCGCCCGAGCTTGGCCGAGGTAGCGAAGGCGAGGGGGAAGGGAGGGGGACGCAGAGCGAGTCTGAGTCTGAGTCGTAGAATGAGTGTCGGAAGGGGGAGCGGAGGGTTGCTGCTCCAGCAAAGTGTTTACCTCAAGGAAATCGTCCGAGAGGGAAGGCTGAGCGCGGTAGACCGGGGCGTCCGGGATGGTCGAGTATGGCGTGAGGGGCTCGGGGCGGGGAGCCGGCTCCTGAATCTCGCGGACCGTGGTGGAGAGCGAGATCGCCTTCTTTAGAGAAGCGCGCATCCAGGAGTAAATGCGCTCCTGCTTGAGGCAGCGCACTTCCAGCTTCTGCGGATGCACGTTCACGTCCACCCAGTCGGGGCGAATGTCGAGGTAAACGGCGCCCGAAGGCTCGTGGTGAGGGCCGAGGGTGTCGAGATACGCGTTTCGCACGGCGGACAAAAGACCGCGGTTTCTCACCGAGCGGCCGTTGATGAAAAGCGATAGGTCGCCGCGGCTCTGAATCACGGACGGCGGAGAAAGAAACGCCTCGAGGTCCATTTCTTCCACGGACTCTCTAAGGTGAAGGGGCTCCCAGTCGGGGCGGAAGACCTCGCGGAAACGGGTCTCGCGCGTGGCGTTCACGTACTCGTGGACGAGACGGCCGTTGTGGCGAAGGAAAAACTTGGCTTGGGGCGCGCCGAGGGCCAGCTCGCGAACGGTGTTCGCGGCGTGGGAAAATTCCGTGCTTCCCGTGCGCAGGTACTTGAGGCGCGCGGGCAATTCCGCGAACAGCTTCTTCACGGTGATGCTCGTTCCGACCGGCGCGGACGTGGGGCGGGGCTTGCCGAGCGCTTCGCCGTACTTGAGATCGATGACGTGGCCTTTGGTCGCCTTGGGCGTTCGGCTTTTCAGCTCCACCTCGGCGACCGAAACGAGACTCGCCAGCGCTTCTCCCCGGAAACCATAAGTGGTGAGTTTTTCGAGGTCGGTGACTTCGCCGAGCTTGCTCGTGCTGTGGCGCTCGACCGCAAGCGCCAGCTCTTCGGGAGGAATGCCGTGGCCGTCGTCCACGATGGCGATTTCCTCCTTGCCGCCGTCTTTAAGGAGAACGTCGATGCGGGAAGCGCCGGCGTCCAGGCCGTTCTCCACGAGCTCTTTCACCACGCTGGAAGGGCGCTCGATGACTTCTCCGGCCGCGATCTGGTTGATGAGCGTCTCGCCCAGCCGTCGGATTGGCCGTCGCTCGGTGCTTTCGGTGCCCGTCATAAAAACGGTGAACATAACTGCCGCGCGGATTGCCGGTCAAACCACCCAGGCTGGGATGTGTACAACTCGAATACAGTGGTGTTCAGTCCTTAGACAGCAGCCCTTAATCCTGGGAAAACAATGGCTTAGAGGTGCCCCTTTTCGCGGGGTTAGCTCAGTGTTCAACCTTTGTACACAGATGACGCCAAGCGCATTTCAAGCCTTCCGAGGTATCTGGCCGAAATCCTGTGTTTTCGGCCGCTGCTGGAAATCTGGCACCCGACTTGCTCTGGAGAATCCCGCCCGTGAGAGAGGAGCCACACTGCCAAGTGAGGACTCACGGTTTGAAGCACTGGGGAAAAATTGTAGCCATCTACTCGATCGCGGCGATCGCGGCCTTCGGCCGACTCGCTCACGGCGCCACTGCGCCCGCGACGGTTTCCCTGGCTCAAATCAATCTCGCCGGCGACTATTCCCGGCGCCCGCTCATTGCGGATATTCACTGCGACCCGACTAGCCCCGAGTTCCCGCGCCTGTGGGTGCAGCTCGCGGCCATGAAGTACGAGCGGTTTCGCGCGGTCGGCAAGCAAGAGCTGGTGGAGCTCGCGGCGCTGAACAAGCTTCGCGCCGAGCACAGGGAATTGATGAACGGCCGAAACGGCACGGGCAATATGGACGACTCCGTGGAACGAGCGGCGATGGAGTCCGGCTGGTCGATGGCGATGTTCCATAACGTCACCAAGCAAGCGACGGTGAAGTCGCGGCTCGCCCGAACGTCGGGCGCTTGGGACGCGGCCCATCAGCTGACGGTTCGCTACCGCGAACGCGGCGGCAAAAAGATTTTCGTCCGGTTGGAAGGCGCGAGCGGCAAACAAGTCGCCTTCCGCTAACGGACAGACGGTTTAATCAGGGTAGAAAATTGAGGTATGCCACGGTCCGGTAGGCTCCCCGCCTGCCGGGCCGTTATGGTCTTGGCGCCACCCGTTGCAGTTCCGTTTCTAGGAACTTCTTCAGGGATCGGTTTTCCGCCGAGTCCCGATCGAATCCTTCCTTAAATTCCGCGGAATAGTCAGGCGGCATCTGAGCGGTGTCGAAAACCCATTCCTTGATCCGGGAAAGCTCGCGGCGCACGGTCGCCGGATCGTTTTCCAAAACCCAATTCTCTCGTTGGAGCCGGTCGTAGGGCGGGAAGGGAAGCTTCATGCGTTCCTTTAACTCGGGGCCTTCGTGGCAGGCGGAGCACTTGTTCTTCGGCGCCGTGTTGGCCACCGGCGCCGCCGCAGTGACGGGCACTCCGCAGTGAGAAAGCCGCGGGTCCACTTCCATCCCGTGTTTGAAGTCGGCGGGAAGTCCGTGCTTCGCCATCACCTGATTGAGGGAATCAAAGAAGAGCGGGATGTACTCGTGGTACTCCGGAAAAGTGCCCCGCTCGCGGAAGGCCGCGAAGGGTGGACCTCCAAGGACTTCGTCCGTCAGCTTATCGAGCGCCTTGAAGTAATTCTCGCCGTTTCCTTCTTGTTTTTCTTTCGCGAGATAACGTTCCACCGCTTTTTGCATCGCCTCCGGCGTCGGATCCGGCAAATACGGATCGGGGGCGGCCGCGGGCTGAGGCCCCGTTTCCTGGTTCGCCGTGAAGGAGAAAGTTTTTTCGAGGTGTTCCTCCGAGATTCTCTCGTTAAAATTTCTCGGGCTCTTCGGGTCCAGGGGATCGCGCTTCAGCGTCTTGCGCTTCTCGTTGTAGGCGAGGACGGAAGCGACGACCTTCTCCTCGTCCAGGCTGAAGGTGTCGGCGGTGCCGGGCAGAACTTCGGAAAGGTCCTCGGAAATCGGAAGCGTGTTCTCGCGCAGTTCCGGCGCGTCCGGCGCCCACGGCATCGCTTTCGTCGCCTTTGCGTAAGCGTCGACGGCTTCCCGCCGTTTGGCCAGAAACACCGGATCGAAGCGCATGGGCCCGCTCCACTGGAAGTTATCGTACAAATCCAATTTCAGACGGCCGAGGACCATCGTTTCCCGAAGCTTCGTATCCTTCAGAGTTTGCGGAAGGGCCTGCGCGCGCAGGATGGAGGCCCCGAGGCGAGTGGAACCGTCGAATCCGCCCGAGTCCGCTTTGTGAAGATCGAGGCCCAGGATATCGGCGAACCGCTTGCGGCCGTAGAAGGCGTCCGGGTCCGGTCCGTAGGCCGGATTGATTCCGACCAGCGTCTTCGTCATGGCTAGGGATACTTCCCGGCGGGAGATGCTGTTGGTCCAAGGATCGTCGCGGAAAATGGGGCCGCCCGTCTTGTGGCAGCCGATGCATTGCTCGCGGGGCACCACCCGCGCGGTGACCGCGGCGCCGCTATCGATGCCTTCGATGAGGCCGAAGTCGAAACGCTTCGTAGAGAAGTTCCAGCTGATGAACTCCACTTTCTTGGGCTCGAGCGTTTTCTTCTCCCGGTTGCATTTCAAGTTCACGCCGAGAAAGAACCGGCCCTGGAGATCGGCGCCGAGGCGGCTTTTGTTGCCTTGCTTGGGCCGGCCGATTCCAACGAAGTGGCGTGGGTTTTCGAGACTCGAATCATCGATAGCTTCCGAGAAGGGGATGGTCGTCTCCACCACCTCCCAATCCTGCAACATCTTTTGCTTCGCCTCTTCGAGGGTCGCGGGCGCGTTACTGCCGAAGAGATACCCAAAGGCGCTGCAGAGGCTCGGAGGCGTTCCGGCGCTATTCGCGTCGTTCGTGCCGCCGTTGTGTTGAGTTGAGGGAGCCTCGCCGGTTTCGGCGAAGAGGGAAAGACAAAGGAAAGCGAGAAGGGCGGCTAGCGGACGCATACCCGGTTACGCCCCTGCGTCTTGGCGTCGTAGAGCGCCTTGTCCGCAAGCGCAATCAGCTCCTCGGGCTTCTTGGAGGTGGAGTCGAGGGTCGCGACCCCCACGCTGATCGTTACCGGAATGCTTTTGCCGTCGAAGGTGTAGTTGTGCTTTTCGATCGTGGAGCGGATACGTTCGGCGACGTCCACCGCTATGCGAAGCGGTGTTTCGCGCAGCACGAGCGCGAACTCCTCGCCGCCGTAACGGCCGAGGGCGTCCTTCTGACGAATGAGTTTGTCCTTGATGATGTGACAGGTCTCTTTGAGCACGTAGTCGCCGGCCAGATGGCCGTGGTTGTCGTTAATCTGCTTGAAGTGATCGAGGTCCAGCATGAGCAACGTCATCGCCGCCTGGCGGGCGGTCGTGCGCTGGAACTCCTCGGAGAGGAGCTCCACGATGGCCTTCTTATTGAGGGCCCCGGTCATGCCGTCCGTCGTCGCGGCTTCGTACATCTTGCCGTAGTGGACGTTCTCAATCTGTCCCTCTTTGAGGAACTTCAAAATCGTATTGCCGCAGCGGACGAGGTCTCCGTCCTTCAGCAGGCGGCCGCCTTCGAGCTTCTGATCGTTTACGAAGGTGCCGTTGGTGGAGCCGAGATCCTTCACCTGGATGCCGTCGGCGACGACCGCGAATTCCGTGTGGCGGCGGGAAATGGCCGTCTCACCGATGCTGATGTCGGCGGTCAGATCGCGGCCGAGCACCATGGTTTCCTTTTGCAGGTAGAAGCTTTTGCCGAGCGGGCGGCCGGAAATCACCACGAGCATGGGCGAAACGGCGGCCGCTTCCTGCAAGCGGATGTTCAACGTGTCGTTGTCGGCTACGGCGGTCTTGTCGTTCTCGACCACCTTAGACTTGGTGTTGGTGTTCCCCATCATGGTCCTTATCGGCAGCTTCAGGCTAGGACCTGAGCCTGAGTGATGCGCCGGGCTACTGGGTAACCCAGGCTGTTCCGGCCCCCCGTTCGTCCCGGCGAAGTAAGCCCGAGGCCTTCATCTGATCGAGGGCCGTCTCGACCTCCATCTTACTGAGACCAGTCATCTTTTGGAGGGTCGGCGTATCGAGGGTCACGAAGAAGATGTCTTTGAGCTGCATCTGCCGGGTAATGGCCCCCCACACGAGGAGGGCGGCGGGCGTCTTCAAATCGCGGATTCTGCCGTGGCATCTGAGCGACTGTTCCTTCGAGACGGGAAAGGTGCTGTCGAAGGTCGCCTTCACGTCATCGGCCATATGGAAGCTCTGGCGGCTGAAGACGTACTCCTTCGAGGGATCGTAGGGTCCGGTAAGGGGAATTCCGAGGCCGATCTCGAAGCTCACTCCGCCGCCTTCGCCCGCGTCGAATTTCGCCTCGAGGCGGTGCTCGACTCCCCCGATCGTCACGCTCTGCTCTTCCTTCGTCGCAGGCGGATAGAGCGAATCATAGATTTCGGGGGCGATGCCCCAGCGGTCCTTGAACCCGGTGCCGTTGTACCGGTAGCCGTGCATGTACATTCGCTGGAACGCAATCTTCTCGCCGCCCCGTACGCCTTTCGTCGTGAGCTCGCAAACTCCGCCCGCGTAGTACATCTCGGCGTACTTGTCGGGAGTGGCGAGCCCTAGGTTCGGTGCGGCCGTCCCGATCGTTTCCTCGGTACTGGCCGGAAGATCGTGGGCCTCCTCGGCGAACGTGGAAACTGGAATGGTGAGACAAAACAGAACGAGAAGTTTGCTGTAACTCACGTATACCCCCAAAGCGATACGCGATAGGGAGCAAGGCCGGTGCCAGATTTTTCGCCTGAGGCCTCTGACGGAATACGGCCAAGGGCAGGACGTTAGGCTGTGACGGTGTTCGCGCGATCGGCGATTCTCCGGTTAGCCCGTCCTCCCAGATGTCATGCCTGTTTCGCGCGTTCGGATATCGGAGAAGTGGCGTCGGCCTAGCCTCGCGCGACCTACCCTCGGATCTAGAAAGCGGTTGACGGAATTCTGCCGCGGTTTGTCCCATCGTCGAAAATCGGCGTTATTCGGTGGTCTATGGGCGCCACAACACTTGCACCTCGGAATTGTCCTCCTTGCCCGTACCTCAGGGGTATTTTGACTTTGGAAATGCGTCTCAGAGCCTGGCAGAGGGCTTGTTTTTTGGGATGGTAAGAAAGGGGAATGAAAGACACCGAACTCATTCAAGCCCTGAAAAATTCGATGAACGAAGAGAGAAAAACCCAAGCGAAGTTTCTCTCCTATCTCGCCGAAGTCGATCTTCGAAAACTATTCCTGCCTCAATACTCATCGCTATTTCAATTCTGCGTGAAAGAACTTGGCCTCTCGGAGGCAAGCACTTGCAAACGCATTCAAGTCGCTCGTTTGAGTCGGCAGTATCCTGAAATTCTCGAAAAGATTGCGGCGGGAAAGCTGACCATGACCAATGCGAGCCTTCTGGCTCCGCAGGTCACCCAAGAAAATCATCAGGAGCTATTCGCCGAAGCGGAAGGTAAGAGCAAATACGAGCTCCAGAAGACTCTCGCGCCTACATTCGCTGGCGAATGTAAGGAGAAGCTAAAGCCCATCAGCAAAACGCACACCATGTTCGTCTTCTCGGGAGACGAGGAAACTGTCGCCATGTACAAGGCGCTACAAGATCGGTTCCGTCACAAATATCCCAATGGAAAGCTCGAAGAAATCGTCAAGGAAGCTTTCAGGCTTCTCGTCGAGAAAACCGACCCAGCGAGGGAACCTAAGCGGAAAGGCCTTCCGAGAACCCCAAGCTCCGATACGAGGGCCATACCCGCTCTGGTGAGACGGGCCGTTTGGCGCCGGGACCGCGGCCAATGCCGGCAGTGCGGGAGCCGCGGCTTCCTGCAAATCGACCACATCGTTCCTTGGAGTCTAGGGGGTTCGAACGACCTTCAAAATTTGCAGTTGCTCTGCGGTGTGCACAACCGCCTCAAAGGGTCTTCAAGCAGCCCGCCCCGAGGCGAGGACGTATCCGTTCTCGGATACCCGACGGGGCGGAACGGGTCACATGCCAGGCCGTCGTAACGACTACACGATGCCGTATCGCGGTACCTTACAACGATTGTCTAAGCAGCCTCTTCGCTTCTTCCACGCCCGGCTGATTGAAGGCGTCCACGCCGTAAAGCTCCCCGGCGAAGGCGCAAGCCGCCTCCTGCAGGAAGAAGAAGGCGCCCAGCGCCGCTTCGTCGATTTTTGGGAACTCGAAGCGGTAAGTGGGGACGCCCGCGTTGTTGAGACTCTTTTCGGTGGCGCCGCTCGCGAGCCGGCTGAGGCGAGCGAACTGCTGGCCCACGAGAAATTTCTGGTCGCCCGTATCGAAGGCGGGCTCCGCGACGGCCGTCTTGTCCGACTCCGCCTTCACGTCCATGAAGCCCACGATCTTGTCCGAAGGGCCTTCCTTCATGAGCTGAAGAAGCGAGTGCTGATCGGTGGTGCCGAGGGCGCCGACCGGCGTAAAGCCGACTGCTTTTTGTGGGTCGCGTACTAAACGCTTGCCGAGGCTTTCCCCCCAAAGTTGCACGTACCAATCGGCGAGATAGGCCAGGTTGCTCCAGTACGGCATCAGATACTGCGTGCTGCGGCGCTTGCCGTCCCAATGGTGGAAGGCGGCCGCAAGAAGATTCGCCGGGTTTTCCTTCGCCGTGGTTTTGTCGAGGCGCTCTCTCATTTCCCGCGCCCCGCCGAGCAACTTGTCGACGGATAGTTGGGCAAGCTCCGCGGGGAGCAGGCCTACCGAGGTCAGCACACTGAAGCGTCCGCCGATGGCCGGAGGGACGGGAAGGGTGGCCCAGCCTTCTTTTTCCGCCGTCCGACGAAGCCAGCCGGAGGCCGGATCGGTGATCGCGACATAGCCCTTGGGGTCCAGTTTCCTACTGAAATGGAAGAACCCGGCGAGCGTTTCGGAAGTGCCCCCCGATTTGCTGACGATCAGGGTCGCGAGTTTTCGCTTTTTCGCGAGCGCTTCCGCCGAGCGGATAGCGGCCGGGTCGACGTTACTGACCCAACGGATGGGAAAATCTTCTTCCTGTTCGGGCGTGCGCAGGGCCTGAAGGACGGCCGCGGGCCCGAGGTGGGAGCCGCCGATTCCGAAAATGAGCGCACCTTCGAACTTCTTGCGGAGGCGCGTGCCGAGCTCGCGGATTTCCGCTTTCTCGGTCTCCGTCTGGGTCACGGGCCAGTCGTAGAACCCGATGGTGCCGGAGCGATACTTTGCCCGGACGGCGAGATCAGCGTCGACGAGGCGTCTATCGAGATCCCCTCCGAAGCGCGGGCCGTCCGGATGATCCCAGAGCTTTCCCATCGCGAGCTGAAAGGATCCCAAGTCGAAGTTAGTGTCGCTCATTGAAACATTCCATCCATTTCCCGGGCGATGACCATCGTCTGTATCTGATTGGTTCCCTCGACGATTTGCAGGGACTTGGCATCGCGCAAAAGCCGCTCGACTTCGTTCTCCCGCCGCACGCCCTCGGGCCCCATGGCGGAAATCACGTCGCTCGTGGTGCGGACCGCGAGATCGCTTCCCAACAGTTTCACCTGCGAGGCGAGAAGCGTGATGCGCTTGTTCTCGGCGCGGAGTCTCGCGGCCACCGACACGAGGTTCTTCACCGCCTGAGTTTCGGCGTAGCGATAGGCAAGCTGCTGGCGCACGCCTTCGTCGAAAGGATTCTTTTTCGCCCAGGCCCACGCGCGGTTGAGCGCCTCGGTGGCAAGCGCCACGCCGACGACGCCGATGGTGATTCGGCCGGCGTCGAGCTGGGAGAGCGCGACCTTCAGGCCTTCCCCTTCCTGACCCAGGCGCTGGGAGGAGGGAATGAAGCAGTTCTCGAATACGAGCTCCGCTAGCGAGGAGGCGCGCAGGCCAAGCTTCTTCTCCTGTTTGCCGACGCGAAAGCCTTTGGCGTCTTTCGGCACGACGAAAGCGGTGATGCCGGCGGTGCGCGATTCCCCTGTGCGGGCCATGAGCAAGTACAAATCGGCGTGGCCGGCGTTGCTGCACCAGGTTTTGTTGCCGTTGATCTCGTAGCCGCCTGCCACCGGGCGCGCCGAGCAACGCAAGGAGGCCGCATCCGATCCGGCCGAGGGCTCCGACAGGGAGAAGGCGCCCAGCCACTTCCCCTGCACGAGGGGCTTCAGATACTTTTCCTTCTGCTCGGGGCTGCCGAAAGCGGAGAGCGCTCCCATGATGAGATTGGTCACGCCCACGGAAACGGCGGAAGCGGAGCTCGCGCGCGCCATTTCCTCGATGGCGGCGTACTGCACGGCGGGCGTCAGGCCGCCGCCGCCGTACTCCTTGCCGACGGCGAAGCAGTGAAGGCCCTCGCGGCAAAGCTCGTCGAAAAGCTCGCGGCGGAAGTGACTTTTCTCGTCGTCCTCGATGGCGGTCGGGCGCAGCCGGCGATCGGCGTAGGCCCTCGCCCGTTCCCGGGCGAGACGCTCGTCATCGGAAGGTTCCGGAAAAAAGTGCAGTGCCAAGGTTGCCTCAGGGTTCCAGGATTTCCCGGGCAACGATGAGGCGCATGACCTCATTCGTGCCGGCGCCGATTTCCATCAGCTTCGCGTCGCGCATGTAACGCTCGACCGGGTATTCCTTCATGTAGCCGTAGCCGCCGAGGATCTGAATGGCGTCGAGGCCCGCTTTGGTCGCGGCCTGAGCCGTGAAGAGCTTGCTCTTCGCGCCGAGCGAGTTTTCGTCCTCGCCTCGGTCGAATGCGGCCGCCGCGGCGTAGGTTAGGGCGCGGCCGGCGTCGAGGTTCGTCGCCATCTCCGCGATTCGTTCCTGTACCATCTGGAAGGAGGCGATGGGGCTGCCGAACTGAGTGCGCTCCTTCGCGTACTGGGCCGCGTAGGCGAGGCAAGCAGCGTGAATGCCTAGCGAAACTCCGGAGATAGTGATGCGCTCGATGTTGAGGTTCTTCATCATGTGGGCGACGCTCTGATTTTCGGCGCCGACCCGGTTTTCCTCGGGCACTTCACAATTTTCGAAGATGAGTTCGGAAGTGGGTGAGCCCCTCATGCCGAACTTGCGAAGCTTCTTGCCGACCTTGAATCCGGGGAAGTTCTTTTCGACGATAAAAGTGGTGACGTCCTTCTTGCCCTCGCCGGTGCGTGCGTAGACGAGAATCACATCGGCCACGGGGCCGTTCGTGATGAACATCTTGGTGCCGGTGAGGAGGTACTTGTTGCCCTTCTTCACGGCCCGAGTCTTGATGCCGAGCGAATCGCTTCCCGCCATCGGCTCGGTGAGCGCCATCGCGCCGATCCATTTGCCGTTGGTGAGGTTCGGAAGGTACTTCGCCTTTTGGGCGTCGGAGGCGTTCTGGTTCAGATTGTGAACGCAGAGCATGGTGTGGGCGAGGTAGGAAAGCGCCGTGGAGGCGCAGGCCTTGCCCAATTCTTCCATGGCGATCGTCGCCTCGACGGCGCCGAGATTCGATCCGCCGTATTGCTCGGGGATCGTAAGTCCCAGTAGCCCGAGATCGGCGAGCTTCCGGAATGCCTCTTCGTTGAAACCTTCTTTATCGTCGATGTGCTCGGCCCGGGGAGCGAGCTCCCGTCTGGCGAAATCGCCGACCATTTGGGCGAGCTGCCGCTGTTCATCTGTCCAGAGAAGCATTAGGCCTCTCCTTTCTCCGCCTGAGCGGACTGGGGTGTCTTTTTCCCGTAGCGGATGCGGTTGATGAGAACCTCTTCCACGGCGATTTTCTTGGTGAGCCGGTCGAGCTGGTGGACGGTTTCGTCGAACGCTTCGGGTTTGAAGTCCCCCTTGAGCCGCTGTTGAAATAATTCTTCTCCGAGCCGGAACAGAAGGCGCCGACGTTCGGCGAGCAAATAGGATCCCTTCGTCATGAGCACGGCGATGCGCCAGCTTTTCGATAACCAAAGACGCAGGGAAAAGAGCGAGCTTCCCATGCGCTCGAGCGCGTCGGAGGGTTTGCCTTCACTCATTGGTATCCAAACCTGGAAATGTGGTGCAACCGCTGAATCATCTTAAAGAAAGAGTGATACGCAGGGTATAGAGCAGGGCCCAGGCAAGGTAAAGGACGTTGTAGTTGGCTGGGAACGTCGCGTTAGGGATGGGGCTGAATCTCGGCCGTGAGCTCCCGGAGGGGAGCCCCGCTGGATTCCCGCCATTCGAGGCGGATTTTGTTCGCGCCGTCGGCGAGGGCGAGGGTGTCGGTGAGAAAACTGTTCTCGTCGCCGTGGAAGAAGATCGTTCCTTCCTGCCCGGTCGTGAGGTTTTTCACCCGCAGGCCGCCGAAGCTGCGCATGTCTTTTTTCGAGAGATGGCAGAACTGGCCGGCGATCCGTAAGTTTTTATCGACGCCGCTACGGCGTTCGGTGAGGAGCGCTTTCTCGAGACAACCGAGTTCGAGGGTTGGGCTCGTCGGACGAGCTTCGTGTTTCAAAGCGAGCAGACGCGTCGGGGTTTCCCCGAGCTCGTGGCTCTGCACGTAGCGCTGAACGCTAAACGCAAAGCCCATTCCCGTAATGGCGAGAAAGACCATGATGTCCCAAGGGACTGGTCCAAAGGGGTTCTTATCCAATCAACGCGCCTCCCAAACCCAGATCTCAACTATACTTAACTTGACGCGATAAGGCAAATATGCGGAATCACTCACATTGTATAGATTTCTGACACGGCTTCGCCTAAACGTCCGAATTCATGGGCCGCTCACGCCGTCGAGCGCGAAATCTTTTGCGACTTCTTGAATTTACCGGATCGGGGAATTAAGGTTTTCGTGCTTTCCGAATCCTTCAGGCCTGGATGGCGGAATTGGTAGACGCGCCAGACTCAAAATCTGGTTCTCGAAAGGGAGTGCGAGTTCGATTCTCGCTCCAGGCACCATGCTTCGCTACGCTACGCTACGCACGGCGAGCCCCTCATCAGCGGGCTAAGAGGCGGGCTTGTCCATCGTAGCTTTAGCGAAGATGGATTCAAGCTCCACGTCCCATCAGTTACGATAATACGCATGCGAATGTTGGCGGCTCTACTGCTCGGGGCGGGTCTTTGCCTGGCCGGGCCGGCGTACGCCCAATGCGCCGAGTTCGAGCAAGTCGTTCCCCACTCTCCCTTCACGCCGATCGTCTACCGCATCGCCGAGGTGATGGAGAAAATCGTCACGAAAACCGGCAACGAAGATTTGGATCGCTCGATCCGGTTTTCTCTTCTCAAACAAGTGGCCGCCGCGGTCGAAGCGGGAAAGCCCGTGCGCTTTCTGCTTCCTTCGTTTCCGGCGAAGTCTCCGAACTCCGAGTCCAAGGTGCTCGGTAAGGACGTGGATCTCGCCGAGCGGCTCGCGATGGAGCGCCTTTCCCAAGTGATGGAGGAGTTGCAGAAGGTATGCCCGAAGGGCGCGGAGTTCTTGATCGCGAGCGACGGCCGGGTCTTCACCGGTAATTGGTGGAACACGGACGCCGACATCGACAATTACTACGCTCAGCTCGCGGCGCTTCCTCATCACCCGTCGATAAAGTTCACGCGCCTCGACGATTTCTTTCCGGGAGAAACTCCCGAGGGCGCGCGCGCGAAACTCATGGCGGGTTACGCGCCTACTCTGGAAGCCATCGACGAGGCGATTTCCTCGAATCCGAACATCACCCGGAAGTACTTGGGTCTGAAACGCTTCAACGACGAGGATGTACCGCCGTCCTCGTGGGAGGGCGTTAAGCCTAACCAGCGCAAACGGCTCAACGCGGAAAGATCTAGAGAAGATCTCCGCCGAAGCCAGGCCTATGCGGCCCTTTTGAAGGAGAGATTCCCCGATCACGTCCGCTTATCGATTCATGCCGAAAGCCAGTCGCCGGAAAAGATCGCCATCAATCTCCTCGAAGGCGGGGAAGGGCTGGACGGCGCTCCTTGGCACCGCGTGGTCGTAACCAAGCCCGATGGAACCTACTTCCTGATGAAACGCTCGGACGCCGAGAAGGCCGGCTACGAGCTCAAACTTGTGGACGGAAAGCCCGACCACTTCGAAGTCCCTAGTCCTTGACGGCCCCCGGCCCTGCGGCGAGTCTCCGGCGCCATGGGGGCGGGAACTAAACCATCGTACGCGAAGGGTCCGACGGGTCCGAGGCTTTTGCCCGGAACCATCGGCCAGCACTTGGGCGAGGTGGTTCGTCAGCACGCCCAGCGGGAAGCCCTCGTGGTTCGCCACCAAGGGTACCGCGCGACTTACCAGCAACTGTGGGACGCCTCGGGCGAGGCGGCTCGAGGTCTGCTCGCCTCGGGAATGAGCAAAGGCGATCGGCTCGGCATCTGGGCGCCCAACCGATACGAGTGGGTCGTCACGCAGCTCGCGGCGGCCCGAATCGGGGCGATTCTCGTGAACGTGAATCCGGCGTACCGCCAATCGGAGCTGGAGTACGCGCTCAATCAGTCGGGAGTCAGCTGCCTGCTGCTCGCGAAGGGTTTCCGGCAGACGGACTACGTTTCCCTGCTACAAGGCGTTCGTTGCCCCTCGCTAACTCACTCCATCGTTATCGATACGGGTTGGGAAGGCCTTTTGGAATCCGGAAGAAACTTTCCGGCCGAGCGGCTCGCCGAGCGGGAAGGGGAGCTTCGTCCCGATGACGCCATCAACATCCAATACACGTCCGGCACCACCGGCTTTCCGAAAGGCGCGACCCTTTCGCACACGAACATTTTGAACAACGGCTGGTTCGCCGGCGAACGCCTGCGCTACACGCCGGAGGATCGGATCTGCGTGCCAGTGCCCTTCTACCATTGCTTCGGTATGGTGCTTGCGAACCTCGCGGGCCTTTCCCACGGCGCTTGCCTCGTAATCCCAGGAGAAAGTTTCGAGCCGCTCACTACCCTCCAGGCGGTCTCCGAAGAACGCTGCACCTCGCTGTACGGAGTGCCCACGATGTTCATCGCGGAGCTCGATCACCCGCGCTTCGGTGAAATGGATGTTTCGTCTTTGCGTACCGGCATCATGGCTGGAGCCCCGTGCCCGAGAGATCTCATGGAGAGGGTGCGCACACAGCTTCACATGGAAGAAGTGACCATCGGCTACGGCATGACGGAAACCTCGCCGCTTTCCACGCAAACTTCTCCGGACGACACGGTCGAGAGAAAAATCGGGACCGTGGGAAGCGTTCACCCGCACGTAGAAATCAAAATCGTCGGACCGGGCGGCACGACCCTACCGCTAGGCGAGATCGGCGAGCTTTGCACGCGCGGCTACTCCGTAATGAAGGGTTATTGGAACGACGAAGAGGCGACCCGCAGATCGCTCGACGCTGACGGCTGGATGCATTCCGGAGATCTCGCGTCCCTGGACGAAGACGGCTACGTGCGCATCGAAGGGCGCCTGAAGGATATGATCATCCGGGGCGGAGAGAACATCTACCCACGCGAGGTGGAGGAGTTTCTACACGGCCATCCCAAGGTGGCTGAAGCCCAAGTGGTCGGAGTGCCGAGCGCGAAGTACGGCGAGGAAGTGATGGCCTGGGTGCGCGCAAGGAGCGGCGCCGATCTTACCGTGGAGGAGCTCTCCGCCTTTTGCAAGGGCCGCATCGCGACCTACAAGATTCCGAAGTATTGGAAAGTGGTGGAAACGTTTCCCATGACGATCACGGGGAAGGTTCAGAAGTTTCGATTGAGAGAGCTTGCGGCCGAGGCACCGGCCTCGGTTTAGAACGTGTAAATCATGCGCATCAGAACGCTGTCCGTCTGGCCGTTGTTCTTCACGGGTCTCACCGCGATAAGCTCGCCGCGGACCGCCGGATTGAAGTTCTTCCAGAGAGTGCCCTGCACGTAACCGCCCCCGACGCTGTAGCCGAGGATCGGCGAGGGGAGTCCGTTCTTGAATTCCTTCCAAACTTGAAACGAGAGCGCCTGGCCGAAAGGCTTGCCGCGGCGATTGGTGAACGAGTTGAGGAAAGTCGTTTGGTAGGCGCCGGCGCCGAGCGTTCCCTTCACGTATTCGAGCCTGGCCGAGTCGGAAAGAAGGTCGTAACCCATCCGGATTTCCGCGGCCGAGGGCTCATCCGACATGCGCACGGTCTGGGCTTTGATGTTTTCGATGGCCTGCTGGGCTCTCCTCACGCCCTTGCCCCGGTCGCTCGCGAGAAAGGCGCGGAAGGTGGCATCGAGACGCATTTTGAAAGCGGTGCTCGCGAAGTCTTTGCGCGCGTCCGCTTCCGAAGGGCCGATGCTGGGACGGGAAAAGCTTCCGATGTCCAAGTGGGCTTGGCCGCCTTGAGCGCGGTAGAACGAGCTCTGAGTTTCGTGGAAACGCCAGCGGTCCGAGTACGTGAGGCGGATGGCCTCATCGGCGCCGGCCAGGTAGTCGCGGTAAAATTTGTCTTTGGGCTCGAGGTTGGGACGGAAGAGGGTGGCGGAAACTACGACCGCGTTGGTGTCGCGCTCGTCTTGCGCTTGGGCGCCGGGGCACACGAAGGCGAGGCTCAGCGCTAGCGCCAGCCACGATCTCACAGTGCCCTTTTTCGGCCCATTCGACATTGAACCCCTCAGTTCATTGCCTTCCCCTCTCCGGGGGCCGAATAGAGCAACATCCAGGCCAATGACCAGGGCCGGTTTACGCTTCGGTAAGCGCGACTAGCGTTTAGCGGCCCTCTGTCCAAGAGATCGACAGGGTCGAAAAGCGCTGCTGGATTTCAAGCAGGTGGGGTTCGGTAAGTATTCGAAATGGGGACTTATTCCTTGGGGGCGTGGGCGGTGTCTAACTTTTGTTCAGGCTCTGTCCAAACTTTAGACGCTGCCGCGACGGTGGCGCCCTTGGGAATCTTCATTCCCTGTATCTTGCGCCGCTTGATGGCCCCTTTTTCGCTCACGAGCTTGTGGTAGCGATAGGAGGCGTACTCGAAGAGATTGGGCGGAGGATCTTCCTTCGTGGTGTTCAGCTCGATGAACTCCATGCCCGGGCCGCCGCCTTCCGCCGCCGGTCCTCCCATCATCTGTTCCATGAGAGCCGACAAATCGAAGGAGCTTCCGGATTTCTCGGAAG
>CAZZHG010000020.1:0-61697 GCA_964653655.1 uncultured Pseudobdellovibrionaceae bacterium
GATGACCTCGCTCATCTGAGAGCCGATGGTGAAGACCGGGTTCAGCGCCGTCATGGGCTCCTGGAAGATCATGGCGATCTCCTTGCCCCTCACCTTGCGGCGCTCGGATTCCCCCATGGCGACGAGGTTTCGTCCGTTCAGCAAGATCTCTCCGCCCGCGATGCGCCCGGGGGGAGATGGGATGAGCCCGAGTATGGAAAGAGCGGTGACGGTCTTTCCGCAGCCGGATTCCCCGACGACCCCGAGAGTTTCCCCGTACTCCAGTGAAAAGCTTATGCCGTCGACGGCGCGCAGGATCCCGCGATCGGTCTTGAACTCGACCTTCAGGTCTTTGACGGCTAGGAGTTCCTTCGGCTGGCTCAAGCGCTCACCTTCTTGGGATCGAGCGCATCCTGCAACGAATCGGAAAAGAGGTTGAACGCCATCACGAGCACGAACATGAATACGCTGGAGGCGATTAGATTATTGAACTCGCCGGCGCCGACTTCGCTTGCGGCTTCCGCGATCATGAGGCCCCAGCTGATGCCTTCCTTCACGCCGAGGCCCAGGAAGCTCAGGATCACCTCGTTCTTGATGGCCGTAACGAACACGATCGTGCTCTGAACGAGCAGGATGTGCGTCGTGTTGGGCAGAATGTGGCGAAAGAGGATGCGGTACTTGGGAACTCCGAGGGCGCGGGCCGCTTCCACGTACTCGAAGTACTTGAGCTTGATCACCTCGCCCCGGATGAGACGAGCGGTGGTCGTCCAGAAAGTCGCAATCATAGCGACGTGCATCGCCCAAGGACTTGCCTTCAGCGCGAAAGCCACCGCCGCGACGAACAGAAAGAACGGAATGGAATCGAGACAGCCGTAAAGCCAGCTGATGACCTCGTCCACCCAGGTCCCGCTGAAAAAGCCCGCGATGCAGCCCAGAAAACCGCCGATTAACGTCGAGAAAACGGCGACGAGGATTCCCACCTCAAAAGCGGTTTTCGTGCTGTAGATGGTGCGTTTGTAAATGTCCTGCCCGTTGCGGTTCGTGCCGAACCAGTGCTCGGAAGACATTCCGGTCCAGCCGTCCTTCACGAGCTCGTCCCAGCCGTGGCCCCAGTCGAAGAAGCGCACCCCCATCGCGACGAGGAGATACACGAGCACGACGGCGAGCGCCACGAGCCCCACTTTGTCCCGCTTCATCTTGCGCACGGCTCTCTTCCAAAGAGAATCCCGCGGCTCGGTTTTGACGATGTTCGTCGTCATTTGAGGCTAATCCTCGGATCGAAGACTTGATAGAGAATGTCAGTGAGGATCAAGCAGCCCACGTAAGCAAGGGCCGTCACGCCGACCATGGCCTTCATCAAAGGCTGATCCCCGGAAGTGATGGCCTGGTAAGTGGTGAGACCGACGCCGGGAATGGAAAAGTAACTTTCAATGACGAGACTTCCCCCGATGAAGAGATAGGGAATGGAGAAAACGGTGCGCGTAATGATGGGCACCATGCAGTTTTTCAAAACGTGCTTGAAGAGAAGCGGTAACGGAGGGCAGCCGTAGGCGAGCGCCGTGCGGATGTGATCCCGGCCCATTTCCTCGACGACAACCGCCCGGAAGAAACGCGCATTGTAGCCGAGGCTGACGAAGACGCTCACGAGCGTGGGGACCGCCACGTACGTCAGGTACTCGGAGAACGTTTCCATCCCCCATCCGGTCACCGGAAACAAGTTCAGGCCGTAGGTGGAGCAAAAGAGAATCTGAAAGGCGATCACTATAATGAGCAGACTGATGCTCATCCCGACTACCGACAGCATCATCACGACCTTGTCCTGCCACCTCCCCCGATAGAACGCCGCGAAGAGCGCAATCGCGATGGCGAGGACCTCCCCGATGATGAAGCCCGGAAGCGAGAGCGCGAAAGTCACAGGCACCGTACGCCCGAAGATGGAGCCCACCTTCTCGCCCGTGGAATCGCTGTTTCCGAAGTCGAGAGTCGCGAGCTCCTTCAGGTACTGCCCGTAGCGGACGAGGAACGGCTTGTCGTAGCCGAGCTGGTGGCGGACGTTGGCGATCTCCTCGACCGTCGCATTCTTGCCGAGCAGGTCGTAGGTCTTGTCGGGGCCGAAATACACCATCAGTACGAAACTGATGAGCGTGACCCCGAGCACGAGCGGAAGCCCGTACAGGAGCTTTCTCAAGGCATAGACCAAAGTGTCCATCGAACCTTTGAACCTTTATTTCATTCCGACGTATTTGAAGAAAGCGCCGCCGAGCACATCCCGGTCCGGGTACATGAGCACGTTCTTGTGCCACAGGCCGATGCCCGTGCGGGAGAAGCCGGCGATAGTCACGCAGTCGTCGACGAGCATCTGGTTCATCTGCTTGTAGATGGCCGTTCGCTCGGCGCTGGGCTGCATGACCGACGATTTCTTATAGAGCTCGTCGTATTTCGGATTCTTGTAGTTGGCCGAGTTCGAGCCGGGGGACTCGTTCGGGCCGTAAAAGAGCTGCAGCAGATTTTCGCTGTCCGGATAATCGATGGCCCAGCCGAGGCCGTGCAACACGACCTTGCGTTCCTTCATCGCCTTGCTGTAGTCGCCGAAGGTCGCGTAGGTGAGCGCTTTGATCTTCTCGCGGGGATAACCGATTTTCAGCATCCAGCCGCGGAACTGCTCGAAAAACTGCTGATTGAGCGTGCTCGCGACGCCGCCGTCGTCGAGTTGCGGCAAATCCTTCGCGGTCCAGCCGGCATCGGCGAGAAGCTTCTTCGCGCCCTCGATGTCGTTCGTGATGGACTCCTTCGACATGGCCGGATCGTACCCGTCGATCCCCGGGGGAATGATTCCGGGGAACGCTTCGCCGATGCCGTAATAGAACTTGCGGATGCGCTCCTGCCAGTTGAATCCCTTGCGAATCGCACAGCGAAGAGCCTTGTTCTTCTCGTTGATTTTCGGGTCCGCGCTCGCGCCGATCCGAGGATCGTCCATGTTGAAATTCTGGTAAACGAGCCCGAATTCCGTCGAGGACTTCCAGAAGTATTTCTTTTCGAACTCGGGCTTGAGCTTCACCGGGTTCGTCGACGAGGTGACCGACTGGAGAAGCTCCGGCGGCACGCCGGCCGACATGATTTCCGAGCCCTTCGTGAAGGACGCCCACCGCGGCATGGGGTTGTCGAAGAAGTGCACTTCCACTTTGTCGACGAGCGGCAGCTTTTGGCCGTCCAGCTGCTTGAGCTCGTACTTGCCGTGGATGGCCTCGTCGAAACCTTCGGCTTTCAGATCCAGCTTCTCTTCGCGGTAGTTCGGATTGCGGGCGAGAACGGCCTTCTTCGTATTGAAGGACTCGAGCCGGAAGGGTCCGGAGCCGACCGGCTTGATTCCGAACTCTTTCCCGTACTTGTCGACCGCTTCCTTGGGCACGAAGCCGGCGGGAACCATCGCGAGCGTATAGAGGAGCTGGGGATAGGGCTTTTTGAGCTTGATGCGGATCGTGTACTTGTCGACGGCTTGGAGACCTTCGACGTCCTTCGAATAGTCGGGGCTCTTGCCCCACTCGTCGAGGCCCACGATGCGATCTTTCCAAAGCCAGGTATTGCGGGAGCGGGTGGCCGGATCGAAATGGCGCTTCATCCCGTAGATGAAGTCATCGGCGACCACTTCCCGGCCTTTGCCGTCCTTGAAGCAGGGGTCGTCCGTGTAGCGGGCACCCGTCTTGATCTTAAAAGTGTAAGTGAGGCCGTCCTTCGAAACCTGCGGCATCGACTCGGCGAGTTGGGGAGCCAGCTCGTACGGCCGTTTGAGGTAACGATACGTGAAGGGAGTATCGTAGATGTTTTTCAAAATCATCGAGTCGTAAACGGTGTTCGCCTGGGTGGGATCCAGATTGGCGGCGACTCCATTTTCGGAATACTTGAAAACCTTATCGGCGTGCGCACTCGAGGCGAGCAAAGCGCAGAATACGAGCGTGATGAATTTCATCCCGGACCTCCCACAAGTTGTGCCTTTTTGACGACCCCCGGCCATCCAGAAGAATTCGCAGCCATCGCAAATACGACCGACCGCGGAGCTTATGGACTACCTTTACCCGCCTAGACTCTTGTACTACAGAAATGTAAAGTATTGAAGATGCTAAAAAAGTGTATCACCGCCCTGGCATTTTGTCTGGGTGCGGCGGCCGGGGCGGCGGAATGGTCGGTGGGGGTTCGGGAAGGCGGCGGAGGCTTTTATCTGGCTTCTCCGGACCAGACTTTTCACCTGAGTTTGCTGGGGTACAGCCAGTTCACGGAGAACCTCTACTTCGGCGACTACAAGGGATCGGCGACGAGGCCCGACGCGACCTTCGGATTCGGAGTCCGTCGGGTGCGCATCGACACCATCGCGACTCTTTACCGAAGCTGGGAACTGCTCACCGAAATCGGAACGCCGACGCTTCGGATTCCCGGCGCCATCGCGGGCTCCGACATGGGCATCGTGGAGAGCCGGCTTACGGCGGCGCTCTACAAAGACTATCTGCAGATCCGGGTGGGCAAGTTCGTCGTGCCGCTCTCCAGCGAGAACGCGCGCTCTTCGCGAAGACTCGACACCGTCGAAAGATCCAACATCCTCACTTCGCTAATCGCCGCGAACTTTCTCGATACTCAGATGGGCGTGATGATCTACGGCCGGTTCGCGGAAGGGATCTTCAACTACTACCTCGGGCTCTTCAACGGCTCGGGTAATACGCTGACCACCGACTCCGACAACAACGGCGACAAGGACTTCCAGGCGAAGGTCGTCTTCAATCCGACGCGCGGGCTCACCTTCGGTTTCGGTTACAACACCCACTCCGATCCGACGACCACGGTCTCGCTTTACGATCACGCGATGGTGCCCTATGCGACGGGGCAGACGGCGGGACGGCGCCACGGCTTCGAAGTGGATCTGGACATCACTTCGAGAATTTTCTCATTCCGGATGGAAGTACTCGGCGCCACGTTCTCCGAGTCGGTGGCCTCCGCGGTCACCAATCCGGTGCGGTCGATGTTCGGAGCTTATCTGCAGACGGGACTTTTTCTAGCGGGTGGCGAGGAAGGCGGTTTCGAGCTTCTCTTCCGTTACGAGTTCGCGCGCCATTCGGCGGCCGCGCAAACGAGCGATCTGCAGTCGGGGATTTTCGGATGGAACTGGTACATCAATCCTTCGGCCCGTTATCAGATGAACTACATCTTCGAAGCGCCGAGCAAGGCCACTACCGGCGTGTACGCCTCCGCCGGAGTGAAGCACATGGTCCTGAACGAGCTTCAGGTTAAGTTCTAAAAGGCTTCGGAAAGAATGAGATCGAGAATGAGTCTTAGAATGAGTGAAAAGGCACGCTAGTGCCGCGCACTCATTCTCATTCTCGATCCCATTCTCGCTCTTCAAATAGCAAAGGGCCCGCTCCCGAAGGGGGCGGGCCCTTTACGTTTAGTACTCCGAGAGATCTGATTACTTAGTGTTCGGGGAGCCCGGCGAATTGGAACATGGATAGCGTCGGCTTGCCGGTCAACACGTTATAAGCGCGCGAGGTGCCTCGCGCCATTTGAACGGGGAAGTCTACCGCGCGGGGAGGCAGCATCTGCAGCGCGATCACGTGCTCGCCGCCCTCACCCGCGGGAATGTCGACGGTATTGCTTCGGGACAGGGCATATTCCGCCGTACAAAACCTAAACTCGGGGGCCTCATCCCGTTGGCACTTCACCGTAGCCGGATCGAGTGCAAAGGTGACCGCTTTGAAACGAGTCACCAGGCCCAAGCTTTTGTCCTCACGCTCGAAGTACCCCTGCACCTTCACCGGAAGGCGATCTTCGAGCCATTCGCGAAGCGCTCCGCCCGCGAAACCGCGTACCTGCATCAACACGCGGGACTGCGCGCGGACTTTGTTCCCTTTGAGAACGTAGTCTTCGCCGGATTTGTTGTCTTTAACGGAGAGAATTTCCCCTGAGAGGACCACATCGAGGGGACCACCCGACAAGGGATCCGCCATCGTGGGTACGGAAGCGAAGAGAGCAATCGAGACAAGAGCGACGCTGAAACGAACCGACATATCCCACCCTCCGAAAACGTGCCGCATTGAGAGACGTAAGAATTACCATTGCAACGGGCCTGCCGAAAATCCCGCCTCGACCGATTGTGAAAAACGAAGAAGTTTTGGCCACGGCCGAAGACCGGAACCGGGTTTTGTCGGCGAATCCAGGACTTAGCCCGCCCGATCCTTGGACACCCGCCCCACCTAAGTTAGGGAATTCCAGGATTCCCTTTTCCTTCCCGAGACATGACTCAAAACACCCCTCTTTTCGCGTCGAACTTTCAGACGGCGTTTGAGGCGAAATCCGAAAGGCGGAAACGTTTGAACCCTTTGAGCTGTCTCGTTCTTATACGGCTAATCGAGGGAAGCCGAGCGCAGGCGAAGGGCGTTGGCGAGAACCGAAACGGAGCTGAGGCTCATCGCCGCGCCGGCGAACATGGGGCTCAACAGAATTCCGGTGAAGGGGAAGAGAACTCCGGCCGCGATCGGCACCCCAATCCCGTTATAGACGAAGGCGAGAAAAAGATTCTCCCGGATGTTTCTCACGGCCGCGCGGCTGAGCCGTCTCGCCCGCACGATTCCGCGCAAATCCCCTTTGACCAGCGTGACGGAGGCACTTTCCAACGCGACCGCGGCGCCGGTTCCCATGGCGATGCCCACGTCCGCCTGGCTTAGGGCCGGAGCATCGTTGATTCCGTCGCCCGCCATCGCCACCACTCGTCCTTCCTTTTGAAGGCGCTTCACGAAGGCGATTTTTTCCTCCGGGAGCATGCCCGCGACGAAATCCTGGATGCCCAGTTTCGCCGCCACCGACTTCGCGGCGGAAAGCCTGTCTCCGGTGAGCATGAAGACGCGGATGCCCTCCGCCCGCAAGCGATCGATGGCCTCCCGGCTGGTGGATTTCAATTCGTCGGCGAGAGTGAGCACTCCGGCAAGCTCTCCCTCGACTCCCAGGAACACGTGAGTGCCTTCCCCGAGTTGCCCGAAAACTTTCTCCGTGTCCGGGCGCGTCCGGCAGACGAACTCGTCTTTTCCAAGCGCCATGGCCTTTCCGTCCACGACCGCGCGGACTCCCTGGCCCGCCACCGAAACCACGTCCGTGACTTTCGAAGACACGGCCCCGAGCCGCGCGATGGCTTCCGACAAGGGATGATTGCTATGAGCGGCGACGGCCCCGGCCCATTTCTGAATTTCGCCTTCGTTAAAAGCCGCGGCCGCGCGCACTTCAATCACCTTTGGTTTTCCCTCGGTGAGCGTTCCGGTCTTATCGAGCACCAGCGCGTCCACGGAGGCGAGCTTCTCCAGGGCCTCCGAGTTTCGGAAGAGCAACCCGGTTCCGGCAGCCCGGCCCATCGCGACGGTCACCGCCACGGGAGTCGCCAGCCCGAGGGCGCAGGGACAGGCGACAATCAAGACCGCGATGGAAATCGTAAGCGCATGCGCGAAGCGCGGTTCCGGGCCGAGAAGGTACCAAGCGGCGAACGCGCCGACGGCGATACATACGACCGTCGGCACGAAGAAGTAGGAAATCCGATCGGCGAGCCTCTGACTGGGAGCCCGGCTGCGCTGAGCTTCCGCGACGCTTTTGACTATTTTCGCAAGGAGCGTGGCCTCGCCGACGGCTTCCGCAATCATTTCGAACGCGCCCGATCCGTTCACCGTGGCACCCACCACCGAGTCCCCGGGCTTTTTTTCGACCGGAATCGCTTCTCCGGTGACGAGCGACTCGTCGACGGTGGAAAATCCATCCACTACTTTCCCGTCGACGGGAATGCGATCGCCGGGCCGCACCCGAAGACGATCTCCCGCCCTTACGTCCGCTAGGGCAACGTCCTCGAAAGTTCCGTCCGCCTTCCGGCGATGAGCCCGGTCCGGGGCCAACTTCAAAAGCGATCGCAGAGCGTCGCCCGTGCGGCGGCGGGCACCCAGCTCGAGCACCTGACCGAACAGCACTAGGGCGGTGATGACGGCGGCCGCCTCGAAGTAGAGCGGCACTCGTCCGTGGGAATCGAGCGCGGAAGGCGGAAACACCGAGGGAAACAGGAGAGCCGCCGCGCTATAAAAGAAGGCGGAAAGCGTGCCGAGCGAAATCAGGGTGAACATGTTGGGCGATCGGTATCGAAGGGAGTCCCAGCCCCGCTGAAGAAACGGCCAACCCGCCCAAAACACCACCGGCGCGCAAAGTACGCCGGACAACCACCTACCGGCCGGAGAATGGGCGAACCCCTCGAACCCGGGAATGAAGTGCGGCATCCCCAGCAGAAAAACCGCGAACGAAAGGGGAGCGGCGACATACAAGCGCCGTTTCATGTCGGCCGCTTCGGAATCGGTCGGCTCCGCGGCGGTGAAAGTCTTCGGTTCGAGCGCCATGCCGCATTTCGGACAAGGCCCGGGGGAGGAGCGCACGATCTCGGGGTGCATCGGGCACGTCCATTCGGAGACGCTCGAAGCCGGCGGCGGAGCCTTTTTCGCGGGGGGATGATGGTGGCAGCAGGAATGATCTTCCATCTACGTCTACGGTAGAGCGGCCCGTCGGTGAAGACAACCCCATGCTAGGATAAGAGGGCTTGCGGACGTTCACCAAAATCCTGCTCGCCGCCCTGGTCGTTAGTCCCGTCGGCATCTGGGAAGGCATGAGCCATTGCTACTGGGCGAACATGGGCTGGTGCGCCGATTTCACGCCGGTAGTCGCGGCGCTCGGCGGAGTCCTTTCCGGCCTGTTCTTCGTCGTGGTCTTCTTCTTTCTCTGCCGCCACTTCTTTCCGGATCTGGCGCCCGGAAGGTGCGCCGCCGCGGCCGCCTCCGTCGTATTGGTTGGGCTCGGAGGGTACTACCAGTATGCCGAGTTCCGGAGGGTGGGCCTGCTCGCCGCCGTCCGCGCCGGCAACGAGACGAGCACGAAGAGCTTGCTGAGGATGGGCGCCGATCCAAACTCGCGCGAATCGCGAGGGGGCGCGCCGATGTTGTGGCATGCCATTCACTCCAAGTCCGCCGCCGTGGTTCAACTCCTTCTCGACGCGGGCGCGGACCCGAAGAGAGAACCGGACTGCTCCATCTACTTTCCGCTTACGAAGGCCTACATCGAGGGGGAACGCGCGGTGGTGGAGCTGCTCAAGAAGCACGCGCCGGCCCTTCCCTGCCCCCAAACTCAAAACCTTCTCATCTTGAAGTACGGAATCGATCCCGCGGAGTTCGCTTCCGCCAAAGTGCCGCCGCCATCGCGGGAAACGTTGGAGCGGCTGACGAAGGTGAAAATCTACAACGTCGTCGTGGACCCCGACGCGCAAACGGCGTTCTTTCAGCTACAAAACCCGCTCGATGACGAAGAGCTCGCCATCGAAGCGCTCGAGGTGGCTTTCAATGGAAAGCTAATCGCGGAGCTCAAAGACGTCATCCTGGCCCCAACCGAGGTGCGCGCCTTCCCGCTCGACTACTCCCTTGTCGAGTCCGACTGCCGCCGTCCCGAAGGCAACTGCCGGGTACACTTCACTTCGAAGCAATATCCCGCGTGGCGGGACTTCAACCTTTTCCCCCCTCACGACGGCTCAAAAAAGATGACCGCCCTGAACGAGTTCTCTCTCTGTCTGAAGGACTGGAACTTCGTGGGCGGCCAGCAGAAAGAGACTTTCCTGGAGCTCATCAATTTTTCGGACACACCCGTGACCGTCGGAGAACTCGTCATCGCCATTCCCAAGGACGACAACTACCACCCGAGCTTTCCGGTTCCGGGAAAGCACGAGTTCCCGCCGAAGGAGCCGGTGCGCGTGAAGATAAAGCCACCTGGCTGGGTGGAAGATCACTTGCGCGTGCCGGAAAAGCTGAGCCTGAAAATTCTTTGCGCCCAGTGGGGACCAAACACCTGCGCCTCCGCTCCCGATATCAGAAAGCCCGCCCCTCGGCGGTGCGCCTGGGTTCAGTAGGTGCTAGTATAGGGGATGCTCGCCCGCCAAGCTTGGATAGACGCCTGCCGTTTCGAAAGAGGTTCGGACCGGCAGACCCTCGACAAGATAGAGCTGCTAGTCCGCCGCACTCCGAACGCGGTCGTGCTCTTCGATCTGGACCACACCGTTTACCGTAACGCCCTTCGTACCCGCGCCGTGCTCCACGCGCTACTTCCCGCCTTGGGGAATAAGCTGCCCGCCTCGGCCCGCGAGATGCTGCTGAAGCTCGAGGAAGACCGGATGGGCTTTTCCCTGCGCGATACTTTCCGGATGAACGGGCTCATGCCCGAGGATCCGCAATGGACGGAGCCGATCCAGCTCCTTCGTCAGGAGTGGTGGCCCAAGTTTTTTTCGAACGAGTACATGCAGCACGACGCTCCCTACCCAGGTGCGCCGGAGTATTGCGCGAGACTTGCCGCCGCGGGAGCCAGGGTCGTTTATTTGAGCGCCCGGGACGAAAAGGAAATGGGAGAGGGAACGCGGCGATTGCTCGCACGGGACAAGTTTCCTCTGAACGGCGCCGAGGACGTCTGGCTGAAGGCGGACAAGCTTTCCGACAGCGTTTACAAGGCGAAGGCCATCGCACGCTGCCTGACGCTCGGAAATCTGGTGGCGTCGTTCGAGAACGAACCGGCCAACATCGCGGCGCTTGCCGCCGCCGTGCCGGCCACGACTCACGTGTTTCTCGACACCGTCTGCAGCGACGTCCCTGCAATCCCCGTCAGCGGCGTCCACCGAATCCGCGGCTGGGCCTAGCGCTTCGGCATAACGTTAAGGGAAAAGTACCCGTTCCATTAAAAGCGAAACGCCGGCCGATCCCGAAGGAACGGCCGGCGTATTCGTTTCCACAGTTCGCTACAGCTTCAGCTTCCGCTCAATGAGCTTCCACTACTAGTTCAGCTTCAGCTTCAACTTCTTTTGCGTGCTGGACTCACCGCTGTGGTAGCGGCTCGAACCGATCCGGATCTCGTAGTAGATCAGGATATTCGTCTTCTCCGGAATCTGAATTCCGAGGTCCGACAGCGTCGTCACGCTCGAGGTCTTCGAAAGCGGACGATCAAAGCTCGCGAGATCCTTGTTGCTCGACCAGGCGCGGTTATCGATCTGCACCTTGCCGACGACGTGGCGGTCTTCGCCGAGATCCGGATCAAAGGCGGCATCCGCCACCTGAACCGCGAGGTTGCCGCCGCTGACGTTGGCCGTGAGGGTCAACGTGTTGTCCGGGCGGACCTGCTTGCGGGAACCGGCGAGGTCGAAAACGACGGTGTCGTTCTGCGTCCAGCGGTCCACCTTGTAATCGTTGTAGTACGAGTTCGCATAGATGCTGTCCTCGACGCCGTCGAAGGTGACGGTGATCTTTTCGGACTCGCCCGTGAGTAGCGGCGCATTCTGGATGCGAATCTGGTACGACCGCGTCTCGTTGCGCACGAAGGTGCGGACCGGCACGATGTGCTCGACCATGACGGTCTTGAACTCGCACTGGCCTTCCACGATGTAACCGAGGTTGATCGCGTTTTCCTTGCCGTACGTCACGATGACTTCCTTGGAAAAGCCAGTCTGGTACTCGGCGTCCGCATCGTTCATGCGCTGCTTGAATTCTTTCCACGAGCGCGGCTTGTTGCTGAAGTAGCCGTCGGCGATGAGCCGGCGGGCCGTTTCCACGCCAACGCCACGGATGGCTTCCGCGAGACGGTGGGGCTTGTCGTCCTTCTTGGCCTCAAAGAAGCCCTTCCAGTCGCCCTTGCCTTCGCCCGGCTGATCGTCTTCGCACTCCCACACGAGCTCCGGAACGACTTCCCGGCGCGTGGTGACGCGGTAAATTTCAGAAGTGAGGGTGAAGGAAGAGTTTCCGTCGCCCTGAAGGTTCTTTCCCGAACGGTCGAGAACCTTGGAGACCGGCGTGCCTTCGAAGACCGCGGCCGAAGCGAGAACCGAGAGAAACAGACCCGCGAGGGTCAGAGACTTGAACACCTGCATGAGAGACTCCTTATGGGGGCCCAACCCCGAGACCTGTTTGTTAAAACGGGCTGGATTATGCACAATGTCATTTAGGCGAATCAAGTTATTATTCCTGATACTTCCGCTGCCCTTTCGGGTTTGGGTACCTATAATGGGCCGATGTCGGAACCGGCCGCGCTAAACTTACGAAATCTCACGAAATCCTTCGGGGGCGCCCCGGTTGTGAAGAACCTCGACCTCGAGGTCCGGCCCGGTGAAATCCTTGGGCTTTTGGGCCCGAACGGAGCCGGAAAGAGCACGACCATCAACCTCATCACGGGCGTCTGCCGGATGGAGGCGGGCTCGGTCGAGATTTTCGGCCACGACAACGTCCGGGATTTTCGAACCACGCGCCGGCTGACCGGAGTCGTTCACCAGGAAATCGTCATCGATCCCTACTTCACTGTGGGAGAAGCGCTCAAGTTTCAGTCGGGGTATTTCGGCGTGGAAGACGTGCCCGCGTGGCGCGAGACGCTGCTCGACCGGCTCGCGCTGAAACCCCACGCGAACAAGAAGATGAACCGGCTCTCGGGCGGCATGAAGAGACGATTCATGATCGCCAAGGCGCTAGTGCACCGGCCGAGCCTTCTCATACTGGACGAGCCGACGGCGGGCGTGGACGTGGAGCTAAGAAAGGGGTTGTGGGAGTTCGTGCGGGAAATCCGCGCCGGAGGGACCACGATCCTACTCACCACTCACTACATCGAGGAAGCCGAAGTGATGTGCGACCGCATCGCCATCATGAACGATGGGGCACTCGCGGCTCTCGACAAAACTCACAATTTGATGAGCCAGCTGGAAAAACGCACTTTGAAAGTGCGCCTCGGGGAACGGGCGAAGCTCGCCGACAAGATCGCCGGATGGACTCCGCGCGTATCCGACGACGGATTGATGCTCGAGTTCCGCCTGAACCGCTCCGAGGACGCCGCCGACATTTTAAGGGAGCTGATGAGCTCCGGCGCCCCGGTCGCCGACTTCGAGACGAAGGAAGCGAGTCTCGAAGACGTCTTTTTGAAACTCACCTCGAGGAACCATGGAACAAGGTAAGGTCAGCCGAAACTGGGTCCCCTTCTGGACCCTTCTGAAAAAGGAAGCCATGCGCTTTCTCGTCGTCCCCGGGCAGACGCTCATCGCGCCCGTCATCACGGCGGTGCTATTTCTTCTGATCTTCGGCGTGAACCTGGGCAGGCGCATCGACGTCCACTCGGATATCTCCTACGTGCAGTTCGTGATTCCGGGACTCGCGCTCATGGGCATCATCAACAACGCCTTCGCGAACACGTCCTCGTCGCTTTTTTTCTCCCGCTATATCGGAAACATCGTGGATCTTCTCGTGACGCCGCTGACCGCGACGCAGATCATCCTCGCCTATACGCTCGCCGCCATTCTACGCGCGATGATGGTGGGCGCGGCGGTGCTGCTCATCTCTCTCGTCTTCACCACCCTTCCGTGGAAAGCGCCGTTCGCGGCGGTCGCCATGGCGCTACTCACGAGCTTCCAGCTTTCCCAGCTCGGCATCATCGCGGCGATTTATTCGGAGAGTTTCGAGGCGATTGCGATGTACACGAACTTTCTCGTCATGCCGCTCGTGTATCTCGGCGGGCTGTTCTATCCGACGGCGATCCTTCCGCCCTTCTGGCAGAAGATCACCCACTTCAATCCGCTCTTCTATACGATCGACGGCTTCCGCGGCGCGATCCTCGGCACGAGCGATGTCCCGCTCGGCCTTTGTTTCGCCGTCACGGGAGTGCTCAGCGCGATTCTCTTTCTCTGGTCGGCGATTCTCATCCGAACCGGCCACCGCCTGCGCAATTAAGGAAGAAGAACCTTATTAGGCCGTAAGGGTAAGCAGCGTGATTTCGGAAGAGATGCCGAAGCGGTTCGGCGGCCCCCAGTAGCCGGTCCCCGCGTTCACGTACACCCACATGGCTCCGTGCCGGTTGAGACCCCGGTAATAGGTATGAAAGAAAGGAATGAGGAAGTTGAAGGGAAAATACTGTCCCGCGTGGGTGTGCCCGGAGAGCTGCAGGTGAAAGCCCGCCTTTTCCCCTTCCTCGCAAGCTTGAGGCCTGTGGGAGAGAAGTAATTTGAAGGGGACGTCCTCGCCGCCTTCGACGGCTTTCTTCGGATCCATCTTCTCGTCGCGAAAATATTCCGCCATCGGATCGGGGACTCCTCCGACGAGCAGCTCCGCCGAGCCCCGTTTCAGAATGCGGTTCTCGTTCAGCAGCGGCGTGAAGCCGCTCTGCTTCGCGGCGCCTATCCAATCGTCGGCTCCCCAGTAGTACTCGTGATTGCCCGGCACGTAGAACTTGCCGAGCGGCGCCCATAACCGTCGAAGCGGCTCCCAGTGATCTTTCAAGGACTCGGCGTGGCCGTCGGCGAAATCCCCGGTGAAGGCGATGAGATCCGGCTGGGTGGCCATGAGGCGGCGGACCACCCGATCGACGTATCCGCGCCGGACCGTGGGACCGACGTGAAGATCGCTAATTTGCGCGATCTTGAGACCATGTAGTTCCGGGGCAAGCCCCTCGATGCGCACCGAAACCCGGCGGACCTTGGGTCCGAAGGCCATCTGCAAAAGCCCGAGACCCGTAAGCGCTATGGCCACCGCGAGCGCCGTCCACGTTCCCTGGTACCCGCCCAGAAGGAGCGAGAGCGGAAGGCAAAGAGGGATGAAGAGACTCCACAAGCTCATCGCCATCGATCCCGCCCACGCGAGCACCACGAATTGTGTCGTCGCGCCGTCGAGCGATCCGCCCCGATGAGCGAACATCCAGCCGACCATCGTCACGAAGTAGACGAGAGAGCCGATCCAGGCGAACCACTCTTTTCCGGGAAACATCTTTTGAACGCACACGCCGGTAAGCAGAAAGAAGAGAAACAGAACGACGAAGAAGCGGTTCAATCGGGAGCGCATGCTTCCTTAAGAAATCGAAATACGGGCGTGGGGACCGACCAAAACGGTGACATTCTCAAGCACGCGGCTTTCCACCCGCGGCGCGACGTCCACGCACTCGGTCGTGGCGTTCGTGAGCGCCACGTTGCCCTTCAAAGTGAGACCGGGGACCTTCACGGCGCCCCGAACGGTCAGACTGTCGAGGCCCAGCACTTTCGTTCCTTGAAAAGCGTCCAGTACCGTCGTCAGATCGTCCCAGTACTTCTCCTGGCCGTGGGGAGGCGTGAAACGCACGATCGGAATGGCGCCCGGGCGCAGGTTCACGAGCCGCAGGGTCTTCGGATCGAGCCGGAAGCGGTCCGAGTGAAACTGCATGAAGAAATCGAAACCGTTCTTGATGGGAGAGAAATAGTCGGTCCGCTCCGTCTTATCGACGTTCACGAAGTGAACGAGCGGCTCGCCGAACTTATTGCGCCAATACCGATCGAGATTGAGCAGCGTCGAGCCCATCGCTCCTTCCAGCTGAAGGTATTCGCGATTCAAGCCGTCCTTGTCGGTCTGGCCTTTCCACTTGTCGATGAGGTCGGGCATGATCGCCGCCATGAAGGCCTGCTCCCCGATTTCCTCCACGAGCTTTCGGATTTTAGGAGCGAGCACTTCGTAGTTGAAGAGCGCGACGTTCGTGTTGAAGCAGGCCAACTGGCCCGCGCGCTTCACCTCGAGCCCGATTCTCTGAAAAAGCTCTAGCTGCCCCGACTCCTTCGCCTGGGCCGTTTCGATGAGCGTCACGTAACGTTTGCCGTCGGACTCGACGAGGGCGATTTGCCCGCCCTGCAGATCCACGCCGGTCTTTTCGGTGGTGATCATGGCGATCGGAATGCGCCGGTTCACCATCCAGTCGACCATGTGGCGGCTCGGCGTGCTGCCAAGATCCTCGCCGTTGCCGATGGCGGACACCAGGGGTTTTCCCTTCGTATCGGGAAGCCCGTTCTCCAGAAACGCGGCCCGTAGAGCATCGACGGCGAAAAGCGCATGCCCGCCCGGGGCCGTGCGGTTCGTCGTCAACTCTCCCTGACGGTTCAAAGTAGGAAGGTGCGACTGAAACGTCGATCGGAACCGGCCGAGATCCGGCGTCGTCTCGACGATTTCCCGGTAAGTCTTGGTGGGATCCGGAATGGATTTCCGGTTCCAGACCTTCTCGATGGACTCCGCGGTCTCGGTGCCGACGATGTCGTGAAACAGAACCCCGCCGAACTCACCGCGCTTCGCCGCGAGAATGAGCTGGGCGATCTGGAGTTCCGCAAGCGGAACCTCTCCGTGATCGGGAACCGCCACGAACAGATCCGTTCCCTTCGCTCCAATCTTCACTTTGTCGGCCGAAACGCCCTGATAATGGGTGAGATAAGTGCGGCGGACCATCGCGGACCCCGTTCCGGCCTGCATCTTCTTGATCCACAGGACGGCTCCCGAGGGTTTCTCTCCCTTGAGCTCCTTGTGGGCGACCAGAGGCAATTCCTTGAGCAAACTTTCGGGAGCAATGGCCGTGGGGTAAGCGACCGCCCCGGGCCGCGGCCTTCCTTCCTCGAAGATTGAGATCTTGTCGGTGGCCTTACCCGCTTTCTTCATGCGGTAGAGGGCGAGAAAATAGGAGTAGTTCAGATCGTCCAGGCCGAGGGCCTTCTGAAGATCCTTCGAGCTCGCCGAGTCTCCGGCGAGCGCCGCTTTTGCCAATTCATTCATGCGTTCTCCATCCAGAGAAGTCCCGCGGAAACCGCGGCAAGGCCATAAAGTACCGGCGGAACTTCCTTGCCCCGTCCCGCAATCAGATAAAGCGCGACGTGGGCGAGAAAGCCCCAAAGAAGCCCTTGGGTAATCGAAAATGTGAGGGGAATGAGGACTATCGTCAGAAACACCGGAAAAGTGTCCTCGATGGACTTTTGCTTCAACTCCCCGATCGTCTTGAACATCAGTGAGCCGACAAAGATGAGAACGGGCGCGGTCGCGTAGCCCGGCACGATCCCCGCGATCGGCGCGAGAAAAAGACAAGGCAGGAAACAAATCGCCGTGTAGACCGAGGTCCATCCCGTCCGCCCGCCCGCTTCCACGCCGGCCGCGCTCTCTATGTAGGCGGTTCCCGAGCTCGTTCCGAGAAGGCCCGCGCTCAGCGTGGCCCAGGAGTCCACTATAAGACCTTCGCGGAGGTTCTTCGGCTCTCCGCTCTTGTCGACGAGACCCGTCGCCTTCGAAACTCCGATGAAAGTGGAAATGGAATCGAAAAGATCCGTGAGCAGGATGGAGAGAATGGCGGGAGCCAGCGACAGTTTCAGGGCACCCACGAAATCGAGCTTGAACAGAACACTCGAGAAATCCGGCGAACTGAACCACTGACCGGGTAGTGCAACTTTTCCAAGGGCGATGCCCAGACCAGTGACGGCGAAAATCGAAATTAGGAACGCAAAGGGACTCTTCCGCCGGGAAAGCACCAGTACGAGAAGCAGACCGAAAAGCGCGAGCGCCACTTCGGGAGTGAACTTCCCCAAGGCGACGAGAGTCGCCGGATGATCCACGACGAGGCCAGCGTTCTTAAGACCGATGAAAGTCAGGAAAAGCCCGATGCCCGCCGCCGCGCCGATGCGCAGGCCCGGGGGAATCGCTTGCGCGAGCTTCACCCGAAAGCTAGTCAGCGAGGCGAGAAGAAACAGAACCCCCGCCCAAAACGTCATGCCGAGAGCCGTTTGCCAGGGCACTCCTTTACCGAGGATCAGCGTGTAAGTGAAAAAGGCGTTGATACCCATGCCCGGAGCGACTCCGAAGGGGAGATCGGCATAGACTCCCATCAGAAGGGTCATGGAAAAGCAGAGCAGAACGGTGGCCGTGAGAACCCCGCTGAAGGGCATCCCGGTTCCTTTGGTCGAGAGAATCGCCGGGTTCAGGATGACGATGTATGCCATCGTGAAGAACGTGGTGAGTCCGGCGATGGCTTCCGTTCGGTGAACGGCTTTGGTCATGCGGCCCTCACGTCGATGAACTGAAACTTGTCCACGTCGACGAGACCTTGATCGGTGAGCTTCAGGGAGGGAATTACCGGAAGACTCAGAAAAGCGAGCTGCAGAAACGGCTCGGCGAGCGCGCAGCCCACTTCCCGGCTCGCCTCCCGCATGCGGGTGATCTGCTTTACGAGCGCACCCTCCGACTCGTAGGACATTAGCCCACCGAACGGAAGGGGAAGTTTAGCGACCACACTTCCGTTTCTCGCGACCGCGTACCCGCCCCCGCACTCGATGAGGGCGGCGAGGGCCGAGCGCATGTCCTCGGGGTTCGAGCCGACGACGATGAGATTGTGGCTATCGTGACCGACGCTGGAAGCGATGGCGCCCCTGAAACTTTCTCCGAAGCCGATCGCGTACGCGTTGGCGGGTTTCGTGCCGCGGCCGTAGCGCTCGAGTACCGTGAGGCGCGCGACCCCTTTTGCGTCGTGGTTGAGTACGTGCCGGGTGGTCAGAATCTTTCCCGGCTCGACACCGATGACGTGCACGCGGCCTTGCGGCCCGACCAAATCTTTGGCTTCGGGAACCTTCGCGCGGATGGAGGTGCCGGCGGAAGCTTTGTCGGCCGCCGGAAAAACCAGCTCGTCGGCGGGGACCCCGGCGCGGAACACGCGATTGAGGGAAACCGACTTGGCGTCCGAGAGCAAAATCATGTCCGCTTCGTATCCGGGAGCGATGGCGCCTTTTGATTTCAATCCATAGTGGCGGGCGACGCTCCATGAGGCCGCCCGATACGCCACTTCAACGGAGGTTCCCTTTTTGATGGCGCCCCGGACGAGATGATCCACGTGTCCCTCGGAAGCGATGTCGAGGGGGTTTCTATCGTCGGTACAAAAGCCGACGGAAGTGGATGTCGCAAGCGTGAGTAAAGGCTGGAGCGCTTCGAGATCCTTGGCGACGCTGCCTTCGCGGATCCATACTGAAATTCCTTTCGTCAGCTTCTCCTGGGCCTCATCCAACCGCGTGGACTCGTGGCAGCTACGCACTCCGGCCGCGGCGTAGGCCGACAAGGCTTTACCCGATACGAGCGGGCAGTGGCCGTCGATGATGGAGTCCGAAAAAGCTTCGAGCTTCGCCAGCACCTTCGGATCGGCAAACAATACTCCGGGAACGTTCATCATCTCCGCGAGCCCCAGCGCCTTGATCCGCCCGGTGAGTTTTTTCAGGTCGGCCGCCGATATCGCCCCTCCCCCGTTCGTTTCGAGGTGAGTGGCTGGAACGCAGCTCGAGAGCATCACGCGCAAATCGAGCGGCAATTTCTCGGCGGCGTTCAAAAAGTATTCGATGCCCGACACGCCCTGGACGTTCGCCAGCTCGTGGGGATCGCAGATAGCGGTAGTTGTCCCGCGGGGAAGAACCGCGTGGGCGAAGTTCGAGGGAACCAGCATCGAGCTTTCCACGTGCACGTGGGCGTCTATGAACCCCGGAACGAGCCATTTCCCTTTTCCGTCGATTTCCCGTTTCGCTTTCAGCCCCGGATCCAGAGCGACGACGGTCCCGTCCAGCACCGCGACGTCCCCTTTTCGCCAAGCACAGGAAAAAACGTCGAGGTAAGTTACGTCGCGCAGCAATAGATCACAGGGAACCTTGCCCTGAGCGGCTTCCACCCGCCGTTGGATCTGCGCCTGAGTCAGCATTGGATATTTTTACCACATAGCTCGCCGCGTAGGGGGGCGGTCAGTAGGACTTGCCTTTGGCCTGGGCTTTCCAGTAGCGGAAGAGATCGGCGCACTCCTTTTGAAGGAGACCCGACTCCACTTTCAGGGAACTTCCGCCCATCTTCACCATCTCCTTGGCGGGGATGGTGAGCTCCGAAAAACCAGCGGTGTCGGCATCCGCAATAGTCGCGCCGAAGACGACCCGATCGATCTTGGCCCAATGAATGGCGGTCAGGCACATCGGGCAAGGCTCGGTGGTCGTGAACATCTCGGTGCCGGAGAGATCGATGGTTTTGAGGGCGGCGGCCGCCTCGCGGATCGCGTTCACTTCCGCGTGGGCCGTCGGATTGCAATCCCGCCACACGGTATTGTGGGAGGCGGCGACGATCTTACCCTTCCTTACTACGACCGCGCCGAACGGGCTTTGCCCCGCGTCGACCCCTTCCCGGGCCTTCGCGATCGCCTTTTCCATGTAACTCTTCTCGTCCATCTTCCCTTCAAAAGAGGTTCAGCACTTCTCCGTGGAACCGCAGGTGGTCTCCGATGAACGACTGTACGAAGAAGTAACCGTGATCGTACCCCTGTTGAAGACGATAGTTCAGAGGAAATCCGACCGCTTCGCAGGCTTCCCGGAGAACGTCCGGCATGAGTTGCTCCTTGAGGAACTTATCGTCGGAGCCCTGGTCGACGAGGATCGGAAACGTGGTGCGGGCGCGGGAAACGAGAAGGCTCGCGTCATACTCTTTCCAGGCGTCCTTGTTCGGCCCGAGAAGTTTGGAGAAAGCGTACTGTCCCCAAGGCGACCGTGTGGGCGCGCTGATGGGAGCGAACGCCGAAACGGAAAGGTAACGGCCCGGTTGCCGAAAAGCGGCGACAAGCGCTCCGTGCCCGCCCATGGAGTGGCCCATGATGCCTTCCCGGTTGGGAAGCGACGGAAAGTTGGCGTGAACCAGAGCCGGCAGCTCTTCCGTCACGTAGTCGTACATCCGAAAGCGCGTGTTCCAAGGTTTCTCCGTGGCGTTCACGTAGAAGCCGGCCCCTTCGCCGAATTCCCAGCCGTCGGTCGCTCCGACGATTCCGGTTTTGCGCGGGCTCGTGTCCGGCACCACCAGCATGAGTCCGAGCTGAGCGGCCCACTGTTGGGCGCCCGCCTTCGCCATGAAATTTTCTTCCGTGCAGGTGAGCCCCGAAAGGAAGTACACCACCGGCACCCGGCGTTTGTCCGCCTGGGGCGGAACGAACACGGAGAATTTCATTTCTCCGCCGCACACCTCGCTCTGATGGCGGTAGAAACCCGTCCACCCTCCGAAGGTTTTGCTGCGGCTGAGAAGTTCTGGTCTTTCCATAGTGCCCCTTAGTACTGAATCACGGTGCGGATGACTTTTCCGTCGTGCATGAGCTCGAAGGCTCGGTTGATTTCGTTGAGCGGCATGGTCTTGGTGACGAACTGGTCCACCTTGATCTCGCCGGCGAGATATTTCTCGACGTAACCCGGAAGCTGGCTGCGGCCTTTCACGCCGCCGAACGCGGTCCCTTTCCAGACGCGTCCCGTAACGAGCTGAAAGGGACGGGTCGAAATTTCCTTTCCCGCGGCGGCGAAGCCGATGATGATCGATTCGCCCCAGCCCTTGTGGCAGCACTCGAGGGCCGAGCGCATGAGATCCGTATTGTCGACGCACTCGAAGGAGTAATCGACGCCTCCGTCGGTCATCTCCACGAGAACTTGCTGTATGGGAGCCGGAAATTTCTTCGGGTTCACGCAATCGGTCGCGCCGAGGCTTCTGGCGAATTCGAACTTCGACTCGTTCACGTCGACCGCGATGATCCGCGACGCCTTCGCCATCACGGCTCCTTGCACGACGCTGAGGCCGATGCCGCCGAGGCCGAATACGGCGACGGTGGAACCGGGGGTAACCTTCGCGGTGTTGAGAACCGCGCCGATGCCCGTCGTGACTCCGCAGCCGAGTAGACAAACCTTATCGAGCGGCGCCTTCGGATTGATTTTCGCGAGCGCGATTTCCGGCAGCACCGTGTACTCGGAGAACGTGGACGTTCCCATGTAATGGTGGATGAGCTTGCCGTTTTTCGAGAAGCGGCTCGTGCCGTCCGGCATGAGGCCCTTGCCTTGAGTCGCGCGGATGGCCTGGCACAAATTCGTTTTGCCCGAACGGCAGAACTTACATTCGCCGCATTCCGGGGTGTAGAGGGGGATGACGTGGTCGCCGGCTTTGAGCGTTTTCACTCCGGGCCCGACTTCCTGAACGATGCCCCCGCCCTCGTGGCCGAGGATCGTGGGAAAGAGGCCTTCCGGATCCGCTCCGGAAAGAGTGTAAGCGTCGGTGTGGCAAACTCCGGTGGCGACGATTTTAACGAGCACTTCTCCGGCTTTCGGCCCTTGAAGCTCGACTTCTTCGACTTCCAGCGGAAGCCCTGCCCCCCAAGCGACGGCGGCGCGAGTTTTCATTCCCCCTCCATTAGAAAGGGGCGAAGCTACACCTCCCGGTGGGTTCCTTCAAGGTTGAGGTTTTTGGGGGTCCGCGGGGATCAAGCCCGACACTAACTGCCCGAAAAGACGGCAAAATCTGGCCGGAAGCTCCCGACGGGGAAACTCGGTCAGCCGCCGCCGGGTAATGGCCGGAAGGCTGCGGAAAGCTTCGATTAGGTCCTTCTCGAACACGTCCGTATCGAGGCTCTCCACGATTCGAATCTTCGAGCCCTGATCGTCGGTGACGCGGATGCGGATGCCGGTCTTCGGATCGATGTCGGATTCATCTATCGCGATTGATACCGGGCGCGAGCTCGCAATGAGCTTTTCGTTCAGGAACCCGAGCACCGCGAGCACGTCCGCGGGCGCGAACTGGCGCCCGCCGTGCTCGACGAGTGCCGCCTTCAAAGGATGCGTCGGAGGAAGCTCGGGCGGGAGGTTTTCGAGCACGTGGCCGTCCCAGCTGCCGCCGACTCTAGAGGAGTGAACCAGGCTCGGCATCGAGGCCTGGGCGGCGTCGATGGCGGACCAGACTTTCGGAAAATTGCCCGGGTTCACGCTTCTCGTGGGAAACGCTTTCTTGATGGCGTGGTAGGAAAATACCGTCATGGGCACATCCTTCATCGCCATGAGGCGGTTGCTCGCGTGAGAGCCCGCCGGATCCATGTTCCAGTTGTAGGTAGTGCGCAAAACCGTTTCGCCCGTGGGCGACTGAGATTCCGCCCAGCCGCCCATTACGAAGATCTGCTTGATCTTACGCTTAAGCGAAGGGTTCTTCTCGAGCACCTCGACGAGATCCACGGGAGGAGCGAGCATGAGAATCTCGACCTCTCCGTCGTTCGCCCTCGAAAGGCCCTCGAAGATCGCCTTCTGCAAGTCCAAGCTCGATTTCGGCGCGGCCTCGAGTTCCGCGAGTTTCGCTTCCGTGAGAATCCCCTGCCCTTCGTGCGTGTACTCGCGGGCTGGACGGGTGGCCGACAAATTCGGATAAGAGCCGGCCTCGCCGCCGGTGCCCTGGTGAACCGGCACATTTCCGAGGCCGATCTGGTCGAGCATGAGCCGGCCGAGGGCCTGCTTTCTCGCCGCGTTCATCACCGTCGTGCCGAAGAAGAGAAAATCCGTTTCCGGAACGTTCGCAGCGAGAAGGTGAATCGCCATCCGATCGTCGGGCTCCATATCGGTGATGACCATGAGCCGGCCCGTCTCGGCGCGGCCCTCGGGACAAAAGAAGGTGAGCACGCCGAGCATCAGCTTGGCGGCCAAAAGGTAAGTTCGGAGTGGCATCGAGTACGTTTAAGGCAGACGGAAGCGCTTGAAGAACGTCATCGCGACTTCGCTCATGTCGAAGTCGACGGTGAGATTGCCCGTCTTGAGAAGCGGAAAACAACTCTGCTCGTTGGACGGCCAAGTGTGTCCGCCGCCCTCGACCCGAATCAGCTCGACGCTCGCGTTTTGGGCGCACTGTCCGTACATGGTACGCGGGTCGGCTTTGTTGAGCTCATTGCGGGTAGCCTGGTTCGGAAAAGGATTGCACTGCGCCTGCGCCCGCCCGCCGTAGAGACGATCCCGATCCGACACCGAAGCGACCGTTGGGGACGCCGAGCAATTCGAGGCATTTCGAAAAAGCGCGAGCGTGTCTTCCACCGACATTCTCGCCCCGAGGTTCAACCCCTGAGAGGTCGGGCTGCTGCCCATGCCTCCTTCGTACGGCATGAAGGTGTCGAGCGTTCCGTTCACCATGAGGAGCGACACCGGGCGGGCGGGGGAGCAGGAATCTCTCAAAGCGACCGGAAGGGCGGCGGCGTTGCTCACGAACGCGGCGAATTTGTCCGCGAGTTCGCAAGCCAGGCGCAGAGTCAGCGTTCCTCCGTTGGAGTGGCCCGTGGAATAAACCCGGCTCATGTCCGCCTTGCCGGTGCCAGCAAACAGCGCCAGCAGATCGCGCACGAACTGAACGTCGTCGGACTTCGAAATCAGCTCCCCCTCGGCGTTGATACGACCGTCGTTCCAGCTCTTCTCGATGGCGTTGGGGTAAACGACGATTGACGGGTTTTGCCTCGCCTGATCGGCAAAGGGACTAACCGATTCCGCTTCGTCCGCGACTCCGCCTCCACCGTGGAAAACGAAAATCACTGGCTGCTTCGATCCGCAGTCGCGCTTGGGGGAAAGTACTATGAACTCGCGGGTGATTCCGGAGGAGACGATGGTGAACTTCTTCTTCGCTTGAACGAGGATCCGGCGACACATGCTGTCGAGCTCCGCCGCGAGAGAGGCGGAGGTCGTCGCTTCGGCGAAGGCCGCTTTCGATCCGAACAGCCCGGCGATGGCGGCGACGGTGATAACGACCCAGCGTACAAGATTGGCGTGGCGCATAAGATCCCCCTAAGGGGCATATCGGAAAATCCGGACCCTATCCTTAATATGTCCCCGATTAACTTTTTAGGTCGAACCGGCCGTGGTTGTTCCAGCGCCATTCGGTGTAATAAAGGAAGGCGACCCCGAGTCCCTTCCGCTTTCGGTAAGTCCCTAGCCACGCGCAAAGGGCGATGGCTATCACCACCGCCCGGCCGACCCAAACGTTGCGGGGGGTGTAGAGAAGCATTCCGATGAGAAGAAGCCCCGTAATGAACGCCGTCGTGAAGTAGAGAATCGCCCAGAGATCGGGCTCGTCCTTGCGGAAATCGAGAGAACATTGGGGGCAGGCCTCATGGAGCTTGAAGCCTGCGGAAAAGAGCGGCGACTTTCCGCACTGGGGACAAACGCCGCGAAAACCACGACCTAGAACTGTTCGGAGCGCAGACACGAGGAACCTCACTCAGCCTGCTTTGCGTTTATCATCCGGGTCGTCTTCGAGGGAAGTGATATCGATTTCGATGTTGGTGAAGGTCGGCTCCTTCAAATCCTCGGGGGCGTCCTCGTTCCCGTCGGAAGGAGGAGGAGGCTCGGAGGCGAGCTCGGCGAAGATCGTCTTCGGAGGCGGAGCGGCCTTGGGCGCAACCACTTCCGCGGGCACGACGGTCAGCTCCTCGTAACGGGTGGCCGGAACTTCGGGCTTACCCTCGCTGACGCCGAAATCCTCTTTGTAACGGCCGAAGAGCCGGTGAGCGCGGACGCGAATGTCGGGCACACCGACCATCGCAAGCCCCACCGTAGAAAAGATGAGCGAGAAGAAAACCGTAAGCCCGATGGCCGAACCCACCCAGCCGGGCGGATGATTCGGAAACGCGATCGGCATGAAAGCCAGAGCGAGCGCGCCCAGCCCACGGGGACTGGAGATGAACAGCGACATCGCTTCCCAGCGCGAGCAGCGCTTCGGATTCACGGCGACGAAAACCCAAAGGTAACGCGCGACCCAAATGGCCGGCACGACCATCGCGCAGTAAAGCATCAGGTTCGTATTGCTGAACTTCAGCTGCGTGCCGAGGCGAATCCAGAACAGATTGGTGAGAACGAGCCACGTGTCGGCGAGAGCCGGGATGCGTTCCTCGGTAACGGGCTTGTCGGAGAAAATTAGGTTGAGCCAGCGCGGCCCGACGGCAAGCTGGGCCTGCACCAAACCGAGGGTCAGTCCCGCGAGCGCTCCGGAGTGGCCGAGCTTCGCGGCGGCGCCGAAGGTGAGAATCCACCAGGCGTCGGCGGCGAACCGCTGACGGGTGAGAGAAGGCACGCGCCGATCGAGCACGGCCCACAGAAGCCCGGAACCCAATCCGCCCGCCAGCGAATAGGCGACCCACATGCCCTTAGCTTCGAAGATCGCGAGCGGCTCGAAAATTTGCGCGTCGTAACCGGCGATGCAGACCACGCCGATCGCCGCCGCGAGCCCTTCGGCCCAGATGGCTTCTTTTCTCCAAAGGGTTTCCACCGCCGTTCCGGCGCGGTTGCCCGAGATGAAACTCTTCACCGGGCCGCTGCCGAGTGCGGCAAGCCCGAGACCCGCATAGAAGGCTGCCGGAAAAGACATGTAAAGCGAGCCGAAGAGACACCCCACGCCGAGCGCGGTTCCGAACCCGAGAAGGACGAGAGCGATGGCGGGAAGCTCCCGTTGAAAGGCAGCTTTGAGATTGAACGCGAGCGCCGCCGAGTAAACGATCAGCGCGAGACAAAGCTGGGTGATCCCGATGGAGAACCGGTTCCACTCGGCCTCGGGAAAGAGCCCGAGCACCGGGCCGGCCACGTAGCCGGCGACGAGAAACACGACCGCTTCCGGCACGCGCACGCGGGCAAAGAGACCCTTCAGGGCTTGGCCCAGAAAGAAGATGGCGGCGACGGCTACGAGTGCGGAGGTCATAAGGGTTTCAGACCAGCCTGGCCCCCCCTTTATTCGACGTCCGCCAACGTGGCATAGGCCGTCGAAGTGTAGGAACTGGCTGCCCCTACTTTTCGGCTTTTTCGGGGATAAGCCTTCGCACGAAGGCGATTCGGCCACCGCAACGAGTCAAGTTACTGAAAATCAGGGGGAAGTTTCGAGAAAAAACTCGGTGAGCTCTTCGAAATCGGCGAACTTCAGGCAGGCCGATTGAGGCTCGCCGAAACCGTACTCGACGTGAAAGTACGCGACCCCCGCCCGGCCGGCCGCGATCTGGTCGCCCGCCGTGTCTCCGATGTAGGCGGCCGACTTGAGTCCGTTGCGTTCGACGACCAGCCTGATGTTGTCGCCCTTCGGTCTTCCGGTCGCGCCGTAACATTCGGCGTCCTTGAAGCAACGGCGAAGTCCGGAGGCCGCAAAGAAGGCGTCGAGGTAGTACTCGTCGCAGTTACTGACGATAAAAAGCGGATAACGGGCTCCGAGTTTCTCGAGTCCCTCTTCCACGCCTGGAAAAAGAATGCCGCCTTCGCTTCGAATGACGTCGATTTCCTTCTGGTAGCACGCGTCGCCGATTTTCTCCCGCTCGTGGGGTTTCGCGTCCGGAAAGACCTTTTCGAAAATCTGATCTTTCGGCAGCCCCATGATGCCTTTGATGTCGCCGTCGGTGATCACCCGCCCGGATTTGCCGAGATCCCCCAAAGCCTGGTTCCACCCCTTCGCGCAGGAGGCGGAGGAGTCCCAGAGGGTTCCGTCGAGATCGAAAATTAGGCTGTCGAAAGGCGTTCCCATGGGAGGGTTAACTATAGTGCACGCGTCTTCCCACCGCCACTCTCCAAGCGACCGCCGCCGGGATAGGATTCCGGGCTGGGGGGGACACAATCATGCGCAGCTTGATACTCGGTCTTGGACTTTGGGCGACCGCCGCCATCGCGTTGGAAACACCGCTTGCCGTCGCGAGAATGGGAAAGGGCACGACGGGAACGCGCCTCGACTTCGGCATAAGCCGGCATCAGGCGGACTCGCTCTACCGGGCCACCGGCCATACGGTCGACCTGCGAAATCTGGTCCTCGTCTCCGATACGGAGATGCCGTTCGTCGACTGGTCGGACGCGCACCTCGTCGGCTGGCTCGATCAGGTAGCCGTCCCTCCCCCGGGGTTCTATGCGACCCCCGATCCCTCTCTCGCCGGCGAGTGGTGGCTGCAAAAGCTGGAGCTGGAGAAGGCGTGGGACAAGGCGACCGGAAAGGGCGTCACCATCGCCGATTGCGATTCGGGCTTTTACACTTCGGAGCCCGACCTGGTCCCGAACCTCCTGCTCAACGACCGTTACGATCTCGCGGACAAGGATCAACCGCTCGTCGTCGACGACGGCAACTTCATAAGCCACGGAACTTCCGTCGCGGCGATTCTAATCGGGTCCCTCGACGGTAAGGGAACCAACGGCATAGCGTTCAACTCCAAACTCGTGCCGCTGCAGAACTTCAACTACTCGAACGACGACGACATCGGAAAGGAAGAGGCGACCGCGCGCTGCGTACTGCGTGCGATAACGTTGCCCTCCGTGAAGGTCATCGTGCTGGAAAACCAGACGGCGCAAGGCTCGTCGGAAACTTTCGCCGGAACCCGCGAAGCGGTGAAGCTCGCGCTCGCGTCTGGAGTGACGGTGGTATCGGCGGGTGGAAACTATTCCAAGGAGCTGACGATCGAAGCGGGCGAGGACACGGGCACCATCATCGTCGGCGCCGTGGACACTTCGGCGAAGAAGGAAAGTTTCAGCAACTACGGAAAGCGCATTTCGGTCGCGGCTTACGGGCGCAACCTTCACACACTGTCGGGCCCGAACGGCTCGATGGGATCCTTCGGAGGCACTTCGGGAGCGACTCCCCAAGTCGCCGCCACCGTCGCGCTCATGCTGGAAGTGAACCCGAAGCTCACGCCGGCGCAAATCCGTCAGATCCTCGAAGCGACCCGGATCACGACGCCGGACAATCAAGACGTCGGAGGAATGCTGAATGTCGTCGGAGCGGTGGAAGCGGCGGGAAAAACCCGCGCGTCGGCGGGCGCGGCCATGGACGCCGAAGCTTTGCGGAAGAAAGTGATTACGATCTTGTCGAAGCCCTGATTAGGCGACGACCGGGACGGGGATGCGGCGCCAAGTGCGCAGGTACACAGACCATTGCCGGATGGCGGCCTTGCGCTCGAGGGCGTTTGCCTTACGCTCGGCTTTGAGCTTAAGGAAACGCTCGCGGTAGTTCGCCTTCATCGCGAGGTACTTCTCCCGCGACTGAGCTCTCATGTCCGCCTTCAAGCGGGCCCACTCCTCACGGATTTCCTTGATGCGCAGCTGAGCGGCTTCCCGCTTGTGCTTGAGCATCTCGATCCGCTCCGCCGGAAAACCGCGCGAGAGAAGGCTTCTCTCTTCGGCGCGAAGGCGCGCCTTTTGGATTTCCACGGCCGGAATCTTTTTCAAGCGAGTCGTCAGGCCCACGAGGGCGAGGCTTCCGATAAGCCACTTCGTCGGATCCCATTGGTACCAGCGGATGCCGTTGCGGTAGTCCGAGGCGAATTGATGGTGGTAATTGTGGTAGCCCTCGCCGAAGGCGAAGATCGCGAGCAGCAAGCTATCGCGCGCGGTTTGAATTTCGCTGTAGGTCCGCCTGCCGAAAGTATGCGCGTAGGAGTTGATGAGGAACGTAGAGTGGCTTCCCGCCACGACCCGCAGCAACCCGCCGAAGAGCAGCCCGCCGAAAGGACTTCCCATCAGGAAACCGACCGCGAGCGGAAGGCCGAAGCACATTGTAATGGCAATCACGACGTAGTTCCGGTGCTGCCACATCACGAGTTTGTCCTGAAGGAGATCCTCCGGATAAACGCTCTGCATGTCCTTGGGCTCTTCGTAAAAGAGCCAGCCGATGTGGGCCCAGAGAAAGCCTTCGTGGATGTTGTGCGGATCTTTTTCCGTGTCCACGTGCCGGTGATGGCGGCGGTGATCGGCGCTCCACTGCAGAGCGGACCCCTGAAACGCACCGGCCCCGAACAACAGGAACGCGAGCTTCACGATGGGATTCGCCTCATAGCTTCGGTGGGACAGAAAACGATGATACCCCGCGGTAATACTCATGCTCGTAAACGACACGTAGATGAAGAAGAGCGCGAGCAGCGACCAGCTGAATCCGTTCAGATAGAGGTAGAGGGGGGTCAGAATCAGAGCTCCCAGCCCGGTCAGGCTGAAAAACAGGATGTTTACCCATTGGAGCTTCTTCGGGGAGGTGGTCATAAGGTTCCTTATACTACGATGCTAACGACTCCGCGGATTGCGATCAGCAAGAATCCTGTGAAGATTCAACGGGGGCGAAAACCGCGGCTGAATCATCGCTTTTGCCTAGCGCATTAAGATCAGAAGTAACGGAAAGGAAGCGGGCTGTCGAGAGACTTGCCGGGGACGGTCCACTTCGCCTATCTACTGAGCATGCTTAGCGAAGGGGATAAGGCTCCGGCCTTCAAGTTGGCTTCCGATTCAGGCGAAACCATCTCTCTTGCCGATCTCAAGGGTAAGACTGTCGTCCTTTACTTCTATCCCAAGGATCTCACGCCGGGTTGCACACAGGAAGCCTGTGATTTCAGGGATGAGTCCGCCGCCTTCAAGAAGAGGAAAGCGGTCATTCTCGGGGTTAGCGCCGACTCCGTCGAGCGCCACGGAAAATTCCGGGACAAGCTGGGGCTCAAATTTCCGCTTCTCGCCGACGAGGACAAGAAGGTCTGCAAAGCCTACGGCGTGTGGCAGGAAAAATCCCTCTACGGCAAAAAGTTCATGGGCATCGTCCGAACGACGTTCGTCATCGGCCCCGACGGAAAGATCGTGAAGGTTTTCCCGAAGGTGAAAGTGAAGGATCACGTCGCCGAAGTTCTCGAGGCCCTTCCTTGAAGGGAACTCCGAAAGACCGGCTCATAGTAGCCCTCGACGTGGACTCCCTCGATAAAGCGATGCCGCTCGTGGAACAGCTCGCCCCTCACGTGGGCTGTTTCAAAGTAGGGCTCGAGCTTCTGACTTCCGCGGGCGCGCCCCAGGTAGTGAAGCGGCTGCACGACGCCGGCGGCTCCATCTTTTACGACGGAAAATTCGACGACATCCCGGCGACGATCGCGGGCGCGAGCCGCGCCGCCGCCGCGCTCGGCGTGAAAATGTTCAACGTGCACGCAAGCTGCGGCAAGGAGTCGCTCGCCGCGGCCGCGAAGGTGAAGGGCAAGTCGATTCTCCTCGCCGTGACGGTGCTGACCTCCCTCGATGAAACCGCTTGCCGACACTCCTTCGGGATGAGCCCCTTGGAAAAAGTTTTGGCTTTCGCCCGGGACGCGGCCGACTCCGGCTGCGACGGCGTGGTCTGCTCGCCGAAGGAGCTGGAAGCGCTCTCGAAGGATTCGGCGACGGCGAAGCTCTTGAAGGTGACTCCCGGCGTACGACCCGACTGGGCCACGGCCGGAGATCAGAAGCGGACTCTCACGCCCGGCGAAGCCATCCGAAAGGGAGCTTCCTACCTGGTGGTAGGCCGGCCGATTCTGCAGCCGCCCTCGGGCACGCCCGCGGACGCGGCGAAAAGAGTCGTCGAGGAAATCGGAAAGGCGCTTTCGTGACCCCTCTCGAGAAAATGAAAAAGGCCGGAGCCCTCGTCACCGACAGCCACATCGTTTACACGTCGGGCCGCCACGGCAAAGCTTACGTCAACAAAGACGCCGTCTACCCTCACGCGGATCTCACTTCCGAAATCACCCTTGAGATGGTGAAGCCGTTTCTTTCCAAGAACGTGGAAGTCGCCCTCGCCCCGGCGCTGGGCGGAATCATTCTTTCCCAGTGGGCCGCCCACCACCTGACGAAAGCGCTCGGGCGGGAAGTGCTCGGCGTTTACGCCGAAAAAGAGGGCGAAGGATTTCTGCTACGGCGCGGATACGACAAGCTGGTCGCCGGAAGGAACACCCTCGTGCTCGAAGACGTGCTCACTACGGGTGGCTCCGTGAAAAAGGCCGTCGAGACCGCTAAAGCGGCGGGAGCCAACGTCGTCGGAGTCGCGGCGCTGTGCAACCGCGGCGGAGTCACCGCCCAGTTTCTCGGGGTTCCCGAGCTTCGCTCGTTTCTGGAAGTCAGCCTGGAGTCCTGGGAAGAGAAAGACTGCCCGCTTTGCGCGGCGAAGATTCCCGTCAACACCGACGTGGGAAAAGGCCGCGAGTACCTCGCCCGAAAAGGGACGCGTTAGGCTACAATTGTCCCGATGCCCCAGCGCTTCGCCGCTCTCGTTTTCTTCGTCTGCGCTTTTCTTCTGACGTCGGGCGGACGTTTGGGAAGCCTCGACGCCGGCTCGCAGCTTCAAGCGACCCTTCTCGGAATCACGACGGGAAATCTCGGCACCCCTACTCCTCCGCCTCCGGAACCGCTCCTATGGGTACAAAGCCCCGGCGGGCTTTTCTATCAGTGCCACGACTTCGGCAACCTGGTGCTCATGACCCCCGGGGCGATCGTCGCGAAGGCGGTTTCCCACTCCTCCCCGGAGGATCTCGTGAAGGAGCCGCCCGCCATCGCCCGCGTGGCCGTGTCCCTCACCTACGCGGTCGTCGCGGGACTCGGATCCTATTTTCTGTTTCTCGCTTTCTCGCTTCTCTTCGAAACGATGGCCGCCTTTTGGCTTACGGCTGTCTTTTCCTTCGCGACCTTCTATTGGGCCTATTCGAAAACCGCGTGGGACGTGATGGGGGCGAGCGCTGGAATCTGCCTGCTCCTTTACACCTCTCTAAAAATCCGGCTTAGGGACTCTTCGGACCCGAAGGATTTCGCCGCCCTCGGTTTTGCTTTCATCTGGGCGAGCGCGTTTCGCTTCTCTCTATTCCCGTCGCTTGCGCTCGGAGGGCTCTGGTTTCTGTGGTGCCTGCGCAAGAAACTGAACGCCAAGGTAGTGATTCCGTTTTTCGCGGTGACTACCGCGGGCCTCGTCCCGACTTTGATCTACAACCACGTCCGGATGGGCTCGGCCTTTCGGCCGGCGACGACCGCGGCGCAGTTCGCTTCCACCAGCGATCTGCAAGGAAGCTTTCTTTCAGGGCTCTACGGTCTGCTGTTATCGCCGAACAAAGGGCTACTCTGGTTCGCGCCGGTCTTCGTGCTCCTCTTCGCGTTGCCGCTTTTTTGGAAGAATCAGCCGAAGGAACGAAAGCAGATGGGAATCGCGTTCGCTCTCGTTACGATTCCGTATCTGCTTCTCATTTCCAAAATCCGGAACTGGGGAACTTTCGGCTGGGGCCCCCGCTATCTGGTCCCGATTCTTCCGCTGCTCTTCTACTTTCTTGCCCCCGTGCTAGTCGGACTTTGGACGAAGTACCGAAAACCAGTCGCCGCGCTCGTCGGCTTGTCCTTTCTGCTGAATCTCGCTCCGGTTCTCGTGAACTGGAGCCTCGCTATCGCCGACCCGGTGACGTCGAATCCGCACCTTTTCACGCCGAAAGCCCACATGAGAATTTGGGGGGCGCTCCTCGACGGCCTTCAGGGAATTCCGCTCGCCGCTCCCCAGGAAGTGCTCTCCGATCCGGTTCGAAGCGCCGGCGCGCGTTTTCCCGATCTGTGGACGGTACGCTTGATGGAATTGTCGGCGGCGGGAACTCTCGCCGGCTTGGCGGCAATCGCCATTCTGCTGGCCGCCCTCGTGTGGTCCGGATCCGTCTTTAAACGAGCCCGCCCTTGAAGGCGAACCAGCCCAGTAGGCCCCAGCCGATAAGAAAGCTCACCCCTCCGAAGGGAGTGATGGCTCCAAGGATTCCAACCTTGGAGAGTGCGAGCGCATAAAGACTGCCGCTGAACACCACGGTGCCCACGAGAAAAGCCCAGCCCGCATTTCTCAAAAGCGCAGCCTCCCCCCGTGCGAGTAAAACCGCGACGAGAGCCAGCGCGAAGGCGTGAAAGAACTGGTAGTGCACTCCCGTCTGATAGATGGCGAGATACTTCTCGTCCAAAACGTTTTTCAAACCGTGGGCGCCGAAGGCGCCGAAAGCCACGGAAAGAAAACCGCTGACGGCGGCGGCGGACAGAAAAAAATTGGCCATGATTGCCTCCGGCTCTGATGAGTCTCAGGCCAGGGAAGTCCGGTCAATGGAAGAGAAATTCAAATCGGAGCCAACCAAAAGGTGCGGCCTCGCTTCTGGTGAGGGCCTGAATGACATTCCGGGTCGACTCCTTAGGGGAATAATAACAAGCCGATGACACGGGGCGCCGGGCAGCGTAGTGGCGCACAAGACAACTTAACCGCTTCCGCCCCCGTAGGCCCACTTATCTCTGCAGAAAGAGAGCGAAAATTCCGAAAAGTCGATCGTGAAGCGAAGCCGAAAAGGACAGCGCGGAATCACTCTCGTGGGGGCCCTCGTCGCCGGGACACTCGTCGCGGTCGGCGCGGTATGGTGCGCCCGCGAGCTTGCCTCCCAACGGCGCAACCAGATGGATCTCCGCCGGTCGGTGCGGGCAGGCGAGTACGCGATAGAGCTCGTCGAAATGTTCCGCTCGTGGAACACGGGCACCCGGATGCTCGCGTACCTGAACGCGCCCGCCGCTCCCGGCGCTCCGGCTCCCTTGTGCTCCCACGTAAATCTCCTCGATAGAGTGAACGGCCGAATCCTGAACGAAGACCCGGCCGCCGCTCTCCCCACCGAGGCTCTCGGCACGACCGAGGGAGCGATGTCGTCGGCGAACCGAAGCTACCGCGTTCACGTCGTCGACGCCCTCACGATGACGCCGGACATGAATTTTTGCACGAGGCTTCCCTCGGCGCTTCCGCCGCTGGGGCCGAACCACCGTTTTCTCGTGACCGTAACCGTGAGCTGGGTGCCGCCGGGGATGGACCTCGGATCGCTCAAGCACGTGGCCGTGTCGGCGCTGCTTCCCAAGCCATGAACCGCAAAGGCATCACTCTCATCGAAATGATTCTCGCCTCCGCCGTCGGAGCCGCGGTGCTTTTGGTCGCGACGAGCTACATGACCCGGGCGGGACGCTCCACCGAAGAATCCATGCGCAAACGCGCCGACGATTTCAATCTGCTTCAGGCCTCGAACCAGATCGTGCAGACGGCCCGCTTCGCCGGAGGCTCGGGCTGCTCTCGTCCCGCCGCCGGGACCCTCGAATGTTTCGTCGACAGAACGATGCCGGCGACCGGAGCCCTCAAGCGCGTGCGCTTTGCTCTACGCGCGAACAGCCTCGTTTACGAAGAGAGAAACGGCGCCGCCTGGGTGACGATGCAGACTTATCCCAACGTCACCGCCTTCGACATCTGCACCCCCGCGGAAGTGGCGGCCGACACCTGCGCCCTCGAGCCGCGCGCCATGAACCGCGCCTTCGGCAGCGTCGCCAACGCCACGGTCGCCTATATGCGCTTCCGTCTGCGCCGGGCGCCGCCTCCGGGTTCCCCCATGGGGGACGCGGCCGCGGAGATTCAATCCGGATTTTTCGCCCGCAACACGGCCCAGCTCGCGCCCGGACTCGCCTTCCAGTTCGGAGGGACGATCCGATGAGACGCTTTCAAAAAGGCGGAGTGGAGCTCATCGGCGCGCTAATCATCATCGGCGTGATGGCCACCGGAGTGGGCACCATGTCGATGCTGTCCAGCGGCTCGGCGAGAGTGATGCAGGATCAGCTGAACGCCATCGAAGGGTTTTACGGTTCGGAAGTAGCGGCGACTCACCTCTTCGTGCTCGAAACGGCGAATCAGCCGCCGGCGGGCGCCGCCAATGTCGACGGAAGTTTCAACATTCCCTCGAATGCGGGGGACTATTACGTGGACCCCGGGTACCGGGTTCCCGGCGGTAAGCCGGCTCTGCCGACCGGGCACATCGCCTACTCGGCGCCTCTTCCTCGCGCGCTGGCGACGGTGAGCGAGACCGAAGCGGTCGCTCCCGACACGGGAAGTGTCGTGCGGAGGCTCGAAACGAACTCCTTCAAAGTTTTACCCAAAGGATTTTTCCCCGACCCCAACATGCGCTGCGGAGAAATCTCCTACCGCGGACGCGGCACCACCCACCGCATGTGCCTTCGGACGGTGACCGCGAGAAAACTGGTGAGCGCTGGAATCTTGAGCGGCTGCGGAATTAACGGAGGATCGCTGAAATGCTGGGGCAGTAATCTCCTGGGAGAGCTCGGCAATAACGGCGTGGGACTGTTTACGGGCGTCCCGCAGCAAGTAGTGGGAATGACCGATGGGGTCGAGGGAGTGAGTGTGGCCTTCGGTCATGCCTGCGCCATCCGGAGAGGCGCCGCTTTCTGCTGGGGACTGAATTTGCTCAGCGCCTCGGGCCCGGCCGCGTCCTTCTTCGGAGATCCGGTACCGGTTCCGGTGACCGGCCTGGATGCCGGCGTTACTTCGATTTCCACCGGTTTCACCCATTCGTGCGCGGTCATGGACGGGGGAGCTTACTGCTGGGGCTCGAACATCCTTGGGAACCTCGGAAGGCCCTTCGGAAGTCCGCTCATGAGCGCCACTCCACTACTCGTTCCCGGCCTCGAGACCGGCGTCACGGAAATCTCCGCGGGCTTCGAGCATACCTGCGCGATCCAGAACGGCGCCGCCGTCTGTTGGGGATCGAATGTCTTTGGAGAACTGGGGATTGGAGCGATAACGGGCTTCAGGGCGGTCCCCACCCAAGTGGTTGGTTTAGAGCAGGGAGTCTCGACCATAAGCGCCGGCATGTATTACAGCTGTGCGTCGGGGGCCGACGGAGCTTACTGCTGGGGAGGCGGTCCCGCGGCCGCCTTCGGAGCCTTGGGAACCGGCGGGGTAGTTGTTCTGCAACCCACGCCCACTCCGGTCGTCGGAGGGAAAAGATACATTTCGATTTCCACCGGAGAAACTCACAGCTGCGGGTCGACGGGCGCCGAAACCGAATGCTGGGGGGCGAACCCTCTTTGGGCCTTCGGAAGTGTGCTCCCTCCGTTAGCTTACGCTCCGGTTTCGGCGGCGGGACTCGTCAATAACGCTTACGCGGAGAGCGTCTCGGCAGGGACCTTTTTCAGCTGCTCTCACGACGGACTACGCGCCCGTTGCGCGGGGATCAACGTGCTGGGCCAGCTAGGGCTCGGCATGAATTCACCGATGGAGCTGGCGGGCTTTCTGGATTTGGGAATATTGCCCTAGGAGACTGATGCACGCTTTGAAAGGAATTCTACTCGGGCTCGCGATGGTCGGAATCGGCTGTCTGATCCTTTACTCCCGCGGCAAAGCGCCCCAGGATACGGCCGTCGGCACCGCTCCAGCTCTTCCGAAAGCGGCGGCGCGCCGGGGAACGAAAGGCGCTCCGCCGGCAAAGACGATTCCTCCGGCGAGTTACGGCGTGAACGATCCCACAATTCAGGGGCCGACCAATCCTTCCCCCGCGTGGATCGAAGAGCACACTCAGATGAAAGTGATGCGTAAGTACATGCCTTACCTGCGCGTACCGACGGGTGCGTTTACGCCCGCCGAGATCCAATCGTTCACGCGCCCCTTCGATCCGAACGACGTAAGCGGTCGCCCCAGCAAAGCGCTGGCGGAAGAGCTCAAAGCCAATCTGAAAAAGTAAGAGAATTAACCGTGACGGAGCTTTTCGTCCGTTTGGGCGGGGGCGCGGTTGAGCAGGTACCAGCGGATGGTGTTGCCGAGGCCGTCGCGCAGCGAGGTCTTCGCGCGGAAGCCGAAGAAGCGTTCCGCGCGGCTGACATCGAGGCGCCGTCGCGGCTGTCCGTTCGGGCGGGATGGATCCCAGAGGATGCTGCCCGTGTAGCCGGTGTGGCCGGCGACGATGGTGGCGAGCTCTCGGATGGCGAGTTCCTCGCCGGAACCGAGATTCACCGGCTCGTTGCCGTCGTATTTTTCGGTGGCGAGCACGATCGCTTCCGCCGCGTCTTCCACGTACAGGAACTCGCGCGTCGGCGAGCCGTCGCCCCACAGAACGATTTCCTTCGCTCCGGCGTCCTTCGCCTCCACGCACTTGCGAATCAGCGCGGGGATGACGTGGGAACTTTCGGGATCGAAGTTGTCGCGGGGCCCGTAGAGATTCACGGGGAGCAGATAAATCGAATTGAAACCGTATTGCTCGCGGTACGCCTGGCCCTGCACGAGCATCATCTTCTTCGCCAAGCCGTACGGTGCGTTCGTCTCCTCGGGATATCCCGCCCAGAGATCCTGCTCGCGGAAAGGCGTCGGCGTGAACTTTGGGTACGCGCAGATGGTGCCCGTCGCGACGAACTTTTCGACGCGGAACTGGCGCGCGTACTCCATGAGCTGCAGGCCCATGATCGCGTTGTCGTAAAAAAAGCTGCCCGGATTTTTCGCGTTGGCGCCGATGCCGCCGACGACGGCGGCGAGATGAATGATCACGTCGGGCTTCACCTGGGTCAGAAGCCGGACGATGGCCGCGCGATCGCGGAGATCGAACTCGCGCGAGCGCGGGACGAAGATGTCCTTGCAGCCGCGCTCCTTCAGCCGATTGACGACGAAAGAGCCCAGAAACCCGGCCCCGCCCGTCACGATAATTTTCTTGTTGCTCAGATCCATGCTCGTGCGATCACAATTGATACATATTTGTATCGGCATCGGCGCCCGAAAACTGCAGCCGGACCAGTTAAAGATTTTAGGAGACGCTGCGCGGCCTGGCGAGGGTGTAGGCGTCGCCCGATCCTGAGCTATAATTAGAACAGTCCCTTCCCTCAATTCCCCCAGAAAACTTATGCAGCCAGCCATCAAAGCCCAGGGCGTTTGGAAACACTTTCAACTTGGCGCGCAATTCGAAAAGGGAACCTCCCTGAAGGAAACCCTGACGGGCGCCGTAACGGGGCCCCTGCGCTACTCCTACAGGCTCGTGAGGGGCATTCCGCCGCCGCCCCGCGCGCAACGCGAGACCATCTGGGCGCTGAAGGACATCAATTTCGAGATTCAGCCGGGAGAAATCGTCGGCATCATCGGCCGCAACGGTGCGGGCAAATCCACGCTGTTCAAGGTCCTAAGCCGGATCACCGCGCCAACGCGGGGCAAGATCGACATCTACGGCCGCGTCGCCTCCCTGCTCGAAGTGGGTACCGGTTTTCACCACCAGCTCACCGGGCGGGAGAACATCTTTCTGTCGGGCTCAGTCTTCGGCATGAAAATCGCCGAGGTGAAAAAGCAGTTCGACGCCATCGTCGCCTACTCGGAGATCGAGCGTTTCATCGACACGCCCGTGAAGTTTTACTCGAGCGGGATGTACATCCGTCTCGCCTTCGCGGTCGCGGCCCATCTCAACCCGGACATCATGCTGGTCGACGAGATCCTCGCCGTCGGCGACATGGCCTTTCAGAAAAAATGCCTCGGCACGCTGAAGGAGTCCCAGCGCGATAACCGCACCGTTCTTTTCGTGAGCCACAGCATGCAGGTGGTGCGGCAGCTTTGCACCCGAGTGATTCACGTCGAGAACGGCGCCATCCGAATGGACTGCCCGACGGAAATCGGAATCACCAACTACAACAAGTTCCTCCAGAAGCCGCGGGATCTCAGCTCCGAGGGTAAGATCAACCGCCTTCACCGCAGCACCGGCGCCGTCGAGATTCAGACGCTCGTCGCCCGGCGCGCCGGCGAAGAGTGCTGGCGTTTCAAGCACGGCGAGAACGTCGAGCTCGACATCGACTACAAAGTACAGAGAGACATTCCGGCCCTCGGCGTGTTTCTCACCATCCGATCCGTAATGTCCGGAGACGTCATCACGACGGTGTTCGAGCCCCTGTCGGAGGACCCGGTGAAGGCAGGCGTTACGTCTCGCATCGAGCTGAAGCTGCCGAAAATCCCCCTTCGTCCAGGCGACTATTCGATGAGCTTGCAGATGACCAGTCTCGGCCGCGAAAACGTATACGACATTATCGACGACAACGTCGGCTTGCCGTGGCTATCCATCGAAACGGCGGTCGGCGATTCCATCGCGAACGAAGGCTACGTGAGCCTTCCCTCATCGGTAAAAGTGATAGCGGCTTAGTCGGTTATCAGACGATGTCGGCGAAGGTCGATTCGACCTTGCGGAAGTAGTAGAGCCCCACGAACATCAGGACGATTCCGGCGGCGAGAGAAATTCCCACCAGAGCGAGGTCGACGGGACGGCCGAGAAAGGCGTTTCGGAACCCTTCGACGATTCCCACCACGGGGTTGGCGTACACCCACACCCGGTAACGCTCAGGCACGAGCGAAAGCGGATACGTAATCGGCGTCACCCACAGACCCATGTTCAAGCAGACGGGAACGAGGTTTCCGACGTCGCGGAAGCGGACGTTCCAGGCGCTGAGGAACAAACTCATGCCGAGAATTTGAAGACAGAGAATCGCCGTCAGCACGGGAATCCAAAAGAGCGCGGCGACGGACGGAACGTAGCCGAAGTAGTAGATTATGGGCACGGCGCTTGCGATCCCCACGAACAGATCGACGAAGCCCGGCAGAAGCGATCCGATCGGAAGCAGCAGGCGCGGGAAGTAAACTTTCGTCAGCACGTAGGAGTTGGCGACGAGGCACGAGCTGCACCGGCCCACCCCGTTTATGAAAAAGAGCCAGGGCAAAAAACCCAGGAAGTTGAAGAGCGGGTACGGCAGCCCGTCGGAGGGCATCTTCGCGAGCTTGCCGAACAATATCGTGAAGACCCCGGTCGACATCAGCGGCTGCAGGATCGTCCAGCCCACTCCCAGAAACGTCTGAGCGTAGCGAAGCTTGATGTCGCGCCACGCGAGCAGCATCGCAAGCTCGCGGTACTCCCACGCATCCCGCACATCCACGAGCTTGAGCCCCGTTTCCACGCCGAAAATCTCGAGATGACGGCGCATTTTCACCGGGGACGACGCTTCGGCCAAGGCCGGAGCCGTGGTCACTGGTGTCGCGGGTAGTTCTTTTAGTGCTGATTTCGGGCGCATGAAGGGTTTCGGCTCTCAAATGTTATCGGCTTCTCCACAATTGAACCTTAACGGGTTAAAAAGGGCCCATGGATACGGACCGACTCCGCTACTTTTGCGCCGTGGCAAGGACAGGAAGCCTTCGCCGAGCCGCTGAAATCGTGAAGGTTTCCGCTCCCGCACTGTCCAAAGCCATCAAGCTGCTCGAATCGGAAGTCGGCACGAAGCTGCTCGAGCCCACTGGCCGTGGGATCATGCTTACCGAAGATGGGGCCCGGCTGGCTGAAAGAGGGGCCCGAATCCTCAACGAGCTCGACGCACTGAGAACCAGCCTAAGAGAGCCCTCCCCCGCGGTTCCCGAACTCCGTCTCGGGTCGTTCGAAGTTTTCACGACTCACGCCTTGGGCGAGCTACTGGAATGCGCGGGAAGCGAATCGCCTCTGCTGCTCCACGAACTCGTGCCCGGAAAAATGGAAGAGGCGCTAGCCGCCCGCCGTATCGATTGGGGAATCACCTACGTTCCGATTCCCCATCCCGATCTGGATTTTCTGCCGGCGGCCACCGTTTCTATGGGGATATTCGCGAAACCCGGCGCCTTCGAGAAGACTCCGGCCACTGAGCTGCCTTTCGCCGTTCCCGTCACGCCCATCGAAGGCTCGCCGACAAAAATCATGGGACTGGACGGCTGGCCCGATCACGAAGTGCCGCGCGAGCAGCGTTATCGGGTGACGATGATGGAAAGCGCCTTGGAACTCTGCCGGCTCGGGCTCGCGGCGGCCTACCTTCCTACTTTCGTCGTGGCCCGCCATAACTTGAAGGTGACCGAAAGCAACCGTTTGACGCCGAGAAAACTGCCCTCGTCGCTGTCCGCGAAATACGTGAAGCAGTCCGTGTATCTAGTCCGCCGGAAAGGAAGCGGGGACGAAGAGATGGGTAAGAAGCTCGCCAAAGCTCTGCGGCTTCTCTGTCGCGACTAGCGGTTGGGTGCCGCGATACGGGGTCATGTAGCTTTTACGACGGCCTGGCATGTGACCCGTTCCGCCCCGTCGGGTATCCGAGGAGAGCTTCGTCCTTGCCTCGGGGCGGGTTGATTGAAAACCCCTTGAGGCGGTTGTGCACCCCGCAAAGTAATTGCAGATTTTGAAGGGCATTCGATCCTCCTAGACTCCAAGGGACGACGTGGTCGATTTGGAGGAAGCCGCGGCTGCCACACTGCCGGCATTGTCCACGGTCCCGGCGCCAAACGGCCCGTCTCACTTGAGCGGGAATGGCTCTCGTTTCCTTGCTTGGGGTTCTCGGCAGACTTTTCCGCTTAGGTTCCCTCGTCGGGTCGGTTTTCTCGACGAGAAGTTTGAAAGCTTCCTTCACGATTTCTTCGAGCTTTCCTCTGGGATATTTATGCCGAAGACGATCTTGTAGCGCTTTGTACAGGGCGACAGTCTCCTCGTCGCCGGAGAAGACGAACATCGTGTGGGTCTTGCTGATGGGCTTCAGCTTCTCCTTACATTCGCCGGCGAATGTAACGGGGGCCAGCTTCTTCTGAAGCTCGTACTTGCTCTTGCCTTCCGTTTCCGCAATTAGCTCCTGGTGATTCTCTTGCGTGACCTGCGGAGCCAAGAGGCTTGCGTTAGTCATGGTGAGTTTGCCCGAGGCAATCTTTTCCAGAATCTCGGGAAACTGCCTACTCAAACGCGCCACTTGAATGCGCTTGCAGGTACTCGCCTCGGACAGGCCGAGTTCTTTCACGCAGAATTGAAAGAGAGAGGAATATTCAGGCAGGAAGAGTCTTCGAAGATCGACTTCAGCGAGATAAGAAAGAAACCTCGCTTGAGTCTTTCTCTCTTCGGTCATCGAATTTTTCAGGGCTTGAATGAGTTCGGTGTCTTTCATTCCCCTTTCTTACCATCCAAAAAAACAATCCCTCTCCATGGCTCTCTGCCGCATTCTCAGGATCAAAATACCCCTGAGGTACGGGCACGAAGAAACCTTCCGAGGTGCAAGTGTTGTGGCGCCCATAAACGTGGAATAGCGCCGATTTTCGACGACAGAAGAAACCGCGGCAAAACTCCGTCAACCGATTTCTAGATCCGAGGTAGGTCGCGCGAGGCTAGGCCGAGAGCCTTCTCCGATACCCGAACGCGCGAAACAGGCATGACATCTTCCCCTACCGCAAGAGATGTGACAGTGGCTCTTCCCAATCCGGAACGAACGCCGGACACTTGAAGGGTTCTCTCAAAGTCTGAATCTCCGCAAACCCCAACCCGCGCTGCCGATCGAAGCGCAAGTCCCCCATCAGGAGGTCCTTGCCCGCTTCCTGAAAGAACGGAATGCGCGCGAAACGAAGGAACGCCGCCACCTGGCAGTGCTCGGCCAGTTTTCGTAGATTCTCGACGGTATTTCGAATCTCCCCTGACCAAACGAGGGAGTCCTGCTGGCTCGCTTCCGTGGGAAGCCACTGTGCCGTTCTTTCATCGGTGTCGAAGGCACGGCAATGCTTGACTCCGACCACGCTCGGAAGAGCGGCAATCTTTCCTTGGCGGATTCGGTAAGCCTTTCCGCCGTCGTAGGTCTCCAAAGTCAGCACCGACCAGCAGAACGGATTCGCCGGCGCCGGAGAAAGAGCGACGTCATGCAGAACAATGGGGCCGCTTCCGTACTGGGACGCAAGGGTGCGCTTCAAGTACGTCGAGGTGTAGATGAACAGAACGACGGGAAGCAGTCCCGCCAAGATCGCCATCGCGGTCCGCGTGCCGGGTGTGAATTTTCGGGTTCCCCTCCACATGAGGAAAGCGATTCCCAATAGCGGAAGGGAGCAAAACCAGGGCACCAGACCGCTGAAAAACGAGAGTGTGAGGACCACTCCAAGACTCATCGTGAGCAGCATCCGCGCGAGCTTCGTCGTAGCCGAGAAGTAAAGCGCCGGAATCAACGTTACCCACAGCCATGGTTCCACTATGAAGACCGAGTCGCCGTAGAACCAGCGGTTGTCGAACGGCCAGAGGGGGTGAACTCCGTACACATTCAGAGCATCCAATCCGATGTGAGATAACTCACCGAATAGGCCGAGGACGAGGGCCCACGCCCAATCCGCGCGCGAGAGCGCCCTTCCGGACCGCTTCGCCCAGAATCTAAGAGCCAACCAGATTGCGAGCATCTGAGGAACGAGTCCGACGAACGTGTGGGTGTGCCCGCGGTGATGTAGCAGGTAACCGAGGCGGCCCTCGGTGATGTAGGAGTACAGCACGTCGATGTCGGCGAGATTGGCGCCGATGAGGGCCGCGGTCCAAAGCCAGCGGCGCATCGGCTCCGGCTGAGGCTTGCCGCGCCACTCCCGGAAGCGAACGACTGCGTCCGCCGCCGCTAGCCCAACTAAGGAGTGTGTGATGTTGTCCACCTAACCTTATCGGCATATTCGCGGGTTTCTTACGCACTCCGGCGGCGGCGCGGTTTCTCCGCAAACTCAAGTATTTTGGTCGTTTTTCCGATAGCGAGCCATGGCCCAAATCCCGACTGAACTGACCGTATTGCTCAAGGAGCTCGGCAAAGGCGATTCCGAGACGCTGGAAAAACTCTATCCCCAGGTCTACGAGCACCTTCACCGCCTGGCCGTCCGCTTCATGAGCCGGGAACGATCGGGGCACACGCTCCAGCCCACGGCGCTAGTCCACGAGTCCTTCCTGAAACTCGTCGAAGGCAAGGCCGTGGACTATCAGGACCGCACGCACTTCTTCGCGGTCGCCGCCCGGATGATGCGCCGGATTCTCACCGACCACGCGAAAGCCAAACGGGCCGACAAGCGGGGCGGGGGCGGAATCAAAATCAGCTTCGAGGAAAACGTGCACGCGGTCGCCGACGAAAGTCAGTCCGACGACGTGCTTGCCTTGGACGAAGCCCTCGAAAAGCTGAAAGGCGAGAGCGAACGCCAAGCGTTGGTCGTCGAACTTCGCTACTTCGGAGGCCTTAGTATCGAGGAAACCGCCGAGTGCCTCAAAGCATCACCCGCCACCATCAAGCGGGATTGGAACTCCGCCAAACTCTGGCTTTTCCGTGAGCTTAAAAAATCAAAAGACGCGGCCTGATCCCTCCTGGGAACAGGTCTATTCGGCCTACGAACAGTGCCTCGAGGCACCCGCCGAGGAACGCCTCGCGCTCGCCGAGTCCCTTTGCGCGGGAAGCGCGGAGCTACTCGAGGAAGTCAGATTTCTTCTTAACAGCACCGAGCCAGCGAAAGATTTTCTCGAGCGGCCGGCCGCGGCCCAGCTCGCTCAGGTCCTTGCACCCCACGAGCTGAAAGCGGGCGACACCGTGGAGGACTACCGAATCGAAGCCATTCTCGGAAAGGGCGCCTTCGCCACCGTGTACCGGGCCCGGCAGATTTCCCTCGACCGAGAAGTGGCGCTGAAAGTGAGCCCCAACTTCGGGCAGGAGGGCCGCACGATCGCCCAGCTCGATCACGAGGGGATCGTTCCGGTTTTTTCCCAGTCGACGATTAAGGCGCGCAATCTCCGAATCATCGCCATGCAGCTCGTTCCCGGGGTGAATCTGGAGGAGCTGGAAAAACGCCTCGCCTTCGAACCGGCTCTTTCCGGAGAAGCTTTTCTTCGCTGCCTCGACAAAGGACAAGGCGCCCCCGCTTCCCTCACCGCGGATGGCTTTCGCGATCGGGAATGGCTGGCCGGTTCCGGGTTCGCCGAAACGGTCGCCTGGCTAGGAATCCGGCTCGCGAACGCCCTGGCCCACGCGCATTCCCTGGGTATCCTTCACCTCGACGTCAAACCGAGCAACATTCTGATGGCGGCGAGCGCCCGGCCGAAGCTGACCGATTTCAACGTCTCCTCCGACACCGAAGCTCTTTCGCGCGGGTTGCCCGAGCAGTTCGGCGGAACCTTCGACTACATGTCTCCGGAACACCGGGCGGTATTCGACGCTTCCGACAAAGCGGCAGCCGCCCGAGAGCTCGACGCCCGAGCCGATATCTACTCTCTCGGCGTGGTACTCAAGCGGATGCTCGCCCTCGACAAGCACCGCCGGGAGGAGGAAATCGACTGGATTTTGAATCGGGCGGTCGCCTCCGATCCCACGAAACGCTACGTCGAAGCGGCGGCCCTCGCCCGCGCGCTTGAAGGGTATCTGGAGCTGAAAACGATCCGGGCGGGCATTCCGCAGGCGGGCTGGCTGGGACGGCAAGCGGCGCGAAGCCCACTCGCCACGCTGACCCTACTCGGGGCCCTTCCCCAAATGGCGGCGGGCGCCTTCGGAATCGCCTACAACTCGACGAGAATCGTGCGCGAGCTCAATCCTATGCAGCAGGAGCTCTTCCGTAACCTGAACTATCTCTACAACCCGATTCTCTACGTGCTCGCTTCTCTGGTCTGGGCCTACGGCCTCATGCGGATATTTCCCGTACTCCGCAAACCCCAGGATTTCATCTCCCAGCAACACGCCCTCGCCGACCACCGCGCCTGCGCCCTGCGGCTCCCGCTGCTCGGCTGCTTCATTACGACGCTGGGCTGGATACCGGGGCTGGTCCTTTTCCCGGCGTGCCTTCACTACCTGGGCGGCGGTCTTTCGCCGACCTCCATCGGCCATTTCGTGGTCGCCTTCGTGCTCGCTTACGGCATCGCCCTCGCCTATTCGTTTCTCTTTCACGAATGGGTAGTGCTCAGAGCCATCTATCCGCTCTATTTTCCGGGTTGCGAAAAGGTGGCCGATACGGCGTCGAAGGAACTTCGCGCGGTTCCAAAAAACGTGCGCGCGGCTTGCGTGATGGCGTCGTTCATCCCGCTGGTCGGCGCGATTGTTCTAATCCTGGTCGGACCGGACAAGGTCGACCTCGACGACTACCGGATGTTCCGCTCCATCGCCGCCACTCTCATCTTCATGGGAGCGGCCGGAGTGTCCTGCGCCTTCGCCTTCGCCCAACAGATCGCCCGCACCATCGTCCGCTTCACCTCGCCGAAACGCCAAATCTCCGACGACAAGAAGTGAGAGTTCTCGCCTACTTCGACAAACCTTCCTTCCCCCTTCCGTACACAGTTTGAATGCAGCTACACTTTTGTGATGTCTCGTGTGGTCACCATTCTATTAATCTTCGGACTCGCCTTGGGTTTTAAGCCCGGTCGAGCCTTCGCCGAAGGAGAGACCGGACCCGACCTCGGACAGGAAACGGATTCGAGGGTGCCCGATGTACCAGTACCGCACCCTCTTATTCCGCCTCCGGGCAAGCCCGCGCAGCTATCGCAATGCCAGTCGGTGCTGACCCTAATCGGCGGAGGAGTCTTCCTCACGGCGCTTGGCGGAGGAATCGCGACCTGGCAGGACGATCGGTTTCATGCGTGGCGAAAGGGAAAGACCGCGGTCGGATTCGGAATACTTCTGGATATGAAGTCCATCGAAGCCAAGCTCGACGACTCGGAGCGCGCTCTCCTTCGGGATCCGAAAGGAAATGCGCTTTCCATTCTCAAAATGTTCTCGAAGAAGCTCTCCACCGGCTATGACCACAAGCTCGCCGATGATGGGATAAAATTTGAGCACTATGACTACCGGGATGCCGCCGACTTTTTCGAAGGCGGGGAAATGGAGGCCAAGGGAGTTTGCCGTCACAAGGCCGCCATCCTGCACTCCATTTTGGACAAGCTAGGCATCCCGAATCGTCTTACCTCCGGCAAGGTCAACTTCGGCAACGAACCTGGTGATAGCTTTCACGCTTGGGTCGAAATCCCGGAAATGGGATTGGTAGCGGATCCAACCGGCGGGATGGTCCTCAGCGCCGAGGATTACTACAAAACTTACGCCGTGACCGATGGGATCGAGTTTTATCCCAGACTTACTTGGGAGCTCTTCTCGAGCAATCCGAGCCGAAAATAGAAAGGCCCGGGCTCCGAAGAACCCGGGCCGGAACCTGAGCTTTCTTACTTGGCGACGTGCGCCCAGTAGGCCGTGATGAAGGCCGCGTAGCTCCACGTCAGATCGGGCGCGCCCTGCATGTAGCCGGTGAGCCGGTTGATCTGCTCGGAGAAACGTCCGTCCTTCGTTCCATGGAAGCCGGCGCGGGAAATATACTCGTCGCCGCGGCCCTTCAGGCGGCTGATGATCTCCACGAAAACCGGATCCTTCGCCGGAAACTGGCTGCGGACCGCGGCCTTCACGCCGATGCTCTTGAAGAACGCCTGGTTGATCGGCGTGATGTCGATGCGGCCCTTGCGCTGGAACTCGGAAGCCGCCTTGTGCAGCAGCTCGCCGAAACCCATCGTGATAAGAAACCATGGATTGCCTTCGCTCGTGCCGTTGCCGTCGTATTTGTCTTCCGGGTAGCGGCCGATCGCGGTGGCCGGGTAGTTGGCGTTGTGGTTCACCGGATAGATGCGCTTGAAGGTCTCTTCGGCCTTGTTGAAGGTCGCGAGAATTCTGTCGTCGGAGGGGCCGAAGAAGCCGTCGCCGAGATAGCCGTGCAGGGCCGCTAGAATCACGCTGGAGTCGAGGCTCGAGTGCTTGTAATCGATGCCGCCGTTTCTATCGACGATGGTCAGCAGATAATTCACGCCCGCGTCCCAGTGCCGGGGAAGATCGCGCTCGATCTGCCGGGCTTGGAGCATGTAAAAGTCGCCGGCGCCCTTGTCGCCGAGATGGTAGGCGAGCTTCGCGCCGTAAACGAGAGACTTGCGCTGGACCAGCCGCGTGTAGAAATGCCGGCCACTGACTTCTTCCCAAAGGTCGAAGCAGGTCGCCTGCCAGTTGTGGGCGACAAATTCGAGATCCGCCTTGATCACCGACCCGGCGGAGCCGTCGTAGAGAGTGCGGCGGACTTCCGATTCGAGGCCTTCCGAAATCAGCTGAAACGCGAACTTGGTGAGAGCCGACGCGCGAAGCGCCGGGCCATCGTTCTGGGGCCGACCCCAGGGACCGTTGAAGGCGCTGCCGTCGACATTGAACTTCGGCTCGCCGAGACCGGTGAGCGTCTGGGTGATCTGGTTCTGACGGGTGAACTGGATGTAATCCGAAAGCGTCGTCAGATAAAACTTCTTCTCGGGAACCGACCGCGAAAAGCGGTAGAGATCGACGACCACGTCCATCACAAGGGCCCCGTCCCGGGTCCAGTGGTAAAAATAATCCGGGTTCGTCCGCGAGGGGGAGGCGACTACGACGCCCCGTGCCGTACCGCGGGGGGAGATGTTTTGCAGCAGGTACTTTAGTGACAGTTCCGCTTCCACGTCCATCCAGCGACCGACGCGAGAGGCCGGCGCCGCGCTGGCGGAAAAACTGACCAAGAGCGCCACCAAGAACGGAAAACGGCGCATTTTCGAACCCATGCCACGGTGAATAGTCATTATGTCCCCCAAAACGAGTTGCCTAGCGAACTTTGCTGCAAGCCATTAGACGCAAGTTGCCATTTGCATCTTTAACCCGCCGCGATTTTTTCGCTCTGCAAGGTGAGTTGTCAAAGCATTTACATTGGACCGGCGCGTCCATAACGCCGGGCGCTTTTTACGGATTCCCCTCTCAACTCAATTCGTTAGCCGACCGATAAGTTCATTGAACCCGCAAGGACGCGATGAAACACCTGTCACTCAGGTGGTCCCTGGCGCAAGATGCGCTGAGACCGCTCATATCAGTTTTCCTACTTCTCACGGCGGCTACGCTCGCCGTGCTCGCCTACGTTCATCCTCAAGGCCTGCTATTTATCGTCGTCATCCTGGGGCTCGGCATGTTCGGCGCCGCCATCGTCACGTTGTCGCCGGGAAATCTGCTCGTCTTCTACTTCACGTACCTCATGTTCGAAGGCGGACTGAAAATCATCTCGAACTACAACATCGCGATTCGCTTCGGCAGCGACCTTCTGCTCGGTCTCGCGTTCCTGCGTCTCATGTCCCGCTACGCCCGTGAAGGAAATCAAGGGCTCACGCCCGAAGTGCGCAAGCGCTTCGGCACGCTCGTCGGCTTCTTCACGATGTTCTGGATCTGGGTAGCCGTGCAGTTCCTCAATCCGTGGGGACTCGGCCTGCTTCCGTCGATTGCGGGGCTGAAAGTCTATCTCATTCCCCTGCTCGTGTTCTTCGCCGTCGGGATCTTCCTGAAAGACGAAGAGCTGCGGCTCGTTCCTTTCGTGCTGCTCGGAATGGGAGTCCTGCAATCCGTGATCTCGGTGGTCGACTGGCTGATCGGGCCGACGGGTCTGCCGATGATGCATCCGAAATACGCGCAGGTGCTCTGGGATTTCCTCCAGGGATTCCCCTACCGTCCCTTCGGCACCACCAACCTCCCCGGCGCTCCGGCGCTATGGATGTTCCACTGCATGACGGGTGCGTTGCTGGCGCTCGCGCAGCTGCAGGGCGCCCGCAATCGCTACATAAAGGTTTGGAAAACGGCCTTCTGGATTTTCGTGGTCTTCGGCTTCATGACTATCATCGCCTGCCAGGTACGCCTGTCGCTTCTGCGGTTCCTGTTCGTGCTGGTAGCAGGCCTGTTCATCCTGAACCGGAAATCAGCGGTGATTTTCTCGAGCATCGTCGTGGGGGGCCTGGCCCTAGTCCTCTCCACCTCGAGCGTTTCCTATCAGGACGCACTGTCAAAACGGTCCTTCGTGAAGATCGAGGATCGACTCACCCTCGCCATTGCCCGCCTCGCCACCCTGAAGAGCGTTAAAGAGGTGGCGGCGGCCCGAGGCGGAAGCTGGGCCATAGAAGAGTTTAAGGAACGGGCGAATGTGACGACGGCGGGGATCGGGCTTTCCCGGATCGGAGCGGCGGCGGCTCCTTGGGTGAATCTCATAGAGGAAGATCCGCACTTCGATCTATCCTGGGCATTCGCCGACAATCTAGCCCTTGCGCTCTTCACGGAGCTTGGGGCCGGAGGGCTGGCCGGCTACGTGATCCTGGTAATCGCGGTCCTATATAGCCTCATCGCCGTGAACTCCGCCCAGTCGCAGATAGCTGCTTGCGCATGCGGATTGCTCTTCCTGTCCGCGTGGGGATCGGAAGGAGTCCTTTTCCAACCGGACGCCTCTCTATTCTGGATGACGGCTGCAATTGGGCTGAGAAGCCCTCCAAAGGAGGGAGCTATTTTATGACCTCCTACTCGCCGGTTCGTTACCTACATTTGATAAAGCATCGGCCGAGATTCCTATTGCTCAGCGTGGGAATCTCCACGGCCATCGCCGCGGTAATCGGGCTCGTTTCTCCTTATCTCTATTCGTCGACCGCGCTCGTTCAGTACCAGCCCAAGGTGAATCTCCAACTGCCCATGGCCGACAACAACGTCGTCTTTCATAAAGTGACGTTGCTTGTGACGTCGACGAAAGTTCTGAACGAGGTGGCTAAGACGCTCGCGACGCAGCCGCTGGATCCCTATTACTACTTCCCGAAAACGATCCCGGTCACGGACATCCGCACCCGCGGAAAACTGCTGCTTCGCCACCTTGGCCTGCAGAAGCCCGTGGAGAACTGGAATCCGCTGACAAGACTTCCCCTGAACTTCATCACCGCGCAGCTCGGGCGCCATCTAAAGGTGGGCTCGGACACCGGCAACATGACCATCAGCATCACCTACGAAGCGGGCGATCCGGAAATCGCCCAGCGCATCACCAATCTCGTGGCCGATACGTTCACGGCCTTGAACCTGGAGCAGGAGAAGGACGAACTGAAACGCCAGGAAAAATATATCGAGGACGCCATCGCAAGGCAGATGGACCTCATTCACTCCGCCGAAAGCGGGCTGCGCTCGATCGTCGAGGATCATCCGAGCATGGCCGTGAACGGAGACGGCGAAAAAGCCGCGGGGGTTTCTCCGGCCGCCCAACGCTACGTGAAAAAACAGGAGCGCCTCGAAAAAATCGACGAAGAGCTGATTTCAAACCAGAAGATGCTCGCCTCCATCCAGCAGGAGCTCGGGGGGAGCAGCAGCCAGCAGGCGGAAATCTCGGGCAACATCGCAAGCAAAGTGACCGAGGAACTCTCAGAACTGGAGTTCAGGCGGCTAAACTCGGTCAAGTTCGGCGGCTACACCGAAGATCATCCCTCGATCTACAAGCTCGACAAACGGATAGGAGAATTGAAAGAAGTTCTCGCCAACCTCGGCGTGAGCCGGGGCACCGCCTCGGGCAAGAATTCCGTTCCGGGCGGAGACGTCCGCGGACTCTTCGCCCAAGCGACCTCGTTGCGGGAGAAGAACCGGGCGCTAAGAGCGGAGAAGGAAGTACTCTTCAAGTCGCTCGAAGAGGAAGACTCCAAGTTCCGACAGGCCGTGAAGGTGAACTTCGAATACGACTCGATCGGAAGGAATCTGAGCACAAGCCAGACCATTCTGAACGAACTGTACCGGGACCTCCAGAAGACCCGCTTGAGTTTGTCCGGCATGTCCGCTTCGGCGACGGTGTTGGCGAACGCCTCGTACTCGCCCCACTCGACCAACCTCTCGATTCAGCGGCGGATCTTCTTCGCGGCGTTCACGAACCTCGCGCTCATCTTCTCGCTGCTGATCCTATACGAGATTTTCCGCCCGTCTCTGCTCGTATCGGACGACCTGCGCTCGCTGAAGCTCTCCCACCTCGGCCTTTTCAAACCGGACGCAAAGGGCTTCGCGGAGCTGGCTTCGTGCCTTTGGTCCCTCGGAGAGACGAAGAACTCGACGCTTTCGGACCGGCCGAAAAAGAGGCTCGTGAGCCTAATCAACTTCGCGCCGACCGTCCCCTACGACACCTACGCAAACGATCTCGCGCAAGCCGCGGCGAAGGACGGACAGAAGGTGGCTCTCGTGTTCCTGGACGACACGGACAGCCAGCCCACCGCGAGCTCGTCTTCGGTGGTAACCGTGCGCCGAGTGAAAAAAGAAGATGCTCTCGTGACGTTGAGAGGCGTCGTGAACGAGCTCAGGACGGAGCACGACATGGTGATGGTCGCCGAGACGGGAAAGCTCTCGGAACCGGTAGAGACCCTGCTCGCTCAGCTGACCGAGCACTTCGTCTATCTCGCCGAGTTCGGCCGCACGTTCCTCGCGCCGATTTCGAACGTGCGCTATCTGCCGGAGCTTCCGCGCAACGTGCGCCACTTCTCGGCCGTCGTAGACACGCCGCCGATCGATTTGCCCCAGTTCCCGCTTTTCAAGGGCCCGATGGGCCCGAAATTGAAGTCACTCTTTCGGAGGAAAGCCGCATGAAACGGCTGAAGCAAAACCAACTAACTAGGTGCCACATGTCCGTACTTCTACTGTTGCTCTCTCTGAGCCGGCCGGCTTTCGCCGAGCACTCGGAAAGCACGCTGGCGGAGCGGGTGGAGACTCAGGCGGAGGTCGCCGTGGGCCACACCAACTTCACGGCGGCTCCGATGTCCCGGTTCGCCATTCTCGTTTCGGAGGCGGCCCAAGGCAACATGCCGCCCCAGCTGCTCGAAGGAAATGCCGATCCCGGCGGCGGTCCCCCGCTCGAGTTCCAGGGAGACAGGCCGGCGGCGATAACCCTCGGCCAGTTCATCGCGACCGCGCCGACGTCGACGTTGATTCCGCTGCAGTCGCTCCAGACGTCTCCGATGATTTCGGAGCTCGCGGGGCGTGCGGGCGACTCGATCCAGCTGCTGAACCTGGCCCTCGACAAGGCGGGAGGGATCCCGAATCCCTTTCTGACGATGTCGGCAAAGGGAGCGATTCAGTCCTGGAACAGTTTGGTGAACACGCTGATGGACCGGATGGAGGCGCTCTATAAGGACCCCGTTCCCGACGTGCGGGAGTGGGAATCCATCCGTAACTTTCTGATGGACCCGAAAACCATCGAGTACAGAGGAGTACTTGCTAACTTCGTCGAAAAGAAATCGGCCAAGTAAGGCCGTCCTTTTCATGCTGCTCGTGGCCCTGTGGCTGGGTGCACCCGTCTGCCGTGCGGAGAGCACTGCGGCGGAGGAACAGCCCGGAGCCACGCCGAACTCGGTGGCGCCATCCAACATCGAATGGTTCCGCAAGAATCTAATGGTAAAAGAGGTCCCGATGACGGCGGCGGAAAAGCGCCGTCTCGTCGATGCCATTGCAGGGCTCAAGGAGAGCCGCCGCGGAAGCTGGCCCGCGCCCTCTTCCTCAATCGCGTCGCCCTCCGGTTTCGGCGCTTCGTGGACGGAAGTGTTCTTCGGCGCGAGCGTGCAGAACCGTCCCCGCTTCCGCAACAAAGCCAACGGGACGGGCTACGTCGGCTTCGGCATAGGCAACCCGCGTGAGAACATCGGCATCGAGACCTCCATCGGAATCTACGGCCTCATCCCGCCAGGAGAACGCGGCGGCATCAACGTGAAAGCGCATCGCCTGCTCGGCAACGGGCTCGGCGTGTCCGTCGGCTTCGACAACGTCTTCGTCTGGGGCGGCGCGGACGCGAAGCCCGCCCACTATTTCGCCATCTCGAAAACTTTCAGCCTGAAGGAGTCCGTCTTCGATCCCTTCAGCCAGCTGACTCTCCATGGCGGCATCGGCGACGGCGGCTACCGCTCGGAGGCCAACGTCTTCGCCAACACAGGCGGCTTCGGCTGGTTCGCTTCCGCGGGACTGCGCGTGCTCGCCCCGCTGGGCCTCATCCTGAACTGGTCGGGCCAGGATCTCTTCGCCGGAGTTTCCATCACGCCTTCGCAGCGGTATCCGATCTCGGTCACCTTTGCCGCTCAAGACATCACCCACACCGCCGGTAACGGCGTACGCTTCCTCATCAGCGTCGCCTACACCGAGTCCATCTGGCGCTTGCCGCTCTTTAACTAACGCGAGTCCCCACAAGTTTTCCCGCGATTCTGCCGATACGCACTGTATGGGAGTGCGTCTTACATTCCTCGCTCTGCTCTTCGCTTTCGCGGCTTCCGCGGCCGAAGTGCAGACTTTGAGCGAGGACCGGCTGGTTCTGATCGCGGGACAGCCCGAGGGAGAACCTTGGCAGGTCCAGGAGTCGGCGTGTGTCTTCAGAAACACCCAGCGAATCGCCTGCGGCTACGTCGAGACTCTGAACGAGGCCGCCGGCCGGATCATTCTGACTTCCTCGAGCGGAGTCGGCGTACAGCTCGGAGACCGGGTCGAGCGCGTCGAGTTCACCTCCAACGTGTTCCGCACGGTCCCCGGTCGCAATACCTTCTACGTAACTCATGAAGCGAACCGCAACTGGGAGACCGGCGACACAGCCTGTCTCGCCCGCGAGGGAAAAGTTTACGGCTGCGGCCTCGTAGTCCAAACCGACGAGGTGCGGGCCGAGTTGCAGCTTTACGAAAGCCAGACTCCGGTACCCAAGGTCGGCGACGAAGTTCGCCGCACCGGCGGCCGCGTGAAGGTGATCTCCGGGGTCGAAGACCACGCGATGGCGGAGCAGCCGAAATCCGGAAACTGGAAGGTAGGTCAAGCCGTCGCTCTTTTCCGCGATGGCCGCGGCATCGGCACGGGCCGAGTTTCTACGAGCACGCAAACGGATGCCGAGGTCCGCATCGCGACTTACATTGAGATCGCGGGACCTGGGGACACGGTGCTGCCGGTCTCCTCTCTAGCGGAAGAGCCGCCTCCTCAGGAGCGCCCGGAAGTCGCCGCCGCGCCCCAGCCCCAGCCCCAGCCCGCGCGCAAAGCCGCTTCCGCCGATCCCGCGGTGATCGCGCCTCCGCCCCAGATGACGGCCATGAAGACGATGAAGAAACCGCCGAAGCCGCCCGGCCCGATGCTCCTTTCCTTCGGAATGGTGTCGGTCGGAAGCTCTCTGCGTTTCCTGCGGCTGGAGAGACGTTTCCAGGATCGCTACCGCCTCGGCTCCATGAATTATCTGGTCGGCGGCACGGTCGTCGACGGGGATCTGAAGGGTTTCGGCTCTTTCATTACGGGTTCCTACCAGCCGTTCGACGGAGCGCTTCGCGGGGTCTTCTTCCAGGCGGGCCTCGGCCTCATGAGCATGGAAACCGCCGGCGGCGCTAAAGAACGGCTCGTCGCCATTTCCGGGTCCGCGCATCTCGGTTCCCGCTGGACGTGGGCCTCGGGATTCTCCGCCGCAATCTCCGGCGGAGCGATAATCGTCTTCGGACAAAGCACGCCCCGAATCCCCACCTCCTTACCCAGCGTCATCGCCGAGCTCGGCCTGCATTTTTGATGCTTACTGCGGAAGAAGAAGCGGATCGCCGCGCCGGCGTACGTGAGCGAAGCTCCACTCGAGAGCCGCCCAGCCAAGGGCCAGCGCTAGAACGCCGACCCCGACCCAAGCCGCCGCCGCCTTCGTCGTTTCCACGGTCCAGCCGACGGCAATCACCGAGCGAGCGGTTTCCATCACCCAGGTGAAGGGAGACAGGATGAGACTCCATTGCCGGACGGGATCGGGAAGCGCGCTCAAGGGAAAGTAGGCCCCCGACAAAACCGCCGCGAACGTTCCGATATGGGCGAGTACCGCCTGCCCACGGCCGAACCGCACGAGGGCGGCCCCCGCCATCAACCCGATACCGAGAAAGAGCGGCACCGCAAAAAGCTGGAGAGCAATCAGCTCTGCGATTCTCCACGCAGAAACACTGAGCCCGAACACCACGGCGGCGACGGTCCAGGTTACCGCGAGCCCGAAGACTTCCCTCGGCACATGGGCGGCCGCCTGAAAGGCGGCAAGTAGCGGCGCCGGAACGGGCAAAGTGAGAAAGAGCTCGAGCGTCCCGTCACTCACCCCGCTTCGGATGCTTTGAGTGACTCCGCCCCAAAGGGTAAGCGGAATCAGAAGAGTCGCCTCTCCGATGACGACGAAAGTGAAGTAGTCGCCGGAAAAAGAGAGCGCCGGCCCGATGGCCCGCGAGGTGAGCCAATAGAAAAGAAGCGAGGAGAGGCTTGCCACGCACTCGCCGACGAGGGCCGCGAAAGGCGAGCGGCCGGAATCGAGAAGCGCCTTTCGGACGAATATCCCCCAAGCCCCGATCATGCGTGCCCTCCGAGCTCGAACTTTTTCGCGGGAACCCCTTCCCAGTCGGACTCCGTATGGCTCGACAGAAGCACGGCGCTCTTTTGCCCGACCTGGGTCAGAAGATGCCCGATCTCCGAACGAGTCTGCTTGTCCAGGCTCCGGGTCGGCTCGTCGAGAAGCAGCACCGCCGGATGGCCCAGCCACGCGCGCGCGATGTGAAGGGTTTGCTTCATTCCGGCGGAACAAACGCAGTAGGGAGTCGAAAGCGCCCGGTTCAGCGTGGGAAGCTTTTCGATCTCCCCGAGCCTTCGATTGAACTCCTTGCGCCCGATGTTTCGAAGGTAAGCGTGGAGCAAAAGATTCTCACGGCCGCAAAGGCGGGAGAAAAAGCCTCCGTCCGTCGCCGGAACCCACCCGATGGCCCGCCGCACTCCCTTGGCCGAGCGAAGCAGAGACTTTCCGCCCACCACGGCGTCCCCTTCGCTTGGAGTGAGCAACGTCGCGAGAACTTTCAAAAGCGTCGTTTTTCCGGAGCCGTTGGGTCCGGTAAGGACGGCAATCTCCCCTTCCCTGATTTCCCAGTTCAAGGACTGAAAGATCCAGCGGTCGGCGAAACGGCGGCCGAGATTATCAAGCGTGAGGAGCGGCTGAGGCATGGGCTTCATTGTACCTCGCGGCGGCGCGAACGGGCAGACGGAACGCCAACGCGACGCAGACGAGAGTCAAACCGCCGCCGATGTAGAAAGGCAAACCGATTCCCCGCTCGAAGAGAAGGCCGGCGACCGACGGGCCGAACACTCGTCCCAGAGCGGAAAGCGACTGGGAAAGGCCCAGGGTGGTTCCCTGCTCATCCGCGTCAACGGATTGCGAGAGCAGACTCACGAGGGAAGGATTGCTGAGCCCCGAGCCGGCGGCGATCCACGAACAGGCGAGAACGACCATCCAGTAATGACCGACGTGTCCGGTGATGGGGATCGCCGCGAGACCCACGGCGACCAGCAGCAGGCCGATGCGAAGCAAGTTTCCCTCGCCGAAGCGGCGGGCGAGCCGCCCAATTAGCCCGCCCTGAACGACGATCGCGGTGACGCCCACCACGATGAGCGCGTAGGAAGTGAGCATGGCCGCGTGGCGCAGATTTTCCGCCGTGGGAGAAGTGCTCGTTCCCGCCCAAACGTAGCCGATGTAGAGCCCGAGCACCTGCTCCATGAGGGAAAAGGCGGAAGTGAAAATGAAGGCGATGGCGAAGAGCGTTCCGACATTGGTGTGGCGGGCCGCGTGCTTCACGGCCTCGAGGGAAAGCGGCGCCCGATGGCTCGCTCCCTTTCCCCGTCTTTCGACTGGATAGGTTTCGGGGAGAAGAAAGTAAGCGGCGAACCAGTTCACAACCGCGAGTCCAGCGGCCACCAACGCGGGCGCCGCGAGCCCGAACTTCGAAAAGACCCCTCCGATGGCGGGCCCCACGGTGAACCCGAGGCCGAAGGCGGCGCCGATGATACCCATGCCCTTCGCGCGGCTCGCCCTATCGGTGGAGTCGGCGATGATCGCCTGCGCCGTTCCGATGTTCGCGCCGCCGAGACCGGCGAGCATGCGGGCCGCGAACAAGATCCCGAGGGAAGCTGAAAATCCGAAAAGCGCGTAACCGACGGCGGTGACGGCGATGCTGACCAGCATCACCGGACGTCGGCCCACCTTATCTGAAAGCCGTCCCCAAAAAGGAGCGAACAAAAATTGCATCAAGGAGAAGGAGGCACCGAGCAGCGTGATGATCGTCGGGCTCGCCCCGAGGGTTTCGGCGTAGAAGGGTTGAACCGGGATGATGATCCCGAATCCAAGCAAGTCGAGAAAGATCGTCAGAAACACGACGCCGAGAATCTTTTTTTGGGTCATCAATGCCTTTCCACTACTCCGCCCGCCGCCGTGACGACGATCGTGTGGGTGGGTTCGACGCGCTCGACGAAGACCACTTCGCCGACTTTCAGGTCCCGGCCCGCCTCGTTACGCGCGGACCAAACGCTGCCGCGGTAGGAAACGGACCCGGTTTGCCCGAGCCGGATGTCTTCCGACAGCACAAGCCTCTCGCGCTTACCGGGAGAGGGCAAGCCGGGATCGTCGTCCTCTTCCCGAACCGGCCCGGAGCGGCGCCCGCGGAGTATGACAATCCAAGCCGCGAGCCCACAAAGGAGCAGCGCTGCCGTCGCCCAAAGGATTCTGCGGTAAAACGATTCCATCGGTCCGAGCCTCCGAGCCCCGGAGTTTAACCCAAGCTCGGCCCGAATACCTTCGCGGGACGTCGAAGCGACCCGGTTCAGCGAAGTTGGAGAACCAACTTCCCGTACACTGACGGAAAACAGCCGCACGACGGCATTCCCGCTGTCCAAGAGACAGACCTCCAAGCGTGCGGGGATTACAGGGAAAAAGGCTCACCGGAGAGTGCGCGGCAGCAAACGAAATGGAATACGATCGACACCTCGTGCAGCGGGGGCGGGGCACCACTCTTGCAAAATCCCTCCCCCGAAGGCCCGCGGACCCTTGTCCACGGGGATAGACTTTGGAGCACGTATGTCAGGTGTCGTTATCTCTCTGGACGGACTTTTGCCTCAAACGCCGGCGCAGTCCATGGCCGACCACCTCCGTCCCGCCCTCGAAAAATTCGTCGGCGCCCTTTACCAGGATATCCTCGGACGAGCCCCGACCAGGACCGAGACCCAGGATTGGGTCGAACAGATCATCGCCGGTACCAGCAGGAATACCGTCGCCCTCTGCGTGCTGAACTCCGAAGAGCGCCGCCGCCGAATTGTGCGCCTCTATTACCAACGTTTTCTCGATCGCACCCCGACGGGTGAAGGGCTCGGGTTCTGGACCGAGTTTCTCGCCTCCGGAAAAAGCCACGAAGATCTCATCGCGGCGATGCTGAGCTCCGAGGAGCACAGGTCGAACCTCGGAAACGACAACGAAGCTTTCGTGAAGTCCCTCTTCCAGCGCCTCTACAACCGCAAACCGATCGCCGCCGAGATTTCTTCCTGGATGGGGCTGCTGAGCTCGGGCGCGGCGACCCACCATTGCGTGGCGAACAGTTTCGTTACGAGCCGGGAGTTCCGGGAAGCCACCGTTCGCCGCTGGCACCTCGAAATCCTGCGCCACGAGCCGGACGCGGAAGGAACCGCGTACTGGATCGATCAGATGTCTCAGGGAACTTCCTTTGAAAAGATTCTCGCGGGGCTATTGTCGAACAACGAGTACTTCAGCCAAGCCTTGCTGGTGGACGGCACTCTGATTCGGCCCGTCTCCTCCTGACCTGGGCGACGGTCGCTTTGAGCGTCTCGTCTCCTTCATCGTCGAAAAGCTCCATCACGGTCGGAAGCAGCGGGTCTTCGGACGCCGAAAGCGCTATGAGAGCATTTCGTTTCAGGCCTTCTTTCCTCGCGCGCGTCATCGACGTTCCCCCGAACCAAATCTCGTACTCCACTTGAGACATGAGGGCGACTTTGTCGAGGGAAGGCATTTCCCTCACCTTCAGCTCCTTGGGCAACCGCCAGCCCTTCACCTTACGGTTGTAAGGACAGGCCAGCTGGCAGAGATCGCACCCGTACCAGTACTTTCGGAAATGCGGCCAGTAACTCTCGGGCACCGTTCCCCGGTGCTCGATGGTCCAATAGGCGAGGCACTTTTTCGTGTCGATGGAATAGTCTTCGGATAGCGCTCCGGTCGGGCAGTGAACCTGGCACAGGTCGCACGTTCCGCATCCGCCCGAGCTGTCCCGCACGCGCGAATCCTTGGGCTCGCTCACGTTCCAGCGGATATCCGCGGTGGTGAAGATCTCTCCGAGCAGCAGGAAACTTCCCTCTTTCGGATCGATGTAGCAGGTGTTCTTTCCGATGAAGCCGCCGGCCTTGGCGGCAAGCGCCCGTTCCAAAACGGGAGCGGAATCGGCGACCACCCGGAATTTCGCGTCCGGAATTTCCTTCTTCAATGCACGGGCGATCTCCCCGCCCTTATCCCAAAGCACCCGGTGATAGTCGCGAAAGCGCGCGTACTGAGCCACCTTCGGGCCGGCCGCGCTTTCCAGGTCGTCGCCCTGATCGTAAGGAAGCCCGAGCAGGATCGCCGCGCGGGCGTCCTGGAGCATGAGGCCCGGATCCCGGCGAAGCTCTTTGTAACGCTCGAGAAATTCCAGACCGCCGTGCTTGCCCTCGTTAATCCAGGCCTCAAACCGCTCGTAGTCGGCGGAAACGTCGAGGGGGACCACGCCGAGAAGCTTCAACCCCTTCGATTCGACAATTTGGGCCAGGCGTTCCACGGCCTCCTCTTACCACAACCCGGAGCCTTTGATAGGCTAGAGCCATGCTCAAAATCGGGCTATCGGCCTGCTTCAACCACTCCGATCCGCAACGCGCCCTCTTCAAGGGGAAAACCCTCCTTTATATGGAGGAATCCATGGCCCAATGGATTCAGGAGTCCGGGGCCCTGCCCGTTCTCATCCCCCGCGTCGGGGAAGGCGCGCCGATGGAGGTGCGAAAGATCGTGAACGAGCTGGACGGCCTGGTGCTTCAAGGGGGCGACGACGTTTCGCCCAAGTATTACGGCGAAGAGCCCATGCAGCCGAAGTGGGCGGGGGACCCCATCCGCGACAAGTACGAGATGCTTCTCATCCACGAGTTCCTGCGCCAGAAAAAGCCGATCCTCGGAATCTGCCGGGGCGCGCAGATCTTGAACGTCGCCCTCGGGGGCTCCCTCTATCAGGACATCCAAACCCAGATTCACGGCGCGAAGGTCCACCGGGACTGGAACATTTACGACGACAACATCCATCCGGTGGACATCAAGCCCGGAACGCACCTCGCGAAGTGGCTCAAGACGGAAGGCGTGGTCATCACCACGACCGTCCACCATCAGGCCATCAAGGATCTCGCCAAGGGACTGGTCGTCGAGGCGACCAGCCCCGAAGACGGCGTCATCGAGGCGGTCCGTTACGAGAAGGCGGATTTCTGCTACGGAGTTCAGTGGCATCCGGAGTTCCGGCGGGGACGGGAATCCATCGTCGACGCCAGGCCCGTGCTGAACGCCTTTCTGAAAGCCGCGAAGACGCGCGCCGGAGGAAAGACCCCCGCGAAAAAAAGAAGAAAAACTCCGAAGAAAAAGCGCTAGCCGAGAAGCTTCCGGATGAACTTCAGCCGATTGCCGTAGGGCGGATACCGTAGGGACGGATCCACGGCGAAGGAGTGTTTGAGGACACCCTTCTGATGAGAGAAAGTCTCGAAGCTGAATTTGCCGTGGTAGGCGCCGAGCCCGCTCGGTCCGATGCCGCCGAAAGGAAGCTTCGGGTTACTCAGGTGGATGAGCGTGTCGTTGATGCAGCCGCCGCCGAAGGACGTGCGCTCCATCACCTTCCTCTCGCGTTCCGCGCTCTTGGTGAAAAAATAAAGCGCCAGCGGGCGCGGGCGGGCGTTCACGACCTCAATCGCCTCGTCGAGCTTGCGGTAAGTCAGCACGGGAGACAAGGTGGTGCCGTCGCCTCGCATGAACACGTCTTGTGTGGCGATCAGGCCGACCGACCAGCGGTTGGGCAGGCGGTAGTCCAGCCCGGCTTTGGCA
>CAZZHG010000021.1:0-61318 GCA_964653655.1 uncultured Pseudobdellovibrionaceae bacterium
GGGTCGGTGTGCACGGCGCAGGCGAACGCGAGGCGTGCTTTCATCCCAGAGCTGTAAGTCTTGACCGGCGCATCGAGGGAGCCTTCCGGCAAGTCGGCAAACTCGATTACCTTGGACAGACGGCTGCGAATTTCGTTCTCGCCAAGTCCCAATAGCGCCATGTTCACGAAAATATTCTCGTGGCCCGACAGAGACGGCGCGAAGCCCGCCCCCTTCGCGAACAGCGCAACGACCCGCCCGCGGACGGTCACGGTGCCCATGTCGGGCTTGTAGATGCCCGCAAGCACGCGGGCGAGCGTGGTCTTTCCCGAGCCATTGCGTCCCACGATCGCGATGGACTCGCCTCGATTGATTCTAAGGAAAACCCGTCGAATTCCCCAGAACTCCCTCGGGAACAGTGGCAGGTCGGGATCACGCCGCTGGCGGCGAAGCACTTCGGAAGCCAGGGAACGCAGTCCGAGTTTCGCGGCCAGACTGAACTTGAGGCAGAACTTCTTGGAGATGCCTTTGGCCACGATGATCGGCTCGTCTTTATGCATGGGGCAGACCGATCATCCGCTCGATCTCGCCGGCGAGGTATCGCCAAGTATACTGGCGGACGGTCGCGGAGACGTCCCCCTTCAAGGCAAAAGCTTTTTCGACGAGAGCAGCAACCTCGGCAACGCCGGCGTCCGTTTCAAAGATGAACCCATTCGACCCCTCTCGAATCAAGTCTGGCGCGAACCCCGTGCGGCTCGCCACGGGTACCACGTTGCACATCATTGCCTCCAGCAAGGGGAATGGTCCCCCTTCAAGAAGGGCAGGCGAAACGAAGACGTCCATTTGCGCGTACAGCCGCGGGTATTCCGAGTACTCGGCGTCCCGGTACTCGAGGTTGGGAAGTGCCTGAAGCTCGCCGAACCGATCCCAAGTCTGCCACTTCTTTCCGACCAGCAGGAACTCCCGCTCTGGCAGCGCTCGAATCAGCTCCAGGACGAGCTCGGGCCGCTTGCGTTCGTAAAACGCCGTGCAAAAGCCCACCTTGCCTCTACCCGCCCTGTCATGGGGAACGAACTTCGTCGGGTCGGCCGCCCGAATCAACACTCGTAACTTGTCGCCCCGGGTGCCGTGGTCTCTCAGGAAGCCGGTGGACCAGCTGTTTTGACAAAGAATGTAGTCCGCCGAGTTGAGAATCTTGGCGTAGTCGCGTACCGGCAGGGCCATGTCATCCCGTGGGTGCGTAAAACAGATAAGCGTTTTGCCCTCGAATACGTGGGGGCTTCCGGAGGCGAGGGGATATAGCTGGGAGTAGTGCGCGACGAAACACGCCTTCGCCCTGGGAAGGTTTTGATAATCGTAATGGAATACGTGGCTGCCCCGGAACTCCTTCGCAATATCGTTGCAGATTCCCTCCAGGATCCAACCCCGCGCCTTCTCGGGGATGAAGAAGACGAGATCGACCTCGTCTCCAGCGGGCGGCGTGGGCGGATTGAAATCCCTCCAGCGCTCGACGCGTTTCTCGAACCAAAGGGTCATCACTTTCGAAGTAAGCCAGACAAGCGGCCGATGAAACGGGCGCAGAAACCAACGGGGCGAGTAGGCCAGTTTGTCTAGGATGGTCTTGGCAGCCCAATACCCTCGGATCCGTGCTTCCTGGTCCGACGAGAACAGACCTGACAGACGGTTGAGGTATTTCCGGCTGCGTTGCAACCTTGCGGAAAACATAGGGAAAGTTGTCGCAAACTCGGAAATATTTACCCCTGAGAAACTACGCGGCTGGAACCTATCGTTCGGCCCGACCCAAGCAAGTTAAGCGATTAAAGAACCCTCTGGGAAGGGAGTGTGTCAATATCTACGCAATTTTGACAATACCAAAAAATGATGTTTGCTGTGGGCTTGGTCCGCTTACATTCTCGCGACGGAGCTTGATTCGGAAATGAGCACCCCCAACGTATCTACCTTTACCTGGGAGAGCGATCTCCGCCATCCGCGCCATTTTCTACGCACGAGCCTGTCCGACCTGAAGCGCTCGCTGGAACTGGCGATTCGTATTTTCTCCCGCGATCTGCGGGCGCAATACCGGGAAACCCTGCTTGGTTTGATTTGGCTCTGGGTTCCCGCGCTGAGTGTATCGGGAAGTTTTCTTCTCGCGCAGCAAGCGAACCTGATTTCGGTCGATGCCACCGGCATCCCCTACCCCGCCTATGTCCTCATCAGCACCATCCTGTGGCAGCTTTTCGCCGAAACGCTCGCCGCGCCGGTGAGAGCCATCGAGTCGGCTAAACCGCTGCTCGCCAAAGTCCGGTTCCCCGCGGAGTCCATGATTCTCGCGAAACTCATGGAAGTGCTCCTCGGATTCGCGGTGAAGCTTCCTTTGATTATCGGCGTGATGATCTACTTCAAGATTCAGCCCACCTGGGAAATTCTCGCGGCTCCCGTCGGTCTTTTCGCTTTACTCGCGCTCGGCCTCTTCGTCGGAATGGCTCTCGTGCCGGTCGGAGGTCTCTACCAGGATGTCGGCCGCTCAATTCCGATCGCAATGACCTTTTTGATGTTTCTGACTCCGGTCGTATTCTCCCCCGACATCGGCGGCACGCTTGGCGCCATCGTCCGGGTTAACCCGGTGACGTATCCGCTGGTGACGACTCGCGCGCTGATCACGGGAATGCCGGTCACCGACTGGGCGCCGTTCGGGTTGGTTCTAGGGCTTTCGCTGTTCGGACTGCTCGCCTCCTGGCTGGTGGTTCGGATTTCCATTCCAATTCTCGTCGAAAGAGCGGGGAACTGATGCTCACGCCCAGCGTATTCATTGAAGGCGACAAACAAACCATCGACCTCAAGGCCAAGTACCAGAAGCGCGGGACCAACCCCGATCGCGTGAAGGCCATTCGAACGTTCGCCGGGGATAAGGTCCTCGACGTCGGCTGCGGCAGCGGCGCCTACGTGCTGTCGCTCGCGAACCAAAAAGATATCTACGGCGTCGATTACCAGACGTTCGATTCCTGGGCCGAGCGCCCGGAACGGTTCAAAGTCGCCATGGGCGACGAGCTGCCCTACGCCAACGACAGCTTCGACACGCTTCTTAGCTTCGAAACGCTCGAGCATTTGCCCGATCCGATGAAGGCGCTGCGCGAGTATTACCGGGTAACGCGCGACAACCTGATTTTGACGGTTCCCAACTGCACGATCACGCCCGCCATGAAGAGGAGCAACATGCTCTATTCTCATTGGGAGGATCGCACGCACGTCCAGTTCTTCACGCTGGATTCCATCCGCGCCCACGTAGAGGCGGCGGGATTCCGCGTGCGGGAAGCGCGCTACATCAACCAGATCAATCTCATGCCGCTCTTCCTCGAATGGTTCCAGTTGAAGAACCCCACGGCGGTGAAATGGGCGACGAAGCTGGCCAAGCGATACGCCAAGCGCGCCCACCACATCACTTGCCTCGTCGTCGGCGAGAAACATGCCATCCAATGAATTTCTCGTTGAAGTCGACGGCGTCTCGAAAAAATTCTGCCGGAAACTGAAACGTTCGTTCAACTACGGCTTGCGCGATCTCGGGCTTCAAACGCTGGGCTTCGACCGCCGTACGGAACGGCTGCGTCCCGACGAGTTCTGGGCCCTCAAAGGGGTCAGCTTCCGACTCAAGCGCGGAGAGTCCGTGGGCATCGTGGGTCCCAACGGTGCCGGCAAGACCACGCTGCTCAAAATCCTCAGCGGCCTCATCAAACCTGATGGAGGCAGGGTCGTAGTGCGCGGCCATACGATTCCGCTTTTCGCGCGGGGGGCGGGCTTCAGTAAAGTCCTTTCGGGGAGGGAGAACATCGCCCTCAATCTGCTGCTACTTGGCTTGGAGCCCGACGAAATCGAGCACCGCTACGAATCCATCGTCGCGTTTTGCGAGCTTGCCCCGGAAATGATGGACGCTCCAGTCAAGACCTACAGCTCGGGCATGGTCGCCCGGCTCGGCTTCGCCTGCGCCGTCGAGTCCAACGCCGATCTCCTGCTCGTGGACGAAGCGCTGGCGGTGGGAGACATGAGGTTCCGCACCCGCTGCTACCGCAAGCTGAACGAGCTTCGCGAGCGCGGGACATCCGTAATCCTGGTCACCCACAGCATTGGCGCGGTCAATAACAACACTGACCGGGCGATTTATCTGAAGGACGGCCGGATCGTGGTGGACGCTTCGACCTCTCAAGTGACTACGCAGTACGAAGAAGAGCAACTATATGCCTCTTACCTCGACAAGGATGAGGAGCTGAAGGTCCCGGCTGGGCTCACGCTTTCCGCCGCCGGAACGCAAGCAAACCGCATTTCTACCGGCCAGACGCTTCAGGTCCGGATGGCGCGGCCGACCGAGTTCGTGCCCGCGAATCTTCAGATCTCTTTTGAGGAATTGCCCCGCCGTTTGGGAGTAGTTCTCGATCGTACGTTCTCGCTCCCTCAGACTTCCGGTCCCATCGCCGTCGACTTTCCTCAGCTGGGGTTGGTGGGCGGCGTCTACCGAGTGCACGCGACGCTTGCGTCCGCCGACGGGAAATCGAAGCTCAGCCTTTCGACGGGGCTTCGGGTCGCGTCTCCTTCCGAAATCTCGCAGAACATTTTCTTCCAGCCGGCCAGCTGGAGCCTGGAAGAAGTCTCCGCGAAGCTCGACGCCCGCGTTCCGGCGCTTACGCCGGAACTTCCCCGCGACTCAGGAATGTGACTGAATGAATTTCGCGGCCTCGTCTAGGCCGTTTCTGCCGACCGAGTGCCGCGCGACGAAGGCGTCGAGCGAGGGCTCCGGATAGCGCCCCTCGTGAACGGACTGAATCAGCGCAATCCAGTCGGCGGCCTTTCTCAAGATGGGCAACGGCTCGTACTTCCCGACGTCCAGGTCGTTTCCCACCACGGCGACCGGAACCGCGCATAGCGCCGAGTCCAGAGCGATGGTCGACGGAGTCGTGATTACGAGCGAAGCGTCGGCGATGAGCTCTCCCGCCGTCGGTAATTTAGGATCCGTGGGATCCAGGACGGTCACGTTCGCGGGCCGCGCCCACTCGCCCTTGAACCGATGGGTCATCCACCGGCCGGCAAGGTGAGGCTTCAGCACGAACTGCAAATCGGGAAAATTTTCGGCCACCGTTTTCAAGTCGCTGAGAAACGCTTGCCGATAATCTTCCGAGTAGCGCTCCCAATGTAGATTCTCGAAGAGCACCACGGGCGCCTTGCTGGTTGCCCGAAGAACGGGCTTCAGCTCCCGCAGGACTCCCACCGCGTGGGTTTTGCGACGGGTGCGCCGGGGAATCTCGGGCAATAGCGTTTCCTCTCCGCCCCAGGTGAGCACGTACTTGGACGCAAATCGAATGCCTTCCGCGGGAAACTCATCGTCCGTGTAGTTGAGCCCGATGTTCTCCAGCCCGTGTTGAAGCGTGAAGGTCGGCTTTCCGAGAAGGCGCGCCCGGCGCACGAACTGGTGGCCCCGGCGGTGGGCGCCCACGTTGCAGTCGCAGGCCGTCACCACGGCCTTCGCCTTGCGACCCCAGCGGAGCCATTCCCAAGACCGTTGGCCGTTGAAGAGAGCATGGGGGAGCCCCTCTTCTTTGAGACGGGGCAGCATGTTCGGGTACTTCTTATGGGCGTCCGTGTGGACGAGGGCCAGCACCGGCTCGCCCCGGTCCCTTAGCTTCTTCATCAGAGGCACGAGGACCTCTAAGTCCTGAAGCAGATGGCAGAAAAAGACTGTGGGTTTCGATGAAATCAAGGAGCTCCTAGAGGCTTTTCTTAGCTACGACAACATCCTGACTGTGCCGGAATTCACGGCTTTCAGGATTTCGCCAACCACCCATATGAACGCCGGTAACCTTGAATCCGTTTTGCTCATGCAAGGAGTAAATCAGCTTTTCGTCGTAGGCGATGGCATTCAGCGGCTTTCTCTCGTCGTGAGAGTACGTTCCATCGTTATGATCGAAAGCGAAATTGAAACGGCTGACTCCTTCGGCCGGGTTGCCGATCCTCGGGGAGTTGAAATCAAACCAAGTCGAGAGGCAGAGGCCATCCTTTTTCAAAACACGACGGATTTCTGAAAGGTAGTGATCCGTATCTGCTCGATAGAAATGCGTGAAACCGGATGTCAAGATTGCGAGGTCAAAAGACTCGTCCGCGTACGGGAACCGAAACTGATCGGCTTCAACCCCGCCTTTGGAGTTGTAGTGGGTATTCTGAATATCGAAGTGAGAGAAGCTGGCGTTCTTCCATCTGGGCTCGATGTTTTCCTTCGCCCACCGAATGCCCTCTTCGTTGATGTCGAACCCGACGTACTTCGCTTCTCTCCCGACATGAGGCGCGAGGCCTATGGCCAAACGGCCGGCGCCGCACCCAATGTCTAGAACGGAAGCTCCCGGAGCGATCCCGGTATATTCCGCGATAAGCGATCCCCACTTCTTACCCAGCCGGAGAAACTTGTGACCTCCATGAACGGCCGCAATTTTTGGCGGAGGGGTCAAATCCTGGAGGGAAGCGAAGTATTGCTTCGCCTTAGCGCCCCGAAAGTCCAGCAGCCCCATTAGTCTGTTCAGCAGGAAAGCCTCCAATTGCCGAGATTCTAGCGAGTATTGGCAAAGTAAGGGGCAATAGTAAAGGCAGGGCTTACCCCTGGGAGCCCCCCCTACGCACGAAGAACCGCGTCATGTCTGCTTCTACCGTTTTGACCTACCTGCCATCCGTTGCTAGGTTCTGCCGGATGCGCCTTTTTCGATTTTTGAAGAAAGGGGGGGAGCTGGAAGTTCCGCCCCCGACGCCGACGCCCGCGCCCTCGACGCTGGCCATGGTCGGTTTTTTCAAGAACGAGGCGCCCTATCTTCAGGAATGGATCGAGTTCTACCGGCTGCTCGGCGCCGAGACCATCTACCTCTACAACAACAACAGCACTGATAAGTACCGCAAGGTCCTCGGACCGTATCTCAAACGAGGAATCGTCCGACTCCACCGCTGGCCGCGCTACCCTGGGCATGTCGACGCCTACAACCACTGCTTGAAGACTTACGGGTCTTTTCATCGCTGGATGGGGTTCGTCGACCTCGACGAGTTTCTGTTTCCCCTTAAAGGCGATTCCCTTACGACTCTGCTCGCGGAGTACGAAGAGTTCGCGGCGCTAGCCGTGCATTGGGTGTTTTTCGGAACGTCCGGGCACATCCTGCGCCCAAAAGACGCCGTGACGAAAGCTTATCTGCGATCCCAAGGCGTCCCTAACCGCCACGTGAAGCTACTCCTGCAACCCTCTAAGACCGTTAAGTTCACGAGCTCCCACGTGGCGGAGTACAAGGACGGCCTCTTCGCCGTCAACGAGCGCAAGGAAAGAGTCGAAGGGGCCAAATCCGAGCCTGCGACCGTTGAGCGCGTTCGCATCAACCACTATTGGACGAGGTCCGTGGAAGACTTCTTGATGCGAAAGATGCCGAACGGCATCTCAACCGGAGGACCAGCCCGTGCTCCGAACGAGCTGCTCCACGCCGAGCGCAAGTACGACGTTGTGGAAGATACGGCGGTGCTCCGTTTCGTGCCGCGTCTTCTCGAAAGAATGCAATCGCCCCCGAAGGCAGGAAACTAAATGGCCGTTGCGATCGTAACCGGGTCCGCGGGACTGGTCGGCAGCGAGTCCGTCCGCTTTCTGCTCGATAAGGGCCTCGACGTTCTCGGCATCGATAACGACATGCGGGCCTACTTCTTCGGCGAAAAGGCTTCCACCCGCTGGAACACCGAGCGCCTGAAAAAGCTGAAACGCTTCACCCACGTCTCCTGCGACATCCGCGACGAAAAGGCCATCGATCGGATCTTTTCGGAGCTCGGCCGCGACGTCGCTCTCGTCGTGCACGCCGCCGCGCAACCCAGCCACGACTGGGCGGCACGCGAACCCGTCACGGATTTTTCCATCAACGCGACCGGCACGCTCGTCCTGCTGGAAGCCGTGAGGAAGCACGCGCCGAACGCGACCTTCATCTTTACTTCGACGAACAAGGTTTACGGCGATACGCCAAACCGCCTACCCCTTGTGGAAACCGAGCTTCGCTGGGAGGTCGACCCCTCCCACCCTTACGCGGCCCACGGCATCGACGAGAGCATGACCCTCGACCAGTCGAAGCACAGCCTCTTCGGGGCGAGTAAAGCCGCCGCCGACTTACTCGTGCAGGAGTACGGCCGATATTTTGGCATGAAGACCGCCATCTTTCGCGGCGGCTGCCTGACCGGTCCCGCCCACAGCGGAGCGGAGCTGCACGGTTTTCTGTCTTACCTCGTCGACTGCGCCGTGAACGAACGGCCTTACACGATCTTCGGCTACAAGGGAAAACAGGTCCGGGACAACATTCACTCCGTCGATCTCGTAAACGCCTTTTGGCTTTTCTTCGAAAACCCGAAGTACGGAGCCGTCTACAACATCGGCGGCTCCCGCCACAGCAACTGCTCGGTTCTCGAAGCTTTCGATCGGATCGAGGAAATCTCCGGAAAGCGTCCGATCCTCTCGGTGTCGGACAAGGCCCGGGAAGGCGATCACATTTGGTGGATCAGCGACGTCCGTAAATTCCAGAAGGACTACCCGCAGTGGTCCTACCGTTACGACTTGAAGCGCACGCTCGAGGAAATGGTGGATGCGGCGAAAGAGAAGCGATGAAACTCTCCGTCGTCATTCCGGTCCGCAACGAAGAGGGCTGCGTCGCCGATACCATTAGGGGTCTGTGCCATGCCTTGAATGCGGAGAATATCCCCCACGAGATCGTCGCCGTGAACGACGGATCCACGGACGGCACGGCCACCGTCCTGACCAAACTGGTTCAGGAAGTTCCTACGCTTCGGGTTCTCACTAATATTCCACCCCACGGATTTGGCTTTGCGGTGCGGGCGGGACTGAGCCGCTTCGAAGGGGACGCGGTCGCGGTCTACATGGCGGATGCTTCCGATAGCCCCGCCGATTTGATCCGGTTCTACCGGACGATGGTGGCAACTGGCGCCGATTGCGTTTTCGGAACGCGCTTTGCGAAAGAGTCCCGGGTCGTCGACTATCCTCTACTCAAGCTGACTCTCAATCGGCTCGCCAACCAATTCATCCAGGTGCTTTTTCAGCTTTCCTACAACGACGTCACGAACGCGTTCAAGCTGTACCACCGGCGAGTCATCGAAGGGACGAAGCCCTTCTTGAGTCACCACTTCAATTTGACGGTGGAGCTTCCGCTGAAAGCCATTGTCCGAGGCTACTCGTACGAAGTGCTGCCCAACGACTGGACCAACCGCAAAACGGGCGAGTCGAAATTGAAAGTACGGGAAATGGGATCCCGCTACCTCTTCATCGTGCTCTATTGCTTTATCGAGAAATGGCTGTCGAGAGGGGATTACCGCCGTCAGTCCACAGTCGCCGTCGCCGAAGAGCCGTCGGAGAGCTGAACCCGGGGCAACCGAAACCTACTGACCGCGCGCGAGATCCGATCCACGCCTAGAACGAAAATCAGGACGAAGAACGGCTGCAAAAGTAGTAATTCCTTCTGGCGGATCAGAAATATAGTCGAGGAAAATAGGGCGCTTCCCACCAGGGTGAGCCCGATCACCAGATGGAACTTCTCGGGAAATCCCCGAGCCCTTCCCGCAAGGACGAGACCGACTAGAGCTATCGGCCAGAAAATCCAAAGCGTCAGCAGATGCGGCAGCGCAAACGCCATCGAGAACCACAAGCCCGGCAGCCAGATGCGGCGGGGCCCGATGTAATGAGCGCCGGGGCAGCTAATCCCGCTCGTCTCGAAGTAGGTGGAGCCAGGAGCCGGATGGAGCACGTTACAATCAGAAGCGCTCTGATAGAGCTGGGACAACGGAAACGGAGCTTGCGGAACGGGAACGCGGACGAAATAGCGCTTATGCTTTTCGAAAAGCCCTTCCCTCACGTACTTGAAGATATCGACGAGGTAAGCCTTCGGTTCATTCCACAGAGCTTCCAAGAAGACTTGTTTGAGAAGGGCTTCGGTCTCCGCGAGACCCAAGTAATAGTACAGGCGGTGGAAGTCGCCGTATGTCGTCGTGGGCCGCCCGGTCGTTTCATAAAGGCGAGCGATTTCTCCCGTGTCCGAGAGGGCGAGTACCCGGCCCTGATCCCGGCGATAAGGCTCGCGCACGGAATCCGGGACGGCATCCAGTTTCAAGAAGGTTTCCGAACAGCACGAGGCGGCCTCGGGCAGAAGGCGGGACAAAATCAGAAATTTCTGGGTGGCCGGGCCGTACTCCGGGCGAGGAGTGAGCTTCGCTCCCTCCAATTTAGAGAGATGAATCCAACCGTGCTCTAGGTTGAGGGCGTAACTTCCGGTCGTGGGCTGATGGAAAAATAGGATGTAGGCGAGAACGACTACCGCTCCTGTGGCGACCGCGCCGAGGAAGACACGTGCCCGCGACGCAAGGGAAAGGGCCTCGTCGAAAAAGAGAATCAGAAACAGCGTCGCGAATCCCGCGAAGTTGTACTTGATCAGGTAGCCGGCCGCAAAAACGGGACCAGCGGCCACGTACAAGAATCGCTTGAGCTTTCCCTGGGCAGTCGCGGCGGCGATGAAAAGGGCCATCGTCAAAAGTAACCACGCTTCCAGCGTGGACTCCGGCATCGAAACGCCGCCCTCGGAAACCGAGAGAAAGTTCGTACCGATCAGAATCGACGCGAACAGCGCGGCCCACCGGCTCGTCACCCGCAGGAGCGCCCGATGAAAGAGAACACAGGCGAGGACGGGAATCAGCTGCTGAAAGAACCGCAACACCTCGAACTGGCCGACGTGCAAAAATTGCGAGAGCGGAAGCGTGAACCGCATCAAAAACGGGTAGCCCGAGGCGTGCACCAAGTTGGAATGGAAGGGCATGAGCATGTGGCGGTAGTAGTGATGGCCGTCGCCTTCCATCACGAAGGGCGTGGAAAGTAGATAGACGAGGCGCACGAACCCGACGATGCCCAGAACGATCCACGTATCTCTCCAGGGCGGCCGCTTCATGTGCTCAGGAGTCTCATTTGAGAGAAAACTCGAAAGTAGGCCAGGACCCTTATCTCGGCAACGGGATATTTGCCGCCGATTCGGCCAGTCGCGCGAGAGTCGCCTTTGGCTGCCGTTCGGAAAACACCTTGGCCCGGCGCAACCCTTCGGAACGGATGGCAAAGACGATGCAGAAACCCACCAGCGTCACGAATAGTATCGCTTTCAGAACGACGGGAGGAGTCGGCTCATCGACGTACATTCCTCTGAACCAACCGGTGGACTTGTCGAAGAAGCCAAAATTATCGCCGTAGGCGAGTAGCACAAACATGAGGCAGGTGAGAATCAGGAAGGGCCAGAGATTGGTCGAATAACCGAAACGAAATAGATGAATCAGAGTTCCCAGGAGTATCGATATAGCGGAGAGGCGAACCATTGAAATCGATTCTAACATGGCGGGATTGCCTTTCCCGGCCCAGGATGGGAAGCCTTCGATCGATGAAAACCGCACTCTTTTTTCTCCTCCTAGCTTAGTGGCTCATGGATAAGCTTACTAATTGGGTCGCTCTCTTTGCCCCGGGGGCCCGCATAGAACGCGGCGAGTCCCTCAAGGGAGGGGTGTCCGCTTCGGTCCAGGCCGTTACTTTGATTCACTCCGACGGGCGACGAGAACGAGTCGTTCTCCGGGAGCCCCGCAAGCATGACTGGAAAGAGAGCAAGGAGAACCCAGCGCTCCAAGAGTTCAAGCTTCTCGAGCGGCTCTTTCAATTGGGAGTCGCCGTACCCAAACCCCGGCTCTTGGTGCCCGGCGCTTTCTTTCTCGATTTCGTCGACGGCACGACGATTTTTCCCGCGAACGGACCCGAGCCAATGGCCGCTCTTCTCGCCAAGATCCACGCCACTCCGGTCGAAGGCCTCCCGGATCTTCCGCCAAGACTGGATCCCGTTCCGGAGCTGTTCACCTGGCTCACGCCTTCTCCCGAGCTGGCAAAAGCCGTTTCCGAACGCGGGACTTTCGAAAGTCCCTCCCGGCTGCTGCACGGGGATTTCTGGCCGGGAAATTTGATCTGGAAAGACGATCGGATCGCCGCCGTCGTCGACTGGGAAGATTCCGCTCTGGGCGACCCGCTCTCGGATCTGGCCTGCGCCCGCGCCGAACTGACGTGCGCCGCCGGCGAAGAAGCCGCCTTCCGATTCACGTCGGCCTATTTGAAACAGTCCGGATTGAGCGACCGCCGGCTTCCGATTTGGGACCTATACGTGTCCACCGCCGCCCTGGCCTCGATGGACTCCTGGGGCCTGTCCCCGGAGGTTCTGACCTCCCGCCGGAACGCCACCCAGGCGTTTCAGGACCGGGCGCTGAAGGCAGTTGTGAAGCCCACGCGCTGACTCCGGTTGCTCTTCCCGTTCCCGGATGGGAAGCCTTCCATCCATGAAAACCGCAATCCTATTTCTCCTCCTATCGGCGTCTCTTTCGGCGGCCCCCTTCCGGCTGAACAAATCGGCTTTGGACAACCGCCGGGTTCCGTTTCTCCCCCACACGGGCACGGCACCCATGTCGAACTATCTGGCGATGAATGTCGGATTCGCTCCCTTCGACGAGTTGAGAAAGCAGATCGAGCAGCGAATCGGTTTCAAGCTGAAGCAGCGGGGAGAGGCCCACATCACCACGGTTACCCCGGTGGAGTTCGACTCGGCTTTACACAAACATCTTTCCATGGGCGACATCAACACGCTTGCCGCGAGACGCTCCATTCAGAGCACGGCCCTTTCCATCGTTTGTGTCGGACGCGGCAGAGCGATCTTGAACGGCAAGGAAGCCCACACGTACTACGCGGTGGTTAACGCTCCCGGGCTCGTGCGGATTCGGGAAGACATCGCGGCCGTTTTTCAGCGGCGGGGCGGCGGCAAGACTGAGTTTGAATCGCGCCGGTTTTATCCGCACATCACGCTCGGCTTCACGGAGCGCGATCTCCATGAGTCCGACAACGTCTTCAAGGACAGCCGTACCTGCTGGGAAAAAGTTCAAATCAGATAGCCCGATCACTGGCCCGAGGGCGGATTTCCGTTTTCTAGAAACTGTAGAATGTCGCGGAAGATCACGTCACGGGTCGTGTCGTTGCCCGTGAGGATGCCGTGGTCCACTCCCGGGTACAACCGAACCGCGGCGTCGGGAACGGAGCGCGCGAACCTATCCATTTCGGTATTTCGGACCAACGTCTCGTCACCCGCCTGAAGAATCAGAACCGGCGACTGGACCTTCCCGCCGTTTCGGCTCGCCTCGCGGCTCGCCTGAACCGCCTGCTGCAGCCATTGGTAACTCATGCCGCCAAGGAGAGTCTCCGGGGGCATGGCCTCGGCCCGCATCTGAGTGATCACCTTTCCCCGGCTCGGCTGCATGGCCTTCCAGAAATCCGGATTGGGCGGCCCCTGAAAGGGCGCGTAGCTCGCGCCATTTCCGGTCAGCACGGCGCCGGAGGCAACCGCTTGCACGACGGGACCGGGCAGTCGCATGGGGAAAATGATCTTGAGCATGGGAGCGGCGAGAACGACCTTGGAAACATCCTCCGGGTGATCCTCGGCGTACTTCGCCGCAATGGTTCCTCCCGCCGAGGTTCCGATGAGATGCACTTTCGCGTGCCCGTCGGGCTTCACGACCGTGTCCACGAAAGTTTTCACGTCGCGGACGTAATTTTCGAACTGGTCCACGTGAACTATTTGTGGATCCTTCGCCAGCCGGCCCGATTGGCCATGGCCCCGGTGATCGAGCATGTACACGTTGTACCCGGCTTCGGCCAAATTGAAGATATTCTCCGGCCACGTGGCCATGGAGTCCGAGGCGCCGTGAAGGAGCAGCACCGTGCCCTTCGAGTTGGGCACTTGCCAGCTGCGGAAATGAATCGGCACGCCGCCCTCGCCGGAAAAGAATCCTTCCTTGCCCGAATGGAAGAACGGGAGGATTCGGGCGGGGTAGTCGCTCTCTAAAGTCTCGACTGAAGTCGTGAACGGACGGGCCTCGCCCGGGCGAAGGAGTTCCGCGGTGGAAGCTTTCAGCGGATAACGGCCCGAAACACGGCTGAACCACCCGCCGCGCCGGACGCAAGGGTCCTCGCCCGCGGAGGCGGGCACGGATAGGCAAGCGGCAAGAAGGCAAAGCGCCACTGACCCGTGAATTAGGCTGCGAATTTCCAGGTTTCCCCCCGGCCGGAGCAATTGCAAAGCTCGGACCGGCGGGAACGCCGTATTCCGTTTGTTTTTTCTGAGGCAATCCCCCTTGGCCAGGACCTGGACTGTCCAAGCCCTGACGGGGAGACTTAGAAGTGACTGGTTTCTAGCCCCGAATCACATAGGTTCCCGCGATGAAGTCGTGGAGCGAACGGCGTTCCCGGTTAGTCAGGACAACGAGCACGTCGACGAGAGTCAGGTACGTCGCGGCATCATTCAATTTGCGTAGCACGGACGGAGTGGCCGCGTGCAGCCAGCGGGCTACCTCCATGAACGAGGCAAAATTAAGGCCCTGTTCCGAAACGGCCTGGTAGAGAAGCGAGTACATCACGAGCCCGGCTACCATCGACGGAACGGAAAGAATCTGGCGAAGGATACCGCGGCCGAAAGAGATTTTCTGACCGGCCTTATCGATCACCCGGACTCCGACCGCCCATTTGCCGACGGTGCGGCCGTAACGGCTGAGCAAAATCGGCATGTAGAGAAAGCAGACCGCCGTCGATAAGAGCTCGACGGCGAAGGCGAGCCAGGCGAGGTCTTTGCCCATCGTGAAAGCGAAAGTACCCGCGAGGCCCACCGGAATGAGTAGAAGACTGTCGATGAGAGCGGCGCCGGCCCGTCGCCAGAAACCGGCGAACTTCTGCTCGATCAGCGAGAACTCCATCGGGAACCCCTTTCGAAGCAATTCCCAATTCTACCATTGCCCGGGGCTTACAGGCTCGCTTCGATCGCTTTGAGGATCTTCACGAACTGCGCCGAGTGAGTGAGAAACGGCGAGTGGCCGGAATCGATCGTCCGGATCGAATTCCACTGATGGCGCGCCTGAATGCGTTTCTGCGTTCCGATCGTAAGGACCTGGTCCTTCAACGTCTGGACGTAGTGTTTCGGAATCGAAGTGTGGCGAGCCTCGTCGTAGGAAAGCTTCGACGTGCCGATTCCCATCGGCTCGTCCACCATGGACGCGAGCGCGGCGGGGGCTTCCTTCGGGTTGATGTCCTGAAAGAAAGAGCTCCAGAGCGGTCCGCCGGTGTTGAGAACGAAGAGTCCCTTCGCCGGATCCGGGTTCACGCATTTGGCGAAGTTCACGTCCGTCTGCGGATTGAGCATCTGAAACGCCGTCTCATTGGTCTTGGGAGCGACCGCCGTCACGTAAATGAGCGCCTTGATCTTCGGCGCGCAAAATTCCGTAGCCTGCGTGATGACCGCGCCGCCTTGGCTGTGGCCCACGAGAATGACCGGGCCGTCCTGAAGCTCGACCACCTTGCAGATCTTCTTCGCCGCGACCTCGATGGTGATGAACAGCGGATTCACTCCGTCACCGGCGCGGCCGGGGACGTCGACGGTAACCACGTTGTAACCGTCGTTCTGAAGCGCGCTCTGAGTCTTCATCCAACCGGCGCTCGTGAAGAGCGCGCCGTGCACGAGCACGAAAGTGGGATGAGTGGCCGCCTGGGCCCCGAGAGACAGAAAGAGAGCGAGCGCAAGAGAGCGAACCATGGGTAACCTCCAAAAAGTTCGCTTAGATAACCGGTTTTGGCCTACCGAGTCAATCGCGTCGGAGGCAGTAGCTTTAGAAGCGGCGAAATCAAAAGCATCAGAACGACGATGGTGGGGACCGTCGGAAGCCGCGTGAATTGCAGGGAAAGAACGAAGCCCACGAAGGTGGCGACGGTGGCCAGGCCGCTCGAAAGGAGGAGATGCCGTCTGAGCCCAAGTCCCCCGAAAAAACTAACCACGGAAGTGGGTACGAACAGACACGCCATCGTAAACAGAAAACCCAGGTATTGAACCGAGAAGCAGATCGCGATGAAGCTCACGGTCCTGAAAAGATTGCGGCCCTTTCGGATTTTTTCCTGCCTGCCCACGCCGAAGATCGCCGACTCGAAAGCCTGATTCGAAAACGCTTTCCAGCGGTAAATCGCGACGGCCATTCCGACGATCGCAAGCAGCAACGTCTTCACCGCGTCGTGGTTACTGAGTGTGGCGAGATCGCCGAAAAAGACTTGAGCCATGTGGCTTTCCAAAGCGGGAAAGAGCGCGCTGACGAGATAGGCGAGAGCAAGCAGAGTCGCGAAGAGAAAACTGTAAAACGTATTCTTGGAAGCGGCCCGCCCGCGGATGATGGTCTCGCTGATCCAGTAAGTGGCGGCGGAAAAGGCCACCGCGGACGCGAACGGAATGAAGTGGCTCACTTCGCCTTCCGCACCCAGGAAGGGAACCAACCCGAGTCCGACGAGAACCCCGAGCGTCGCGCCCTGCCCCAGACAAAGCGTCTGCATCGCGCGGTCCCTCGCCGCAATCCAAGCGCCGAGTAGCCCGAGGCACATCGCCCCGAGGACGCCGCCGACTATCGCCCACTCGTAAAGCCTGAGGAGCTCCGTCACTGGTCCCCCTTCGTCAGCCGCACGTGCTTCACCTTCACGCCGAGCTTCTCCAGCTCGTCGAGCGCGATATGGGAGACGAGCACCCCAGCCCGCGGATGCTCTACTTGCTTCTTCAAAAAAATGGCCAGCGTCTCAAGAATCTTCGTCTGGCTGAGGGAATCGAGATGGTTGAACGGCTCGTCGAGAATCAGAAGGTGCGGATCCTGCAAAAGAGCGCGGGTCATCAGAGTGCGCTGGCGCTCGCCGCCGCTGGAGGTATTCCAAGCGAGCAGCAGCTGATCCCGGCGCAAGAGCCCAACGCCTTCCACCGCGTCCAAGGAAGGCGGAACGGGCTTCGACACTTCGAGAACGTCGTTCAACGTGACGGGAAGATGAAACTCGATGTTTTGAAGCTGGGGGATGACGGCCGTACGCGCGCGGCTGACGTTATTAATGAGCCTCCCCGATTCCGGCTTGAGGTCGCCCAGTATGAGGCTTAGCAAAGTGGATTTTCCGGAGCCGTTCGGGCCGGATAAGACAAGAAGCTCGCCGGGCTCCAGAGAGAAACTGATCTCCCGCCCGAGCACGCGCCCGCCGGGGGCCGCGTAGGTGACCATGATGCCTTCGAGAAGCGGCGCCATCAGGGAGTCTTTCCGGGAGCGTACTTCACCAGGGAATCGACGAGAAACGACTGAAGCCCGGCATAGTCCGCGTACTTTCCCTTGGGCTGTACCGATGTCGGAACCTGAACCACGGGGATGCCCGAAACTTCGGTAAAACGCTCGAGAGTTTTCTTCGGAGCGTAATCGCCCGCAAGCGCCACTTTCACGCCCGCTTGCTTGGCCGCAAGCCCTATTTGCGCAAGTCTTCCCGCCGAAGGAAGCACTCCGGGCTTTTCCTCGATGCTGCCGTAGGATTTGAGCCCGTACTGGGAAAAGAGATAGCTGAACTCTTTGTGGTACTCGATCACCCAGGAGGAGCCGGCCGCGGCCTTCAGCTTCGCCTGATTCACGGCGGCGATGCCGTCCAGTTTCTTTCGAAACGCTTCGAGACCCTTCGCGTAGTCTGCGGCGTGGGCCGGGTCTACGCCGGAAAGAGTTTCCGCAATCGCTCCGCCCGCTTCCCCGAGAGCTTTGGGGGAGAGCCAGAAGTGAGGGTTTCCCGTCGGATGAACGTCGCCCATGCTGCGGTTCACGTCCCCGGTGGGCTTTTCAAGCACCGAAACCGTTTTCCCCGCTTCGCAGTAACCCTTTCCACCGGGCTGCACTTGCGCATTGCCCGAACGCCCGAGCACTTTCGGCATCCAGCCGATTTCGAGATCTAGACCGACGAGAACCACGACTTGAGCGTCGGCGACGAGCCGGATGAACTCAGGTACCGCGTCCACGTAATGGGGGTTTTCCGTTCCGTCGAGAAGCGCTTTCGCCGTGACGTTGGCTCCGCCGATTTCCTGAACGGCCCAGGCAAGCTCATTCATCGTGGTGACGACGGGAACCGGAGCGCTGAAGGCGGAAATTCCAAAGAGAAGAAAGGACCATGCGAGAAGAGAACGCATGGAAGCAAATTACTTGCATCCGCCGGGGGCGGTCTACTCAAATCAGGCGGCTGAGGCGGAAAAGGGAGAGGTTCAGACGGCGCGCGATGTCGCCGCGGGAAACGCCTTCCTCGAAGAGGCGTTGGGCCTCATCGGCGAGCTTGGCTTCCGCTTCAGGGCGGATTTCCGACTCGAAGATCTGGGAGGCCTGCTGCACGATTTCGTCGAGGGGATAGAGCTCGTCGTGGCGAAGCTCGGCGGCGAAGATCTTGCGCGCCACGTACTCCCGCTGAGTCCGTGAGCTGGCTTCGTGGAAGCGAGGGTCGCGGGCCAGGCGATCGGCGGCCTCGCCCATCTCCTCGGCCGTGAGATCGTTGATCATCGAGCCAGGGCGCAGCTCCTCCGGAAACACGAGGGCGTACCATTCGGAAAGCACTTCGAGGCTGTGGATGGTCGCGGGCGACGGAGAAACGAACATCAGCCGGAGCAGCGCGAGCTGGCCGACTCTCGTCGACAGTTTCATCTTGTCGCGAAGCGAGTCGGCGTTGGGACGGTCAAAAGCAGCTTCCACGTCCGAGCGGTTCACGCGAATGGGATCGACGACTACAAAACCGGATTTTTGGCTCGCGGCGAACTCCAGAAAGTCCTGGACGGAACGGGTGCCGTCGAACTGCCAGTTCACCTGGGGCGCGAAGCGGTTCTCGGAAAGCCAGCCGGGCACCACCTTGAGCTGATAGCCCGCGGCAATCGACTTGGCCGCCTCATAAAGAGGCTCGAGATTATCCGGGCGCATTTCGAGCAGGTTCATAAAACTACTTTAGAAAAAGGATGGCTTGCCATTCGTAGCTGCCACGAAACGCCGGAGGCGTTCGGGGAGCGAAGAATGGTGCGGTCGGAGAGACTTGAACTCTCACGCCTTTCGGCACATGCACCTCAAACATGCGTGTCTACCAATTCCACCACGACCGCGTATCGAACTAAATTTTAGTTGCCCGCCTTTTTCGCGGGCTCCGCCTTAGCGGGCTCGGACTTCAACTCGGCTTTGCCGGCTTTCGCGGGCTCGGCCTTGGGAGCATCGGCTTTCGCCGGCTCACCGGCCTTGGCCGCATCGGCTTTCGCCGCGTCCGCCGCCACCGGGGCTCCGGCCACCGGCGCCGCGGGCTCGCCGCCCGCTCCAGCCTGAATGACGGAGCTGTTGTATTCCCGCATCCGAGAGCGGGTCAAAAAGAAACTCGTGAGAAGGAAGATCACCGCGCAGACTGAGGTGGTCTTCGTAAGAAAATTCCCGGCGCCCTTGCTGCCAAAGATGCTCTGGCTGGAACTGCCGAAGCCGATACCGGCGTCGCCTTTTCCCGGCTGAACCAGGATTACGGCCACGAGGAACACGCAAACAAGGACGTGAAGAGCGATGAAAAGGGTCACCTTGAAAACTCCTAAGCGGGCAATCCTAGCCCATTTCTTATCAAATCTGCAAATGTGTTCGCATCGAGACTGGCGCCGCCCACCAATAGGCCGTCCACGTCCGGTTCCTTCATCAAGGTACCGGAATTAGCGGCGTTGGCGCTGCCTCCATAGAGGATCCGAACGCTCGTGGCCGCCTGGGGGGCCACTTTCGCCACCCATTTGCGGATGAAAGCATGGGCTTCCTGAGCCTGGGCGGGGGTCGCGGTCTCCCCGGTTCCGATGGCCCAAACGGGCTCATAGGCTATGACCAAGCTGTCCCAGCGGGACCCAAAGCCCGCTCCTCTAAGGATGGAGAGCTGGCCTTCGACCACTTCTAGAGTCTTGCCGGCCTTGCGGGCATCAAGCTTCTCGCCCACGCACAAAATCACCTTCAAACCCGAGTCGAGGGCCGCCTTAAGGCGCTTTTCGATGAGGGAGTCCGACTCCCCGAACACATGCCGACGCTCGGAATGGCCCAAAATCACCCAGGGAACCCCCATCTCGGCCAGTACCGCGGGGGAAATCTCTCCCGTGAAGGCTCCCGCCTTCTCGGTGCCGCAGTTCTGGGCCGCGGTCTGCACCGGAGTTCCGGCGACCGCGCGGACGAGCAAAGGCAGGTGGAGCGCCGTAGGGGCGACAAGCGTCTCGTAGTCGACCCCGGCCCGGCGGGGCAGATCGGAAAGCCGCTTACGGAAACCGCCGACGAACCCTTCCACTTCGGAAAGGGCTTTGTTCATCTTCCAGTTGGCGGCGAAAAACGGGACTCGGTTCATGGGGCACTCCTCAAATCAGCGGCGCGGTTTCTCGACCGCCTTCAAACCCGGAAGCGTCTTGCCTTCCAGATATTCCAATGTCGCCCCACCCCCGGTACTGATGAAATCGAACTTCTCCGTGAGATTCGCTTTGGCGATGGCGGCCGCGGAATCTCCGCCGCCGACCAGTTTCAAAGCCTTCGTATCCGCGATGGCTTTGGCCAGCTCGAAGGTACCCGTCGCGAACGCCGGCTCTTCGAACACTCCCATGGGTCCGTTCCAGAAAATCGTCTCGAGACCGGCGAACTCTTTCTTGAAGAGCTCGATGGTCTGGGGGCCGATGTCGACTCCCATTTTGTCCTCGAGAATCTCCTCGTGCCTCGTCGTCGAAACGTTTTTCGTGTCGCCGAAGGCTTTCGTGACGACGTGGTCGATCGGAAGGAGAACCTGCACGCCGCGGGCGGAAGCCCCTTTGAGGATTTTCGAAGCGAGCTGCACCTGAGCCGTGTCGCACATGCTTTTGCCGATGGAAAAACCCTTCGCCTTCAGAAAAGCGTAGGCCATCGCGCCGCCGATGAAGACCTTGTCCACCTTCGGCAGGAAGAACTCGAGCACGCCGATTTTGTCGGAGACTTTCGAGCCGCCCATGATGAGGCCGAAGGGGCGCTTCGGGTTGTCCCGGAGCGGTTCCAGGTACTGAATCTCTTTTTCGATGAGAAGGCCAACGGCCTTGTCGGAAACGAGCTTCGGCAGACCCGCCGTGGAGCCGTGGGCCCGGTGAACGGCGCCGAACGCGTCCGTCACATAAATGTCGGTCAGCGCGAGCAAGTCGTTCACGAACTCGACGGAGTTCTCTTCTTCCCCCGGATGAAACCGGAGGTTTTCGAGCAGCATCACCTCGCCCGGGCGCATCTGCTGGGAAAGCCCGCGGGGGCCGTCGCCGATGCAGTCGTCCGTGAGGATGACTTCCTTGCCTAGCAGCTCCGTGAGCTTAATGCCTACGGGCTCGAGGCTGTACTTCGCGTTCGGCTGGCCGTCGGGGCGGCCGAGATGGGAAGCGAGGATCACTTTGCCGCCACGCTCGGCGATGTACTTGATCGTATCGAGTGCCCCCACGATGCGGGTGGGATCGGAAACCTCGTACCCGTCCCCCACTTTTTTCAGGGGAACGTTGAAGTCCACGCGCACGAAGACGCGCTTGTTCTTGAAGTCCAATTCACCGAGAGTCGGATAGTTCGCCATATCAGAGGGTCTTCGCGACGTGCGCCGCCAAATCCACCATGCGGGTGGAGAAGCCGGTTTCGTTGTCGTACCAGCTATAGACCTTCACCATCGTGCCGTCGGTGACCATCGTGCAGGGCAAATCCACCGTCGAGGACCAGCTCGTGCCGTTGAAATCGCTGGAGACCAGCTCTTCCTTCGTGGTGTTGAGAATCCCCTTCAGAGGACCGCTGGTGGCGGCCTTCACGAAAGCGGCGTTCACTTCCTCCACCGTCACGGTCTTGGAAACGTCGGCGACGAAATCGACGAGAGAAACGTTCGGGGTGGGCACGCGGACGCTGAGGCCCGTGAGCTTTCCCTTCAGTTCCGGAATCACGAGGCCGACCGCTTTCGCGGCGCCCGTGCTCGTGGGGATCATGTTGATGGCGGCGGCGCGGGCCCGGCGCGGGTCTTTGTGTCCCAGATCCAGCGTACGCTGGTCGTTGGTGTAGCTGTGAACCGTGGTCATGAGACCGCGGGTCACCTTGAAATTGTCGTGGAGCACTTTGACGACGGGCGCGAGACAGTTCGTCGTGCAGGAAGCGTTGGAGACGATGTGATCGTTTTTCGGATCGTACGTCTCGTGGTTGATGCCGACCACGAAGGTGCGGATCTTTTCGTTGTCGCTGCAGGGAGCGGAAACGATGACCTTCTTCGCGCCCGATTTGAGGTGCTTCGAAGCGCCGTCCCAGTTCGTGAAAATGCCGGTGGCTTCGAACACGATGTCGACGCCGAGATCGCCCCACGGGATCTCCGCGGGATCCTTCTTAGCGAGAACCTTGATGGGCTTGCCATCCACCACGAGGGAGCCGCCTTCGTTCAGCACGGTGCCCTTGAAGCGGCCGTGGACGGAGTCGTACTTGAGAAGGTGAACGTTCTGATCGAGGGGGGTTAGGTCGTTGATGGCGACCACTTCGAACTCCGGATGCTGGGCGAGGATCCGTAAGGTCACCCGGCCGATGCGACCGAAACCGTTGATACCGACTCTGACTTTTTTCATGGTAGCGCTCCCTTAGGCCGACCAATCGTTCGCGGTCGGCGATAACAAGATGTCCCGTTAAGCTCTTGGCTGGCGGCCAGAGGTTCTTAGTTACCGCTGTTTTTCTCCGTCTTCAATAGCGGATTCAGCTACTTCCCCCTCGTGGCCGGGTTCATTGACACGGCCTCGCCAAAAGACTAATAACCTCCACTCTTATGGAAATCCCGGACAGCGTGAAAGCAGCCTTCGGTGGCAACGGCGTCGGCGCGGAAAAAGGCATCTTTATCAAGGATTTGAAGGGCAACGACGTCGTTCGTTCCACCTTCCTGGTCCAGAGCAAAGCCATGCCGATGTCCAAAAATGGGAAACCGTACCTGAGCCTTCTGCTCTCGGACTCGACCGGGGTCATCGACACCCGCATCTGGAACGACGTCGAATCCGTGGGAGCCCTCTTCCAGGAAGGGGATGTGGTGGCGGTCAGCGCAAAGACCCACCTGTTCCAAAACCGCATGCAGATGGTCGTGAGCCACCTGGTTCCGGTCCCTATGAGCGAGGTGGACCCGCTGTCCTATCTTCCCCGCTCCGCCGACAATCTCGACGAGAAGTTTCAGGAGCTGGTCGCTATCTTCGAAGGCCTCGACAACCCTTGGGTCAAGCAGGTGGGCCTCGCCCTTCTGAACGACCCGGAAATCTCGAGCCGCTACAAGGTTTGCCCGGCGGCGAAGACCATCCACCACGCGTTTCTGGGCGGGTTGCTCGTGCATTCGCTCCAGCTCATCCATCTCGTGGACGCGGTTCTTCCGCTCTACCCGAAGCTGGACCGCTCGATTCTGGTGTTCGGCGCGGCCTTCCACGATTTCGGAAAAATCTTCGAGCTCTCTTACGCGAACGGCTTTGGTTACACGGACGAGGGCAAGCTCGTCGGCCACATCACCATCGGCGTCCAGCTTCTCGATAGAAAGATTCAGGCGATCCCCGATTTCCCGAAGGATCTGGAATACCAGCTGAAGCACCTGATTCTGAGCCACCACGGACGGCTCGAGTACGGCTCGCCGAAGCGGCCTCAGACGCTGGAAGCGCAGCTTCTGCACCATCTCGACGACATGGACTCCAAGATCAACTCCATCCAGACGCTGATGGAGACGGAAGCGAACGACAACCGCTGGACCGCCCACCACAGGGCCTACGACAACTACTACTACAAGTCGGACACCTTTCTGACGCGCCCCGAAGATACCCAGGGCCACTAACATTTGCCGGAAAGCGTTTCGTTCGGTCACAATGGCGCCATGCCTGAATATGCCGATTTGGTCCAGGAAGTAGTCGCCATCACCGAAACCGCTTCGCGGGTCGCGCTCCAATATTTCCGCCAGCCCCTTCTCATCGAGATGAAGGACAACATGACGCCGGTGACGGTGGCGGACAAAAAGACCGAGGAGTACATCCGGGCGGAGCTCGAGCGGAAATTTCCGGACTTCGGCATTCTCGGCGAGGAATTCGGCGAGCTGACCAAGAAGAGCGATCTCGTGTGGACCATCGATCCGATCGACGGCACCCGCAGTTTCATCCGGGGCATTCCGCTCTTCGGAACCTTGGTGGGGCTTCTCAATAAAGGAAAACCGATTCTGGGCGTGATGGTGCTTCCGGCGCTCGACGAAACGTATTTCGCCGCCGAAGGCACGGGCACCTACTGCAACGGCCACCAGCTTCACGTCTCCCCGACGGTGACGCTGGAATCGGCGATCGTCAGCCACGGCGACACGAGCTGTTTCGAGGACGCGGGCAAGATGGCCTACTTGAAAAGTATCCTCGATAAAGCCGACCTCACGCGCGGCTACTCGGATTGCTTCGGCCACTCTCTGGTCCTGCGGGGCGCGGTGGACGCTATGATCGATCCGGTAGTATCTCTCTGGGACGTGGCGCCCATCGCTTGCCTCGTCGAGGAAGCGGGCGGCGAGTGGTTCTCCTTCAGCGGAGCCGAAACGCTGACCGAGCGCAGTTTCATTTCCTGCACTCCCGGCCTGAAGCAGCAGCTACTTCGCCTGTAATTGATGAAGCGCCTCGAAAAACTCGTCCGCCGCCGGCCCTGGATTGCGGACTTGGGAATTTCCCTGTCGGTGGCGAATCTCTGCTTCTTTCGCCACTGGCAGCTGCTGACTTTGCCCCCGTCGGCGAAACTGAAACTTTATACGTCGGCTACCGCGTATCCCTCGACGTATCTGGCTCTTCCGCTTGGCGTCTCGTTGCTCGCCGCCCTCTTTTTCGCGGGACTGAGGCTCAGCCGCCACCGGACGAAGGCGAGCCACGCGGCTCACGGAATCGTCGCGGCGTCTCTCGTACTGATTCTTCCCGCTTTGGAGGTGGTCTACGCGGGCTTCGTCATACCCAGCGCGGTCACCATGATTTGCGCCGCCGCCGTTTTCTTCACGGTGGCTATCTCGGTTCGGGCTCGCCTCGGCTTTCGCCGTGCCGCTTTGCTCGTGCTGCCGTTCACCGGAATCACTTTCGTTCAAGCGTTTTATCGGGCGGCCACCCTTCCAGGGCCGGGTGCCGGCATGGTTTACCAAAGCATCGGCGCTCCGGATAAAGTTCTCGTGCTGCTCTTCGACGAACTCAGTCAACGACCTTTGTTCGATTCGCGGCCGGCCGATCTCCAGCTGCCCTCTTTCGACGCATTCAAACGGGAGTCCGTTTCCTTGAGCCGGGCCTACCCTCCGTCGGGAAACACGACGTTTTCCCTCCCTGCCCTGCTCACGGGAAGACAGGTGTTCAGCGGGGAAATGCACGGCGATCGGGAACTTCAGATCGGCTATTGCGACACTCCGAAGGAGCGCAAGTCGTGGGCCGGGGAAGAGGACCTCTTTCGAAGACTCGACGCAATTCACGTGAAGAGCGCCGTGGTCGGCTGGTTTCACCCCTATTGCCGGCTCTTCGGGGAGAGACTCGCCAGCTGCCACCACCTGTCCAACCTCAACGGGCAGATCGGTTTCGGGAAGGGAATCCTCGGGGATCTGGCCGCGCTAACAGACGAACTTTTTCTGCAGCTGCTTCCCAATTTTCGCGGGGAGATCAAAGTGCGTGCTCTGCGGGAATCGGCGGCGGCCCTTCGCGTGGCCGCGGAAGACCCGGACATCGGCTTCATCTTCGGCCATCTCCCGGTTCCTCACCCGGAAAGAGTCTTCGATCGAAAAACGGGGAAAGTGGGGGGCGCGGACAGCGGGGGCCTGGACTACTATTTCGACAATCTAGCTTATACCGACAAGTACCTTGGCGAACTGCGGGCCGAGCTACACCGCCGCGGGCTATGGGATTCTCTCACCGTGATCGTCACTTCCGATCACTGGTGGCGAAAGGGAAAAGATAAGTTCGGGTCGGAGGACTACCGCGTGCCTTTTCTCGTGAAGCTTCCCGGCGGAAACCGGGCCGAAGCGTTCGACCTCGATATCGACACGATTTTACTCACTCCCCTCGTACTCGATCTCTTCGCCGGAAAAGTGAAGGACTCCTCCGCCCTTCTCAAGTGGCTCGCGAGCCACCGCGCTTCGCTGCAAAAGCCGTGCACCTATAGCCACCCGGGCTAAAGTCCCGCAAGCCGACGCAGACGTTGCGCAGTCTGAGTATTTCCGAGCTCCTGAGCGAGCTGCCCGATAGGTTCGAGGGCCGGAGCGAGGCAAAGGGAAGCGAAACCCGGCGCCGTCCCCGCGTAAAGGACATTGCCGAGAGTTCGCAAGTCTTCCGACGACAGACTGGTCGCCAAGTCGAATCCCGCTTGGGCACCGATGAATGGCATGGCGGTGGCGGCGAGAAAGCCGGCCTGCACGCTCTCGAGAAAACTGGGTGCTTCGTCTCCAGCCCTCCCCGTTTCGCGGCGGAGCGTGGAAAGTAGCTGGGCAACCGACTTACCGTTTGTTCTCAGAGCTCGGGTAACCCCTTCTCCGACGGCGCCCAGATGAGCGTAGTTGCTGTAAGAAAGACCGGCCGTCACCGGAAGAAAACCGACGCCGAGCGAGGCCCCTCCGGCAACGGAGTCGCAGCCGGTGAGCGTCCCGCCCACTTGGCCGAGCAGGTCGGCCATCAGCCGGGCCATCTGTTTATCGTCGGCACTGGCGGCCGGACTCGCGGCGACTTTCTGAAATCCTTTGGTTAGCTCGTCCATCAGGGTTTTCGGTGACACTCGCAGATCGGCCTTGGACGGGTCCTTCATGAACTGATCGAAATCGCGCTGAACGAATCTGCGAAGCCCGTCAGCCGCCTCCTGCACTCCGCCGACCGACGCGTTCGACAAAGAGCCGATGTTTTTGACCAGTTCGGCGACGACGGCGAGCATCGCCTTTTGCGCGGGACTCGGATCCTTCATAGCGGTTGCGAGCTGACCCTGCCCTTTCGTCCACTGACCCAGAATCTCGAGAGCACGCGCCACCATCGCGGGTCCCATGCGCTCGTACGTGCGGGCGGCGTCCCCGAGCGCCCTCGCCATGTTGGCATTGTCGACGCCGAGGCTGACGTTCATGTTGCCGGACAATTCGAGACCGGGAGTTTGGACCGAGAGCCCTACGGTAAGGAAGCCCCCCTTATATTTCTCCTTGTCACAATTGAGCGCTTTCACGACGTAGCCGCCCGCGGAAACCTGCGCATCGGAAACGGTGGAAACCGTGGGGCCGCAATAGAAGTTCGTGCCCTCGTCTTTGAAGGAGACCGCTTCGAGAAAAGCGCCGCCCCCGATGCCCGCATTCGCGCTGGCGTAAATACCGGAGCCGCCGCCGTTCAATGTCGATTCAGCGAGGCCCAGGATCCAATCCTGGATCCGATAGTATTGATCCGACTGTTTCGTCGGCGCGGCGGAAGGCCGTCCTCCAGCGATTCCGCTCGAGTGTTCCGCGTGCGCGAAGTTGGTGAGTGAAAGAATAAAGACGAGACCGAAACCCCAAATGCCCTTCATAAGCCATCCCCCCATGAATCCAGTTTGAGGGATTCGGGGTCAGCTCTCGACTAAGCAAAGTGTCGCGAAACGAATGGGTCAAGTCCCCAGATCGAATAGGATTTTGGCTTTCAGCGCGTCCGTGCAGACGGGGCAGAATTTGCCGCCGCTCTTCATCGTGCAGTTTTGTCCGGGCTTGTGGCTGTGGCCTTGCGGGGCGGAGTCGGCGTAACCACCCCGATAGGCTCCGTACGGGCCGCTGCCGGTCCACTGGCTGGAAGGGGTCGGGATAGGCGTGCTGGCCGAAATGAGCGACTTCCATTTCAGCTTCGAGGGATCTTTCAAAAAGGTGATGTTCTGCGACCAGGGCTCCTCGATTCCCTCGGCAAACTGCAATTCGGTGGGACCGCCTCCCTCATACTCCTCGTTGAGCCCGAAAAAATGCCCGAACTCGTGGAGCAGCAGATAAGTGAAGGAAGAATTGCGGCTTGGAATGGCCGTCAGCTCGTTGAAATTGCCGACGCCCCAATAGGAGCCGCTGTCGACGATGGCGAACGGGTAATCGTAAGGAACGAGTCCCACGGCGGTCCGGAACCTTTTCTCCCTCGTCGGATAAACGATGTTGTACCAACGTCCGAAATTGTCCCAGTAGGGAAAGTAAAGCCCGAGGAACGAATCTCTCTCGGGAATCGGCATGCCGAGATTCTGAGCGGAGCCGAGCGCCTTTTGACTGGTTCCGAAGACGGCATGGAAATCGAATTGCTCGAACATCGGAAAGGAATTCTGCTTGAGCGTATCGACGACCCGCTGGGCGTCCTTGAAAAAGGTGGCCTTGCCGCTTGCGGAATAGCCGTCGGCGTAGAGAGTAAGCGCGAGCGACGGTTGAATGCTCGCGAGTTTCAGCTGGCGAACCTCGAAGTCCGGAGGCTCGGCGGGCTGAGGGGCCGGAATCTGCGCGGGGTCGAGCCACTGGCGAAAGACCAGCTCCATTTTTCCCGTCACCGGGTTTTCCGCTTCCAGCACGAATTCCACGGGAGCCGACGGGCGCGGAAAGCGGAAGCTCAGCGCACGAGTCAGCTTTCGGAACTCGCTTCCCGTTCCGACCGAAGCATAGGATAGCGTTTTTCCGGAGGACGCCTCGAAGAGCGTCGCGTGATAGCTGCCGAGAGAATCCTTTCGGGCTGCTCGGCGCAACAACGCCGGTGTTCCCGAGGACTCGAAGGCCACGTACGCGATCTGAAATTCATCGAGGGAAGAAACCCAATCGAGATCGACCCGGAGCACTTGAGGAGCCCATGCGCGCAGCGCCCGGGCATTCACCACCCGGCCGGGAGTCTGGGCCGGAAAGTTCCAAGGCTTATCCTTCGGAACGGCGGACTCGTCCGGATAAGGGTTCGCGAGCGCGAGGGTGCCACCCACAACCAGAAGGGCCGTCAGTTTTCTCATATGAGGTCAGGATACCGCGATGCGGCTCGTTCCCCTAGGTTACTTGCGTCTATCGGCGTCCGAAGCAACGCGGTAAACGGCGAGGGCCAGCACGAAGCGGCGATCCCAGGTGAGCTTCGTCGACAGCTTCACCTTCCAGTAGTCGCTCAACGAAACTCCAGGGCGCGTCAGATCGAGCCGATTACCGTCGCGGCTGTCTTGAAGGTTCCATTGCGTCGAGAGGGAGTCTTGCGGCGTGGTGAGAGAAATCAGCTCCCCCTTGGCGTCTCGGATTTCCCAAACGGCTCTTTCCCTTAGCAGGCCCACCTGGATTTTTTCCTTCAAGCTGCCGATGGCTTTGCCCTTGTGGTCGCTGACGAAAAGTTCCGCCCCCCAGGGCTTTCGCCGAAGGCGGGAGATGACGTAAGCAACCCCATTGGCATCTTTCACTTCGAATACCTGAGAGTCGCCGTCTTTACGGCAGGTGGCGTTGCCCAGAGTCTTTTCGGGGGAGAAGAGAACGAAGCGCCGCTCGCCGACGCCTTCCGTACGCTCCCGCACGGTGAACTCGCCGCCGAACTGATTGTCGAGATGGGCAAAAGCCAGAAAGGCGATAAACGAAACAAAGCCAATCGCCAGTCGCTTTAGGTTAATTCGGCCCACGGGACACACCCCCAACTGAGCCCGAACAAAGCAAGGCGGGTGCCAGCGCCCCTCCCGAACGAGGTCTCGGGAGATGCCGAAAATTGTCAGACAGTGCGGCGGGCCTGAGGCGGATCTGGTACCTTTTGCCCATGCGAATCTTGTGCTTGCTTAGCCTTTTCTGCTGGTCCGCGATGGCCGCTCCGACCGTATACCGGAACGCAAAGTTCCGCCTTATGGACAAGGCCGCCACCGTCTCCGATTGGATGGCTGTCGAAAACGGGAGAATTACCGCCACGGGGCAAAATCCGGTGCCGAAGGAGCTCGCTGCCGCGGCCCAGGTTGATCTGAAGGGCAAGACGGTTCTCCCGGGACTTACCGACGCCCATGCCCACCTCATCGGCATCGGCTCCGAGATCTTCCAAGCGGATCTCCGGCGCGCGAAAAGCGCAAGGCAGGCGGCCGATCGAGTTGCGAAATTCGCAAAGCAGCTCGACGCGAAATCGGCCGACCCGATCCTAGGCCACGGCTGGGATCAGACCGACTGGCCGGGAAAACAGTATCCGGATCGGAAACTCCTCGATGCCATCTCGTCGACGAAACCCATCGTCCTTCACCGAATCGACGGGCATGCTGCCTGGGTCAATACCGCCGCCCTGAAACAGGCGGGCCTTTGGGAAAAGAAGGAAGACCCTCAAGGGGGAAAAATCCTGCGGGACCCGAAGGGAGAGCCCACGGGCATTCTGATCGATACCGCGATGGATGCCACGGACGCACTTACGAAGGAGGGCTCGCCCGCGGAGCTCGAGCGGCGCATTCGCCTGGCCGTCGAAAAGGCGCAAAGCCTCGGGCTCGTGGGTCTGCACGACGCGGGCGCCTCGAAAGCCGAGATTGAAGCAATCCGGCGCCTTCTCAAATCGAAAGCCATCCGGTTTCGTTTCAACGAGATGATTTCCGCTGACGACGAAACGGAGTTTCAGGAGCTGCTCGATCGAGGCATCGAGGTGGGCGCGGAAGACGGCCAGCTCACCGTGCGCTCCGTTAAACTCTATCTCGACGGCGCCATGGGAAGCCACGGGGCGGCCTTTCTGGAACCCTACTCCGATGAGCTGGGAAGCCGCGGACTGCTGCGCATGAGCCCCGAAGCTTTCGAGGCCCTGGTCCGAAAGGTCCACGGGAAGGGATTTCAGATAGCGGTCCACGCCATCGGAGATCACGCGAACCGGGTCGCCATCGACACATTCGAAAAAGTGATGGGAAAAGCAACGGCGGCAAGCAGGCCCCGGCTCGAGCACGCGCAAGCTTTGGATCCGAAGGACATCGCGCGGATGGGAAAGCTCGGAATCGTCGCCTCCATGCAGCCGGTTCACTGCACCTCCGACATGAAGTGGGTGGAGGAGAGAATCGGAAAGGCGAGAGCCCGGTACACCTACGCGTGGAACTCCATCCTCAACGCCGGAGCCCCCCTCGCCTTCGGAAGCGATGCTCCCGTCGAGGACCTCACCCCTTGGCCCGGACTTTTCTCGGCGATTACCCGCCAAACGGCGGAGCGCCATCCGAAGGACGGATTTTTTCCGGAGGAGCGAATCTATCTCGAGCAAGCCTTCCGGGCGTTCACGATTGGGGCGGCCTACGCCGCTTTCGACGAGAGCAATCAGGGAACGCTGGAAATCGGGCGGTACGCGGACTTCGTGGTGCTGCCGAAGGATCCCTTCAAGATTACCCCGGACGAGCTGCTAAAGATGAAGGTCGACGCCACCTACGTCGGCGGAGAAAAGGTTTTCCCGCGCCCTCCGACCAAGCGCGCGGGCTGACGAATTTTCAGCAGTTAAGGCGTTTGAACTTTACCGCCCGGTAACCGAACAGCGCCGAACAAAAAATAGATACGGGGCTAAGTAACCCGTCCCGCTCGCAGACCCGCCATTCTTCACAATTGGCGTATACCTGCTGTACACGGGCCAAGCCTGGAATTCCGCCGTTTCGTGCCCGGGCGGCGGCGGTACGACCTTTGCTCAATCACGGGTCACCAACCTAAGGCGCGACTCCTCGAAAAAATTTTCTTCCCTTACCCCGGAGGCTTCCATGGTCAGAAATTTCTTCGCCGCTTTGATCGTTTCTTTCTCATTCGCCGGTATCGCCCATGCCGAAATGGCCGCCTCGGTCGCCGGTCTTCAGAGAGCCTCTCTCGGAAACGGCGAAGTAGTCTTCCGCGGCACCTCGGCTAGCTTCGTTCCGTCCTCCGGCCCAATGTACCAGATTACCAATCCGATTATCCGGGTTAGAAACGTGAACTCGATCAAGCAAAACGATCTGTGCGCGAGCCTGCTGCTCAGCGCGGCTCCCTCGGCGAGCAAGACCATCGACCTATACGGTTCGCAGCTCTCGGTGTCGGGTGGAACCATCACCAGCCAACCGCAGGGATACGGATATACCTACGTCACGGGCGCGACGATTTTCGTGGATAACGTCTCGACCTCTTCGTACGGTTGCTCCGTGCGCTGGTAACGTGGATTTTTAGGGGCGTGGCTCGCCGGAAGGCGGGTCACGCCCCTTTTTTTTGGCTACTGAATGAGCTCTTCGGGCGTGTAGACCTTCGAGACCGTCAGGCGGCGATCCGCGGGGATATCTTTTTGCTCTTCGGCGAGCTGCGCCTCGATGGTGGCTTTGTCCGCGACGAGCGAAATGAGCCAGCTGTCGGAGCTCTGCCTGTCGGCGAGGCCCTTCTTGATGGTGTCGTTGGAAATGCCGCGGATTTCCTTGTCGAACTCGTCGGGCGTGAGAATCGGAATGCCGTAGACATGGCTGCGAACCAGGTTCGCCAGCCGCTTTCTCGCTTCGTCGAACTCGAAAGGATAAGAGTTCACTAGACTGTCCTGAGCAAGATTAAGCTCGTCCTTGGTCAACCCGTCGTTCATGTAGGTCTTCCACATGCTGTTAATCTTCAGCATCGCCTTCGTCGTGAACTCCACCGACGGAGTCGAGGAGATGACGTAGAGCCCCCGCTGATTCATCAGCTGGCCGATCGCCTGGTACGTCGATCCGATCGAATAGGTCCAGCCGAGCTCCGAGCGTACCGTCTTGAACAAACGGGACACGAGCGGCTCGCCGCCGAACATGAAATTCGAAGTTCCGAGCGTGTAACGAAGCTTGTCCTGAGCCGTGATGCCGGGCTGGCCGAACATCAAAGATCCCGTCGAGGTCTTCGGCTTCTGCACCATCACGAGGCGCGAGCCCTTGAGCACCTTGGGCTCGAAAGTCTTACGCTCTTTCTTCGTTCCGGGCGGAAACTTGTTCCACAGGGCGAGGAGCTTCGGCTTGAGCTCCGTTTCCTTGATGGGGGAAGCGACGGCAAACAGCATGTTGGCCTTGGTGAAGTCCTTGCTGTACATGGCGATGGCGTCTTCGAGCTTTATCTTCTTCAAGGACGAAAGCGTACCGGACCCCGGGTGCTCGAGGGGTGTTCCGGCGAGCAGTTCCTTTCGGAGGGCCAAACCCGCGAGCCGCATGTTGTTGTTCTTGAGATGGGCGACTTCCGCGAGAGTTTCCCGGCGGAGCGGCTCGAATTCGCTTTTCGGAAAACCGGGGCGGTAGAGCGTCTCCTCGAAAAGAGCGAGGAACTTGTTCGTGTTTTCCTTGATCACGGCCCCGAAGAAAGACGTCATGTCGTAAGAGGTGGCGACCGCGACGGAGGCGCCGAGGCGCTCCACTTCCGACTGAAATTGCGCGCGGCTTCGCTTGAGCGTGCCCCTGAGGATCATCTCCCCCATGAGAGCCGAGAGGCCGGCCTTGCCGGCGGGGTCGTCGGCGGAGCCGTTCATGACGACCAACTGAATGGAAGTCGTGAGCAGCGTCGGATCGTACTCGTAAAGTACGACGGGCTCGTCGGCGGCCCGGGCGGCGATGCCAACCAGAAGCAGAATCAATGCGGCGATGCGGAATTTCACGACTTATCCTCCTTGCCGGGACGGATGATGACGACGGAGCGGCTAGCGGGAGTCAGGTACTGCTTGGCGACGCGCTGGAGATCGGCGGGCTTCAGCGTGCTGTAGCCGTCGATGATCTCGAAGCCGCGCATGTAGTTGCCGCTCACCATCAGGTACTCGCCGAGCCAGTTGGCCATCTCGGAGCTTCCGCCGATGCCGTTATAGAGAGAGAGCAGCTCCTGGTTCTTGGCCCGCAGGAACTCGTTCGCGGAAATGGGCGCGGCCTTGAGCGCCGCAATCTCCTTGTCCACGATACGCAGAGCCTCTTCGGCTTTACGCTTCTCCGTCAGCTGAACGGTGATCTCGACCAGATCCGGAACATTGCTGACCCCGGCGGACGCCGAGACCGCGATGCCCGAATCCACCAGAAGCTTTCTGAACCGGCTCTCCATCCCCGTCGAAAGATGGGTGGTGAGCAAAGAGAGCGGAATCGTATCGGCGGCGTCGACCGAGGGCGCGCGGTACGCGATATTGAGAATCTCGCTCGTCGCCTGGCGGTGCGTATCGGAGAAGGTTCGCTCCTTATCCTGCTTCGGCTCTTCCACCTTGGGCGCTTCGGGAACCTTTTGGGCTTCCATGTCGCCGTAATACTCGACCACGAGCTTCATGAGGGGCTCGGGCTCCACGTCGCCGACGATGATTAGAGTGGCGTTGTTGGGAGCGTAGTAGGTCTTGTAGAAGTACTTGGCCTCTTCGAGCGTGAAGCCCTTGATCTCGGACTCTTCGCCGAGAACCGTGTACTGGAAAGGTGCCGTTTTATAGACGAGGCGCATGAGCTCGTCGTTGGCTTTGCGCATCGGGCTGTCGTTGGCCCGGCGTAGCTCGCCCACGACCGCTCCCTTTTCCTTTTCGAAGGATTCCGTCGTCAGATCCAAATTCTTCATCCGGTCCGCTTCGAGCTCCATGATCCGCTCGAGCTGGCTCGAGGGAACGCTCTCGAAGTAGTTGGTGCGGTAGTAATAGGTGGTGGCGTTCTGCTTGTCCCCACCGATGCGGCTGGTAATCTCGTCGAACTTCCCGTCCGGATACTTCTTCGAGCCCCGGAACATCATGTGCTCGAACAGATGGGCGAGGCCCGTCTTCTTGAGTTTCGGGTCCAGCTTCTCGTCGTTGGAGCCGACGTTGAACCAAACCTGATAGGTGAGCACCTTCGCCTGATGCCGCGGCACGAGCAGCACGCGGAAATCGTTCTTCAGACGGAACTCGTACAGCGTTTCGCCGTTGAAGAGCTTCTTCTCGGTGACCTTGCGGTAGTCGTCCGCTCCCAAAGCGGGAGAGAACCACGTGAAGGCCACGAGCGGCCAAAGGAACTGGAATGCGACTTTCATGCTTACCTCGACGGACCCGGTCCTTCGGAATCAGTTACCGGGATGATTTTTCGGATAATCTTCGACCAGGCTATCGACGTTGAACCGATCGCCGCTGTCTTTCGCCGGCTTGGCTTCGGACTGCGGCTTGCGCTTGGGCTCTTCGGGCTTCTTCGGCTCTTCCACCTTGGCGGGCGGCGGTTCCACCGGAGGCGGCGGAGGCTGCACGTCCTGCACAGCGGCGTCGGCGGGCGGCAAGTCCTTCTTCTCGTCGGCCGGCATCGGCGTGATTTCCACTTTCGGCTCGACGGACGGAGCGGCGGATCCGAAACCAAAGGCGAGCCGGACCGCGAAACGTCGGCCGCCGAGCTGACCTGGGTTACCCAGGAGCTCTTCCTGGTAGGTCGCAAGATCCAGCTTCAAGAAACGCGTCGTGATGCCGAAACCCGCCGACAGATAACCCTGGCGGAAGCCGGCGCGCAAAGCGAAGAACTGGCTGAGAAACGGAGCTTCCACGCCCCAGTTCAAATGTTTGAAGAAGCTGCCGGTGCGGGCGCCCTTCGTGGCGTCCGCTTCGCCGCCGAGCTTGAACTCGGAGAAGTCGACGACGACGTCGAAGTGATCGAAAGCTTTCCAGCCGGGCAGCCGCCACAGACCCGCGACGGTCAGCATGCGGGTGAGTGCCGGGGGAGCGCCGCCGCCGCTCAGGCGGGCGATGCTGAAGGTGGAAGCCAATAAGTTGTTCAGCACCAGCGACGTACGGATCGTGGAGTTGAACGGCTTGTAGGGCAATTCGTAAGTGGCGCCGAGATCGAAATCCACGCCCGCGCCGCCGCCGCCGAGATCCTTGAGTTCTAGATCCGCGGTTTGCTGCTGGACGATGTCGAGAGTCGTGAAAGTCTTGGAACCGCCGACGCGGTACATGCCCTTCAGGGTTATGCCCAAGGACAGGTTCGGATCGAAGAACGTGTTTCCGTAGGAGAGAAACAGACCGGCGTCGCCGATACCGGCGACATCCACCTGAGTATCGAAATCGCGCCCGAGAACCGCGACGTTCATCTTCACATCGGGGGCTAGAAGGCCCAGCGCGAAATGCTTTCTAAGGTAGTAGGGCATGAAGCCCACGCCAGCCGAAAGGGGCTTACCTTGAAACGTCTGCAGATCGAGCACGATTTGGTCGATGCCCTTGCCTTGGCTGTCGGTGATCGTCTTGATGGCGTCGGAGAAGTTCGGGGTCACCGTGCCCTGGAAGCTGAACATCCCCTGAGAACCGTGCGGGTAGTGATTCAGCCCCGCCGGGTTGTAGAACATTGCGCCTTCGTCGTTCGAAAGCCCGTAGAAGGCTCCGCCCATTCCCAAGGCCCGGATGCTTCGCGAGATGGAGTACCACTCCTTTAGAGCGAAGGCCCGGGGAGCGGTAACTAGCAGCAGAATCAATAGAAGCTTTTTCATATTCTTGCTCAGGGGGCTACTTTGGTTCTGAGAATGTTACGAATGGCATCGCCGGTAGACGCTCCGGTCAGACTGGTGAGCTGTCCTATGAGAGCGTCCAGGTTGGCGTCACCGCCGGAAGTTCCGCTCGTCGTCACGATGCGGTTCTTGCAAGCGGTCGCGTCCGACGTGCACATGCCGCCCGTGGTGATCGTACCGTTGGTCTGATCCGAAACGTCCGATGCCGTCACCTGGCCGTCGGCATTGCCGGGAGTCGTGCAAGTCGTGTCGCCGTCGCTGCTCGCCTGAAACTGATCCGCCTTAGCCAGGCGAACCGCGCAGTCCATGAGGCCGCTCAGAGTGGAGAGCACCTTTCCGTACTGGGAGCTCGTATCGGTGTTGTAGTAGGTGTCGCAGGGAGAAGCCGCGGCTTCGACAGCCGTTTGCTTCTCCTGCGTCCAAGGCATGATCGCAGTCCCCAGGTCTCCCAAGGCGGTCGCGGAATCGGTGCCCGAACCCAGCTCATTAATTAGGACATTAAGAGTGAGGCCGGCGCGGGCCAGATTCACCTGGCAAAGGCGCCGGGCTTTCTCGGTGGCGTCCGAAAGAGCCGTGTAGTTCTCGATGGCGCAGGGGTAGTTCCCATCGTGGAGGCATTTGAGCGCCTCTTCGATCTTACCTTCATCCGAGCCCGTCGATCCGAACTTGGAGTAAAGGTTACAGGAGGCCAACCCCAGCGTGAAAAACACCATTAGAAGGGAGCGAAAGAAGAGATCTGTTTTTTGATTCATGATGGTTAGGGCGAAAAGTTTGGATAACTCTATCATGGGGGGATCAGCGCCCCGTGACCGCGCGCACCATCTCCGATCGGTGTAGCTAAATCGCTCGTTTCCACCCCTTTTGACCTCTTCTTTTACACCCGTGTCAGGTTAGTACACACCGTACAGGGTGTGACCTGTTTTTTGTGATTTCAGCTACTTGGACTGTTATTTGCGTTGATATGCCCCCCACCGTACGAATACGAGACGGTAAGTGTTTGAGGCCTAACAAAAAACGTCCGGCCCCCACCAAACCTTGGTCATCTCGTTTTCAGTGTGCACATTTTGTCTTCACCCCGCTCGGGCACGAAAAGTTTTGGCCGAGAGATTGTAATTACAGTGCTCAAGGTTGAACTCAAAACTAGCTTCGATACTCGGGGGTACTGTCATGAAGAACATTCTTCTCGCGCTAACTTTCTCTATCGTCCTTCTCTCCGGCTGCGGCCGGCTCACCAGCGACGCCGACGTCCAGAGCGACGAAGGCGTGGATCCGAAACTCGTCGCCCTCGCCGACGGAACGATCATGGATGTCGCGTGTGTCCGGGCCAACGCCCAGAACATCATCGCGAACGGCCGTGGCGCCGCCGACAGCTGCGTGATGGGAAACGCTCAGACGAAGACCGATGCCGACGGCCGCGGCTTCTCGAGCAGCTACTACCCGAGCTGGTATAGCGGCTATTACGTTTATCCGCCGACGTACTACAACGGTAACTACGGTAATCTCTGTGGGTACCTCGGCTTCTACGGCAGCGGTTACAGCTCCACCTACGGCTATGGTTACGGCTACGGCTACGGAACGGGCTACAACTGCTACAACGCTTTCCTGGGCTACGACCCGTACTACACGGGCTCTTACAACAATAACTGCGATTACTGCCTGAACCGGGCGAATCCGAATCGCTGCTACAACCGCTGCCTCTATCAGGGCAACAGCTGGGGCAGCTGGCAGTACTAAGCTCAAGTCACCGAGTTTGAGTAAAAACCTGGCGGTCCGGCTTTTATGCCGGACCGCCTTTTCTTTTTGTCGGCCCGCCCCGTTCCGGCGATACTGAGCTCATGGAACGGGCGCTCTTCCTAGATAGGGACGGGGTCTTCAACGAGCTCGTCGAAAGAGACGGGCTGCTGACGTCTCCCCGAAACTGGAACGAAGTCCGCTTCTATCCCGGCCTCGAAGGCCTCTCCGACGTCAAAGCTCTCGGCTTTCGCCTCATCCTCATCACCAATCAGCCGTGCGTGGAGTACGGCACCGTCACCGTGTCCTTTCTCGATTCCATGCATACCTACTTGCAGCGGACCTTCGGCCTCGACGCCATTTACTATTCGCCGTCGGCTTCCCTGCAGAACCCGAGGCGCAAACCCAACCCGGGAATGCTTCTCGAAGCGGCGCTCCAATTCGGACTTTCCCTCGAAGACTCCTTCGTGCTCGGCGACACCCAGAAGGACGTCGGGGCCGCGGTGAACGGAGGTTGCACCAGCATCCTTTGGAATCGCCCCTACAACCGGCACATCAAAGCGGATTACCGCGTGGACTCGATGTGGGAAGTCGTGCAGACTCTCAAAATCCACGACGCGGAGGTTGGATGACCCACGGCCGGAACAAGATCGTTTCCCTCGACGAGCTCGCGCGGATCTCCGCTGAAAGCCGCTCGGGAGGAAAGCGCGTGGTCCTTTGCCACGGCGTTTTCGATCTGCTCCATCCGGGCCACATCCGCCACTTCGAGGAAGCCAAAGCCCAGGGAGATTTGCTGGCCGTGACCGTGACGGCCGACGCTTTCGTGAACAAGGGGCCGGGCCGGCCCGCTTTTACGGAGGCGCTGCGGGCGGAAACGCTCGCCTCTCTGATGTACGTCGACTATGTCGCGATTTCGCGGTTTCCGACGGCGGTAAACGCGATTGAAGCGGTTCGCCCCGACGTCTACGTGAAGGGACAGGACTACGAGGAAGCCTCGAAGGACGTCACCCGCGGGATCGTGGCCGAGCAGACGGCGGTCAACGCCCACGGCGGAAAAATTCATTTCACCCACGGAATCGTTTTCAGCTCCTCCGCCCTTCTCAATCAGCGGGGCGGCCTCTACTCCGAGCAGGCGACGAAATACCTCGACGAGAACCGGGCGCGCCTCGCGGCGATGGACATCCCCGCCCAGCTCGAAGCCCTGAAGGGCCTCAACGTTCTCGTAGTGGGCGATACGATCCTCGACGAATATTTTTACTGTCAGCCGCTCGGCAAATCCCCGAAGGAGACCATCGTCTCGACCCGCTACCTGAGCCAGGAGTCATTCGCCGGCGGTATTCTCGCCTGCGCAAATCACATCGCCGATTTCGCAGGCTCGGTGTCGCTCGTCACTTGCCTCGGCGGACAGGCCCCGCAGCAGGAGCACATCGACTCGCTTTTGCACCCGAAGATTAAGCGTAAGTATTTCGTCCGCGAGGACGCGCCGACCACGGTGAAGCGCCGCTATCTAGAGCCCGCGTTTCTCACGAAGATGTTTCAGATCGCCTACCTCAACGACACGAACCTGCCCGTGAAGGTCGAAGGCGATCTCTGCCGCCATCTGAAAGAAAAGCTTCCCGATTACGACGTCGTCGTGGTCGCCGATTACGGCCACGGCATGCTGACGCCGACTCTTCGCGAGCTTCTGACCACGAAAACGAAATTTCTCGCCCTCAACGTGCAGACCAACAGCGCGAACCTCGGCTTCAACCCGGTCACCAAGTACGAACGGGCGGACTACGTTTCCATCGACGAGCCTGAACTTCGCCTCGCGCTCCAGCAAAAGTACGCGCCCATCGGCGATCTATTGGAAGAGTTCGCCCTGCGTTATCCCGGCAGCTCCTTCACGATCACCCGCGGGCACAACGGCTCGATGACGCGGCTCGCGGGCTCGGAAAGTGCGCCGGTCGAGGTTCCCTCCTTCTCCCAAAAAATTGTGGACCGCGTCGGAGCGGGCGACGCCTACTTCGCCATAACGTCACTGCTTGCAGCGCGCCATGCCGCGCCGGAAGTTTTGGGGTTTACTGGCAATGCGGCAGGCGCCTTGGCGGTAGAGATCGTTGGCAACCGATCGAGTCTCCAAGCGGCTCCGTTCTTGAAATTCATCAAGGCTCTGCTCGCTTAGCCTTAAAGGACGAATGCCCTTTTCTGGATTTCCCGTTCTCGGACAATTTTCCGACATCCTTACCCAGCTACGTGTTTCGACTTCCGATCGGGGCGGAGTTCCGATCGGCACGGGGCTCGAGGAAGCATGCGATCGGATCGGGAAGCTCAGGCTCATCGGCGGAAAAGCGATTCTCGTCGGCAACGGCGGAAGCGCCGCCATCGCCAGCCACCACGCGAACGACTTCGGCAGAAACGGCGGAGTACGCGCTCTCGCCTTCAACGACGGCGCTCTTCTCACCTGCCTCGCCAACGATTTCGGATACGAGGAAGCCTTTGCGGAGGCGCTGCGGATCCACGCGGACTCCGGCGACGTACTCATCGCCATCAGCAGCAGCGGCAAATCCCGGAACATCCTTCACGCCGTCATCGAGGCGAGGAAGCTCGGGCTCTTTACGATCACTTTCAGCGGTTTCACGGCCGACAATCCGCTTTCGACTCTCGGCCATCTGAACTTCTACGTGCCTTCGGATTCCTACGGCATCGTCGAGACGGCTCACATGCTGATGCTCCACGGAATCGTCGAAAGGCTCGCTTCGACTCAACCGGAGGACCACCATGGGGATAACCCCCGCCGAGCTCTGCAAACGCATGCTCCGCATCCGCCGAATTGAAGAAGCGATCGCAGACTCCTATCCCAAGGGCGAAATGAAGTGTCCCGTTCATTTGTCCCTCGGCCAGGAGGCCGTCGCCGTCGGAGTCTGCTCCGCCCTCAAGAAACCCGACCACGTTTACAGCAACCACCGCTGCCACGCGCATTACCTCGCCAAAGGCGGAGATCTGCGCGGGATGCTCGCCGAGCTTTTCGGTAGACACACCGGCTGCGCGAAGGGCAAGGGCGGCTCGATGCACCTCGTGGACACCGCCGCCGGCATGATGGGCGCGAGCGCCCTCGTCGCGGGAACCATTCCGATGGCCGCCGGCAGCGCCCTCTCCTTTCAGAGAGCCGGAGAAAAGCGCGTGGCCGTCACGTTCTTCGGAGATGGCGCGACCGAGGAAGGCATCCTCTACGAGACTTTGAACTTCGCGGCGCTCAAAAAACTCCCCGTGATTTTCGTCTGCGAGAACAATCTTTACGCGACCTATAGCCACGTCAGGGCGAGGCAAGCGACCCCCTCGAGCGCCGAACGGGCGAAAGCCTTCGGCGTTCCGGCGAAAAGAATCGACGGCAACAACGTGCTCGCGGTTCTGGCGGCGGCTAACGAAGCGGTTGCCCGGGCCCGCTCCGGAGACGGACCTTCTTATCTCGAGTGCCTCACTTACCGGCTGCGCGATCACGTGGGCCCCGCCTGGGATCACGAGGTCGGATACCGCACGCGCGAGGAAGTGGAGCAATGGATCGCGAAATGTCCCATCGAGCGCATGCCCGAAGCAAAGGACGCGGCAAAGCGCCGCCGCTGGGAAGCGGAAATCGCCGACGAACTGGAGAAGGGATTCGCCTTCGCCCGCCAAAGCCCGTTCCCCCCGAAAGAGGAACTGCTCGAGGGGGTTTATGCGAACGCTTAAGTTCGGAGAAGCCATCGCGGAGGCGACCATCCAGGCGATGGAGGCTGAACCGCGCCTCTTCGTGATGGGCGAGGGGGTCGACGATCCGAAGGGGTCCTTTGGAACGACGCTCGCTCCCTTCAAGAAATTCGGCGACCGGGTGTTCGATACTCCCCTGTCCGAGGGAGCCGTCACGGGAGTCGCCATCGGAGCGGCGCTCGCCGGCACACCGTCTTTGCTCGTTCATCTGCGTTGCGAGTTTGCTCTCGTCTCCATGGATCAGATCGTGAACCACGCGGCGAAATGGAAATACATGTGCGGCGGCTCGGTTCCCATCACCATCCGTTGCGTGATCGGGCGCGGCTGGGGACAGGCGGCCCAGCACTCGCAAAGCTTTCACGGGATGTTCGCGCAGGTTCCGGGGCTGAAGGTTGTGCTGCCTTCGAACGCCTACGAGGCGAAGGGCCTTCTCTACTCGGCGCTACTCGATCCGGATCCGGTGATTTGCATCGAGCACCGCTGGCTCTTCGACAAGAGCGCGCCGGTGCCGGAAGCGCCGTACAAGATTCCTTTCGGTAAGGCCAACGTCGCCGCGCCCGGGAAAGACATTACCTGCGTCGCCGTCTCCTATCAGGTGAGTGAAGCGATTCAGGCTCGCGAGCGTTTGCTCGCGGAAGGGATTGAGATGGAAGTGATCGATCTGCGCTCGGCGCGGCCGCTCGATGCGGATACGATTCTCGCTTCGCTTGCGAAAACCGGTCGCCTCATGGTGACCGACATTTCCCACGGCTCCGCCGGAATCGCGGGAGAAGTCGCGGCGCTTGCCGCCGAGCGCGGATTCAGTTTCCTGAAAGCGCCGGTCGCGCGCGTGGCGCTCCCCGAGTGCCCTACCCCGTGTAGCCCCGCCCTCGAAGCCCTGTACTATCCGACCGTCGACTCCTTGCTGGAAAAGGCGAGACAGCTCGTCAAAGCCAAGCGTTCGGTAAAGCTTGCGAAAGCGGCCGAAGTAACTCCTCTTGAGTTCCAGGGCCCCTTCTGATTCACGTCTGATATCAAGCCTTTGAGCCCCCATTCTTGAGGCGGCACCCTGTATTTTGTTACTCTGCGCGCCTCAATGAAAGTAGTCCTTCTCACATTGCTGCTCGCGGTGGCCGCTCAAGGCACGCCGACACCGATTCAAGAGCCGGTGACGATGAAAAAGGTCGCGCGCTTTCTGAGGAAAAATCCCGAAGTCCGGACAATCGGTGATTTTCTCGGCTACCTTCCGAAAACTTTTCGCTCCCAGTTCACCCTGATGCACGAAAGCCACAGCTCGCAAGACGCGTCTCCGAAAAATCCGCGAGCCATCGTTTACGGCCAGGACGCTTCCTTCGTGCTGGCTTTCAACGGATCCACGGAGCAAGAGGGCTACCATCTGCTCGAGACTTACCAATGGCATCCGCGAAAGAGACGTTTCGAATTCCGAGTCTTCGATTTCTCTCCAGGTCTGGAACGAGTGGTCCCCTCGGGAAAGAATCCGAAACAATGCCTGGGCTGCCACGGAAGCGATCCGAGACCTAACTGGGAACCGTATCCGACCTGGCCCGGCGCCTATGCGGGCAACGACGACGAGCTGGAAAAGGACGGCATGGATCTCAACAAAGACCTTTCCGATTTCTTCAAGAAGGCGAAGGGCGATGACCGCTACTCGAAGCTCGAAGGCCTCGAGGAGAGTTACAAACCAGGCATTGGGCCCAGGACAAAAGTTCAGCACAACATCCGGTTCAGCACGCTCGTGAGCCAGATGAACTTCCAGCGAATGGCGCGGCTCATGGAAGCGACTCCTGATTTCAGTTTTCACCGCTACGAGGCGATGGGAAATCTCGCCCACTGCGGAAGCAGGAGCCACGACACTCATTCGGAGCAGTTCCTGAAACTCTTCGAGGATAGGGGCATCGACGTTTCCCGTTGGACGACCAGCCGGATCAAGGGGAGCTACAATCTCGGCAGCCCCAACAGCTGGGCCAGCGAGCTTCTCGCGAGAGTGCTCGAAAATCAGCCCGACCTGACCCATCTATTCTGGAGCTACACCGGCTACTACGGATTTCCCCAAGCTCAGGCGCTCCAAAGCGAAGAGCGCCTCACCTGCGACGGACTGGAAAAAGCCGCCGCCGCTCACTCCATGTGACTCGTTCCGGCAATTGACAAGATTCCCAGCCCCCGTTGGTATTGGGCAATCCATGCTCAAAGTCGTTTGCATCGGGGCGGGACCGGCGGGACTCACGGCCGCCTACCTGCTTTCCAAAGCGAAGGTACCCGTCACGGTACTGGAAGCGGACCCGGTTTACGTCGGCGGAATTTCCAAAACCACCGTCTACAAAGGCTTTCATTTCGACGTGGGCGGGCATCGTTTTTTCTCCAAGTCGAAGGAAATTGAAAATCTTTGGACGGAGCTGCTCCCCGACGATTGGCTGGTGAAGCGGCGCAAATCGCGCATCTACTACCGCGGAAAGTTCTATTCCTACCCGCTGAAACCTTTCGAAGCGATGGGAAGGCTCGGGGCGAAAGAGACCCTCTCCTGCGGCTTGTCTTACCTCAAGGCAAAATCCTTCCCGGTACGAAGCCCGGGAAACTTCGAGGACTGGGTGAGCAATCAATTCGGCCGGCGCCTCTACCGGACGTTTTTCAAAACCTACACCGAAAAAGTCTGGGGCATGGACTGCAAGGACATCTCATCCGACTGGGCGGCCCAGCGGATCAAGGGACTCTCCGTTCGCACGGCCCTTTTGCATTCGTTGAAAGGGAGTAGCGAAGTGAAGAGTCTCTCCGAGACTTTCCGATACCCGCGTCGCGGCCCGGGAATGCTCTGGCAATCGGCGGCCGAAAAAGTGGCACGCCTCGGGGGAGAAGTCCGCCTCGGTTGCCGCGTGACCGATTTGCGGAAAGTCCCCGGCGGCTGGGAAATCGCTTTCGAGGGACCCGGAGGCAAAGAGACCCTTCTCGCCGAGCACGTCATTTCTTCCGCCCCGCTCGGTCAGATGATTCAGGCCATCGAGCCCCTTCCCCTCAGCGCGAATCTTGCCGCGAAGCTTCGATACCGCGATTTTCTGAGTGTCGGTCTCATAGTGAAGGAACGCCGCCGTTTCGACGACAACTGGATTTACGTCCACGAGCCGTCCGTGCGGGTGGGCCGCATTCAGAATTTCAAAGCCTGGTCCGATGAAATGATCCCAGAGGGGGATCGTACCTGCTACGGCATGGAATATTTCTGTTTCGAAAACGACGACCTGTGGGGCCGCCCGGATAAAGAGCTCATCGAGTTCGCGGGGAACGAGCTCGTTAAGCTTGGACTCGCGGAGAGCGGAGACGTACTGGACGGGTGCGTGCTCAGACAGAAAAAAGCTTATCCCGTTTACGATGAAGGTTACGCCGGGATCGTGGAACGCGTCCGCCTCGACATGGAGAGCAATTACCCGGGCTTTCACTTCGTCGGCCGAAACGGCATGCACAAATACGACAACCAGGATCACGCCATGATGACGGCGATCCTGACCGCGCGAAACATTCTAGCCGGCGGAAAAGTTTATGACGTTTGGAGCGTCAACCAGGACGCCGAGTACCACGAAACTTCGGCGGCCACCTCCGGGCTGCGCTTCGTTCCGAGCCGCGCCTCTCAACGCTCTATCAGCTCCACTTTATAACCATCCGGATCCTGCACGAAGGCGATCACGGTTTTTCCGTGCTTCATGGGACCCGGAGGCCGAGTGATCTTGCCGCCCGCGGCGGCTATGCGCTCGCAAGCTTCGTAGATGTTCTCCACTCCGAAAGCCACGTGCCCGTAGGCATTGCCGAGCTCGTAGGAAGCCGTGTCCCAGTTGTGGGTAAGCTCGAGGAAGGGCTCGGTCGATTTGTCGGCGGCGCCCAGGAAGGCGAGCGTGAACTTTCCGTCGGGGTAGTCGGTCCGGCGGTGGAGCGTCAGCCCCATGGTCTCCGTGTAAAACTTCAGCGACCGCTCCAGATCCCCTACTCGCAGCATGGTGTGCAGATATTTCATGGCCCTACTCTTACCGTCGGGTCTCGAAAACGGCAATGCGCCCTTCCTTTACAGCTCCAGTCGATCTAGCTGTACTCCAAGGGTTCATGGATACTTCCTGCGACTTATTAATCGTCGGTGCCGGCCCGGTCGGATGTGTTATCGCCGAGCGCGCCGCTTCCCTGAGAGGATGGCGGAGCCTCATCCTGGAAAGACGCGGGCATGTCGCTGGAAACTGCCATGACCGGCCGTTTGAGAACGGGGTGCTCGTCCACCAGTACGGCCCCCATTATTTCCGGACGAACGACGCCCGCCTGCTCGACTATCTTTCCGAGTTCACCGACTGGATTCCCGGAAACTTTGAGGTGCGCGCGAGCTACCGGGGCGAGCTTTACCCGATTCCGATCAACCTCGTTACACTCAGAAAGTTCTTCGGGCGGGACTTCACGACGGAGTCGGCCGAGGCTTACCTCGCCTCGCTCAGGGAAAACTTTCCAAGCCCGAGAAATTCCGAGGAGTACGTTCTCGGCCGCGTCGGCCGCGAGCTCTACGAGGCATTCTATCTCGGCTACACGAAAAAGCAGTGGGACCGCCACCCAAGTGAATTGGACCCTTCCGCTTGCGGCCGCATTCCCGTTCGTCTGAACGAAGATTGCCGTTACGTGGATCACGCTTTTCAGCTCACCCCGGCGCGGGGGTTCACGGAGCTCTTTCGCCGCATGATCGATCGCCCGGAGATCCGAGTGGCGCTAGGCGTGGATTATCGGGAACTGCGCGGGACCATTCGGCCTCGGGTCGCCACCATCTACTGCGGCCCCGTGGACGAGTACTTTGATTTTCGGTTTGGAAAATTGCCCTGGCGCTCACTTGAGTTCGAGTTTCGAAAGGAAAGAGGCCCGTTCGTTCAGCCTTGCGTACAGATCAACTACCCTTGGGACCGACCCTATACCCGTTCGGTGGAAATCAAACACATCACGGGGCAAGAACACCCGGAAACCGTTCTGTCTTTCGAGTACTCCCGTTCTGAAGGGGAACCTTTCTACCCGGTTCCTTCCGAGGAGGGCCGCCGTCTATATAGAAACTACGAAACGCTCGCCCAACTGGAGACCCGCCTCAATTCCGTTCATTTCGTGGGAAGACTAGCTACTTACCGCTATCTCAATACCGACGAGGCGATTGCGAGCGCGCTGGAGACGTTCGAGACTCTTCAACGGTCGTCAGCCCCGATTGCCGACAGAACTCTTGACCCGGGTCACGCCCGCTTTAGCTTCGGCGCGCTCCAAAACCTCCCGGACTAAGCGGCTCACCTCCTCGTGCCCCGCCTGGGTCAGGTGGACGTTCGTCGGAAAGTAGAGGAGCTTTCGTTCTCCAGGGGTCTGCACGACTTTTCGAAAATGGGGCGTCAAGTCCAGGAAAGTGAACCCGAGCTCGAGAGCCCGAGCTTCGAAGTAGTCGGTCTGCGCCCGATTGTACCGCTTCATCGGCTCGGTTAAAGAAGGATCCTGAAAGCTGACGGCACCTTCGTAGGCGGCGTACACCGAGGGACAGTAAACCACAATCGGCACGAAACGGTGCTCTTCCGCCAATTGTAGAAACCGTTTCAGCGGTCCATCGAAGAGCGAAGGACTCAGCCCCTTCTCGCTAACAAGCTTTGCGAATTGAGGCTCGTCCTGATCGGCGTTCTCGGGGTTATAGAGCAACTTCGAGCCATCGTTGAGGCGCACTTCATACCGGAAATTCACGGCGTCGAAATCCCCCCTCAACCGGGAACGGTGATAGAAAAACCCCGTCATTCCCGCCAGCGCGGTTTTCACCACGTAACTCGATCCGAGCACGGGCATCGATTCGAGGCGGTCTTTCGTTTTGCAGAATCGAGTGTTCGGGGCGTAGCAACTATTGCCTTCCTTGGCCGGCTTCGCCGCCGCCTGATCGCGGGGCGACCGGCGATACTCTTCATTCTTTAGGGCGTCCCGAACGTCATTGCCCCCGTAAGCCATCAGCACGACGTACTTCGGATTCTTTTTCAAACCGTACTCTTCGAGAAGCTCCACGTATTCTTCCAAGCCCCTCGCCGGAAGGCCCAGGTTGTAAACGGAAATCCCGGTCTCTCGGCCGAGACGCGATGTCCAAGTGTCCCCGGGATTCACCGACATGCACCACGTGAAAGAGTCTCCGATGGAAACGAGATCGATATCCGCCCGATCGTAGCTCGACTCGGGAGGATTGCAGAAACCGAGGGAATCCATCGGGATGCGATTGACGACTCCCGCGTCCTTGAAATCATAGGTAACGACGGTGCTGGGATAGTGAACCCAGTTACCGTGGGGATGGCCGCCATAACGGCGCTTGAGATACGTCCGATCCAGGGCCGTTTGAAGCCCGAGACGCTTGGCGACCTGGTAACGGGTATCGGCCGGAAAGCGTAGCAACCAATGCGTGGGGATTAAGCGCGGGTAGGCACGAAGCGCCACTTCGCAGAGCCCGAACGTGAATAGGACCATGAGACAAGCTTCGGCTGCGAGTTTGGCCAGGCGCATGGTCCTTGAGATAACACCTGCGTCATCGGACCACAACCCGCACGGGAGGCGGCCGCCGTCTTGACCGTCCCGGGCACTTCTTCTACGTTCGCCCAATGAAAGTCATCGCGGTGATCCCCGCCCGCTTCAACGCCACGCGCTTTCCCGGCAAGCCTCTCGCTGATTTGAACGGTAAACCCATGATTCAGTGGGTTCACGAGGCCACTCGGAAAGCCCGGGGCATCGACGAAGTGATCGTGGCCACCGATGACGAAAGGATTCAGAAAGCCGTTCTCGCTTTCGGCGGAAATTGCCTCATGACTTCGCCGCTTCTCGTGAGCGGCACCGACCGAGTGGCCGCCGTCGCGGAGCAAACGAATGGAGATATCTACATCAACGTTCAGGGAGACGAACCGCTCATCGAGCCCTCGGTCCTGGAAGCCGGACTCGCCCTCGTGAAGTCCGGCGCCTTCGAAATGGCCTCCGTGATGTCCCCGCTCAAATCTCACGGCGAGCTGGAAAACCGCACGGTCGTTAAGGCCCTCGCCGACAAGTCCGGCAAGGCGCTCTACTTTTCCCGCTTTCCGATTCCTTACAGCCGCGTGGAGCCGCCCCCCGTCGCCAACCTCGTTTGCCGCCGCCACCTGGGCCTATACGTCTACAAGAAGGAAACCCTTTTGCGGCTGAAGAATCTACCGCCCTCGCCGATAGAACTGGGCGAGTCCCTGGAACAGCTGCGCGCGCTCGACAACGGTATCTCGATCGGCCTTGCGCTCGCGGCCTCGACGTCCATCGGGGTGGACACGCCCGCCGACCTGGAAGAAGTGAAACGGATTCTTCAAGCGAGGAAATCATGAACGACTGGAAAAATTCCGCCCGAAAGATAAAGGCCGTCGTTTTCGATTTCGACGGAGTTTTCACCACGAATCAAGTAATCGTCTCCGAGACCGGCGAGGAAAGCGTAATCTGCAACCGCAGCGACGGCTACGGCATGCGGCTGCTGGAATCCCTTCCCCTCGAAGTCATGATTCTCTCGACCGAGATAAATCCCGTTGTCTCCGCCCGCGCCCGTAAGCTCAAGATCGAATGCCACCAGAATTGCCCGGCGAAAGCCCCCGAGCTGCGCCGGCTCATGGAGAAAAAGGGAATTCCCCTGGAGCTCGTCGCGTACGTAGGCAACGACGTGAACGACCTCGAGTGCATGAACCTGGTCGGGCTTCCCATCGCCGTAGCGGACGCTTTTCCGGAAGTGTTGGAGGCGGCGAAGCTGGTGCTTCGCTCGAGCGGAGGCAAGGGGGCGGTTCGGGAAGTTTGCGAGTTGATCTACTCGGCGCAGACGGAGCTTCCGCCCGGCGCTAGTCCCTGGACTCATTTTTTCCAGCGTACCGTTCCGGAATCCACCAAGACCTAACCGGCGGCCATCGCGGGATTTAGCGCGGAACGTTCGAGGTTGGCCTTTCGAACCGAGGCGTGGGGAACGAAGCCGGCGAACTTATCCCAAAGGCCCATCGCTTTACGCCACAAAGGCACGATCGCGGCCGGCACCCGAGGCCGGGCGAAAAGATCCGCGCAAAGAGAAGGCCGGAAATATCCCAGCTCGATTTCCCGCCGCAACTCCGTCTCGGTGAGCGAGCCATCCGCCAGCATCAGCCTTACTTCCTCGAGCCAGGGCCCGTCGTTCAGATTGTGCGGCGACACCCACGGCTGCGTGGGCATGTCGGTGTAGTGAAGGTTGCAGGTCTCGGGCTTCAGGATCTCGAGGCTGTTCCACTCGAAAGGGATGCTGTGGCCGATCTCCTCCGGAGCCACGAGGCAAAGCTGCTGGAGCAGCTCCTCGTACGTGTACTTTTTCTCGTTCAAATCTTCGGTGATGCGCTCGACATCCCAAGTGAGCTTCGCGCAATCGAGCAGCATGACGGCGCATTGCTTGACGCGCTTTTTCGGGGCCGAGCCCTTTTGCGGAATGCTCTCGGCGCCCAGTTCCCGCTGAACGAGGACCGAGCGTCCCTCCATGGGAATATCCCAAAGGGAGCGGATGTCCTTGAACACGAGCATGTCCGCGTCCATGTAGATCGCCCGACCGCGGTAACCCGCAAGCTTCGGAATGCAAAAGCGCGCGAAGGAAAAACCGGTCCTCGGACGCTGCCGCGGATCTTTCGGCATGGGAACCGGCAAATCGACCATGGGGTGGAGTTCCACCGGATGGCTGGTGTGGCGGCGGATGGAGTGCTCGAGTACCTGAATGGCGAGAGCCTGCGAGCGGTCGGCCCCGACGTATACGCGGACCGGCTCCATCAAGACACCGCCACGAGTTCGTGGAGACGGACGACTCCCAGCACGCGGGTTCCCTCGGAAACGAGAACCACGTTGAGAGGCCGCTGCCTGTTTTCCATGAACCCCAAGGCATCCACGGCTTTGAGATCGGGGCTGACGGTAAGGGGGGCGCGGTTAATCAGATCGGAAACCTTCAGGTTGAACAGCTCTTGCCGCCGCTGCTGAAGCAGACGCCGGATGTCGCCGTCCGTAAGAATTCCCGCCATCCGGCCGCCGTCGAGAAAGAGAACGAGACCCAGACCGAACTCGGTCAGCGCCATGAGCACGTCTTCCATGACGGCCGTCTGGGGGTCCAGCACCGGGCACTTATCGAGAGGGATCATCAGATCGGAAACTTTGAGAAGCAGCCGTTTGCCGAGCTTTCCGCCGGGGTGGTACTTGGCGAAATCCTCGGGCCGGAAATTCTTCATCTTCATCAGGCCTACGGCGAGCGCGTCTCCCACGGCAAGCGCCATCGTCGTGGAAACCGTCGGGGCCAGATTCAACGGACAGGCCTCGCGCTCGACCGGAGTCAGCAGCGTGATGTCGGCCCCCTTGGCGAGCTTCGAATGAGCGACCGCCGTGATGGCGACGATCTTCGCGCCGATGCGCCGCAAGGGAGCAATCAGCGCGACCAGCTCTTCGCTCTCGCCGCTTTTGCCGAGCGCGATGACAACGTCTTCGTTGGTGACCATGCCGAGATCCCCGTGCATCCCGTCGGCGGGATGAAGGAACGTCGCGACCGTTCCAGTGCTGGACATCGTCGCCGCGATTTTTCGCGCGATGAGCCCGGACTTGCCGACCCCCGTCACGATGACCTTGCCTCGGCAGGAGGCGATTATCTTCAGCGCCTTCGCAAAACTTTCGTCGAGGGTGTCGACGAGATGAGAAAGCGCCGCCGCTTCTAGGCGGATGACTTCCCGGACCGTTTCAAGCAGGGACTCGTCGTCCATCGCCTGAATTTCTTCCAATCCGAGAGGAGCAAGCGCCGGGATTTCGCCTAAGGACGGATTGTCGAGATTCGATTCCATCAGTTACTCAAGGTGCTTTCGAGGGCCTTGGCCTCGGGAAGCAATTTAGGCATTCCCTTCACGACGTCGCGGATTTGCAGCATCTGGCGGATGAAAGTTCCGACCGAGGAAAGATAGAACGCATTCGGGCCGTCGCTTTTCGCGCGGGCCGGCTCCGGATGGCACTCCATGAACAAACCGTCCGCTCCGGCGGCGATCGCCGCGCGGCCCAGCACTTCGATGTTCTCGCGCTTGCCGCCCGTGCTTTGTCCGCCGGGACCGGCTCCGGGAGATTGCACGGAATGAGTCGCGTCGAACACGACCGGAACGCCGAAAGTCTTCATGGTCTGGAACGACGTCATGTCGACGACCAGCGTGTTGTAACCGAAAGAGACGCCTCGTTCCGTAAGGCAGAACCAGTCTTTCTGGGGAGTGATCCCCTCTCTGGCCTGAACCGCCCGGACTTTCTGAACGATGTTTTTCGCATCCCACGGCGCGAGAAATTGGCCCTTCTTCACGTTGAGCCGCTTGCCCTTTTTCAAAGCCGCCTGCGCGCAAGCCACGACGAGGTCGGTCTGGCGGCAAAGGAAAGCCGGAATCTGCAGAAAATCCGCCACGTCGGAAACGGCTTCCACCTGCGCGGCCTCATGGATGTCGGTGACCACGGGAACGCCGACCTTGGCTTTCACCTTGGAAAGAATGGCGAGCCCTTCGCGCATGCCGGGACCCCGAAAACCGTCGATGGAGGTGCGGTTGGCTTTGTCGAAGGAAGCCTTGAAATAGAAACTCACGGGGAGCCCCTCGAGCTGGCGCTTCAATTCCGCCGCGATTTCGAGAACGAGGCCTTCGTCCTCGATGACACAGGGGCCGGAAAGCAGAAGCAATTGACTCGGTGCGCTATCCATAAAGTCCTCTTCCTAAAGCACAAAAATTAGAGCCCCAAGATAGAGAAGGCCTTGCCGGGGGTCAAGCAAAGCGCCCCTCGCCGAGCCCAGCGGCCCCAAGCGTTTTAGGCCTTGTAGCCCCAGCGCACCTATAGGAAAAAAGGCGGATGTTTCAATCCAAAATTCAGTCGCTGATTCGAACGTGGAAACTCGCCCCAAAGGCCACCCCTCCCCCTTTCGACAAGACTTCCGCACGACTCTCGGGCTGGCCCCCCTCGGCTGAGCCGGTTCCGTTGGTGGACATGATGACGGACGATCAGCTGGAAGAGATCAACCGCATGCTCGACTTCAATTGCTTTACCGTGGACAGCCGGGGCCGCCGGTTCGGCCTGCCCGCCGGCCCGAAAAAAAGAAGCGGTCCCCAGGAACTTCCCGATCGCCGGGTGGTGCTGCTCGATGAGGAAGTGGGACTACGGGACAAGTCGGTGCTCGAAGTGGGTTGCTTCGAAGGAGTTCACACTATCGCTCTCGCCAAACGCGCGCGCGCGGTGACCGCCCTAGACGGCCGCGTGGAGAACGTCGTCCGGACGATCGTGCGGGCGTCGTTTTACGGCCAGCACCCGAAGGTAATCGCCTATGACATGGAGCAAATGTCGGGCGGCGCTCCCGAGTGGATGAAGGCGGACGTCGCCTTTCACGCCGGCGTGCTTTATCACCTCACGGATCCGGTCCAGCACTTGCGGGTTTTGCTCGAGGGAATTTCCCACGCGATACTTCTCGACACGCACGTCGCGCGCGACGAACAAGTGAACGCCAGTTACTTCTCCGGAGATACCGAGTACCGCTACCATCGGATTCGCGAAGGTGGCAGGTACAAAGGTGTGTTCGCGGGAATGTCGGACCACGCCAAATGGCTGACGGAAGGCGATCTACACGGCGTGCTGACCCAATGTGGCTTCGGGGACATCAAGAGCATCGAGACTCGTAACGAGAACAACGGCAAACGCGTCCTGCTCATCGCGAAGAGGCGGAAGTCTTGATGGCAGGCCTCAAGAAAATCCAGGTCGGATCTTCGGTCTGGCTGGGACTAGGCCATCTTTCGCTCACGACCGGGCCCCTGAAAGAAACTTTGCAGAAGCTTCCGCCCCAAGTGGAACTTGCCGTTCTCGACGATTTACTTCTGCTCCCCCGGCACGGCCGCTGGCGATCCGGAGGGGCCTTGGGAAGGTTTCGCTTCCCCTTTCGAAACCGCTCTCTGCTCGAGCGGGCGAGCCTCGAGGGAAACTTCTATTTGCGCGTCCCCGCCGATGCCGCTCCGGCGTGGACGGAGGAGTTTTGGCGGACACAGGTCCTCGTCGCGGCCGCAGGTGACCCCGACAAGATCGCGCGCCTCGAATCCGTTTTCCGGTGGCCACTCTCCGGCGCTCCCTATCGGCTGAACGAAGTCCAGAAACCCGAGAGGAAGGCGGACTCGATTCGGATCGTCGTCTGTTTCCGCGACCGCGCCGATCTCACTTGCCGATTGCTCGACGATCTCGCCGAACAAAAGTTCACCGCGTTCCGGGCCGAGCTGGCCCTGATCAACAACCAAAGCAAGCCTGAGGAGCTCGAAAAGGTCGCGCTCCGTACCGCGAGGCTGCCCGCTCCCTGGAAGGTCGAGATCCTCGACTACGATCTTCCGTACAATCACAGCGCGCAGAGCAACCTGGGAGTGCGGGGCTCCGGCTGCGAAGTCTTTTTCTTTTTGAACAACGACGCCACCCTTCACGGCACCAACGTTATCCAGGGGTTATCGGACTGGTGCCTCGCCCCGAACGTCGCCACCGCCGGTCCCCGAATCGTCGGCGACCGAGGCCTCGTTTCGGCGGGCGTCCAGATCGAGCCGCGATCCGATACCCCCACGGGCGTGGGCCTATGCGAGAGCACCTGCCCAGTTTTTTCGACGGACGTGAGGCCGACGTCCGGAAACTCGTTCGCCTGCGCGGCCGTGAAAGCGGAGGTTTTCAGGAAGCTGGGCGGCCTCGATGAGGTCAACTTTCCGACCCAATACAACGACGCCGATTTCTTTTTGCGGGCTTCCGCGCAGGGCCTCGAGCACACGCTGGTGGGAACGATCGAGGTCTTCCATCAGCCCGGTCAATCCGACACCCGTACCGCGGAGCAAGTGAAGGCGAGTTATCACTCGCTGCTGCGCCGGCACCCGCAGATCGCCGACGGTCTGGACCGTGACCCCCGGCTGGCGCGCTTGAAGCCCGAGTCCGCCCCCGGCGGACCTGCCAAGGTCGTTGGGAACCTTCTGAATGGGTCGGGCATGGCGCTGGACTGGTGCCGGAAGACTCTGCGTGCTATGTGACAAACTCTATGAAGATGGTATCCGAGCTTTACGATCGCCACCCCGGTTCCGACATCTACGTTCTCGGAACCGGGCCTAGTTCCCGTGTTTTTCCGATGTCCGTCCTCGAAGGAAAGATCGTCATCGGATGCAACATGGCCTGGAAACTCGCAAAGGTTCAGTACTGCCTCACCATTCATCCCGATCTCAACATCCCGGAGTTCATGGAGGGCGAATCGCCCCGGCCGGAGATCACTTGGGTCACCGGCGCCGAAAAGTGCAAAGGCCTGCTGACCCCCGAGCAGTACTCGCGCGCCGAAAAGGAGTTTTACTTCTTCAAGTACCGGGGAAAGCCAAACACGCAGCCCGACAACGAGCCCAGCGACTCCGGCCGCGTCCTCGACTGGGTTACCCGGCCTACGGGAGATTTTCTCTACGTCTGGAGCAGCATCGCCCAAGCGGCCGCCAATCTCGCCGCCAACATGGGCGCAAAAAACATTTTTCTCATCGGCTGCGACAACGCGCCACTCGGAGACAATCATCACGCGCACCGGCAGCACACCCGCTGGAAAGGCGTCGATCCCCAACACCGCTATCTGCAGTACTACGAAGGAATAGCCGAAGTGCGCACGGAGTTGCGCAAGCGAGGCGTGAACGTCGTAGCCCTCAATCCCTTTCTGAAGCTGGATATGCCGGAGCTGGATTTTAAGCGGCTTTGCGGGGAGCTCGGAGTTCCCTCTCTACTGCGCGGTAGCGACATATCGTCGGGCCACGGCCTTGTCGGCAAGCTGAAAGCCCTGCTTTCCGGCCTCGTAAAATCGCCCGGCTAAGCCTGGCGTGCCCAGCCTCCACAATCATTTCACAATTGCCCGAAAAGATCGTGCCTAGGCAGCCTTAGACCGTGTGCGGCGCTGGCTTGAGAATTGGCGCCAAGATTCCGATATATCATAGAGTTAACTAAGCCCGAGGTTACCAATTGAGCCATACGGTACGTAAGCGATTGCTGCTCATGGTGTGCCTGTGTCCGCTGATGTGGACCGCATGCACGCGTTCGACGTCGTCGAACGCTCTCACCACCCCTACAGTCACGGCACTCAGCCCCGACTCAGGCGCCGCTTTGGGCGGAAACGCCATCACCATCACCGGAACCGGATTCAATCTCACCTCCGTCGTCACGGTGAACGGAAGAAACTGCACGGACCTCGAGCACCTATCGACGACGAGCCTCGCTTGCATCGTGCCCGAACTCGTTGGCGGCACCACGGTGTCGGTCACGGTCGACGTGGTCGTCACAAACCGCAATTTCACTACGGGCGATATCGCCGCGGGAACTCTCACGGGCGGCTACACTTACCACCCGCCCCCGACGGTCGATTCGGCATCGCAAGGTTTCTTCCTGGGCGGCACGACGATTACGATCGCGGGAACCGGCTTTCGAAGCGGGGCGACGGTCCTCATCGGCTCCACGGACTGCCCGAGTGTAAACGTGGTCAGCGGGCTATCGCTCACTTGCGTCAACCCGGCGGGCACGGCGCTCGCAACTGCGGATGTGACCGTGACCAACGTCGACGACCAGTCCGAGACACTCACCAACGGTTTCACCTGGCGCCAAGTGGAGTTCACCACTTTCGTCGACGGCAACGGCACCGACGGCGTCGCAAAGGACGCCACGAAAAACGGATTGGTTTCCAAGCTCGCCGAGCTGTCCAGTAAGCTCTACATGGGCTGGCAGGAGAGCGACGGCACGGCCGATCAAATTCGGGTGGCCGTTTACAACGAAAACGACGCTTCCCCCGCCTGGGCTTTCGTGGACGGCAACCTCGCCACGGGCATCAATTTCAATACGGGAAAAAGCGCCCGCAACGTCGATTTAATCGTCAATAACAGCAAGCTCGTCGCCGTCTGGGACGAGCCCGAGGGGACCTCCAACGTCCGCCAGATACGGGCCGCGCAGTACGGTGGAGACGATAACGCGCCCTCGTGGGCCTTCATCGACGGCGGAGCCACCACGGGCCTCAACCGCAACACGGGACGGGTCGCGCAAACGCCCCGGGCTGTTTCCACTTCGGCGAACAACATTTTCGCGGTGTTTACGGAAGAAAACTCTTCGATAATCACCCAGATCCGCGTGAAGAAATACAACGGCGCGGCTTGGAGCAACTTCGACACGGGCAACAACGAAAACGGATTGAACGTGAACCCGGCTAAGAACGCGACCGTCCCCTCCATCGCGACGCTTGCCGGGCGGATGTACTTGATCTGGCAGGAAGTGAACAACTCCTCCGTCGCCACCATCCGCACCAGCTGTAATGAAGACCAAACGACGGCCGCGTGGACGTCCATAGACGGCGGCGTGGGGCTCAATAGAGTGGCCGCCCGCCACGCCCGCTACCCGCGGCTCACCGTCTACAACAACAAGATTTACGCAACTTGGGTCGAGGAAGCTTCTGCCTCGGGACCCCAGCAGGTGCGGGTCGCCCGATTCGATGGCGCCAACTGCTCCCAGACCACCTGGGTCTTCGTCGACGGCAACGTGGCCGCCACCGGCATCAACAAGGATCCCACCCGCTCAGCCCAGTATCCGATGCTTTCGGTTCTCTCGACTTTTCTTTACGCGGCCTGGGCCGAGACCGACGGCACCGCCACGAATATCCGGGTGAAGCAGCTGAGTAACGAAGGCACGGGGGCCTGGACGTTCGTCGATGGCGATGGGGCTTCCGGCATCAACAAGAGTACGTCCCAGAACGCGGCAAACCCCTTCCTCCTCAGCCACTCCAGCCAGTTCTACAATACGTGGTACGAGTCCAACGGCGTGAATACGACCATCCGGGTCAAACTGGGCGACTAGCCGGTGCCCCCCCTCTCAAAAAAGCATTGCAAGTCCGGCGCGGTCACGGCCAAATGGCCTCATGCGCATCCCGATTCTGGACCTCTCTCAAGACATCACCAAGCACTGGGCGGAGTACAACGAAGCCATCCAGGGCGTGCTGAAATCCACGCAGTTCATCGGCGGGGCGGAGACCAAAGCCTTCGAAGCCGACGTCGCCCGCTACCTCGGCGCGAAGCATGCGATCGGGGTGAACTCCGGAACCGATGCTTTGGTCATCGCCCTTCGCGCCTTGGGCGTCGGTCCCGGCCATCAGGTCATCACTTCGGGATTCACTTTCTATGCGACCGGGGAAGCCGTGAGCCTGCTCGGAGCGGAGCCGGTCTTCGTGGACATCGATCCGGTGACGTTCAACCTGAATCCCACGCTCGTCGAGCGCCACATCACCTCGCAGACGCGGGCAATCATTCCCGTGCACCTTTTCGGGCAGAGCGCGGATCTCACACCGCTCCTGCAACTGGCCGAGCGCAATCAAATCGCGGTCGTGGAAGACGTCGCGCAGGCCTTCGGGGCCGACTACCACGGCAAGCGGCTCGGTACCTTGGGCAGGATTGGCGCCTATTCTTTTTATCCGACGAAAAATTTGGGAGCGTTCGGAGACGGCGGTCTCATCGTGACGGACGACGACAAGCTCGCCGTCACTTGCCAGGAACTTCGCAGCCACGGATCGCTTCGCCAGTACTACAACGAGAAGTTGGGCTACAACTCCAGGCTCGATTCCATTCAAGCGGCGATTTTGCGCGTGAAGCTGAAATACGTCGAGGCGATGAACCGCTCGCGCCAGGAAGTGGCGCTTCGTTACGGAAAGCTTCTCGCCGATCTCAAGCAAGTCGTCCCGCCCATCGAGGCGGATCACGGCCAACACGTCTATCACCAATATACGATCCGGCTGAAGGGCGGGATCCGCGACAAAGTTCAAGCATTGATGGCGGAAGAAGGCGTGTCGACGATGATTTACTATCCGCTCACGCTGCCGAAGCTTCCGGTTTACAGCTCGAACGTCCGACTGCCCCACGCGGAAGCCGCCGCCTCGGAGGTGCTTTCGCTTCCGATCTGGCCGGAGATGGATCTTTCAGTTCAGGAAAAAGTGGTGGCCGCGCTCGGACGCGCCATCCGCTCCTGCTGACCGAGCCCGAAACACGCCAAGCCCGTCTCGCAAAGCACTTTCACGTCCGAAACGAACGTTCGCCCTTCGAGGTAACCAAGGCTGAGCCGCAGTTTCTCAGGCAAAATTTGGGAGAGATAAGCTTTGTCGGGTTCGCTCGCTCCACGCAGGAGCGCTCCCTCGTTCCAGAACCTAAGCGACGCCGGATCGGTGATCCCGGGAAGGGCCTCGAGAGCTTTTCTTTGTTCGGGCGTGTAACGCAAAACGAGGGCTGGAATCTGAGGGCGGGGGCCGACGAGAGTCATCTCCCCTTTCAGAACGTTCCAAAGCTGGGGCAGCTCGTCGAGCTTATGACGGCGCAGCCAGCGGCCGACGGTAGTGATCCGGGGATCGTCGTCGAGGGTCACCAAACCGGGAACCGCCTCGTCTGTTTGCATGGAACGGAATTTCAACATCAGGAACGGCCAGCCGTAACGACCCAGCCTTCGGCTCCGATACAGCACCGGCCCCTCCGAAGTCCCACGTATGACCGCCGCAATGGCCACGAACAGCGGGAAAAGCAAAATGAGCCCGAAGAGCGCGAGTACCACGTCCAGGGCCCGTTTCTGAAGATCCATCATGTGGCTATTTGAAGAATGGTATTCGCTTTCAAAATTGATTTCAAATCAGGCGTTTGTTAGCGTCTTAACTGCAGAAAGGCCCGCCTCTTATGTGTGGAATCATCGGCTACATCGGCTCCCAAGATCCCAAGAACATCCTGCTCGACGGACTCAAACGGCTGGAATACCGCGGCTATGACTCGGCCGGAATAGCTATCGTCGAAAAGGGCAGGACGGAGGTCTACCGGTGCGAAGGCCGCATCCAGAGGCTCGAAGCGATGCTCACGGATCACACCTTCACGGGATCGGTCGGCATCGGCCACACCCGCTGGGCCACCCATGGTGCGCCGTCCGAACAAAATGCCCACCCCCACCGCGTCGGCGCCATCACCCTCGTCCACAACGGCATCATCGAAAACTATTTGGAACACAAGAACGCGCTGCTGAAAGCCGGGCGCAAAGTCGCCTCCGATACAGATTCCGAGATCGTCGCTCATCTCTTCGACATCGAGGTGCAGGCGGGAAAAGGCCTGGAAGACGCTGTCCGCGTGGTCTTGCCGAGACTCAAAGGGTCTTACGCTTTCGTGATTCTTTCCGAGAAAGAGCCCGACCTCATCGTGGGCGCGAGAAACGGAGCACCGCTCTTGCTCGGCCTCGGCGAGAAGGAAAATTTCATCGCCTCCGACGTTCAGGCGATTCTTCACCGCACGAAGAAGATTGTTTATCTGAACGACCGCCAGGTGGCCCTCTGCCGCCGCGACAGCGTGAAAGTGAAGACGGAAACCGGCCAGGAAGTTCCGCAAGTCGTGAAGACTATCCAGTGGTCCGCCGACCAGATGGAAAAGCAGGGCTACCGCCACTACATGCTCAAGGAAATCCACGAGCAGCAGCAGGCCCTCGCCCAGACGATCGAGAGCAATATCGATCACGTGAAGGGCATCGTCGCGCTCAAGGGACTTCAGAAAGCTCCCGGCATTCTCGACGGTATCAAGAAAATTTCCATCGTCGCCTGCGGCACTGCCCGCCACGCGGGGCTTGTCGGCAAGAATTACGTCGAGCAGTTCGCCCGCATTCCCGTGGATGTGGACTACGGGTCCGAGTTCCGCTACCGCGATCCGATCCTGGACAAGGAAACGCTCGTGGTCCTCATTTCCCAGTCCGGTGAGACCGCCGACACTCTCGCCGCCTGCCAGGAGGCGAAGTCGAAGGGCATCCGCACGCTGAGCATCTGCAACGTCCGCGAGAGCACCCTTGCCCGCGAATCGGACGCGGTCCTTTACACGAACGCGGGCCCCGAAATCGGAGTCGCCTCCACGAAGGCTTTCACCACTCAGCTCTGCATGATGTACATGTTCGGGCTCGAGATGGGTTACCTGAACCGCAATCTCTCGGAAGGCGCCTGCGCCGAGCTCACGCGCGATCTCCTGAAGCTTCCGGTGCTCGCCGGCCAGACTCTCCTCTGCGAAAAGGAGATGGAGCAGATTGCTCAGGAACATCAGACGAACGATTTCTTCTTCTACATGGGCCGGGGAATCCTCTACCCCGTCGCCCAGGAAGGCGCGCTCAAGCTGAAGGAGATTTCCTACCTCCACGCCGAAGGCTATGCCGCCGGCGAGCTCAAGCACGGCCCCATCGCGCTAATCGACCGGCAGACGGCCATCGTCGTTCTCGCGCCGGAGGATGAGCCCTATAAGTTTCCCGGCTCCGATACGCTCAATCACTTCTCCCAGACGATTTACGAGAAGATGATGAGCAACCTTCAGGAAGTAAAAAGCCGGGGCGGCCGAATCTTCACGATTGGGACGGCGGGAACCGAGACTTTCAAACGGGAAAGCCACCGATTCGTCGGCATTCCCCGCTCCACCTGGGGGCTCAGCCCCATTCTCATGACGATTCCGATTCAGTTCTTCGCGTATTACATCGCTCTTCAGCGCGGAACCGATGTCGACAAACCGCGCAATCTCGCGAAGAGCGTTACCGTAGAATAAGTCTTCT
>CAZZHG010000022.1:0-59464 GCA_964653655.1 uncultured Pseudobdellovibrionaceae bacterium
ATGTCGCGCCGCGCGAGATAGTCGTTGACCGTGACGACGTGGACGCCTTTGCCCGAGAGCGAGTTCAAATACACGGGAAGGGTGGCGACGAGGGTCTTTCCTTCACCGGTTCGCATCTCGGCGACTTTTCCGGAGTGCAGCACCATGCCGCCGATCATCTGCACATCGAAGTGGCGCATGTTCAGCGTACGCTTGCCGGTCTCGCGAACCGCGGCGAACGCCTCGGGCAGAATCGAATCGAGCGATTCCCCGCGGGAAACCCGCTCCTTGAACTCCGCCGTCTTCTGAATGAGTTGCTCGTCGCTCAGGGCTTGAAATTTGGGCTCCAGCTCGTTGATGCGGGCCACGGTGGGGCGCAGGCGTTTGATTAAGCGGTCGTTGCCCGTTCCGAAAACCTTTTTGACGACATCCACAATCATAACAAGTGACTATACCACATTGCGCGAGCGGTTAATCTCCAAAAGCCCGACGAGTTTGGCGCGGAATTCGTCGGAAACCTGCTCCATGGTGCTGCCGGGAGCGGGAGTAAAAGGCTGTCCGATACGGACGTAAATTTCGTTGCCCCATTTCGTGGGGAGCTTTCCGGGTGGAGCGATTTCATAGGCCCCGGTGATGGCCACCGGCACGAGCGGCGTCCCGGAATTGAGAGCGGTCCGGAAGGCGCCTTTCTTGAAAGGAAGGAGTTCCCCCGTTTTCGTGCGCGTCCCTTCGGGAAAAATCAAAACGGGCACCCCGTTTCGCAAGCCGTCCTCGACTTGCCTCATTACGGAAAGGTCCCGGCCCGTGCTAGTACGTTCCACCCAGTAGGTGCCCATCAACGTCAGGAGCTGTCCGAGGATTGGGGCCTTCGATAGCTGCTTCTTGGCGATGAACTTGAATTTGAGGGGCAGCAAACACATCACTAATATGTCCCACACGCTGCCGTGGTTCGGCGCGAGAATGGAGCCCCCCGCGGGCAGGTTTTCCAGGCCCACATAGTGGGGACGAATTCCCAAAAGCCAAAGCCCGACCCGTGCCCAGAGCCAGCGCACCTTATAGCTCCACTTCGGATAGAGGAAATGGACCGCGATGCCCACCGCGGAAATGAAACCCGTCCACACGATTCCCACGGCCATCAGGCCGGGGACGAGCACGGAGTGCAGCGCCTTGGAGAAAAGGCTTTGGTGGGGTGCTTTTGACAGATCCAGGGCAGCCTCCATAAGCTTTCGGTTATTGCAGCGGGCGACGGCCATGGCAACCTCCGAAATTCCTCAAAAGGGTCCCTACGTTAAGGAAGAAAAGCCAGGCAAAAGAGCGTGGTGCTCGTGCGGCGAGTCAACGCGTCAGCCTTACTGCGACGGCTCCCACATCGGCACCCAGAGCACCCCGGTGATTGTCGAGTTCAAGGAAACGAAGACGGTCGCCTGGTGCGGCTGCAAGCAAACCAAAACCCCGCCCTACTGCGACGGGTCCCACGGAAAACTATAAGGAGCTTTCATGTCCGTACTTCCGCTGCTCGTGCTTTCGGCGTTCGCCACGGGCCTTTCGAAAAATTCCATCAACGCCACCATACGAAAGAACAACCCGGAGGCCATTGCTTGTTACAAGCAGGGCCTAAGCCGCAACCCCGCGCTGAAGGGAAAGTTGATCGCCGCGTTCACCGTCGCTCCAGATGGAAAAGTTAAGGAGGCGACAATTTCCAAGAACGAGCTCGGCGACGAAAAGGTCGCGGAGTGCCTCGCGGAAAAAATCAAAGGTTGGAAATTTCCCGAGAGCCTCGAGGGAGAAGAATCAATTGTCGCGGCGTATCCATTCGTTTTTAATCCCGCGAAGTGATTTTGATTGCCTAACTTTTTTGCGCGGTTAAATTCTCCTCGTTCTTACATCACTTGAGGGGGGTTACCGTGGGATTCGTCCGAGTTCTCAGCATCAGTGTGTTTTTCGTCACCATAGCGTTCGCGGGTCAGTCGCCTCGCTGCACCGATCGAGGAAAAGATCTTCCGATAAACAACGATCAAGTCCTGCAGTGGAAGAGCGGCTCTAAAAACGGCTACAAAGCCCGGGGCCACATTCTAGGCCGCGCGCTACGCCGGTACCCCGGAAAGCGCGGGCACGAGCACTTTGCCGTGCAGATCGGTAAGGCCGCCAGCGACACCATCGAAATCGTCTACAACACGCGGTTTGGAAAGCTGCCGACCCTTCGTTCGGGCGCTCCCGTCGAAGCTTGCGGCGATTACATCACCTCCAACAAGCAGAGCGGGCCTTTCCCCGCTTCTCCGGACGGAGCGATTCTTCACTGGGTTCACATCAACGTGGGAACTCCCGGTCATGAGCACGGATACGTTTCGGTGGACGGTGTGGTGACCGGTGTCGCGGGCAAGGCGGTTAGGGACCAGGAACCTGAGGAGGACTTTGTCCCCCAGTACCGTCAGCGGGCTGCTCTCCGATAGCGGATTTGGATTTTGCCTCAACGGGCTGTGCTGCTTTGCTGGCGTCTGCCTCGAATGGACTTGGCGCGCGCGCGGGAACCGGAATTCGCCGGTTGCGCAACCCTTCGGTCACCAGACGCCAGGCCTCAACTAGCACGCCCGATTGGTGTCTCACGTAGTCGGGGACGGCGTTTGCCCATTGTTCGGGAGTCTTCTCCGTTTTCGGAAGCGGATAAATGCTGACCGTTCCGGGCGGCGTGCCTTCGGTGGCTTGCAGCGCGAGCAGCCGCTGGAACGTGAGTGTCGAGCTCGCGCCCCTTGGGCCGGTCGGGCTCACGACGCCGGTGACGCCGATGTTGTTCAAACGGCACATCAGACTCGAGTTACAGTTCGCGAAGAGAATGCTGAAGGGATCTTCCTTGTTTCCTTCTTCAGTCGAAAGGTGCCTAAGCTCTTCCCTTAGTTTCACGACGTCCTTTTTCTTGGCGAAAACCGTCACGCCGATGTTGAACGCCGGGATGAGTTCTCCGAAGCGCTCGATTTGGGTCTTGAAAAAAGGATTGTTGAAAATGTAGGCGCGCGCGGAGTCCCGGCCTCCTTCGTGGGCCGACCATCCTTTCCATCCCTTCTCGAACAACGAGTTTCCGATCCGCAAAGTCGTGTGCCCATCGGGCCGAAAGAGAGGGCTGTAGCCGATTTCCACCGGAACCCAATCCTCTTCGCCCGCGGATTCGATTAGCTTGTCCTCGGCTTTGAACTTCGCCTCGGCGGGAGAACGCCCGAAAATCTCGGCCGTCACGGGACCCGCGTCCGTTTCAATCGTCGTGTTGGGTCCGCGGGCATCGACGGTCTTTTTCCCCCCGGGGGTCTTGACCGTTTCCTTGACCATGGAAAGCTGAAGCGCCGGAAGGTCCGCCGCGACCGCGTAATCGGCGGAGCCGCCGCGTTTCAGCACGCGGTACTGGGGGCACGGTTTTCCAGTGACTACGTCATTGCCGCCCACGCCCGGGCTACAGAGCCCGAGGCTCGCCAGCAATAACAGAACGGACCAACGCCAGAAGGCGTTCCCCGCATACCCCCCTGAGGAACTTCGCACCATCGCCTCGAGTACTGCAAGGGGTGTACCCCCTCGACCTTATATAGTGGTTAATTCCGCGCGGGCTTGAAACAGCGGGAATACGCCCGTATTCCGGGGGTTTTCGCCCGCTGCCCTTTTACGGCAAACCGTCCAGAGTTTGGGCGGGCGCGAAAGCCTCATTCGCAGACGACCGACGGAATTCTGAATTCCGAAAGTCTATCTCAGCCCGAAAAAAAAGTTAGCCGTGGTACCGCCCTTGCAAAGTTTCCGGTCGGGTTTTCCCGCATGGGGTTTGGTTGGGGGTTTGGGGTGTTGAACTACGTTCGTCTGCTTGCTGCTATCGTTGCGCTGCTTTCGTTTGGGTCCGTCCGGGCCTATGCGGAGCTTCCTCCTTTTGGCGTGGAGTTGGAATTCGCTCGGGAGAGCTCTCTCGAATCGGATGTTTCCAAGATTCCCGTCACCGCTTACACGGGCATGGCCCAGGCCATTCAAGGCGTTTATGGCGGCCGTGGCACGATTCGCACTCAGATTTTCGAGCGCTATAGGAACAAGGGCGCCCAGGAAGCCATTTACACCGATCCGATGGGCCGCGAGTGGAGCGTGGTGCCGGAATCCGTGAACACGACCGGCCTCGACGGACTCGAAATGGTCTCTCCGGTCCTCACCGAGGACAAGGACATCAGTCAGCTCCAGTCGGTTTTCCGCCACCTCGAGAACAACGGCGAGTACTCGCCCGGCGTGCGTTCCTCCATGCACGTCACGGTCGACGTTTCCAATCTTTTCGACAAGGCGGGCGATGCCTCGAAGCTCGTGGATACGATTCTCTATATCGAAAACCACTGGTCCGAGATCTATTCCGCGTTGAGCCCGAACCGCTACGGCACCGTCGTGAACCGGTTCAGCGTTCCGCTCGCCGCCGAGCAGCGGGCCCTGCTGAACGAGCTGAGCGCGCTTCCCAAGGCCGAGCGAACGTACGAACGCGTACGTGAGATCTTCGCCAGGTACGAAGCGATGGAGTTACAGCTCAAAGACGGCAGCTCCAACAAAGCGTGGAAGTACCGCGCGGCGAACTACAAGAAACTCTTCGGCCTTCAGGGCACACCGCAGCTGTCGGTCATCGAGTTCCGCATCGCGGACTTCGCGTCGCCGGACGAGATTCCGAACCAGATTCAGCTGCTCCGAAAGATCATCGCGAACGCGCATAACCTCGAGCCGGGGGCGAAGTTCCAGGATCCCTTCAAGGGCGTGGCCAAAGATTCGGGCGAGCACTTCGACAATTTGAATCAGAGAATTTCGGAGCTCCCGGAATCGAAGTACCAGGCGTTCCTCAAGCAGCACGGCTATACGGCGAACGATTTTCCGAAGCTCGGCCGCCTCAGAGGCCCGCCGTCTTTTGGTCTGGCGGGAGACGCCATCAACCAAGCCATCGCGAAGATTAATCCGCGCGAGCCGGTGAAGAGCCAATCCGGACACGCCATCACTTACGGTTTCGAAGCGGAGTTTAAGGGGCTCGGCGAGTACAACGTCCTCAGCTCCCGCGGCATGTTGGGCGTCGGCATGAGGATTCGCGACGAGTTCAAACCTTTCCTCGAAGCGGCCCACCGCGAAGGCGGAACCGGAAACGCCGAAGTGAACTCGAAGCCCAGCGACAAGATGGGCGACATTTTTCCGCAAATGAAGCAGGTGCGGGAAGCCCTCGGCGGCGCCATGCGCGGCTTCCACTTGCACATCCGCGTTCCGAAGGAAATGGTCGCCTCCGTCGGAGATCGGGAGTTCAAGAGCTGGGTGTCGCGCATGGGCGATTACATCAGCGCCTGGCGTCTCGAGAACAAGCACACCTATTGGGCGCTCAATACCTGGTCGAACGTCCGTAACGCGCCGGACACGCTGAATGAACGCGGAACGATCCGCATGGAACAGGGCGGACAAGGTTCCGAGGCCTACTGGGACATCGAGCTCCGCGGTTTCATGACGGAGGTCGAGGAGATTCAGAAGCTCGCCGAGATTATCACGGTCGGCGCGCAGAATCCCGAAATGATCCGCGGCTTCGCCGACACCCAGGAGAAAATGTTCGCGCCCAGAAAGAGCCTCGAGCAAACGATCGAGGAGCACATGGCACGCTTCAACCAGCGGGTGCCGACCGCCGAAGAGCGCGAGATTCTGAACCTGATTCAGAAGCACGCGGTCGACAACGTCCATCACAATTCGACCGGCCAAAGAGGGCATCTCCCTCTGATGGGTTTCGAGGACGCCGCCTTTCTCACGCCTTTGCAGGCGCGCCGGTTCAAGGACGCCCAGTTCAACTTCAACAAGGGCGTCGTCACCATCTTGAAGAACTGGAGAGAAGGAAAGTACGGCAAGGATAAAGACGAGCTGTACAAGCAGTACCGGTACCGCATCAAGAAGTGGGCGGAAGAAGCGGACCTGCAGGCCACGCTCGGAGCGACCCTTCTCATGCCGCCCAGCCAGCAGGTGGCGGCCGACGTGAGCACGCCGGCGGGCATCCAGGCGATGCTCGTCAAGGGCGACAAGGAAACCTTGGACGCCGTCGCCGCGCACGCAAAAAGCCTGCCCCCCGCGGAGCGCAACAAGCTCTTTGCGTTTCTCTTGAAGGATCTCCGCCCCTCCGTGCGCGCGCGCGCCCTGGAGATTTTCTCGAAGCAGGAGTCTCCGGATCACGCAATCCTTACGAGCGCGCTTGGCGATACGAGCGCGGAAGTGCGCAAAAAGGCGGTCGAGTATTTCGACACGAACCGCAACGCCCAGAACGAGCGGGTTCTTCAGGACGCACTCACTCACGGCGCCAGGCCCCAGCAGCGTGCCGGTCTCATTGAGGCGCTCGCCTCTTATGGGATGAGCGACGCGAACAAGCCGATCTTTCAGGCGGCGAGCCAGGATCCGAACTCGATGGTTCGGTTGGCCGTCGCCCGCGCGGCGGTTTCGATTGGGGAGAACCCGTCTACCGTCGGCTGGATCAAGGAAGCGTTGAGAGACAACGATCCGGAAGTTCAGACGGAAGCCATGCAATCGCTGCTCAAGTTCAAGAGCGAGGAAGCGGCCCGTGCCGTCGTCGAGCAGCTCACTTCGGGAAGCGCCGAACTGAAAGCCAAGCTTCCGGGCATACTTCTCGGAATGAGCCCCGATCAGATTTCCCACAATCTCGCGGTGGAGATGTTGAAGTCTCCGTTGCCGAAGCTCGGGTTGCTCGAGCGTTTCGGCGGTAATTATTGGGATCCGATTTCTCAAATGAAGCGCGATTTCCAGCGTACGGCGATTCAGAAGCTCGCCCAGGCCGAGGGGCCCATCGACGCGGTCATCGTACGCCAGGCCCTCCAGAGCCCCGACGTGGAGACCCGCAAGGTCGGCGCGCGCCTCGTTGGCCGCGTCCCCGGCGAGGAAGCCGGTCAGCTCTTCGACCAGGCCATCAAGGACGGGGACAATACCGTACGTCACAACGCCCTCGCGAGCCTGAAGGGAAGAGCGGACGGAGACGGTTTTTCGGGTAGTGCACTGCTTGCCGTGCTCGAGTACCACATCAAGAACGGCGACTACGAAATGCGACGCGGGGCCGTGCTCGCCCTCGTCGGGCGCGAAGACGCGCGCTCGGCGGCGTTGTTAGTCGAGGCCATCAATAATTCCGGCTGGGACAAGAAGACCCGCGCGGAAGCGGAACGCGTGATGCTGACGAGAAAAGACTCTTACGCTTTCCCGACGATTCTATCGCTCGCCCTGGAGCATAGCGATGCCTCGATTCGGGCCAGCGCCATGTCCGCGCTCGCTACCCACTCCGATACCGCGAGACTCGATGCGGGCTCGGCGGCGAAGCTCGTGGAAAAAGTCGCGCTATCCGGCGTGGAAGGACAGGCCGCGGCGGTCGCCTTGATCCAGAGCCTCGAAAAGAACGAAGCTTTGGTGACGGATGCGATTTCGCGCAACCCCGACTTCAGCGTACGGGCGAAGTTGCTGACCGCGCTTGCGTCGGCGGGTGATTCCCTGAAGGCGAAAGCGGAAGGCATCGCCCTTCGGTCTATGCAGGACGGGGACGTCCGCGTGATCGAGGCGGCATTCTCCCTCTTCAAGACTACCGAGGGAGAGCTCAAGGCCGTTCTGTCGTCGATGCTGAGCTTAAATGAGTCGGCCAGAGCCTGGGGCGCGAAAACCCTCGAGGGCATGGATATTTCGGAAGTTCCGGCCGAACGCTTGGCGAAGGCGTTCGAAAACGTTTTTACCCGCGGTACCGGGGAGTCCGTCGATCACGCGACGACGGCGCTCGCCGGGTTGGGCGAACGGGCTCTTCCGCTCATTGAAAAATGGATGAAGTCCGGCGACGCGAACTTGCGGCGCCGCGCGGTTGAGGCTCTGGGCCAGTTGAGCCAGCATGCCGGCGCCGGGACTTTGCTCGGCGCGGCCTTGGAATCCACTGAACCGGCCATGCGTTTGGCGGCGGTTCGCGCCGGTCTCCAGACTCCGTCCGCTAACCAGGAAATCGTCGAAAAGATGCGGACGCACGCCGACGAGGCCGTACGGCTTGAAGCGTTGCGGGTCGCGGGCGAGCGCAAGGACGCCGCCGGCCGGGACATCTTGATTAAGCATCTTCAATCGACCACCTCCCCGAAGGAGTCGGCGATTGCGGCGAAGGCGATTGTGGACTCCAATCTTGCGGAGCCCGCGCACCTCGCCACCCTTTCCGACGCCCAGCTGCTCGAACTTCTTAGAGTGCCCGGCGCCGCGCAGAACGAAGCGATCAAGAAAGGCATTCAGGGCCTTTCTAACGACGCGCAGACGGGGCTCGGCGATCTCGTGGTGAGAAGCGGAGAACCGGCGCTCGGCAAAGGCTACTTCGGAATCATCAAGGACGTTCCCGTGACCGGATCGATCGCCGATGTCTACCGCAAGGCGCTCACCCACGGCGACGTGGAAGTGGCGAACGCGGCTTTCGATAGGCTGAAGGGTCTGTCGAAGAAGGAGCACCTGTTCAACGGCATATCGGCGATGTTCGCCGGCGCCGACGAAGCGATGCGGACGCGGGGCGCGAACTATCTGAAGCGCCTGGCGAGCCAGAATATGGACGGCGACGCGGAGAAGCTCTATCTGAAGACCGTATCGAGGGCCCTTACGTCGACCGATCCGGCGATCCAAGCGGCGGCTCAGGAAATCCTGAGAACCCGCACGACCCCCGGAACCGTGAAGTTGCTGAGAGCCCTGCTGACCAGTAGCGATCCCGACGTCCGCAAGGCGGCGGCGCCGGCTCTCGTCGGCAACACGCAAGCGGAGCACCTGCCGGTTCTGAAGGCGGCCGCGGGCAGCACCGATCCCTTGGTTCGGGAAGCGGGAATCACTGGACTCTACGGCCGGTCGGACGACGCGAGCGTTCAAGCCAGAAATGAGCTGGGACTTCCGAGTCGTTTAGGAGCGGCGTTGCAGTCCATCGGCCAGGCCTGTCTGGACGCGTACCACGCGGTACGCCGCCCGACGGAACCGCCCGCGCAGCCGCCCACGGGAAACTAGTTCCTGCGCCGCTGCATCCAAACGCTCAGCGCTTTGCGGATCGAGTTCACGTACGCCACAGCGAAGGTGGGGCTCGCTCGGAGTTCCGAGCGCAGCTTGCCGGACATCTCGAGCTGCACGCCTTTGTTGCGGCAGCGGTTGACGATGTTGGTCTCGTAGGTGCCCGGGAACCTCGTGCACGGAATCTCCACTTGGATCGGAAGCCGCGAGGCCTTCACGCTTTGGGCGATGAGCTTTCCGAGCTTCACGTTGTTCGCCCCGATGCACAAGATGGACCGGTTATTCTCCGCGAACCCGTGCATGGCGAGGCAGTCTTCCGAGTTCTTCGCCAGGTTCACCGCGTTCGGCTCGTCGAAGTGATGGGCCGTGATGTGAAGGTCCCAGTTGTTGTTGCTCTTGATTCCCTCGAAGTAGTAGGCGTTCAGCTCTTTTCCCGCCGTGAGCTGGGTAAGCTCACTCGTGAAAAATTCGATCCCCCCGCCGTGAATCGCGAAGACGCTGATCGGATGTTTTTTGTAGGACATCGAAATCTGATAGTCGCGCCCCAATTTTTCGTGGCGCGCGAGCTCGGCGTAATTGTCGTATTTGTCCGCTCCTAGAGCGGCGACGGTGAGCAAACTCCCGACGGTGAGCAACTGGGGAAGTAATTTCATGATGGAGCTCCTGTGACCGAATGTAATTTTGGAAAAGTGTCAGCGTCGCCGGGTAAAGCGTCACGACTCGTGGCAGCGTCGGGGCATTCGCCGTTATCGGAAGAATTCGGTCAGCGGCGGATGTGGAGATAACCGCGATTACGACGCGACGTGGAGTCTCTCGTCGCCATTCCGTCGAGCGCGGTTTGCTCGGGAATCCAATAAGGCTCGTAATCCTTGCGGTAGACGTCGAGGATGAGCACGCGGCGGTTGACGGCGTCATAAGCGGCCACCGGCGAGAAATGCCCGCCGCCGCCGAAGGGATCGCCGACGAAGACCTTCTGCAGGAAATTGAAAATCAGGAAATCGTCGTCGGATTTCTCATTTTGCTCGAGCGCGGCACGAAGCTTCGCCGCCATTTCCGGGCCGTCGTCATCCATGTGGACCACGTCGACCTTCGCTTGGATGTTCAGCTTGGAAAGAAGCCGCGTCAGATAGTCTCCCAACTCGTCGAGGGACGCGCCGCCCCCTTGAAGCACGCCTTTGTTCCAAGCGGGGTCGTTCAATAGCTTCAAAACGGTCTCCTGAACCAGCAGCGACTCGCCCTTACTCTGCTTTTGGCGGGCTTGAAGGCCGTTCAAGACGGTGGTCACCGAAGCGACCGAACAGGCGCTTCCGTTGAATTGGGGCAGGTAGTAGGGCATCAGCGCCCAGAAGTCCGGAGCGGGCTTCGCTTGTATATAGGCTTTATCGTCGTAAAGCCGGGTGACCTTCGCCCCGTACTTGGGAAACGCGAAAGCGGAGGTGGAAACGCAAACCAGGAGAGAGAGAATGAGTTTCATCCCCTCTGAATAGTTGGGTCCGGCGCCGATGAAAAGGGGCGCCTCGTCGGAAAACTACTTGGTCCAGCCCCAGTCGTTGCGGCGAGCGGGAGAGGGGCAGCCCGGTCGGTACTGGCCGCCGTAGGTTTTGTAGGTATCGCAGCGGTCGTCGGTGCAACCCACGCGGTACTCGGAGCCGAACGTGCGGTAGGTGTCGCACCGATCGGTCGTGCAGCCGACTTCGTATTCGCCGCCAAAGGTCTTGAACGTCTGGCACCCGAAGAGAGTGCAGCCGACTTGAGATTCGCCGCCGTCGGTCGGAAAGGTCTCGCACTTGCTCGCCGTGCATCCGACCTGCAATTGCCCGCCTTGAGTGGGAAAGGTATCGCATCGGTCGGCCGTGCAGCCGACCTGGAGCTCTCCGCCCTGGGTCGGAAATACGTCGCAGCGATCGCGCGTGCAGCCGACTTGGAATTGCCCGCCGCGAGTCGCGTACGAGTCACACTTCGTGGCGGTGCAGCCGATTTGAAACTCGCCATTGTGAATGGGGAAGATGTCGCACCTTTGTTCGGTGCAACCGACGCGGTAGGTGCCTTCGTAGGTGTTGTAGATTCGGCAAACCGATTTGGTGCAGCCCACTTCGTAGTCGGCTCCGTACGTGTCGTAGGTCCCGCAAGCCGGAGCGCCGGCAAAAGCGGGAAGGGAAAGAACGAGAACGAAAAACACCGAGAGAGCGGCGGCTTTGGTTTTCATGTGGGAGAAGTTGTAACAAATTCCGGGGTTCCGCCTCAATCCCCGGAAAGTGAACGGCCCCCGGGTCGCCCCGGAGGCCGTCTCAGATTTTATTTCTAATATCGGCTACTTACGGCAGGGAGTGTTGAGCTCCGAGGCCGACCAGTAGGGCTTGTTCTTCGCGAGGTCCACCACGCAGTTCGCGTCGGCTCTTTCGCAAGCCGTGGCGAGCTCGGAGGCGCTCCAATAGGGGCGAATCGAGGCCAAGCGGCCCGCGCAGTTGCCCCAGCCGTTCGACCGGCAGGCGGTGTTCAGCTCGGAAGCGCTCCAGTAGGGACGGGCGGTCGCGAGGTCGTCCACGCAAGCCGCGTTCGCGCCGGAGCAAGCGGTGGCGAGCTCGGAAGCGGACCAGTAGGGGCGCTTCGCCGCCAGCGCGCCGGCGCAGTTGCCTTTGGATTGGCAAGCCGTGTTCAGCTCGGAGGCCGACCAGTAGGGCCGGATTTCGGCGAGATTCACGACGCAGTCACCGTTCGCGCCCGAGCAGGCGGCGGCCAGTTCGGAGGCGGACCAGTAAGGGCGCTTCGCGGCGAGACGGCCGGCGCAGCCCGAGGACGGATTCGAGCAGTTCGCCCGGTGCTCGCGCACCACGCGATCGTACTCGCGCACGGTAGCCGCGCAGCTCGCGGAGCATTCGGTTTCGCACGGGTCCGCGAAGGCGGAAGCGGTGCCAAAAAGAACCAGAACGGACAGTAGAATTTGTTTCATCGTTCCTCCCAAGAACTAGCCAGGGAGGTAACACGGGATGGTTTAGAACGCCATGGCCGTCCAAGTAAACGTATACGCCTAAGCATAAGCTTATGCTTAGACGTGAACGTACACGTATGCGTGAACGTGCGCCTATACGGAGAACCACTCTTAGAAGCTACCAGCCGATACCACCACTAATAAGAGTGAGTCGCGGATGGGTCCCGTATGCATACGGACCCCACCCACGCTGAGACCGCGCAGGGCTGCCCTTTCCAGCAATTGCTCCTTGGCCATCCCCTCTTGCGTATAGGTGCACGTTCACGTGTACGCGTACGCACATGAAGACGTCTAAGGATATGCTTGAGCGTATACGTTTACGTAGGCGGGGGCGTAGTCGTAGTCCGGTTTGCTCGCTAGAACGCCATGGCGTCGTCTTCGAGGGGAATCTTTCCGATCCAATGCCGCAGTGAGGGCTGCGGCTTTTCGTTCTCGTCGTAGTCCATGCGGACGTAGGTGAGCTTCTGGCGGCGGGCGTAGGACTCGAGATCCATCGAAACGATGTCGGTCCACGAGCCGGTGTTCAGGTACTGCTTGCCGTCGGCGATGACGAGCTGGCGGTAGACGTGAGTGTGCCCGAAGACCACGGTGTGGATCTCCGGCGTACGCAAGATCCGTTTCGCGGCGTCGGCGAGCTCCGGAAAGATGGAAGCTTCCCGCAGCATCTTCAGCGTCATCTTGAAATTCGAATGGCGGTACTGATTCTTGGAAAAGCGCGTTGCGATGAAGTAACAGACGAGCTGGAATAGAGTCGTCAGCGTTCTCCAGGTGTCGTGGAGGAGGCACCACCAGATGAGCATGTTGAAAGGTCTCACCTTGTCGATGTGAGGCATCTGATGCTTCAGACGGATGATGTACTGAATCGTGAAGAGCGTCCCCCAGGGTAAGTTGAGAATCGGCTCCGGAAGGTTCTTCGTCAGAAACGGCAGCTGGGGATCGACGCGGTTGATGGCTTCGTACTGGTGACCGTGCTCCACGTAGAGCCCGTCGACTAGATAGTGGGTGTTGCGCCAGTTCACGGGCGCCTCCACGGCCTTTTCGAATATCTCGCGCACCTTCGGCCACATCATTTCCTGATCGTGGTTGCCGATGACGTAGCTCATCGAGTGGCCGCGGGTTTTCAGAAATTTTTTGAGCGCTTTGAAGAACTCGGGATGCCCCTTGATGATGTTCTCGAGCTTCACGCAAGAGACGGCCTCGGTGATCACCACGGTGTAGTGCCCGTGGTAGTCCACCTGGATGAGATTCATCATGTCGCCGTTCATGATGAGCTCGATCTCGTAGTCCTCGTAGTCTCCCTTGGAATAGAACTCGAGAAACTCCTTGAACTTGTGATCGAGATGAAAGTCTTCCATCACGTTCGGGTTGCCGCTGGGCAGACGCGAGCCTTTGCCGAGGTGGAAGTCCGATACGACGAGTTTGAGTTTCTTCATGCCGCTGCCTTGGTGTTCGTCTGGGGGGCGAGGAAGACGGAGTTGCGTCCGGCCTTCTTTCCTTCGTACATCGCCGCGTCGGCAAGCTGGATGACCTGGCCGGTCTCCGTGCCGTGATCGGGAAAGCGGGCCACGCCGATGCTGAGCGTGACTTGCACGGACGTTTTCTGGATCAGAAAGCGGTGTTTCTCGACCTCGGCTCTGAGCCGTTCGGCGCTTTGCATGGCCTCGTTCAGCTCCGCGCCGTAGATCAGCGCGATGAACTCGTCCCCGCCGTAGCGGAAGAGGTGATCGGGCTTGCGCATCGAGCGCTTCAGGAGGTGTGCCATTTCAACGAGCAGGCGGCTGCCCACGAGATGGCCGTGGGTGTCGTTCACGGACTTGAACCTGTCCACGTCGATGAAGAGAATCGAAAAGCCCTGGCGGGTTTTCTGATACCGCTCGATGGCGGCGGTCACCGCCGCTTCGAGATAGCGCGAATTGTAGAGCCCCGTGAGGTCGTCGATGAACGAAAGCTGACGGGCTTTCACGAAACGGGCGTGGTTCTCGAGGGAGATCTCGAGGTTTCTCACGATGAACTCCACGCGCGCGCGAAGTCCCGGGGTCACTTCCGCCGAGATGCCGTAGAGAAAGATTCCGCCCATCCACGGAATGTGGAGCGGAATCCAGGCGTCCGAACCCTTCATCCATTCCTCGGGATGATTGGTCAGGCTGCTCTCGAAGGATTTTTCCACCCAGTTCGGGTTTCGGCCGTGGAAATCGAGAAACGCGGCCTGTCCGTCTTCTTTGGGAGCGAGAAAGTACTCGAAATCGGAGGTGGCATCCCCGGCCCGCGCCCACACGGCGCCGCGGCCGCCCATCATTTCCAAAATCTTCTTGATCGCGATGGAGCGTTTCTTCGTTTCGCTTTCGGCGACGTTGAGCTGATGGAGGATGTTGAAGAGGCGGATGTCTTCCGCGAGCCCCGAGCTCGTCGAGGCGAGCGTCTTCTTCTGGACGGCCTTTTGAATCGCCCACAGCAGCGTTTCCGGGTTCACCGGCTTGAGGAAGTAGTCGGCGACTCCCATCTGAAAGGCGGATATGGCGAGGCGCACGTTTTCGTCCTCGGACAGCACGATGATTTCGGAGTCCGTCGCGAGCCCGCCCAGTTCCTGGAGGGTCGCCCCCGGGTCGTCGGATTTGAAGAAGGCGAGATCCGCGACGATGCTGTCGTACTTGAACGACTGCACGGCGCCCTTCCAGTCCTTCACCGAGTCACACCAAACGAGACAAAAGTCGGCCGCCTGGAGACGGTTCCGGTAGAGACCGTCCAGGATCGGATCGTTCATCAGCATGAGCACCTGGGGCCGGGCGGCCTCGGTGGCTGGCGTGAAGGGGAAGGGCTTATCCATCAACCGGCCTTCCTTTCACCGTCGTCGTCGCGCGTCTCGGCGCCGGCGTCCACCTGGTCTATGGCCTCGAGAAGGGAGATGGCGAGTTTCATCGTTTCTATGAGCCGCTTCTTTTTCGAGTCGATGGCGTTCAAAATCGTGTTGCCCCGGCGCAGGCGTTCCTCGAGGCTTTCCATCTCGAGCTCCAGGGCGTCGTTCTTCTTTTTCACTTCGAGAACGTGCTTGTCTTTCGAATCGAGAAGCGCCTGGGCGTCGCGCTTCAGAAGCTCGTACTTGTTTTCGAGCTCGCGCTCCTTCAGCTTGATGCGCTTCAGCTCTTCGCGCACTTTCGCTTTCCACTCTTGCTGCTCGCGGGAGAGCCCTTCCATCTGGGACTCGTAGTTCCCGGATTTTTTGAGCTTCTCTTCCATCTCGACTTGAAGCACTTTCATGTCGCCGGAGAACCGGTCCTTCACTTCGCGGTTTTCCGCCTGAACCGCCTCGTTGCGCCGGCGCAGGATGTCCACTTCATTCGCGAGCTCGCGGGCGCGGTTCGTGTATTCCTCGACCTGGGTGGAAAGTTTTTTCACGGCGGTCTGGTACTGCCGCTTCTGATCCCGCATGTCGCGGACTTCGGTTTCCTTCAGGGAGATGTACTTGCGCAGGATTTCGACCTGGTCCTGGGTGAGGGAGCCCTGATCGGGGATGCGCGAGATATCCTCGACTTGAGGTTTCAGGATGTGGAGCTGTTCCTCGAGCTTGGTGTTGCTCTGGGTGGCGTGGTGAAGGTCCATCAGCGGGTCGGTGTTCTCCTCGCCGACTTTGACGAGCGGTTCCACCACCGAACGGGTGTTGTTGGTCCCTTCGTCTCCATCTTTCGGGAAAGCGTTTTTCAGATCGCCGCCCCGATCGATTTTGAAGAACTGGATCTTTTCCGATTCTTTCGTCTTCTTTCCTGAGGACACGGGTACCACCTCTTCACCTTCCTTATCGGCAAGATCCGTCGATTTCTCGAATAGTTGGTAAGCTAGGCCGTCAACCTTCGACGGCCTCTGCTACGCGCGATGTCGGCGAACCTTTTCGGTCCCAGCTAGTGTATGTTCGGGCTATGAGCGAGCGGCCTTCGGTGAACCCGGTCCTGCGGGCGGACCTGCTCGGCAGGACGGAACGCGGCAAGCTGTGGGAGCCATTGGGAAACGGTGCGCTGCGATGTGTCGCGTGCGGCAACCGCTGCCGGGTCCCCGAGGGTTTCGACGGCATCTGCAAAGTACGCCATAACGTCGGCGGCGAGCTCAGGGTGCCCCGGGGATATGCCGGCGGCATTCAGCTGGACCCCATCGAGAAAAAGCCCTTTTTCCACGCGCTGCCGGGCGCTAGCGCACTGAGCTTCGGCATGCTCGGCTGTGATTTTCACTGCGCCTATTGCCAAAACTGGCTCACCTCGCAGGCGTTGCGCGATCAAAACGCGATTGGGCGCCCTCAGGATGTCTCGGCGGAGGAACTCGTCGAGCTGGCTCTCGGCCACGACGCCCGGGTGATCACGAGTACCTACAACGAGCCGCTCATCACGAGCGAATGGGCGGTGGAGATTTTCGAAATCGCAAAACGCAAAGGCCTTTGGACTTCCTACGTCTCGAACGGCAACGGCACGCCGGAGGTTTTGGAGTACATCCGGCCCTTCGTGGATTTCTACAAAGTCGATCTCAAAGGGTTCCGGGACAAATCCTACCGCCAGCTGGGCGGGGTGCTCGCGAACGTGACCGATACCATCGGACGGCTTTATCAAATGGGAATTTGGCTCGAGATCGTGACGCTTCTGATTCCGGGGTTCAACGACGGTGACGACGAGGTCCGGGATCTGACGAAATTTCTTGCCGGCATCTCCGTCGATATCCCGTGGCACGTGACGGCCTTTCATCCCGACTACAAGATGACCGACCGCAATCGCACATCCGTCGAAAGCTGCGTGCGCGCGGCGGAGCTCGGAAAAGAGGCGGGACTCAACTACGTTTACGCCGGAAATCTTCCTGGGAGGGTCGGAGATTGGGAAAGCACCTTTTGCCCGAAATGCCGGGCCCGTGTCGTACAGCGGGCGGGATTCCGCGTGCTCGAAAACCGGCTGCGGGGCAATCAGTGCCCCGATTGCTCGAACGTTATTGCCGGAGTCTGGACCGATTCCCGGCGAAAATGAGATAGCCGGCCGCCGCCGCCGTCAGAAGGGCGAGCCCCCACCATTGCCCCCGAACGAGCGAGCCGCTCCACAGCGCCGGTATCGGGCCGTGAGAGAAGGGGGCGGCGAGGCGAGCGGGATCGAAAAACGCGAGGAGCGCCGACCACTGAAAGTCGGGAATCACCGCGCTCGCGGCGTCGGCGAATTTTTCCGGAGTGAACTCGGGCTGGGTTCGGTAGAGCCAAGTGAGATACGTCGTCCACCCCGCGCCCCAAACGAGGGCTACCCGAGCGGGTAGTTTCCATTTCGGAAGAGCGGGCTCCCATTCTTTCCAGAGAAGTAGCGCCGCCGGAAATGTTCCGATGAGGTAGCGGTAACCGAAGTCCCCTCCGTTTCCGCGCCAGCTCACGCACAGAGCGAGGCTCGCCGCCATCGCCGCCGCGCAAGCCCCCGAGAAAGGAGTCAGCTTTCGCCAATGCCATACCGCCGCCGCTAGAACTAGTACCCACCAGGGGCTCATCCAAAAGAGTCCCCATTCGGTTCCCGAGAAGACTTCCACAAATTTTTCGAAACTCGCGGAGCTTGCCAGAAAGGGAAGCCGGACTTCGTGGTAGCCGGCGAACAGTCCCACATGAAGGGCAAAGGCCGTGAATCCCGCCGACAGCAGCGACCAGGCCGTCCAGAACCAAACCCGTTTCTCGGTGCCCCAGGCCGCTGCTCCGATGATAAAGAGCCACGGCAAATCGTTGTAGCGGACGAGGGATAAGAGCGCCGCGGCCGTGAGGGCGAGAGGGAATCTTCGCCGCGTCACGCTCCACGCCGCGAGACACGCGAGAAAAAACTCCGCCGAGTGCGAGAGCATCGTGCGGATGGCGGCGTAATACAGAACGGGAACGCAAAGGATCCAAAGCGCGGCCCGTCTCGGTTTGTCGGCGAGAATGCCCTGGATCAACAGCAGCGAGCCGAACCACAGCAGAAACGAGGTCACGCCTACCGAAAGGCGGATGAGGGAGTCGGCTCCCGCGCCCGTGAGTTTCGAAACCAGAAGAGCGAACGCTCCGCCTGGAAGCCACAGCATGGCCGTTCCGGGAAGGAACGCGGACGACTCGCAGGCCGGTCCGCGCAGTCCCAGAAATCCGTGAAGCTGGGAAAGATAGCACTGGGGATCGAGATTGCCGAAAGCGGAGAAGGCGAACCCCGGACGGAAAAAGAGAAGGAACGTCAGGCAGCCGAAGGCCGCAAGCCGGGCGAAATCTTTCATGCCTGGTGCGCCAAGCGCAGAGGAGGGAAGGGGCGCGAAGGAAACCGGCGGCACGCTCCCGCGATCGCGGCCGTCGATTTCAGCAGATCGAGAGGAATGTTTCGGATGAGTCTCGAAGGGCGCACGTCCGCGTTGGTCCGCACGGGAACGCTCATGACCCGAAAGCCTTCCCGCCCCGCTTGGATCAAGGTTTCCAGCGTATAGGTGTAAGCCGTTTTGACGTCGAGACGGAGGGCGAGACGTCGGCTCATCGCGCGGAATCCGCTACGGACATCCGGCGTGCTCGTGCCGCTCAGCCGGCTCACCACCCGGCTTCCCAGGATCTGAAGCGAACGCTTCCAAAGGGGAAACGCGCCGAAGGAGCGCGCGCCCAGAACAAGGTCCGCTTTTCCGGCGAGGACCGGTTTCAAAAGCTTTTCGATGTCGCGCGCGTCGTACTGATTGTCCGCGTCCGTGTTTACGATGATGTCGGCTCCAAGATCGAGCGCGACCTTCAGCCCGGCCCGGAACGCTCCGGCGAGTCCGGAATGTTTCGCCAGCTTAAGAACGTGGTCGGCCCCCGCGCGCAGCGCGGCCTCGGCGGTGGCGTCGGAGCTTCCGTCGTCGATGACGAGCCATTCGATTTCGTGGATTCCGGCCAATTGGCGGGGAAGCTGGGCAAGGGTCCGCTCCAGCCACGGTTCCTCGTTGAAGCACGGCACTTGGATGATGAGTTTCACGGGAATGTCCCGAGCTTACTCCGGAGGGAAGGGAAAGTTAAGCATTGGCCGGGGCGGTGCTTAACGCCGGGCCCCGCGCGTTGGAAAGAAGCCCCGATACGACGATGCCGGAGCCGTGGACGAGCAGAAAGACGATGGCCGCGGCAGTGGCAGGAAGGTAACGGCTTGCGCCGAGCGCGACCAGACCGTATCCCGCCGACAGGGCAATTCGCTTTGCGGTGGGAAGAGTCAGCGGGCAGCGGGTTTCCCGGCGGTAAATCCATAGGGCCGCGGCCCAGCCGCCGGCGCAGATCACCAAGTAGAGTGTGGGCAACACGCGGGTTCCGAAACGCGGAGCGAAGGTCGCAAACAGAAGAGCCGCCACCGCCAGCATCGCGCCGTGTAGGTACGCCGTCGGCCGCGCGCGTCCGGTCGCAAAAAGTCCATGGAGGTACACGCTGAGCATCGCCCAGGCCGAAACGGCGGCGAAGCAAAGCACGAGGGGCCGGATGAGCCCCAGGCGAGTCAGTCCGTACGCCCACAGCACGGCGGGCTTTGCGAGAAGGACCGCCATTCCCGTGGTGAGTGAGACCAAAATCCAGGTCCAGCGCACTTGAGTATCGACTCCGTCGTGGAAGGCGGCGCGGTCTCCGTTTTCCAGCGCTTTCACCAGAACGGGAACCGCCGCCTGCTGGGCGACGTAGTTGAGCTGGAGAAATTGAAGGGCGAGGCTCCACGCCATCGTGAAATCGATGATCCGGGAAGCCGAGCCGCCGAGCCAGCCCGCCGTCCACGGCCCGAGTCCGTTCAAGGCGATGACCAGAAGCGAATAGACGGCGATGTCGGTGGTGAACTTCCACTCTTTCGCCATCCCTTCGGGAGAAATCCCCATCCAGCTCCAGCGGAAATCCGCGCGGGCGCGCCACCATCCGATTCCGGCCAGAAGCATTTCGGCTGCGAGGCAAAGCACCATCGCGCCGGTGACGCCGTTCCAAAGAAAACCGCCGAGCACGGCCGGAATTCTGAGGAGGAACCGAACGCTCTGGGGCCAGGCGCCGGCGGTTTTCTCTCCAAGGCTGAGGCGCAGATGAAACGGAAATTCCCCGAGCGATCGAAACAGGACCAGCGCGACGAGTATCGGTACGAGGGAAGCGGAAAGACCCGAGCTTCGGAAGCTCGCCGACAAAAGGACCGCCACTCCCGCGGCCGCGGCCGTGGCCCCGAGCCGTGCCATCGTCATGGAAGAGAGAAGCGCGCCGCCTTCGCCTTTTCTGAACCAGGGGCCGTAGGATCGTTCCAAGGTTTGCTTGGTGCCGAGCAGAGCCACGAGCATGGCGGTCTGAAGCACGGTGTTCGCGAGCAGGTACTCGGCGAGCGAGGACTCCCCCAGCCAGTTGGGCAGAATCAGGCCGAGGAACAGCGAGCAGAAATTAGCGATCGCCTGAAAGAGAAATGCGTTGATCAAGGCACAACTATAACATCCGAGCCTCCGCTTCTCACGCCGCGAAAAAGCGGGTACGGTGGCCGCCATGTCCTGGTTCAGTTGCGAATGGCGCTTTCTCGCGCATCTGGTTTATCCGGTTCCCGCCGAAGATCTGCGGCCGCTACTTCCCGCGGGGCTTGTGCCCGATCCCTTCGACGGTACGACCTACGTCGCGGTCACGGCCGCCCAGTGCCGCAAACCGAAGTGGCGGGGGATTCCAGTCCTCGGTCCGGAGGGTTTTTCCCGCGTCCGCTGGCAGACCTACGTGCGGTCAGGGGGCAGGCGGGGGGTCTTTCCCCTTTCCGAGATTTATTCGATGCAGGCCCTGGCGACGTTATTGGGCGGCAAGTACTCGCCTATTCATACGGCCGTGGAGTTCAATCCGGGAGAGAGCGGGTCCGAAGGAAAGGTTCTGTACCGTTGGGGGCAGGGGGCGGAGCTTAGAATTGAAACCGAAGGCCCTCCCGTGCCGGCGGAGATGTGGCCGGAGGAGCAGTTTTTCGTCGATTCCCGCTTCCACTTCGGCCCGAAGCGGGCCTCCAAAGCCGAGCGGGGCACCTGGTTCGTCTGGGAGGCGCAAGGATCGGCTCTCACGGAAGCGGCCTCCCGGGAGCTCGCCGGAGAGCGGGCCGCCTGGATCAGCGGCAAGCCCGCCTTCCACTACCTCGCCAAGGGCGGGCCGGTCGCCTTCAATAAAGCTAAATTGACGTAACGAGTCATGCCCGTTAAGGCTTCTGGCAGGGTCATTTTTTTGGAGGTTCCATGAAGTCGTTTCTTTTGTCGGTTCTCGTTCTCGGTTCGGTCTCGGCGATCGCCGAAGTGAAACCCCGGGGCACGATCCTCGCGGACCATTGCGGATGGCCGAGCAAGACGCTCACCGTTTGCACCGCCACTGCGGTAGGTACCAACACGAAATACATCACGCTTTCCACCGTGAAGTCTCAGAAGAAGATCGTCGCCAAGGCGCGCGTGATCGGCCCGGGCCTCGTTCTCTGGTCGGGTAACCTCGGCGGCAAGCCCGTCTCGCTGACGGTTCACATCGACTCGAACGGCCGCCAAACCGGCACGTACAAGGTGGACGGCAAGGTCGTCGGCCTCGCTCCGTTCACGATGCAGATGCAGTTCCACACGCAGGCGCTGTAAGTCTCTTTGGCCCGTCCCGGGAAGTTCTACTTTCTGGGACGGGTATTTCCCAAGTAGATCGCAAACAGAGTCATCGCCCCACCGAAGACCTGCAGCGGTTCCAGAACTTCCCCGAAAAAACAAACGCCCCAGATGGTGGCGCCCACGGGCTGGGTGAGCAGCAGAAGTCCGACTTGAGAAACGCTCACCTTCTGAAGATTTCTCTGAATGCAGAACCAGCCGGCGATTTGCACGACGCCGGCGAGCAGCAGAAGCGCCCCCCATTCCTTCGCGGTCGGAATCGGAAAGTGGTTCTCCGCCGCTAAACAGATCGCGAGGAAAAGCGCGGTGGACGCGGACACGGCGAAGAGACGAAAGCCGAGAGGACGCGGATAGGCGAGTCCCTCGAGCGCCTTCAGGATGGCGATGTAAGTCGCGTACACCATGCCCGTCAAAACTCCGTAGCCCACGCCGAGCCAATAGCCACCCGGCTTGTAAGGGTGCCCCGCCAGATCGACGAGCAAGTAGGTTCCGACCAGGGCTAAACCCACGGCGCAAAGAAACCGGCGGCTCGGCTTTTCCCCGTGAAAGAAAATGCCGATGGCAACGAGGTAAAACACCTGGGTATTGCCGAGAATCGTGCCGAGGCCGGCGCCCGCGAGAATCACCGACCGGTGCCACACCCAAAGATCGGCGGCGAACATGAAGCCGGCGGCGAGGCTGAGCCACAGAAACCTTTTGACCAGACCCGGAGCGACGGGAGCCTTTCGCCCGACGGCCAGCGCCGGCAGCAGGAGCAGCGCCGCGAGCGCGCAGCGGTAAAATCCGATGGCGGTCGGTCCGACGGCCGGAAGCAGTTTTACGAAAACCGGGGCGAAGCTGAGAAGGAGGGCTCCGAGCCAGAGCTGAAGGACCGCGGGCATCCATCGGAATTAGTCGGCGCCCCTCGTGCCGTCAACGCGGGAACGTGGTAAGAGGGGGATTCGTTATGCCCACCGACCGCTGGATCCGCGACGCCTCCGTCTTCATCGTCTCCCGCATGTTCGTGACGATCGCTTTCCAGATGCAAACGGTGGCCGTGGGCTGGCAGATCTACGAGCTTACGAAAAGCGCGATGCAGCTGGGTTACGTCGGGCTCGTGCAGTTTCTGCCGATCATACTTCTCTCTTTGCCCGCGGGTCAGGTCGCCGATCGGTACAACCGAAAATGGGTGTCGGGCATTTGCATCGCGGGCGGAGCACTGCTCACTTGGTGGCTGGCGTGGCACGCGCAATCGGGATCGTTCAAAGTTTGGCCCATCTACGTTGCAATGACCGGAGCCGCCGTGGCCCGAGCGTTTTTCGGAGCGGCCAATCAGGCGCTGCTCGCCCAGATCGTGCCGCCCGCGCAGTTCGGCCGCGTGGTCGCCTGGCATACCTCGGCCTTTCAGGTTTCGCTCATCGCGGGCCCGTCCCTCGGCGGGTTTCTGTATGGCTGGCTCGGCGACGCCGAGCATGTGTATTGGATCGCGGGAACCATGCTCGCGATCAGCGTGTTGATGCTCTCCACCGTGCAGGCGGGCGTTCAAATCCGCGAGAAGAGCCCTGTCTCAGTGGACTCGCTGCTCGCCGGAGTGAAGTACGTGTGGCGCAAGAAACCCATCATCGGAACCATTTCTCTCGATCTATTCGCGGTACTGCTCGGCGGTTCCGTGGCGCTACTGCCGATCTTCGCGGCCGACGTGCTTCACATCGGCCCGGCCGGCATGGGAGCGCTTCGCAGCGCGCCCGGAGTGGGTGCCGCGCTCACGGCGCTCTATCTCGGCTGGAAGCCGATCCGCCGCCGCGCGGGTCCCCTGATGTTCGCCTCGGTCGCCATCTTCGGCCTGACTCAAATCGGTTTCGGGCTCTCTACGAATTTTCTGCTTTCCTTCGTTCTGCTCTTCATTTCGGGAGCGGCGGACGTGGTGAGCGTCGTCATTCGCCAGACCCTCGTGCAGCTCGAGACGCCTTCCGAAATGCGCGGCCGGGTGAGCGCGGTGAATCTGATTTTCATCAGCGCCTCGAACGAGTTGGGCGAGTTCGAGTCCGGCGTGGCGGCCCATTGGCTGGGGCTCGTGCCGTCGGTCGTCATCGGCGGAATCGGAACGATAGTCGTCGCGGGAGTCTGGGCGCGCCTTTTTCCGTCCTTAAGAAATCTGGACGAGCTCAAGCCGGGCTGACGGACGGTAAAGAATCTTCCACAACGAATAGCCGCAGAGGATCGCAAGGCAGGCCGCCGGTAGGTTGCCCTCCGCCAGGCGGTTCCACACGGGTTCCGGCCACAGGGCTTTCGGAATGGCCGCGAGGAGAATGGCGGCGGTCCACGGGAAACGTTTGGGTGAGGGGCCGACGCCCAGATAGATCAAAGGAAAGACGAACAGCACGGTCTGCGCCCAGCTGAAGGGCACGCCCAGAAAAAACGCGGACAGAAGCAGCGCGAAGGAGATTTCTTTGGGTGCCTTTCTTTTTGCCGCGATCCACGCCAAACCGAACAGCGCTCCTTGAATCGCGATGGAGAAGACGCCGGTCGCGCGCCAGGCGGACTCGTAAGGAAGTCCCGCGCGCACTAGCGTTCGAAACAGGGCCGCCGGAGGAGATTGGTACGAGACTGCGCCCGCGTACGCCGCCTGATGGTATAGCCCGACGGCATGCCACCAACCGCTCCACCAGCCGACAAGCCGGTCCGCCGGCAGAAAGAGCGAAGTGAAGGCGAACCAGGCGACGACGCCCGTCACGATCCACGAGGCCGCGCGCCAGCGCCTCTGAACCAGAAACCAAACCAGAAATAGCGCGGGCTGCACTTTCACGAGAATCGCAAGGCCAAGGCAAAGGCCGCCGGCGGCTTCCCATCTCGTATCCAGCAGCCGCCATCCGGCGAGGCAAAGGCACAGGATGAGAAAGTTCACGTTCGCCGAAAGGTAAACGTCCGAAAGCGGGTGAGCGAAAACGAGGAGAAAGAAAAGGGCGAGCTTCAAATCCACCCGCCCGAAGACGACCGAGCGAAACGCCCAGATCACTCCCGCGGTGGAGAGCAGTGCCCACAGGAACTTCGCCGCGAGAAGAGGAAGCTTCGTGAAGGGGACGAATAGCAGGGTCAATACCGGCGACTGAAAGTACGCGCCGAAGTAGCCTTTCTCCACGGGATAGGGGATCTCGCGAAATCCACCGGCCAACGCCGCGGCCGAAATTTCCAAGTAACCTTTGAAGTCGATGGAGCGCGTGAACTGACCGAAGCAGAGCAGCAGCCCGAGACCGAGCAGCCATTTCGCTCCGCGGGTCAGTTGCAGGCCGCCCTCCATCAGGGGCCCTGCCGGGTGGCCGCGAGCACTATCTCGCGGATGCAGACGCCTTGGGGCTGCTGGTACGCGTACATCACCGCGCGCGCGATGTCCTCGGCCGAAAGGGCGCCGCCCATGGTCTCTTTCCAAGTCTCGTAAGAGTCCTTGATGCTGTCGCTGGTCGTGTGGCCGAGAAGTTCCGTCTCGACCGCGCCGGGGGCGATGGTGACGAAGCGGACGTTGTTCGCCGCTGCTTCCTCTCGCGCATTCTCGGTCATCGCGTGCACCGCGAACTTCGTTCCGCAGTAAGCCGCGTGGTTCGGAAAGGTTTTCCGGCCGGCGACCGAGCTGATGTTCACGATGGTTCCCGATTTGCGCGCGATCATGTCTCCGAGAACGAGATGAATTCCGTTCAGGACGCCCATGACATTCACGTCGAGCATCTTTCGCCACTCGGCCGGGCTTTGATCCTGGAGCTGACCGAGGAGCATCACGCCCGCGTTATTCACCAGGCAGTCCACCGGACCGTAGTTGGCCTCGGCCTGGGCGATGGCGCGCTTCATTCCCGTACGGTCGGTTACGTCCACCTGGGCGCAAACGGCGTTTGGAAGATCCAAGGCTTCCAGGCGGTCCATGCGCCTGGCCATGAGGAGAAGGGGGAAGTCGGCTTGAGAAAAGGCCCTGGCTATGGCGGCCCCGATTCCGGAGCTGGCGCCGGTAATGGCGATGAGTGGCTGTGGCATGGGATAGGCCTACGAAGGAGGAGTTAGGTTGTCAAAGGGGGCCGAAATGGATACTTCAAACCCTTTTGGAGGAAGTCCCATGATGAAAGAGTTCGTAGAATTTCTGAAGATGTACGGGGTGATCGGGCTGGCCATCGCGGTGGTCATCGGCGGCAAGGCTAACGAGCTCGTTTCGTCGGTGGTTAACGACCTATTGATGCCGCTCATCTTCCAGCCGGCGCTCAAGGCCGCCAACGTCGATGATATCCGTAAGCTCAGCTACAACGGAATTCTCTACGGAAAAGTGATCGGTACCACGATCGATTTCATCATCGTGGCGTTCGTCGTGTTTCTCGCCGCCAAGTTTCTTTTTAAGGAAGAGAAGGTCGCTAAGCGCTGAGCAAGGTGAAGCCCGACTTCGCCCTCGTGAAAGCGTGAAGCGTTTTTCAGGGTCGTCAGTTTCTTTGCGTTTTGAAGAGTTTGCCTGGTCGGCTACGACGGGCACTTCCCTGCGGGAAGTGGATAATGACCCCCGAGAAACCTCTGGAAGGTCTCTCGGGGGTCCAGAGTGAACGGCGACGGCATCGGCTAGATTCTAGTTCAGGGTATTGAGGTAATGAGATAGGGGCCGTCGAAAGTCTCTGTCCTATGCGGCCAATGTAGGCCTTGGTTAGTATCGTTCATGACGGACTCCCTTAGAGCAACGCGGGTGCCACGGCGTGCGCCCCTAGTCTCCAGACTAAGTATTTGAAATCATTAAAATACAGAAATGGGCACCACCGGAATGTGACGCCCTGCGCCGCCCCCGGTGACGGGAATGCGCCCCGCCTACGCCCTTCGGGCTCCGGCGCGGCAGGCCCGCCCTTAGGGTTTGGGCCGAAAAAGCCGATTCAGGATTATGCGTTTTCTTGCATTTTCCCTGACGCTTCTCGCCGTAGTCGGCCGCGCCGACACCCTCGAAATCATCCGCCAGATTCCGCATTCGGGCTATTCCGAAGGGCTGGATTGGAAGGACGGCTATCTCTGGCACGCGCTTCCGAAGGAGATAGTGAAAATCGATCCGAAGGACGGCGCGGTTCTCGCGCGTTTCGCTCCCTCCACGACTTACAGTGAGAGCCTCAAGTGGCAGGGCAAGAAGCTCTGGAACGTGAGCTACTCGGACAACGGCATCTACGAGGGAACGCTCGAAGGCAAAGAGCTCAAGTTCACCCGCAAGGGGAACGTCCCCGAGGATCACGCGTGGGGCCTGGAGTTCGACGGCAAGCATCTCGTGATGACCGGCAACTACAGCAAGGTGATTTACTTCCTCGATCCGAAAACCATGAAGCTCGCCCGTCAGATCGAAACGCCCGTGAAGGACGTAGAGGATTTGGCCTGGGACGGCGTCGGCTTTTGGGCGTCGAGCTACACGGAGCACAAGGGAACCATCTTCCGCATCGATCCGAAAACCGGAAACATCAGCCGCCTCTTCGCGTTGCCGAACCCCGAAGCATGTCCGGTCGTAGACGGCCTAGCCTTCGACGGCAAGGATCTATGGCTTACCGGGAAGCACTGCACTTCCATCTACCAAATCAGGCGCCCCTCCGAGCGCCTGCTTTCGTCCGAAACGAAGTAATTTTCGCGCTCTCTCCGAATACGGTCCGGGTGGGATTGATTTCACGCTTTTGAATACACGACACTGGAATGCGTGCCGGGGTCGTCGATACATTCAATTCCACCGTGGAAGTTCGCCATGCGCTTCGCCCTGGCGCTCGCTATCTCCCTCGTGGCCGGGCCTGCCGAAGCGTCGAAAAACTGTCCTTACTCTCAGCTCGTTTCCGGGTTCGGCAAGGCCTTTGCCATTCTCCGGCGGCAACCGAAGGGCACCTACGCAGATCTGGTTTGGTTCAAATTCAATGTGGCGAAAAAGGGGGAAAAGGATCACTACGTCGATATCCCCTTCGTCGATCTCGGCGTCTCGCCCTTTAAAGGCGATCTGATCCCCGATGCTCAGAGGCAATTTCAGCCCGAAATCACCGAGGGAGCCGGATTCTCGAAAATGGTCCAGGGTCAGGCCCTCCTCACGAAACTTCCCGACTGGGTACGAAAATTTCTCGCGGAACGAAGTCTCATCATGCGAGGCTATCTGCTGAGCGACTCCGCCTTCTTCGCCGACATGCCGACCTACTTTTTGAGACTGGGCTATAAGACCCAACCTTGGATCGTGGACAGAATCGCGGCCTCCGACAAGCTCTCCCAGTACATTTTGGAAAGGACGAGAGAGATCAGCTCGGCCGGGGTGAGAGAGCTCGAAGGGGAAATCGCCCGGGACGCTCGCAGACCGATCCGGCTCTTTTCGATCGGCGGCGGTCCCATGGTCGACACTTTGAATATGCTCCTCAAGCTGCAACGGGAGCAACCGGCTTTGGCCGATCAATTGAGGAAGAACGGGACTCCCGTGCGCATCACGCTCGCGGACATCTCCGACACCGGCGCGAATTTCGGACAGCAGGTATTGAAGAAGTATCTGGAGCCGGGGATGCCGCTCCACGGGCTCAACGTCGAGTTCGAGTACCATAAGTTCGACTGGAATCAGCCTTCCTCCCTCGATGGCAGTTTGCTGAAATGGAAACAGGCAGGGGAGTTCGTCGTCGCTCACAGCGAAGGGGGGATAGGAGAGTACGGGTCCAACGAGGTGTTGAGCAAGAATCTATCGAATCTGGCCGCCCGATTACCCCGGGACTCGGTGTTCATTGCCTCCGCTTTTCTTCCGGACGCCGAGTTCATGCGCATGAAGGAAGAGCGCGGTCTGACCAATATCACGGTCTTTCCGCGCAATACGACCGATGTTCAGCAATTGGCGCAAGGCGCGGGCTGGTCTGTCGACCAAAGCAAGACGGTCAATATATTGGATCAGACGTTCGTTTTCACCCTAAGGCGGAGCTCCTCGCAGGCGCCCTAGTCTTCCTCAAAAAAAACAGCGGGCCCTTCCCGAAGGAAGAGCCCGCCGCGCGAATACCGGGGTCGGTTTCGATTCGTTTGAATTATTGCAGGACGACCTGCTGGGTCTCGGCGTTGTATCCCGTCGTCGTGAGCACCGTGTTCGGTGACAGGCTGATCACGCCGGGGATGTAGAGGCTCGCCGTTCCGCCGAGGTTCGTCGCGCCGACGACCAGATTCTGGCCGTTCGCGTTCACGACGGACGCGGAGAGGTTCGCTACGCCGTTGCCGTTCGAGTCCTGAGCGGAGACTTCAATCGTCACTCCGCCGTTGGATTTGCGCACGTTCTGCTTCAGGCTGTAGGCCTTCGGCACGTCCGTGCGGACCAGCATGCTGGGATCGCCGAACAGGTTGTACCATTTCAGGTTGTCGGTGACGTTGGAGCCCGTGCCCATCTTCTCGATGAGGTAGAGCTGGCCCGCGAGCACCGAGCCGCCGAGCGATTGCACCGGCTTCTCGAAGTGATACTTGGACACGCCCACCGCCATCACGGCCGGCGGATGCCAGCTGATGTTCACGGAGCCGCCGTAGTAACCGACGGCGCCCGCCGGACGTCCGCCCGATTCCTGCGTTACCCACGCCTTGCCGAAAGGCTTCGCGAGATTTACCCACGAGCCGTTCTGGCATGCGACGTCCACGATGATCGGAAGCTTGTCCGAGTTCGTGAGCGCCTGGATCTGAGTGTTGCCGAAGGAGCCGTTCGTCGAGCCCCACGAGGTGCCACTGCCGTGGCCCCAGTAAGAGAGCCAGGTGCGTCCCGACGTCAGAGCGTTTGTGATATTCGCCGGCGTCGCGGTCGTGTCACCCTGGTTGAAGAGGTCCACGTTTTGATACGTGCCCTTCTTCAGAGCATCGATCGTCATCTGGGCGTATTCCTTGTCCGAAGGATTCGATCCTTCGTTCGAGGAGATCGTGGCCCCTTGCGGGTACCAGGCGCCCTTGGCCGGAGCTTTCTCGTAGTTGATCCAGCGGTTCATCTGGGTCAGCACTTCGGCTTCGTTGTCGGCGACGATACGGCCGTGGAGCACGTCCGGAACGGCGTCCGTGCCGGAGAGCAGCGTGTACGTGTAGTCCGTCGCGGCGGAACCGCTCGCGGTGGACTCCATGTAACCGGGCATCGAGGTCTTGTTGCCGACGAAGAGCAGGTAGCTCGGCTTCACGACTTCGGTGTCGTAGAGGTTCTGGATGAATTTCTTCACCGCTTCCTTCGTGCCGCCGGCCTGGGTGAAGGTATACGTCTTCACCGTAAGGCCCTTCGCCGTCTTCCAGGCGACGAGAGGCGCGATGGAGTTCTTCAGGCTGTCGCCGACGACGATGACCATGACTTCGGCCGCCGCCATCGGACGGACGATATCGCCGAGGGTGCGGCCGTTAGCCGTGCCGTTACGGACGATCTCGTACATCGCCTTGGGAAGCTCGGTGCCGCGAACCCGCGAAACCTGCTTGAAGTGCACGCGAACCGTCAGCTCGTTGGTGACTTCGAGGCTCTTGTCGCCGAGGCGGACCTGGAAGGGATTGATGCCGACGCGGAAGAGCCGCACCGACTGCAGCTTGCCCACTTCCTTCAGCTCCACGACCGATTCGGGGAACGCCGCCCGCGAAGCGTAGAGCTCGGAGTCGAACTCGAAGCCGGCGCGGGACGGGCCGCAGCGAAAGCGCTTTTGCGCCGGCACCACGACCACATTCTCGAGCTTGCGGGTGTCCTGACGGACCACTTCGAGGCTGGGCTCGAAGCCCTCCGGCACGGTGACCACCGTTCCCGTCGTCATCAGCTCGGGCTTGCCGGCGATGTCCATCGGAACCATCCCCTGTACCGACACCCGATCAAAACCGTCTTCGGTTTTCTCGACGTCGATACCGGCGATGGAGAGGTTGATTTCCACGGGGGCGAGAGCCTCCCGGGAGTTTACGGAACGGGTTTCGAGACGGGCCGACGTATCGGCTCCCCCAAAGGTAACCCGCTCGGCAAAAGCGGCGTTGGCGCAGAGAATCGCAAGCAAAGGAGCATACACCCTGGAATACCAAGACATATCTGACCCCCTAGGTCGATCGCGGTTAGATTTTATGGAAAAGGCGCTGAGTGAAACGAGCTTCTACGAAACTGCATGAACCTTAACATAGAGCATATGGGTTGGATACAGACTGACCCGTGCAACCCTTGAACATCTCTTAACAAGTGTAGAGTCTCAGCCTTTGGGTAACTCAACTCCGCGGGACTCCAAAAAGAAAAGCCCCCGCTCTCTCGTCGACAGACGACGGAAGGCGGGGGCAATCTCCGAATTTGAATCACTGGGTCACGTCGACCTTATAGGCCTCCGCGTTGTAACCCGTGGTGCTGACCGACAGCCCTTTGAGCTGCGAACGATCCACCGTGAGCGTCGCGCGCCCGTAGTTGTCGGTGTCCAAAGCGTCCAGCAGAGTTGCGCCGTCGGCGGCGAGCGCGGCCGCCCGCAGTCCCGCCACTCCTCGTCCCGAAGCGTCGGTAGCCTGAACGAGGACCTGAGCCTTCGCGCCGTTCGAATGACTCTGTGTCTGCACCTTATAAGCGCGGGGAACCGACGTGCGCAGATGCATCGCCGGATTGCCGAACAGGTTGTACCAAGTGAGATTGTCCTTCGCGTCCTGGTTGTTGCCCGTCTGCTGGATCAGATAGAGCTGCCCGCCGAGCACCGAAGCTCCCACGGAGGGAAGGGACTTTCCGAAATGGCTTTTCGCGATACCCACCGACATGATCGCCGGCGGATGCCACGAGATGGAGACCGATCCTCCATAGTAAGCGGCGGCTCCCGTATAGCGTCCAGGCGTTCCCGCCGTCACCCAAGCCTTGCCGAAGCAGGGCTGGTTCTGGACGTAGTCCGCGTTCAGGCACGCAACGTCGAAGATCACCGGAAGGCGGGAGGCGTTGGCCAGCCTTCTGACCTCGTTCACCGTCACGTTGTCGTTGGTGGACTGCCACGAGGTTCCGTCGCCGTGCCCGAAGTAGCTGACCCACGAGCGGCCTTGGCTGAGGGCGGCGTTCACGTTGGCGAACGTCGCCGACTTGTCGGCTTCGAAGAGCCCGTCGACCTGTCGGTACGTGAAGCTTTTGAGCGCCTTTGCCACTTCCACGGCGTAGTCCTTGTCGCCGGGATTCGATCCTTCGGAGCTCGCAATCGTCGTCGCGCCTCCGTACCAGGCCGCGTTTCTTTCCGGAAACGCCTCGTACTGGATCCAGCGGTCGACTTGAACCTTCAGCTCCGCCGCGTTGTCGGCGACGAGCCGGCCGTACAGGATGTCGGGGATGATGTCGGTCCCCGAAAGAAGCGAATAAGGATAATCCGTCACCGCGGTCTGATCCTCGAAGGCGACTTTCTCCATCCACGCGGGCGCCGTTTTGTCGTTGCCCACCATCAGAAGGTAGCTCGGGCGGGGATTCGCCTTGTTGTAGAGATCCTGCAGCGTCGCCTTGATCGCCTGCTTCGTGCCGCCCGCTTCCGACGCCGAGAGAACTTTCGTCTGAATACCTTTATAGGCGAGCCATTTGACGAGGGATCCGAGACCCGCTTTCAAGCTGTCGGCCGCGACAATCACCATCAGTTCGGACTGAACGGTGCGAACGATGCGTCCCTTGAAGGCTTCTCGGTTCGCGGCCGCGCCCGCCGCGAGATCGTAGAGGGAGCCGGGAAGTTCCGTGACGGCGTCGCTCGTTCCCTCGAACTCCACGCGCACCTTCATGTCCGTCGTGACTCTAAGGTTGTGAAGGCTCGGCTGGAACTGCATCGGAGTGATTCCGACGCGCACGAGCCGGAGCCCTTGAAGGCGGCCCGCTTCCTCGACTGAGATTTTGTTTTCCGGAAACGTTCCGGAGGATCCGTAGAGGTCGTAGTTGAACGCAAATTGCTTTGCCCTTCGCGACTGGCAACGGGAGCGGTGCTGATAAGGAAGGACGTGAACGTCGCCGACGTTGCGCTCCGTTTGTGAAACGATTTTCACCCGCGGCGTGAGGCCGTCCGGAACGGCGAGAAGCACTCCGGAGGTCGAAAGCGCCGGATCTCCTTCCCTCGCGTTCTCGTAGAGCCCGCTCACGCCGACTCTATGGAAGCCGTTTCCGTCCTCGTCGATATCGACGGCGGAAACGTGGAGATCGATCTCCACCGGAGGAAAGCCTGTTTTCGTTTCGAGTACCCGGGTTTCGACGGAAGCCACCGCTTCGGCGTCCGGATCGAAGGAAACGCGCCTCGCTTCGGCGCTTGTGGAAAGGAGAACGCAAAGCAGACCGAACGAAAGGACAAACCTCGGCATAAACCCCCCGTGAAGGAACGTTTAAAGCAAGGCACTCCCAGCACTACTTCACGGATGAACGCCGCGAACTACTTAGGACTACCCCTTCAGGTTTCGCTTCCGCGTAACTACCAACTTGTAAGAAAGAAAATTGAGCGTGATACGAACACGCAATAAATATCACGGAGGAGGTTGCCCCGTTAAGGAAATTACCTCCAAGTTTACTGAACGTTAACGAACTGAATCACGAGAAAGATCGGGATCGGGCACGAGAGCAAGGAAGTCTTTTATTACCTCGTGAAAGCGTAAGTGCGGTCTTACGACGTGGGCAAGTGCTCTCCAAAGAGTGGTACCTTGCTCTCGGGCTCGATCTCGATCTGATTTTCTAGACGGAGAAGGATGTGCCGCAGCCGCAGCTCTTGGTGGCGTTCGGGTTGTTGAAGGTGAAACCCGTGCCGTTCAATCCGCCCGAATAGTCGAGAGTGAGGCCTTTGACGAAGAGAAAGCTTTTCGGATCGACGACGAGTTTCACGCCGTCTTGTTCGAACGTCTTGTCCTCGGGATTGGTGGTGTTCACGAAGTCGAGCTTGTACGAAAGCCCGCTGCAGCCGCCGCCGACTACGGAAACGCGCAGAAGACTCTCGGGCGTATAGCTCTCCCCGCGGATTTTTTTAATCTGATCGGCGGCGACTTGAGTGAGATTGATCATGTTTTAAACCGACGTCTCTCTCAAGGAATCGAGAGAAGTCGTCTCCAAAAATCTTCCAAGCTTTTCTCCGAGCCGCTTCAGAGGCGCGCTCTCTCCGCTGCTTCGGCGCGGGCGTCCTTCCTCCACCGCCGTGACGAGCTCCGAGAGCGGAATCTCTCCAAGGGGCTTCAGCAGGCGGTACCCGCCGCGGTTGCCGTGAACGGCCTGAACCAAGCCGCGGGCCTTCAGGGACTGCAAAATCTTACTGAGCATCGCCTCGGGGACCTGGCACTTCTCCGCCATTTCCCTGGTCGAGACGGCTTTGCTTCCGGAGGCCGAAAGAAAGAGCAGGGCCTCCAGGCCGTACTGCAATTTCTTATTGATTTTAAGCATTTGGGGCCACCGGTTTAATAGAACCGAATCGGTCCTATTCGCCCAGATTATGTGAGTGCCAGCGGCGAAAGTCAATGGAAAGCGGACTATTTAGGTCCAAGTACCTCGCCGCCCCGCCCAGTTCTGGCTTTTCTAAAGCTAAGTTTTGGATTACTAAGGTAGTTCGTTCCCAACCTTTCTATTACAGACCCGTCGGAAGTTTTCGACGATTAGGAGTTTTCACAATGAGCGATGACCAAGTCGGCAAACGCCGCCCCGGCTCCTCCAAGCCGACGCCCCGCAAGAAGCCCACCTCCGCCCGTGTGCCGAAGCGCGAACCGCGCGCGGCTGCTCCCGCCCGACGGGATGCCGACGACGATGATTTTGCTCCGGCCGATGCCGCTCCGAGAGACGCGGCTCCGGAATTCGAAGACGAGGATCGCCAACCGCCCTCGCTAGCCCGCGGCGGCCCCGGCGCTCCCGAAAAGCTTACTCCCGAGCAGGAACGCCACGAGCGCGAGGAGCGCGAAGCCCGCGACTCCGAGCGGACTTTGCGCGGTGAGCGCGAACAGCGTGGTTTCAGCGGCGGACGTGGTGACCGAGACGGCCGCGGTGGCGGCGGTGGCGGACATCGCGGCGGCGGCCGAGACAACCGCGGTGGCGGCGGCGGACACCGTGGCGGTGGCCGTGATAATCGCGACAACCGTGACAATCGGGACAACCGCGGCGGCCCGCCCAGGGATGCTCGCCCGCCCCGTGACGACCGTCCCCGCGACGATCGCCCTCGGGACGATCGCCCGCGCCAGGAATCGCGCGGCCAGATTCAGCTGCCGCCTCCGTCGCAAAAAGGCCCACAGGACGAAGAAGCTTTTGAGAACCGCGGCAACCAGGGCACGAATCCGAATCGCCCGCCGGCCGCCAATCTTCCGAAGCCGCCCGAGGGCAGCGAGTACAGCATTCAGGTGATGTTCGATCGCCAGTCTCGCCAGTTCACGGTCTGCGTTCTGGAATTTCCGGAGCTCAAGATCACGGGACCGAACCGCGAAGCCGCGGTACGCGAGCTCGAAGTGAAGATCGACGATCAGCTGCTTGCTCTGAAAGAGAGCAATCAGCCGGCTCCGGAACCGATCGGCGCCAAGCGCTACCCGGATACGCTGCAGCTTCGCTTGAGCCAGGCGGTGTTCCGCAAACTCGACGTGCTGTCGCGCCAGGAACGCACGGAGCTGTCGGAACTCGTGAACGAGCTTCTGAACGGCGCCATCGAACGCCGATACGAGCAGCTGGGGGCTCCTCGCCAACAGCAGCAGGGCGGCGGCGGACGTCAGCAGCATCACAATCGGGACAACGAAAACCGGGGCAACCGTGAGCAAGGCGGAGGCAAGCAGCATGGTAACCGCGGCGGACGCGGCGGCCGCATGTCTCAGAACAACTATCAGAACACTATGTCCAGCCGGGAAAACTTCATGGAGTACGTCCGCAACCTCGAAAAGGGCGGCGGACCGGGCTGGAAGAAGCGCTAAGGCCGCGGGCAAGGCGCCGATACTCGCACGACGATGCCCGAGTATTCCTGCCAGGGCTGCGCGCCCTGGTAGATCGTGTCGAAGCTTTCCGCTAAGGCGATTTGGTATGTGCCGTCCCGGGCACAACGGTTCGCCACGGCGAGACCCGTCACTTTCCCGTGACAGAGTTTCCCCAAGTCGCCTCGTAGCTCGCTTTCGAGCCGCGACCCCTCCACCGTACGCTCGAGAATCCCGCTTCCGCAGTTGGCGCCCGCGCGCGTGCTGAAAAACGGCGGCCCCTTCACGTAGTGGCCGCTGACCGAGAGGAAAAGCATGGGATCTCCCCAGCCCTGAATGCCGAGCAGGTTGCCGTCGGGCAAGTACGCCAGACGCGTGGGCAGCTGCATCGGGGCGACCATCATTACCTTGAGATCTCCGTTCGGAAGCAGGGCCCATATCGCCGGAACGTTCGGAATCAGGCCCGTGTTGCCAGGAAGAGCCGTCCGCCCGCTGGCTGGAGGCAACTCAGCGAAGAACACGACTCCGTCGGAGTTGACGGTTATTCCACCTACGGTCCCCAGCGCATAGGCTTGGGCGACGGTAGCCGTCGAGCCGGGCATGAGGGTTGCTCCGCCGGCAAGCGTGCGCACTACGTTTGTGGATCCTTCGCGCACGATCTTTCGGACTCTGTTTCCGTCCACTAAGTAAAGCGTTCCGTCCGGTCCGACGGCCATGGCCTTGATCTCCTGGAAGGCGAACGCCTTGGCCGCCGTGCCTTCGTACGTGGAGCAGCTCGAAGAGAAGCAGCCGGCGAAATTAAGCAGGGCTCCTTCTTGAATCGCCCGAATCACGTTGGCCTTCGTGTCCCCCGAAAGCTTGCGGTTGGCGACATAGAGGGTACGGTCCGGAGCAATGGCCAGCTCTTCCGGTCCCCACAGTCCCATCTCGAGGGCGGCGCCTCCGTCGTTGAATACCGAGGGGGCGAGCGAGCCGGCGAATCGGCGTACTATCTTGTCCTTTCCGATCGCCCGTACGTGGTGGAACGTCTGAGTCACGAAGATTTCCTCGGTCACCGGATCGACGGCGACGCCCCGGATGTTGTTGAACTTCGCCTGGCTCGCCTCCACCCGGTCCCAGGCCGCGCCGCTTGGGAAGATATCGGTGCCGACGAGCCACTGCGGCGACCAGCTTGCGCCGGAGGCCGCCGGCGCGAGTAGCCGCACCAGCCGGTTGTTGCCGGTGTCGGCGATGTAGAGATTACCGGCCGCGTCCGACGTAATGGACCCTGGAGTGTTCAGGCCCGTGGGAGTTTTCGTGGGATCCCACTCCCCCTTCTGGGTTACTTCCCCGAAAATCACTCTGGGCGTGCCGAAAGCCGGGGTAAGCGGCACTTCAGTGACGCGGTTTTTATCGACGACAAATAGCTTGTCCTTGGAAGGGGCGAGGCTCGTTCCGGCGGGCCGGTACCACGGCCAGCCCGAATTGAAATCCGTGTACTCCGCAATCCTCGCGGGCGCCGTCAGGTTGATTCTCATCACCCGGTTCAGCACGGAATCGGTTACGAATAGTGTTCCCTCGTGGAAAAGAATCGAGGAAATTTTGCCGAAAACGTAGGAAGCGAGGTTCGGCCCACCGGTTCCGTTGGTTCCGCCGAGGGCTCCGCCGATCCAGGTCACGCTGTTTCCAGACAAGCGGAAGAGGCGCTTGCCGCTGTAGTCCGTGAATAAGATGCCGTCGGGCGTTTCCGTCAGCACGTCCGGAATGAATCCGCCCATCGCCCGGACCAAGGGCTGGGTGACCGGTCCGGCGAGGGGCGCGCGTAGAATACGGCTCTCGCCCGGGTCGCTGATGAGAACCGAGTCTTTGCCGCAGGCGATTGGGAAGTTCAGGATTCCTTCGTAACCGGTCAATCTCACCGTCCGCGAGTTCAGCAGGTTCTGTACGTTCTGGGCGTTGCCGCTGCCGGCGAAAAGGCGGACGACGCCGCCGTCCTCGGTATCGGAGTACTCATAAATGTAGCCCGCTGAATCGAAATAGGTCTTGCCTCCCAAGTGGCAAACCGAATGGGGGGCCTGGAAGAAGTGGCTCTTTGCCGGTAGGAAGGCGGGGATGTAGCCGATCTCGCCGCGGGAAGATTTGGGAGAGTTAGGCAGTTCTGCTTCCGTATGAAAGCTCATACCGATCTGGGAGACGGAGCCGAACGTCTGGATGGAGTAGGGCAGCACCACCCGATCGACCGAGGTGCTCGTCTCCGCTCCTTTGGTGAGAGTCAGCTTGGCATCGAGGTTGACGGGCTTTAGGTCGTCGAGAGTCGCGCGGCACGTCTGGCGCATGTCATTGTAGTCGAGGCGGCAGCCTTGCACCTTCGCGTTGGGATTATCCGGAACCGGGTCGGCCCAATCCACTTTCACGCCGGGCGCGGCGCCCTCGGCGAGTCTCGGCTTGCCGTTCTCGTCCACGACTTGGGCTATGCACTCAATGATGAACTGGGTCTCGGATTCCTGCGCCGGCCGGCAGGTGATCGAAGCGTTGCCGGGCCGGATGAGGTAGCGGTTCGGTCCGGCGATGAGGATCGGATCGTCGCTGCCTTCGCCGTCGCCCCCCACTTCGCGCGTAGTACTGCCCGGGTCCTCTTCCGCGTTTGTTTTCGGAAGACAACCGGACAATCCCAAAGTTGCAAAGAAGGCGACCACGCTGAGGGCTGCGTACGTACCGCGTGGGGACATATCTCCACAGTATGAGGCTCAAACGTGTCGCAATGTCGTAGGAATTGTCGCGAAATTGTGGGGGCCCGCGCACAATCGGCTGCTGGATTTCAGGCGGCCTTCGTCGTAACCGTCACTCTTTCCAGCGCTCTGGTGAGGCGGGAGCGAAGATCGATCGGGAGGCCGCGTAGGGCAAGGCCGGTTCGGAAACCTTTCTTTACCGGGCGTGCCCATTGCACCTCGACGGGCAGCGCGGAGAGGCCCGCGTGCTCGAGAACGGAGCGAAGCTCGGTTCCCTCCGCGCCGAGCTGAATGGAAAAACTAACCCCGGGTCCCAGGAAACGATCGAGAATCACGCCGAGACCGTTCGGCGTAAAGTCGACGAGGGTTCCTTTGATTCCGAACCCCTCGAGAGAAATCGGCGGGTCGAGAGGGACTTCCCAGCGCGGCTCCAGCCGATCGACCCCTTCTTGTTTGCGCAAGGCCTTGGCGAGCTCCTCTTCCTTGTCTTCGCGATCCCGGTTCGGGTGGCCCTCGTAGGCCGCGATCCACTCCTCGTGATGCTTGATCTGGATCCAGCGCGGGACGAGTGCTTCACCGGCAAGCCGTTCCTTCGTGGCTTCGCTGAGTAGCACGCGGTAAGGCTCGCAGGCGGCTTCCAACCGCTTCGCGAAGTTCACGCCTTCTCCGACCACGGTGATATCCACGCGCTCCCTGCCGCCGAGATCGCCGACGAAGGCCCTCGTCGTGTGAATGCCGAGCCGCAGCGGTAACAGAGCTTCGCCGCTGCCCAGGGCGGCCAAATCCCGATCGAGGCTCCAGCGCTGCATTTCCATAGAGCAGTGCCAAGCCTCTTTGGCGTGCTCGCCCGCTTCCTGGGCTCCGAAATAGGTATGGCCGAACACGCAGAGCATGCCGTCGCCTAGGGACTTGTCGACCGTTCCGCCGTGTTTGTGCACGAGCGAGGTGAGAGCTCCTAGTCTTTCCTGCAGCTGCTTGAAGACGGCTTCGGCCGTCAGCTTTTCTGCGAGGCGGGAGAAGCCGACCATGTCGATGAACACCACCGTCAGCTCGCAGGGAGCCGGCGTGAGATCGAGTCCTCGCGGGGATTTCAGCATGCGAGACAGCTTTTCCGGCGATAGCACGCCCTCGAGACTCTGCTGTAAACGGACACTAGTCATCTCCGTCCGGCGCGCCTTTTCGAAATAGACCGCCCAAGCGGTCAGGGCAAATCCCACGCTGGTTGGAAACCAGGCCCACTCGACATCGAGCCAAAGAAAGCTCGCGATTCCGGCTCCCGTCAGGAACAACGTTCCGGCGAGAGCGCTCAGCGCAAACTTTCTTCCCGACCAGGCAAATCCCAGGTACCCGCCGATTAACGACGCCAGACACACGATCATCCACGGCCATCCCATCGTGCGAACCCAGCGGCCGGTGAGAAGGCTGTTGGTCACGGCGGTAAGGAGAAATCCGGCGGGAATCTGGCCGAAGGGGCTCGGCAGCATGTGGGCGTTTCCGGAGAAGTTCGCGGGCAGTATCGCGACCACCGCTCCGGGCGGAAGGTCGGCGATTTTTCCCGACTGTTCGATCTGGTCGAGGGCGTTCGAAATTTTTCTCGCCCGTGTTCTGTATAAGGAGGGGTGCGCGAGATTAGGCAGCACCGCCCCTCTGCCGTCCGCGAGGATGGGCTTGCCGTCGAAGGTGAGGCCGCCGGTTCCACTTTGCTTTTCTCCCGGCAGAAGAAGCGGAGCGACCAACATTCCTTGGGAGTACGTCTGCCGGTGGGCGAGGGCGAAGGTGAAGCGCGACTCGTCGTACATCAGGTGGCCCACCCGAGGGAATGCTTCCCATAGAGCGGGATGGGGACCGTAGGCGAAAAGCGGAACCCAAACCGGAGCGGGAAGCCGCGGAAACGGATCGGTCTCGTCCGTTCCTCGAAGCGAGTCGGCAAGGCGCAATGTCGGGCTAGCCCAAGACAGTACCGGCCGGTATTTGATCGGCTTCAGCGACACCATGCCGCCTACCACGATGGGAACACCCAAGTTTTTGATGGCTTCCAGCGCCTCCGCCGATTTTTCGAGGCCCAGCGGAGTTCCGAAGACTTTTCCGATCAGAATCGCCCGCGGCTTTTGATCCGCGATTGCTCTGAGCAGGCGCGCCCATTGCGAGAGCGTCAAGTCCTCGGCTTGGAACCGGGCGAGGGCGGTATCGTCAAAGACGAAGGGAACGACCCGTTCGTCGAGAGCGGGGTCCCGGCCCGCGAGGCTTCTTAGATGAAAGGCCAGAGGGCGGGAAATCCGATTGGTCACTTCACCGCCCAAGGGCGGGAAAACGAGCAGTAGCGACAGCCCCGTTGCGCAAAGCCCGAGCAAAATGGCGCGTCGCAGCGAGATCGCTGGCCGTTCGTACCAATGCTGCCGGGAGTTCCGGCGCGGCAATAGGAAATTAGACACTCCCACAAGGCGTTATCGGCATTTTCAGCCGGGCCGGTGAGAGCCTGAAATCAGAGCTGAACGCCCAGTCTCTGGCAGATTTCCGGGGTGCGGCAGACTTGTAGGCCAACGGTTTCCCGGGCCTGCATCACTTGTCCGTCGAAATTCACGCGTTCCTTGATCACGTACTCGACGATCATTCCGTGCTGCTGAGCCACGCGTTTTTCGAGGCCGGCGACGATCTCGATGCGATCCCATTTCTTGTACATAACCAGGCGCCGGACGGCGCTCTTCACGGGCTGGCCGTTTTCCACGGGCACCATGAAGTAGCAGTCGGTCATGTTCGTGGAGCCGGAAGCGGAGACCATCTTGTTGAAGGCCTCGCCGATGGCCCGCTCGTTGCTCACGAGGTTGTTGTACTTAAGGGAGAAGTCGGAGGTCTTGCAGGTTTCGAACTCGTACTGAGTGGCGAAGGAGGGAAGGGGAACGGCCCACAAACTTGCGAAAGCGAGCCAGCTGAAAAGATTAGTTTTCATATTCCCCATCCCTCTGAATTTTTCGAAGGAAAAAATTCCCTTCGCCTAACACTTACTGCTTCTCGAAGTACTCCTTCGAGCGCGTCGGATCCGGCTTCATAGTCGCCTTTCCGGGAGTCCAGTTCGCCGGGCAAACTTCGCCCGTCTTTTTGACTTCCTGAAGAGCTTGAAGAACCCGGAGAACCTCTTGCGGATTGCGTCCGATACCGAGGTCATGCACCACCTGATAGGCCACGTTGCCATCCGGATCAATGAGGAAAAGGCCGCGAAGCGCGATTCCGGCGTTTTCGATTAACACGCCGTAGTCGCGGGCGATCGTCTTTTTCACGTCGGCGAGAAGCGGATAATCCAGCTTGCCGATGCCGCCTTCCTTGCGGGTCTTCTGCGACCAGGCGAGGTGGGAGTAGTGGCTGTCCACCGAGCAACCCAGGACTTCGCATCCGGCTTCCTTGAACGACTTGTAGGCGTCGTTGAAGGCGGTGATTTCCGTCGGGCAAACGAACGTGAAATCGAGCGGATAGAAGTACAAGCACACCCACTTGCCGCGGTAATCGGCGAGCGAGATGTCCTTGAAATCGTGGCCGACGAGGGCCTTGGCTTTGAAGTTCGGAGCGGGCTTTTGAACTAGGGGTTCCATGGAGTGTTCTCCTTATTAGATGTGAAAAAAGTCTGGGTACCATATCGGTCCTCATTCGAGGGTGTCAAGATTAGGCGGCGCTCGTTGTCACCGGGGTGTTCCGCCGGAAGACACAGAAAGTACATTAGATAATAGCTACTTAGCTAAAGTGACTAGGGTTGGATCGATCACAGGCAGAGGACAGTGACGCTTCCCGTGCGGGGAACCGCGAGTGGACGCGGTGGAACGCCCCTTGCAAAACTCCTCCGGGAAGCGCGGTGCGCTTTGTGTCGGGTTGTCCCCATGGACTGCCCCAGCGGTTGTTGTAGATGAGGAGTTGTCGATGAAGACGTTGATTTTCGTAGCGATGGTGGTTGGCTCGGTCGGTTTTGCCGAAACTTCTCCCCAGACCGGTTCTCACGGTCCGGCGACGAAGTCTCAGACCTCCGTGGTTCAGCAGCCCCAGGCCCCCAAGAAAGATGCGGTCACGCGCCTCAATGAAATCGTGAACGCCTGCTTGGTCAGCCAGGGTTCGAAGAACTCCAGCAAGACGCGCTAAGCCTCGGCCGCCGTCCCCGCCGGAGTCCGTCGGTTGACTCCGGGGGAATCGCCCCTAGTATGGGGCTATGTTCGAGGAGTCTGCCGCCAAAAAGCCGGAAGTGGGTACCCAAGCCGGGGAATCCACCTCGAGCGCTGACGTGGTGATGGGCTCAGATGCCCCTCCCAGTCATCTCTTTTTGATTCCAGTCGCCCATACCACCCTTTTTCCGGGGATGGTCGTTCCCCTCATTTTGCCCGAAGGAAAACTCGCCAAGACCGCCGAGCACGTTCTCGAGAACGGCGGTTACGTCGGAGTCGTGTTTCAAAACCCTCTAGGCAAGCCGAAGGGGTCGACCCACGAGTTCTCCCGCTACGGCGTCGCCGCCAAGATTCTGAAAAAAATTAATCTCCCCGACAATCAGGTGAGCGTGCTTCTCGCCGGAGTGCACCGGTTCGAGATCGGCACCCTCGAAAAGCGGGATCCTTACTTCGAGGCCTCCGTAAAATACCTGTTCGAGGAAGTGCGCCGGGATACCGAGCTCGAAGCTTTGCTCCGAAGCTCGCTTTCGCAGTTCAAGAACATCGCCAAGGACAACCCGCTCATCAGCGAGGAAGTTAAAGTGGCGCTCGTCAACATCGACGGCCCGGGGAAACTCGCCGACGTGATGGCCAGCGTCCTCGTGCGCGACGCCGAGGACTACCAGACGATGCTTTCCCTCTCCAACGTGAAGGGCCGTCTCCACCACCTTCTGCTCCTTCTGAAAAAGGAACAGGACGTCCAGAGCGTTCAGAAAAAGATTCAGGAAGACATCAACACCAAGATTTCATCCGCTCAGCGGGAGTTCTATCTCAGCGAACAGCTCAAGGTGATCCAGAAGGAGCTCGGCGGGTATCAGGACACGCGCTCGCGGCTCATGGACAAGTTTCAGGAGCGGCTCAAGACGAGAAAGCTTCCCGACGAAGTGAAGGTGCGGCTCGAGGAAGAGATGCAGCGTCTGGGCGTGCTGCACGAGCACTCCAGTGAGTTCGCGGTTTGTCTCAACTATCTGGATTGGACCACTTCGCTCCCCTGGGGAATCCGTACCCCGGAGCGAATGGACTTGGATCGGGCCGCGAAGATTCTCGACGAGGATCACCACGGGCTGAAGGAAGTTAAACAGCGCATTCTCGAGTTTCTCGCCGTGCGAAAGCTAAAGAAGAGCTCCGAAGGCTCCATCCTTTGTTTCGTCGGCGCGCCCGGCACCGGAAAGACGTCGCTCGGTAAATCCATCGCCCGCGCGCTGGATCGCAAGTTCTTCCGCTTCTCGGTCGGCGGCATGCGCGACGAGGCGGAAATCAAGGGGCACCGGCGTACCTACGTCGGAGCGATGCCCGGCAAATTGATTCAAGGTTTGAAACGGGTCGGCGCTCAGAACCCGGTCTTTCTCATCGACGAAGTGGACAAGATCGGCACGGGCTGGGCTTCGGGCGGAGATCCCGCTTCGGCTCTGCTCGAGCTTCTCGATCCGGAGCAAAACACCGAGTTCCACGATCATTACGTGGATTTGCCGTACAACTGTTCCGAGGTTCTGTTTCTTACGACGGCAAACACTTTGGATACCATTCCGGCGCCGCTGCTGGATCGCATGGAGATCATCCAGCTCCACGGCTACACGGAGTCGGAAAAGCTTCAGATCGCCAAAAAACACCTCGTTCCGAAGCAGCTCGAAAAGCACGCGTTGCCGCGGGGAACTTTGCGGTTCACCGACAAGGCGCTTAAGCACCTCATCACGAATTACGCCCGCGAAGCCGGCGTCCGCAATCTGGAAAAGTGCATCGCGCGCATCTGCCGCAAGGTTGCTTATAAGGTAGTGCGCGGCCGGGTGAAGAAGGTCGTCATCGACAGGCCCGAGATCGTCGGAAAATACCTGGGCTTGCCCACGTTCTCTCCGGAGAAGGCGCTTGCGAGCGTGCCAGGTGTGGCGACCGGGCTTGCCTGGACCAGCTCCGGCGGCGAAGTGCTCAGCGTGGAAAGCGTTTCGGTCGAAGGCGGCAAGGGCGGCTTTACGCTCACCGGCCAGCTCGGTGAAGTGATGCAGGAGTCGGCCAACATCGCCTACACGTTCGTGCGCAATCACACCGATCGGCTGAACCTCGGCAAAAGATTTTTCGACAAGAACATTCTCCATCTGCACGTTCCCGCGGGAGCGACTCCGAAGGACGGGCCTTCGGCCGGCATCACGATGGCCGCGAGTCTCTATTCCTTGCTCTCGCACAAGCCGCTAAAGGCGGGGCTTGCGATGACCGGCGAGCTTACCCTTTCGGGCCGCGTACTCCCCGTCGGGGGCATCAAGGAGAAACTGCTCGCCGCGAAGCGGATGGGTTTCCGGACGGTCATCGTTCCGTCGGAAAATGCCCGGGATTTGAAAGAGCTCGAGCCCGAATTGCGCAAGGGGCTCAAAGTTTTGAAGGTAAGCTCGATGGAAGAGTGTCTGCGCCATCTGTTCTAGAGGAGTGAGTCGTGAGTGACGATTTGAAGTTGCACCGTGTGAACGCGAAAGAGATTGACGCCCTGAAGGAATACGTCGCGGCTCTCTACGCCCATGACGAAGATTACGATTCGATGGTCTACATCGAGGAGGGCGTGAAGAGCCTTCTACGGAACGAGCACCTCGCGACCCCTTACTTCATCAAGCGCGGCACTGAGCGCGTCGGATACGTCATTCTGACGAAGTACCACAGCGTCGAAAAGGGCGGGCTCACCTACTATATCGACGAGCTGTACGTGGAAGAGAAGATGCGCCGGGGCGGTATCGGCCACGCCATCATGAATCTCATCCTCGAAATCGCCCGGGCGGAAGGGGCGAAGACCCTCTGGGCTCAGGTGGAGCGTCACAACCTCGCGGCTCAGGCGTTCTTCACCACCCACGGCTTCACCGTGGACCCGAACATCAATTTCGAGAGAGCGCTGTAACGCGTTAATCCGGAAAATCCGGATCCTAGTGTAAAATTCAGGGATGCAAACGGGCTTCGTGGTCGTTACCGATAGAGGCGGGCATCTCAACAACGCGCGGATGCTGCTCGTGCAAATGGGGGAGCAGCCGGAAGCGTACGTCATGACGAACGGCCCCGAAGTGACGCCGTTACGGCGGGAAGCCAAAGTTTTCGTCATTCCCTACCTCTTCAGCTGGTTCGGCAAGCACCGGTTTCTCAATCCCCTCAAAGTGGTCTGGCACATCGGAGTCGCACTCTTTCTCGCTTTGCGATTGCGGCCGAAGGTGGTCGTGTCGCTCGGCGCGACGGACGTCGTGTTTTTCTGCTACTGGGCGAAACTCTTCGGCGCGCGGGTCGTGCACGTCGAGTGCATGAATCAGGTCTATTCGCCGAGCCTCACGGGCAGGATTCTCTACCCCATCTGCAACGACTTTTTCGTACAGTGGGAAGATCTGCTTTCGTGTTACGGCCCGAAGGCCAAGTACGCGGGATGGGTCCTATGATTTTCATCGTCGTTTCCACCGGGCACTTCGATCCGCTGATCGCCGAGTGCGATCGATTGCGCGGCAAGTTCGATTTTCGCGGGCAAATCGGAAGCGGGACCGTCGTTCCGCATTTCTCGCATTTTCGTACCGGCGAGCCACAGCAGCTCGAAGCCGAGATGCGCGACGCCGAGCTTGTCGTTTCTCACGCCGGCACCGGAATGCTCTCGATGCTTTATCGCCTGAAGAAGAAGGCGGTCGTCATTCCGAAGCAAATCCGTTACGGCGAAGCGAATGACGGACAGGTGGAGCTCGCGAAAAAATGGGGCGAGCTGGGCATGGGCATTCTGTGCATGGACGTCGCCGATCTTGCGAAAGCGATCGAGGAGTGCCGGTCGAAAAATCCCAAGTTCCCCGTGTTTCCTTCCCTAGGCGCCGAGCTGCGCCGGCACCTCGGCTGGGGCGCAAGCCTTCAGGCCAAGGCGGCGGTGGGCTGATTGAGGCAGTCTATAAACTTCGGCGGATGTACTAGAATCGACAGTCCGCGAATCTTTCGAGGATAGCCTTCTTGTTCCCAATTCGCGACGAAAACGCGAGCCACCGGTTTCCCTTCGTGGTCGTCGCCCTAATCGTCGTCAACACTCTCGTCTTCCTCAATGAAATCCAATTGGGACCGGCGCTCGAGCACTTCGTTTTCGAGTACGCCATTCTGCCCATCGAAATAACGAGGGGCCTCAATCTTCCCAAATCGGAAGCGATTCCGCCCTATCTGACCCTCGTCACTTCCATGTTCCTGCACGGAAGCTGGGGACACCTGCTCGGCAACATGTGGTTTCTTTGGATCTTCGGAGACAACATCGAGGACCGGCTCGGCAAGCGCCGCTTTCTCTTCTTCTACCTTTTCACGGGAATCGTCGCGGGCCTGGTTCACGTCGGGCTGAACCCCGATTCGGCGATTCCAACCGTCGGCGCGTCGGGCGCCATCTCCGGCGTGCTGGGGGGCTACATAGTACTTTTTCCGCACGTCCGGATTCGCACGCTTTTCTTCATCATAATCATCATCAAGATCATCCGAGTTCCCGCCATTCTCTTTCTCGGAGTGTGGTTCGTCACCCAGTACATGGGCCTCACGCATTCCGGGGAGGCGGGCAGCGGTGTCGCCTTCGGCGCCCATATTGGGGGGTTCGTCGCCGGAGCCGCCATGATCGTGCTCATGCGCGGCTGGCGCGTGCGGCCCCTGACCCTTCGCTCCTGAAAAGAAAAAACCCGCGCCGGTTTCCCGACGCGGGTTCTTCAATCGTTTGAATAAGAGTTACGGATTCGCGCCGGTGTACCGGTGGTACATCGACTCGACGAACATCTTCTCGCTCGCGATGTACTCGCCGATGGCCGCCGCGCGCTGATTGAGCTGCTGCATCGATTGCGCGGCCGCGATCACCATCTCCTGATTCTGCTCGCCTTCCGGCTTCTCCAGCTCGGCCTGTACCAGCTTCGTCATGTTCGTGGCGAGCTCCAGAGCGGCTTGGCGCTGGTCCTCGGCCCGGTTCAGGTTGTCCCGAACGAGGCGGCCGACGGCCGAGCCGTGGCTTTGCAGCTCGAGCAGGATTGGCGCCTTGATGAAGTTGTCGCCGAGGGTGTTCGTGTACGCGACGTTGATCTGATTACGCTTGGCTTCGAGCGCGAGAATCTCGGCCTGAAGCTGCTTCTGTGTCGCCTCGTCGGCGCCGCCCAGCATGAGCTTCTGCATCCGGAGCCGGATGGCCGAGCGGAACTCCTCGATGCTTTCCATCGTGCGCTGCTCGTCCGTCGTGGACGCTTCGAGCGCGGCGATTTCCTTCTTGCTGCTCTCCTCCGATTCGTCGAGCTGCTTCAGAAGCGTCTGGGCGTCGGATTGGGCGATCAAGTCGGGAATCGAAGCGAGCGTCGCTCCGAGGGTCACGAAGGGGCTGGTTGGCAGCACGGCCTGAATGCCGGCGGCTACGAGCTGGGCTTTCGCGACCCGGTCGGCGGCGTCCTGCTGTGTCTTCTTTAGAACCTCACGCAAGCCGGGAAGGGCCGCGAGGGCTTGCTTCAGAGTCGCCTTGCGCGCCATGGCCGTCTTGTTCACGACCACCTTTTCCGAGGCGAGCATCTCGCGGGCTCCGGCCGTCGAGCCGGGAGTCGCAAGCTCCGTCCAGAGCAGGTTCAGCGCCATGTTGCGCAGGTTAACGTCGTGAGGCGTGAGACGGGACGTAAGCGTTTTCGTCGTCGGATCCGTGACCGGCGTCGTGTTCGCGAGCAGGTGGCCCAGGAACGAGGCGGCGCCGCCGTTCTTGAGATCCCGGAACGGAGTGATCACCCCGCCGTTGCCCGACGGATCCGGCGTGCGGCTGTAGAGCAGCATCATCGAGAAGAGCTTGTCCGTCAGCGTGCCGCGGATCTGAAGCTCGTCGTGGATGAGATCGCCCGAGGAGTAAATCGGCCGCTCGTTGTCGAGAAGGATGCCGAGAAACGCCTGGAACACGAGGTTCTGCGCGGCTTGCGCGTCCTTGAGGATGGCCGCGATTTTCGCCTGGTCGACGGAGCGCTCGACGGTGTGGGGCTGCAGCTCCCACTTGCCGGGGGAGACCGCGACGGCGTAGCTGTCGGCGACCTTAATCTTGGTGACCTTCTTCGGATCGCTGTCGGCGTCGGCTTCCACGCGCTGTCCGGCCACGTACCAGAAGCCCGCGACATTCTGTGCCGCGCCCGCGTTCAGGATCGCCTGTGCGTTGTCGAAGGCGATGCGGATGGGCAAGAGGTAGCGCTGGATCTTGCTCATGTAGTCCTTGCTGGACCCGAAAGTGACCTTGTCGCCCTTCACGTTGTTGAAGAGGAACGAGGTGAAGTAGCGGTCGAGCTGGCCCTGAACCATTTCCGTAAGGCTGATGCCGGTGTCGAACTGATTGCACAGGCCGTTTCTCGCGTCGAGAATGTGCTCGTCGGTGCAGAAAAAGAAATTCTGTCCAATGAGCTTCGACGTATGGGCTTCGTCCTCCGAATAGAGAACCTGAATGGCGGCGTCGTCGTAAGAGCCGACGCCGGAGGGTTCCTGAGAGGTCAGGAATCCGTAATCCATCACGCTCGAGCTCTTGGTCGCCGCACCGGTGTTCGCCTTCGAGAAGTGCTTGGAGTCCGCCGAGCCTTCGAAGTTGTGGCGAAGTCCCAGGGTGTGGCCGAGCTCGTGGGTGAGCAGCGGAGTGAAGATCTGCACTTCGAGCTCGTCGTCGCTCAGAGGCCGATTGGCCGCGAACTTCTGCTCGTTGAGCTTGCGCACCGAGTCCTCGCTCACGCGAGTGATGCACTTCATGTGGTCCTTCAGATAGCTTTCCTTGATTTCCCGGATGGCCTTCACGGGCTGATAGTCGGCCGCGAGAGAGAGCAGCGACTTGTCCATGCGGTCCTCGACGGCCGGGATGGACATCTCGGCGAGCTCACCGGGGGCGAGCTCAGCGTCGCGCTCGGACAGGTACGGCGCCATCAGAACCGAGAGAAAGGCGTCGTGATTCACTCCCGGGGGAGCCGGGGTCGGGCCCGCTCCGCCGGGGAGCAGCTTATTCAGCAGATTCATCAGGCCGTTTCCGGTGACCGGAGCGGCCGCCTTCGTCTCTTCCTTCTTGGCGAGCAGGCTCTCCCACACGCGTTCCGTGTAGAGCGAACGCTTGAGGCTTCCGCCGTAGAGGATGACGTCGGCCTTGATGATCTCACCCGTGCGCGGGTTCGTGTAGGCCGGGCCGTAACCGAGGATGCCGTGAAGCGAGGTCTCGCTCGCATCGTAGGTGATCATGCTGTAGCGAAGATCGCCCAGCTCCTGGCCGGTGTTTTCCTTCAGCTGAACCACGTCGTGGCCGACGGCTTTTTTGAAGGAAGCGTTCCAGTCGGCGAAGATTTCGAAGGCCCGGGGCTTGAGATTTTCCGGGAAGTTCTTCGAGAGGTAATAGACTACCGGTTTGTTCGCGTCCCAACGGTTACCGATTTCCCGGCGCTCCGTGGTCGTGATCCGGCCGTATTTGTCGAGGCCGAGCGTGGTCGTCTTGAAGAATCCGAAGCGGCGCTGCAGATCCCGCGGGTACTGCTTCGGCGAGTACGATTCGTTGTTCGTGAACTTCACGAAGCTATGGCGGACGGTGACGAGGGCGTCGTCCTTCAGACGGCGGGTCACCAGGAAGTTGATGGCGCCCGTGGCCTCGTCGATTTCGATTCCGGTCGCGGCGTTCGCCACGATGGTCGAGTCCTTGAAGGAGTCGACGGAATCCTCGGTGATGTCGATGACCACTTGGCCGCGCTTTTCCCAGGTGTTGCGGGTTTCCGTTTCCTCTTCCTCGTGGGTGTCCTCGCCGTCGACGTTCTGCTTTCTGAGCACGTCCACGTTGCGGGCTTTGAAGCTCGCGAGAACCGCGTTCGTCCGGGCCGCCCGTTCCGTCTGGAACTGGGGATCCAGCGCTACGACCTCGAGGGCGTGCTCCTTGACGTTGAACTGAACGAGCTTGTCGGACTCCATGTACATGCCGGGAGCCATCCATTCGGACTGGTCGCCGGGCGACTGTACGTCGGAAATGGTTTTCAAATAGAGGTACGTGCCGGAGAGAGCCGACTTCGCGACTCTAGACGTGTTGCCGATGATCGGCTTCACGGGCCGTTCTTTGGAACATCCCGCGACGAGCGCCGCGGCGAGGAGAAGGCTCCACGCCGAGATTGCCGTTAGCCGCGACCGACCGTTTTCGCCATTTCCATTCGCCATTGCTGCCTCCAAAAAGCCGACCCCGTTAAAACCTGTTTATAGCGTGTACTCCACGAAAGCGGAGACACGGCTGTTGCGTTCGTCGAAAACTTGCAGAGCGTGAAAGCGGCCCGTTGAGTCGTCTAGGGTGCTTCCGATCAGCTCGTGGGAAAGGCCGAGTGTCCACTGGTCGTCGAGGCGATAGGCCGCTTGCTCGAGGGTGGAGTACCCGTTCTTCCAATTGACGGAGTACCTCTGGTCCGCGAGCAGCACGAAATCGAGCACGAAGCGCCCGATGGTGTACTCGACGATGAGCTTCTCCGCGAAACCGTACTTGGGTAGATCGCGCCCGGCGGTGGTCTGCCGGTACTCGTTCGTCTGCGCGAAGGGACCCGCCTTGAAGGAGATGGTGAAATTCGTGAACGGCTCGATCTTGTGCGTGAGGGCGACCGACCCGCGCATCATGCGGCCGTCGGTGCTCCAGCGATCGAGGGAAAGCGCCGTGAGGGCAACCGTCGCCAGCGATTTAGTCCCTCGGGCGAAGGAAACTTCGTGGCCGAAGGTCAAAATGGTCTTCGGAACGGTGACTTTGTCGTACGGATTGAAGGGGCGATCGAAGGCCGAATAGAGCTCGAGGTACCGGATGGAGTCGAACTGGTAGGTCACCGTCGGTTCGAGGGTGAGGGAGGCCTTGTCGTTTTGTTTGTCGAGTTGGGAGCCTACGGTGGAGATGACGTCGAGGCCTAGACCCGTGCGGGGGGTTGCTAAATCCTCCGCCCGAAGGCTCGGCGTTAGCAGAACCAGAGAAATTGTTAACGCAGAATTGAAAAGCCGTTGTCTCATTCGCCCCCGCGAGTGACAAGGCGTATCAAAATTGGCGTATCGTGTCTTTAGCTTTCTTGCGGTGCGTTAAGTTTGTTTGGATTTCGCCCTTCGAACGCTGCTCTTTTTAAGTTATTTCATGTGGTTATTTCACCCCACGCCGGCAACCAAAGCCGGGTGCCGTTATTCGGCAAACGCAGAGTAAAAGTGGACCGCTCCGAGGATGGCCTTCTTCAGGTCCCCCAGGTGCACGCTCTCATTTTCGGAGTGGGCGTTGGTATAGGGGTCCTCCACGCCCATGAGAAGAGCGGGAACGCCGCCGAGAACGCGGGCGAAAGGATCGACGAAGGGAATGCTTCCGCCGAGACCCATGAAGACGCACGGACGGCCGAACGCCTTTTCCAAGGCTTTCGAGGCCGCCTCGAACGCCCGGCCTTCCGGGACGGTCGTCCACCAGGGCGCTTTCTGAATCTTGTCGAAAATGACTTTCACTCCCCACGGCGCGTGCTTGGCGAGGTGGGCCTGGAGTTTCATGGCCACGTCGTCGGCGTCCATGCTCGGAACCGTGCGGATGCCGACCTTGCACCACGCTTCGCTCGTGACGATGTTGGCGACGTCCTTTTTCGAGCTCGCCTGAATCGCGTTCACGGAGATCGAGGGAAGGCGCGTGATCTTCTCCTGAGGAGACGCCGGGCCGCCCACGATGTGCGCCTCGGGAAAAAGACCGGTTTGTTTGCGGTAATCGTCGTTCGTGTAGTTGAGGCTCGCGAGGCTCTTCGACTCGACGGGAGTCATCGGCAAAACCTTGTCGTAGATGCCGGGGATCGCGATGCGGCCTTCGTTGTCCGTCAGGGACGCGAGCATCTTGGAAAGGGCGAGAACCGGATCGGGTCCGGGGCCGCCCCACATGCCGGAGTGAAGGGGCTGATTCATCACCTTCACGGTGACCTCGAGGGAGACGAGCCCGCGAAGCGAGGTCGTGAGCGTGGGCACCCCGACGTCGTAATTCGACGTATCGGTGAGGACCAGGCAATCGGCCTTCATCTTGTCTTTGTACTTTTCGAGAAAGGCCTCGAGGTGCTCGGAGCCAATCTCTTCCTCGCCCTCAATCAGAAGTTTCACGTTGAGGGGGAGCTTTCCCAAAACCTTCAGGTAGGCGCGGATAGCGCTCGTGTGGACGATGATGCCCGCTTTGTCGTCGGCGGCCCCGCGTCCGAAAAGCCTTTCTCCCACCTGGGTCGGCTCGAACGGAGAAGTCTTCCAAACTTCGGGACGACCCGGGGGCTGCACGTCGTGGTGCGCGTAAAGGAGAAGCGTGGGCTTGCCGGGCGCATGGAGCCAGTCGGCGTATACGTAGGGATGAGCTTTTCCCACCCGCAGGATTTCGACGTGCTCGAGTCCCTCTTCCTTCAGCAGGCCGGCGACGGCGTCGGCGCTGCGGTTCACTTCTTCCGGAGGAAATCCATCGAAGCTGACCGAGGGAATGCGGACGAGTTTTTTGAGCTTCTCGACGGCATCATTGAATTCTTTGGCTGCGAAGTCGGCGACCTTATCCATGGCGGAGGTATACCCCTTGACACCCGTAGGAGGGAAAGAAAAAGTAGCCGTTCATGGCGCTCATCCTCGACGGAAAAGTGGTTGCCGCGGCGGTCTACGAAGAGTTGAAGCGGCGGATCGCTTCCCTTCCCGTGGTTCCGAAAATCGTTTTCATCCGCGTGGGGGAAGACCCCGCGTCGCGCACCTACGTCGGCTCGAAGGCGAAGCGGTCCCAGGAGCTGGGGCTTCTCAGCGAAACGGTCGTTCTGCCCGAAAACGTGACCGAGCAGGATCTTTCGAGCTGGATCGTGAAGCTGAACAAGACGGCGGCCGTGCACGGCATACTCGTTCAGCTTCCTTTGCCCAAGCACCTCGACAAGACGAAGATCCTCGCCCTCATCGATCCGAAAAAGGACGTGGACGGACTTCACGCGGAAAATGCCGGAAGGCTCGTCACGGGAAATCCCCGTTTCGTTCCTTGCACGCCTGCGGGGATCATCCAGATTCTCGATCATTACAAGATTCCCATCGCGGGAAAGCACGCCGTCGTCGTCGGCCGAAGTGAAATCGTCGGAAAACCGGCGGCGCTTCTTTTGCTCCAAAGAGATGCGACGGTTACCATCTGCCACTCCAAAACGCCGAACCTCGCCGAGGAAGTTTCGAGGGGCGATATCGTCGTTGCGGCCGTGGGCCGGGCGAAGTTTCTCGGCCCCTCCCACATAAAGGCGGGAGCGACGGTGCTCGACGTGGGCATCAATCGCGTCGACGGCAAGCTTTGCGGAGACGTGGATTTCGACGCGGTCGTAGGCAAAGTGAGCGCCATCACGCCTGTTCCGGGCGGTGTCGGTCTCATGACGATCGCGATGCTGATGAAAAATCTCGTGGCCGCCGCCCGGGAAAAACCCTAGACGTAGCCTTTCGCTTTCCAGCCCTTCAAAATGGGTTCCACTTGCGCCGCGATGTTAGCGGCGTCTCCCAAGTTATCGACGATATAGGTCGCGGCCTGGCGGCGCTTCTGATCGTCCACTTGAGAGCTCAGCATTTGCGAGGCAAGTCCCGCATCGATCCCGTCGCGGCTTTGCAGCCGCTTCATGCGGATCTCGGCGGGAGCGGAGACTACTATGAGCTCGTCGAGCTTTTTTTCCAGCCCCGCCTCCAGGATGAGGGCGGCCTCACAGACGATGATCTTCTGGCCCGAGCGTTCCGTGTCGGCGGCTTCCCGCTCGAACTGTTTCCAGATGACCGGATGAAGGAGTTTTTCCACCCGATCGCGATCGGCCGGATGATTGAAAAGATGTTCCCTGAGGGCCCGCCGGTTCAGCGAACCGTTCTTCAAAACCTGGGAGCCGCAGATTTCGGCGATTTGGACCGCGAGCTTCGGCTGCTCCTCCACGACGGCGCGTCCAACGGTATCGAGATTGACGACCTTGATGCCTTCTTTTTTCAGAAGGGAGGCGACTGTGGATTTTCCGGCGGCTATGCCGCCCGTCAAACCGACTCGGAGGAAGGCTTTTGCCATGGAGTCCATCCTATCCCCTTACGCCGGTTCCGCCAAAGGACGGTGAGTGCGATAAGCGTGGCGAGCAAGGCGAATCGGATTTTCGCCGTCGGAGTGCCCTTGAGCGTTTGGTGGAGGAGGTGGGGCCACAAGGCAACGGTGGGCGTGGACAGGCCGGAGCTGAATACGAGAACGGCCACCGCACCGGAAACCGCGAGGCCAAGGGTCACGAGCTTGCGGCGTTTGTCGGTGAGCTCATCCCAAACCAGACCTAAGAACAGCGCCCAAATGGGGAGTATCGGCGTCAGATACCGCGGGCCGGGGACTAGGCCGCCGTGCCAGCCGTTGAAGGAAGCGTTCAGTACCAGAAGTCCGAAAAGACCGAGCAGCGCGAACTTCGCCGTCTTCTTTTTTTCTCCTCCTTCCCTGAGAGCGAGAAGCAACGCTACGGGCAGGAGCACGAGAAGCCAGGGCTGAGTCCAGAGAAGTCCGCGCTCGGGCCCGGCGATGAGCTTCACGAAAATTTCCGGATCGGGTTTCGAAAGAATCCCCCAAAGCGCGTGTTTTCCGACGAACTCGGGGTTCTGAAACTTGGAGGCGAGGGCGAACGGAGAGCCGAATGCTTTTTGGTGGTACAGGACCCAGGCGACGGCCGGAGCGAGAGCGCCCAGGAAGTATCCGCCGAGTTGCTTTCTCGCCGGAAATAGAGCTAGCAAAACCGCCGGAAGCACCGCGAGCATTCCATAGTCGCAAAGCACCGCGAGGCCGAGGGCGAATCCGGCGAGCCACGGCTTTTCCGAAAGGGCGGCGAGGAAAAAACCGAGAAGGGCCGCCGCCGCGACTGCGTGGCCGAAATAGGTATTGAAGAAGAGGCTCGCCGTCGTGCCGAAGGCGAGGGCGAAGAGGGCGGCGTTCGCGGCCGCCGGACTCGCTCCGCGTTGCTTAAGAAAATGCCCGGCGGCGATGAGAAGCAGCGAGAAGGGTAACAGCTGAAAGAAGAAGGACAGCCACTTTTGAACGCGGCCCTTGTATTGAAATCGGATGGCATCGCGGCCCGCCCGATCCGCGGCTCCCCGAGTCATTACTTTGTCCATCACCCAAAAGATCGGAAAGGCGACGAGGCTCGGGCCGGGAGCTTTGTTCGAATAGTAGCGGCCGTCGGGAGTGCGGGCCCAGTCGCTCGTACGATCCCGGTAGGAGTCGAGCCGATAAGTCCCGTCTTCGGCGAGGGCGACGAGCAGCGCATGGCGCGAGTCGGCGTTCGTGCCCCCGGCCAAGGGAAAGGCGAGGTTAACGGCGAGAAAAATCCCCGCCCAAAAAAGCGCGCCGGAGGAGGTCACCCACTCGCGAAAAGAATGCATGGGAGGCTTTTACCCCGTCCCGCGGTTGTCTGCCAGCCGGGTTTCCAGTAAAACTTCTCCATGAAGAAATTGGTGATTTCCCTCTTCTTTCTCGTGTCTTTCGCGGCACGGGGCAGCGCTCCCGTGGTCTTCATGACCGACTTCGGTCTAATCGATGACGCGGTGGCGATTTGTAAGGGTGTGATGCTCGGGGTCGCCCCGGATTTGACCATCGTCGATCTGAGCCACGACATTCCGGCGTTTGCCATCGAGGACGCCGCCCGCTTTCTCGCCGGCGCCGCGGAGTTTTACCCGAAGGGAACGGTCTTCGTTACGGTCGTGGACCCGGGAGTGGGAAGCACCCGCAAGGCCATCGCGGTGAAGTCGAAGAAGGGACACTACTTCGTGCTTCCCGACAACGGTCTCATCACTCTCGTCGCTTCCCGGGACGGACTCGAGGAGATGCGCGAGATTCAAAACGTGAAGTGGATGCTCACCGATCAGGTTTCGTCGACGTTTCACGGCCGCGACATCTTTTCTCCGGTTGCCGCCCACCTCGCCAAGGGCGACTCGCTTTCCGACGTCGGTCCGCCGCTCGCCGAATTCGTCAAAATCGACGTGAAAGTTCCGAAAATCTCGGCGGCGGGTATCGATGCCGACGTGATCGCCCTCGACGGGCCGTACGGGAACGTCATCACGAACATCCGGATGAAGGATTTGGAAAGTATCGGCATCAAGATGAAGGACACGTTGTCGGTGACTCTCGGGAAGAAGAGGCACAGCTTCGTTCTGACCAAGACGTTTTCCGACGTGCCGAAGGGCAAGCCGCTCTTCTACATCGATTCGAAAGGTTTTCTCGCGCTCGCCGTCAACCTGGGTAACTTCGCGAAGCAGTACCGTGTGACGCCGCCCGCGCCGATCTCGATTCAGAAAAAATAGGAGGCCTCCGTGGACGTGCGTCTTTTGAACGAGGTTTTGAGGCAGCCGACGGCCCCGTACCGGGAGGCCCATGTCGCGCGGACCGTGAGCGACTACCTCAGGGAAAATGGTGTCCCCTTCTTCAGGGATCCGGTCGGCAACCTGGTTTGCGGGGCTGGCTCCCCCGAGGAATACCGGGAAATCGTCGGTAAAGTCTCCCACCACCCGCTCTGTATCTACATCGCGCACATGGACCACCCGGGCTTTCACGCCGAGAAGTGGGTCTCCGAAGACACTCTTCAAGTGAAATGGCACGGCGGAGCGCCGAAGAAGCTTCTGGTCGGCGCGAACGTGTGGCTCGCCGACAGCGAGTCGGCGCGAGGCGAGGGCAAGATCACGCAAGTAAAGCTCGCGAAGGGGGGATGGACCATCGACACCGCGCGGGTGAAAACGAAAGGCCTCACCCGATCGAGCTGCCCGGATCCATCGCCATTGTTCGGCGCGTTTCGTTTCAAAAAGCCCGTCTGGAAAGTGGGCGACCGGATTTACACGAAAGCGGCCGACGATCTCGTCGGCGTTACGACGATTGTGTCGCTCGCCAAGGCACGGGCCAAGGCAGGCGCTTCCGACGGCCCCGCTTTCCTGGGGCTGCTGACGAGAGCGGAGGAAGTCGGGTTCATCGGCTGCATCGGTCACCTGGATCTCGGCTGGCTCGCCGCCCGCCGCCGCCCGATCCTGTGCGTGAGTCTCGAGACCTCGCGCACTTTGCCGGGAGCGATCCCGGGAAAGGGTCCCGTGGTCCGTCTGGGCGATAGGGCCACCACGTTCGATCCGGGAGGAGTGTCGCTCTTCACCAAGGTCGCGGTGAACACCCTCGGAAAGAAATTTCAGCGGCGGATCATGGACGGCGGCACGTGCGAAGGCACGGCGGCTACCGCGTTCGGTTTTCCGACGATTGCCATCTCCATTCCTCTCGGCAACTACCACAACGAAGCCTTCGAAGGCGGTCCCGAGTGCCGAGGGAAGCAGGGACCCGGGCCCGAGTTCGTCCATCTCTCGGACGCGAAAGGCATGTACAAGCTCTGCGAGGCGATTCTCGATCCGCAACTGCCCTGGAGCGATCCTTGGGCGAAGCGGCGCGCGGAGTTTCAGCGCAGCTTTCAGGAGGCGAAGCCCCTACTGGACCAAAGGTAGGTCGCGGTTTGCCGAGTACTCCCAAAGGGAGCCGTCGTAGTTCGCGGCGAGAACTCCGAGTCGCGCCTCGAGCAGGATCGCGAGTAAGGCGCTTCTCACTCCGCCCGTGCAATAGGTGATCGGACGTTCCACGCCGGGGAGAAGGGCTCGCAAGGTCTCCGCCGTAAGAAAGGTTCCGTCCTTTTCGTAAAGTGAAGTAATCGGTACGAGCTTCGCTCCCGGCAGGTGGCCCCCTCGCGCCTGGCCTTTCGCCTTTTCGCCAGCGAACTCGCTTTCCGTCCGCACGTCCAACAGCGAATTCTTTCCTTCGCGCAGGGCCTGATTCACTTCGGAAAGATGGGCTCGACGGTTCTCCTGCAGGCGCACGGTGAAAGTCCCCGCCGCGACGGGCGTCTGGGGTCCGGTCTCCGCCTTGGAGCCGGGCAGTTTCTCCCAAGCGGGAAAGCCTCCGTCGACAAGTGACACGCGATCCGCTCCCCAATAGAGAAGGTTCCAGGCCGCGCGACCTTCGGCGCCGGGCTCCGCGGGACTTCCCAGCACGGCGATGGGGCGATCCTCGATAAGCCCGAGGGCCCGCAGGCGCGACTGGACCTTTTCGCCGGTATCGACGAGCCCCCACTTCGCGGGAGTCCCAAAGAGCCAGCTCCAGACTCCGGGCCGCTCGACGGTGAAATCCATCCACGGCAGCGGCCGGCTGCCGGGGACGTGCCCCTTGCCGAAGGCGGCTTCGCTTCTCGCGTCGACGATTTGAAAGTCTCCGCGGGCGGCCAGCTCCGCCGCCGGGATTACGGAAACTCCGCCCGCGGAAGCGAGCGAGATCCAGACCAGAAAGACCAGAGGATGCATAAGGACATTCCTTGCTCGAGGCGGCTGCTATAGTACCAAAGGCATGGCCCTGCTCGGAAAAAAGTTCGCCGCTTTGGGACTCGCGCTGCTCGCTGGAGCGGCCAGCGCGGACGCGTTCAGGCCTTTCGATCACTCCCATTCCGCCTGGACGTCCTGGTTGCGGGAGTTCACGAGGGACGAGGGAAAGCTCGTCGATTACCGCCGCGCCAAAGCGGACCAGGTTTCCTTTCGAGCCTATCTCGCTTCCCTTTCCTCCGTGAGTCCCAGGGTCTATACGGGCTGGGCCGCCCCCCGGAAACTCGCCTTTCTGCTTAACGCTTACAATGCCTTCGGCGTTCGGTTCATTCTCGACAACTATCCAGTCCGGTCTATTCGGGATCTGAGCTCTCCGCTGCGTAGCGCCTGGAAGACGCCCTTCTTTCAGATTTTCGGCGAATCGGAGAGCCTCGATGGAATCGAGGAGGGAATGCTGCGCAAGCAGTTCAAGGATCCGAGAATCCATTTCGCGATTGGGGGGATGACGCGCGGAGGTCCGGGCCTGGGAGCGCAGGCGTGGCAGGCGGACCGTCTCGAGGAGCAGCTCGAGCAAGCGGTGAGGCGCTTTCTCGGGGACTCGTCCAAAAACCGGATGGGGGCGGGCAAGCTCGTCGTCTCGCCGTTATTTGACTGGTACGAAGGGGACTTCAGGGGAAAGTATGGATCGGTCCGCAAGTTTCTCGCGCGCTATTTCGGGCCTGAAGCGGAAACGGCGAAACTCTCCTATTCGGTTTTCGACTGGACCCTCAACGAGGCGAAGTAGGCTCGTCGGAAGTGGTTAGAATCACCGATCGCAGAACCAGCTCGAACTCCGAGTTGGTGTCGTCCCCGTCGGGTTGTATCCACAAGCCCATCATCGGCCGCGGATCGGCGTAAGTCTTCTCCCAGCGGAAAACGCCCGGCGCGCTCACCCG
>CAZZHG010000023.1:0-57765 GCA_964653655.1 uncultured Pseudobdellovibrionaceae bacterium
AAAACACGCGGGGCCTTCGTGCGTTTACGGGATGGGCGGCAAAAGCCGAAAAGGTAGGGGGGAGTTCGCCTTCTCTCAACGCCATGCGCCTCATCCTCTTATTGCTAGTCGCCACTGCGGTTTACGCCGAGGATCGAATCCCCGGCCAATGGATCGTGCGTCCCGTCGTGGAGGGAATTCTTCCCCGCGCCGCCGAACCGTTGCCCCTCGGATACGCTCTTCTGCGTTCCGATGTGATGCCCGTCAGCGAACTTTGGGAATCGGTTCAGCCCAACTACGTTTACCGCGCCCTCGGGACTCCGGACCCCGATTTCGACAAGTCCTGGGCCTTGAACAACTACGGCCAGCCCGCCGACACCCTTGCCGGCGGAACGGCGGGCATCGACGTGGGAGCGCTGAAGGCGTGGGCCGTCCACGGCGGCACGGGCTCGGAAATCGTCGCGGTCATCGATTCGGGCGTCGATCTTCTGCACGAGGATCTCAAGACCAACCTTTGGGTGAACGACGGGGAAATCCCGGGTAACGGCATCGACGACGACGGAAACGGCTTCATCGACGACCGCAACGGCTGGAACTTCGCCGACGGCAATGCCGACGTCGCCGACAAGAACGGGCACGGAACTTTCGTCTCCGGCATCATCGGAGCGGCCTCCGAAAACGGCAAAGGCTCCCGCGGGGTGAACGTCCGGGTGCGTGTGCTTCCCATCCGGTTTCTCGACAACGTCGGCGTAGGATCGACGGCGGCGGCCATCCGCTCCATCGAGTACGCCGTGAACCACGGCGCGAAGGTGATCAATGCCAGCTGGGGCGGCACCGAGTACGACCCGGCTCTTTACGACGCCGTGAAACAGGTCGGCGAGAAGGGTGTCTTGTTTGTCGCCGCGAGCGGCAACAACGGAAAAAACAACGATACGGACAAGAGCCCCATCTACCCGGCGAGCTTTAAACTGCCCCACGTGGTTACGGTGGCCGCCTACGACAACAAGGACTCGCTCGTTCCGTTTTCCAACTACGGCAAAGAGACCGTTCACATCGGCGCTCCCGGGGTGGCCATCTATAGCACCGCTCCCGGCGGATACCGCTTCGGCGAGGGAACTAGCTTTGCGGCTCCCTTCGTCGCGGGAGGCGCGGCGCTGCTTCGATCCTTCGTTCCGGGACTCGGCGGCAAGGAATTGAAAGAGCGACTTCTCGCCACGACCGACGTCATCCACTATTACGAAAAGGAAAGAGTCCAGAGCGGCGGAAGGCTGAATCTCTACAATCTGCTTAGAAACGTGCGCCCTCCGAGGCCGGCGCCGCCCTCCAGCTGGTCGAAGGGATCTCTCACCGCGGGGACTCCCCATCCGTACGTGAACAATCAGCCAGTGAGGGTGGTCGCCGAGCAACCGGGAGCGACTCACGTGCGCGTGCATTTCCGCAACTTCTCCACGGAAGGGTGCTGCGATCGAGTGATCTTGAAAGACCGGTCTCAGAGGGTGGTGGCCGTCTATTCCGGCAAGCTCGGGGACTTTTGGAGCGCGGACGCGCTGGGCGACACGCTAAGTATCGAGTTCAATCCCGACTATTCGGTCTCGGAATACGGATTCGACGTGGATGGAGTCGAGTGGAGCGACGAGGCGACGCTGTGGTCTCTCATCGAGGGGACCGGAACCAAACGCAGGCCCGCTTCAGGCACGGCCCGCGCGGCAAGCCTTCCCTACTTCCTTCTGCCGGAACGCCTCGCGCGTTAAATCATTCCCAGCAGTAACAAGCGTAAGGTTTGGTTTTTTCGAAAGCGAGGCACTCGTAGCGGCGGCCTAGCCACTCCGACTTGCAGTAGTGCCCGTTGCGGAATACATGCCGACAGCTTTCGTAATGGCTGTCTTTCGTGAAGCAGCCGGCGAATCGCCAGCCCCCTTGGGAGATCGTATCCATCGGCCGCGTGATGTAGTCCAGAACGTGAGTCTCGTCCGCCGAGGCGCACAAAGACACGAGCAGGCCCAGGGCCAGAAGCCAGCGCATCCTGATTCCCAATTAGCGAACGTGTTGGTGAGTGTCCGGCTTGTCGGTGGGGCTCTTAGCCATTTCCACCCAAGCGGTCTTCACGAAGCCGTCGAAAAGGTGCGTCGAGTAGTGCCAGCTGCTCGAGACGAGCAGAAGGGCGAACAAGCTCACCGCCATGCTTTCCACGGTATTGAGACCGAAGTGTTCGCGGATCGAGAAGTATCCGAGCACGAGACCCCAGAAGTAGAAACCGTAACCGGCGAGAAACAGCCACTCGCTCGTGGTGAACGCCGCCTGCAGCAGGTAACCCGTGAGCAGAAACGTGAAAACGATGGCTAGACGGCGGAAGAGAACCCGCTGGCTCGTGCGCTTGCCGAACAGGCTGCCGGCGAACCACACGAGGAGGCTCAGCACGTAAGCGCCGCCGATCATGAGCGCGAGCTTCACAGCGATGAGCGCGCCGTAAGCGACGTTCTCCGAGAAACCTAAATTCGATTGGAGCATCTGGACGACTTCCCAGTAGAAGCCGCGCGAGCTGCCGAGCAGCGTTTCGACCGTCGCGAGCGTCAGAAACGACGCGAGGATGAGCCAATGGTGCGTGGACCATTGGAGCTGGTTCATGAAAGTTCCGGGCTTAGCGAACAACCGCAACGTCTGCTTCAAGAGAACAACCTCCGCAAGTGGCCCGCCCTCAAAGCGGACCTGGCCTTACCCGCTATATGCAAAGGCGTGCCGTTCCCTTCCAGGCTCGAAATCGCGTAAATGGGGTGTCGAAAAGTTCGACACCAGGGCCGAGGGACGGCCCGTATACGGAGTGAACACATGGGAACGTAGTGCACGAAATTGCGTGCCTACGGCGCCGGAAAGGCCAAGGGATTCAAGGGGAGTAACCTGGATCGCCGCTTGCATTCTCTAAGCTCGGAGTCAGCACAAGTATGGCATCTGGGTTTAAACATCTACTGGGACTCGGTCTCGTCGGCGTTCTCGCCGCGTGCACCGACGGCCGCATTCCGAAAGCGGACCCCGTGCGCATGACCTACGACGCTCCTCCTCCCCGTACCAACGTCTCCGCCGTTCAGGAAATCCGTTTCAACGGCAAGGACATCGAAGTTTCCCAGATTATCGTCAAGGCCAACTCCCTCTTCATGACGGGACGGCCCTTCGGCCTCATGCGCGCCGACGTAGGCTCGAACGCCGAGCTTCCCCAGAAGACTTTCGCGGTTTCCGATACCATCGACACCACTTTCCCCTTCGGGAAATGGGTGTTCGACTGGTACGCCTCCGGCGCCCTCACGGTGCTCGGACAATTCGTTTTCACGAGCGGAGTCGCGGGCACGAGTATCTTCAACGTCGCCGAAACCAACTCGCCGGTGGAAACGCGCCGCTATCCGCGGGAAAACGAAGACCCGAACTCCGAGAACGTGGTTCAGGACGAGGCCTACACATATCGCGGCATGGCCGCTCACCCGACGTTGCCCATCATTTACGGTTTCCGGGAACAGGATTTCGTTTACACGCTGAAGCTCAGCGGCGGCCCGAAGCTGCAATTCATCGGCAAGGATTCCTACTCCAATGTGGGCTCCACCAAGTGCTGCGTGCGCGGAGCGACCGTGTGGCAAAACAAAGTTTTCGTCGCCTTCAAAGGCTCTCTCGTCTGGTTCGACATGCTGTCGAACGGACGGCTCGACGCGGGAAGCGAAATCAAGTTCCTCCAGGCGGAAGCCATCGCTTCCTCGCCGGACTATCTTTTCGTCTACCATAACCCGGGCAACGCCAATCCACAGGGAGTGGCGTACACGCGCGGCATCTACGTCTTCGATAAGAAGGGCGACGCGGTCGCGCTGCTCAATACGGACGCGCCCTTGGTGATGGCGGCCACCAACGACTACCTCTACGTGAACAGTGACAACACGCATCTCAAAGTATATAAAATCAACTGGACCTCGACGTATTAAGTACTAATGTCCTCTGAAGATGTTCCGCCTTCTTCTTCCTCTTTTTATCTCTAGTTTCGCCTTCGCCAAACCGGTGCGTTTCGACATGCGCGACGGGCTGCAACGAAACGTCGTGTACTTCGTTTCGGACAACGCGCTGGAAAAGGTCGTGGGACTTTCCACGGCGCTCTGGGGCTGGGTCGAGCTGGATCCAACCGACGTCGGGCGAGGGGTGCGGGGCGAGCTCGAGATGGACATGCGTACTTTCGAGACGGGCTTGCCGGCGCGCAATCAGCACCTTCGTGAAAAGATTTTTCTCTCCAACGAAAACCCGGCGGCTAAGTTCACCATCAAGCGGCTCTTGAAGACCCCCAAGAAGGGGTTGCTTTCTCTTCAGCCGGTGACGGTGGAAGTGGAGGGGGATCTGTTCTTTCGCGGCCTCACGGTCAGCGAGCGCGTCGCCCTTCGGGTCACCTACATGACGGAAAGCGAGAAAACCCGCCAGCGCCTTCCCGGCAATCTGCTTCGGGCCCAGGCCACCGTTTCCCTCGATCTCGGGCGCTATCAGATAGAGATTCCCGATTCGATGCATTTGCGCTTCGGCCCGAAGGTGGAGGTCAACCTGGATGCCGTCGGCTCGGACGCGAGCCCGGCCGGCGCCGCGGCCGTGCTTCCCCCCGAAGGCCCGAAGCCGAAAGAGCGGATTCCCGGCGCGCCGGTGGCGACACCCGTTCCGAGCGCGCTTCCCAGCCCTACGCCCACTCCTTAACCACGAACGTCATCATAACCAGCACTATTACTCGCTCACGCTCTCAGTTTTCCTCGCGAAAGACGCCAGAGCGAGAGCGGGTGATGGTGACAGTGATGGAATTGGAGCCGCCCGTGACATTCCACGTACGGCGAGCGACGTAAAGCGGCGCCGAATCCCCGTTTCCGTCTACAAGTTGTGCGCGAGGTTCGTGGTCCACCGCTTGCACAAGCGCATCGGCGGGAGAGTGGAGGAGGCAAAATGAGAGATACCTTTCTAGGCATCATATTCCTGGCCGGAATTGTCGGGGCTTACGGATTTTTTCCGAAAACGAGCTCCACCGCGCCTGATGAGGGACTCTCTGCCCCCCACTCGGCCCTTTCTTCTTCTACTAACAAAGCGGTGCAGTCAGCGACCGGCGCCGCTTCTCTCGCGAGAAGCGAGAGAACGCACGTCAAGAAAGGACGGCAGCATGGTGAAAGAGCAAATCGTAAACAAGGTAAAGGACCTGAAGCTCGCCGATCGGGTAAAGGAGCTTCAGTCGCGCCTTCAGAGATGGAAGGAAGCTTACCTTCCCTCTACGAAGACGAAGAACGAAGCGGACCCGCAGTAACGGCGGATGCTTCTACCGAGCCCTTTCCCTTGAAGAAGCAGCGGCGGACTACGAAAGTCGTCCATGGAGTCGCTGTGGATGCCTGGGCTAAGGCTCATCGGGACACGATCCTGATGCCCAAGGTTACGGCCGACAACGGCAGCAACCTGCGGGTGTTCTTTCAATGCATGGAGCTCAAGGGTAAGAGCGCCGAGCCCCTCTCCGAAAGGGAGTGCGGCCGCCTCGTAGCCCGCGGGCGTTGATTCAATGGATTCCGGGGGGCGGTTTGCGCCCCCCGGAACGTTTTTCTTCCCTTACTTCAATCCCTCCACTAATTTAGCCCCCGATGGAACTTGGCTGGAAAGTCCGCCACTTCGGGGAAAACCTCGGTTACGTACTGAAGCAGATTCCCGCGCTCGCCGGCTGTGCCGTGGGCTACGTGGGCAAAGCCTCGCCCGAAAAGGTGACTGAACGTATCGTCCTTCGCCGCCCTCTCACCGAGGCTGAAAGACGTTATTTCCGCGAGGCCGTCGAACAGTTCGGCCAGAGCGAGTGGTCGCTTCCGCTTTCCTTTTTTCGTTTTCCCCGCCGGTGGGAATCGAAGGTACTCAAGAAACAGACGCTGAGCCGCTTGCACAATGCGCGCATCAAGCTCGTCACCGAGTGGTTGCCCAATGGCGAGAAGATTTTGGATCTGGGCGGCGCCGTCGACAAGCACCCCGAAGGTGCGCTTCTGGCGATGGGCTATCCCCATAAGCCGAAATCGATCACCATTGTGGATTTGCCGGACGAAGAGCGCTTGCACCGTCCGGGGCAGGAGAAGCTTCGGGATCACCTGACCGAAGGCGGAACGAATATCCACTACGTCTATTCGCGCATGGATGATTTGAGCGCCTTCGCGAACGGGTCTTTTGACCTCGTTTGGTCGGGACAAAGCATCGAGCACATCACCGAAGCTCAAGCCGAAAGCGTGCTTCGCGAAGTCAAACGGGTGCTCGTCCCCGGAGGCCGCTTCTGCCTCGACACTCCGAATGGGCGCATGATGCGTCTCATTTCCCGTGAGATGATGCATCCGGAACACAAAATAGAGTACCGCCCCGAACAGTTCGTCGCGAAACTTCTCGCCGCCGGATTCGAGATCGAAGCTTTGAAAGCGGTGACCCCGCTTCCGATCAGTGCTCGTCTGGGCCGCATCTCGAAACTCGAGATTCTGCGGGAGGCCCGCGTCGGAGACGACAGCTCCGTCGGCCTTTCCTTCTACGTCGCCGCCAAGAAACCTCCATGTCACTAAGTCAGCTCGCCGGGATTTTTCTCCGTATCGGAGCCACGGGTTTCGGCGGTCCTGTCGCGCTCGTCGCGTTCATGGAAGAGGAGTTTTGTGCCCGGCGCGCGATTCTCCCGCGCGCGGTCTTCAACGAATCCTACGTACTCTGCAAGATGCTTCCGGGACCGGTCGCCTACCAGATGGCGCTCTCCATAGGGTATTTGCTGCGCGGCCGTTTGGGCGGACTAGTCTCGGGGGTTTGCTTTCTCCTCCCGTCGTTCTTGATGATGCTCGCGCTCAGCGTGTTCTATACGCAGGTGCAAGGCTTCGCCGGCTTCAAAGCGGTGGCCGAGGGGCTGCGGGCGGGGGCGCTCGTCGTGATTTTCGATAGTGTCCTTCGCATGGCCAAACCCCACGCAAAGGACGCCGAGGCCTGGGTGTTCGCGGCGATTGGTGCGGTGTTCATGTGGCTTTGGCCGCGCGGGGAGCCGCTCATCATTCTGGCCGGCGGACTTGCGGTCGTCTTCGGATCGAGGATCCTCTCGAAAAAGGCATCGTTGCTTCCTCTCTTTTGGGTGCACTTCAAGGCGGGAGCCTTCACCTTCGGAACAGGCCTTGCGATCATTCCTCTTCTGCAACACGAGTCGGTGGAGGTTTACCGCTGGCTGACTCAGGAGCAGTTTCTCGACGCAATCGCCTTCGGGCAGGTCACACCCGGTCCCATCACCATCGCCTCGGTCTTCATCGGGTACCAGGTTGACGCCTGGATCGGGGCCGTGGTCGCGGCCTTCGGGATTTATCTGCCGGGGGCGCTTATCGTCCTGGGGGTTCTTCCAGGATTGCGGCGCCGGCTGACCGGAACCCCGTTTCTCCAAAAATTTCAGAGAGGAGCCCTGCCGACGGTCATCGGCTGCATTCTCGCGGCAAGTCTCGTCTTCGGAGCCGGGGTAGTCTCCAAATGGGAGACGGCGCTCGTCTTTTTGGCTCTCGGAGTGTTGTCCTATTTCCGCAGGATGCCCTCATGGGCGGTCATCGGCCTTGGGGGACTTGCGACTCTTCTTTTGAAGCAGTTTTAGGGCTGATACACTGCCTTCGATGTTGTCCCTGGCTCACAGAATTCTACTTTGCCTTCCTCCTGAGACGGCCCATGCGATAGGCGCCGTGGGGCTGAAGCTCCTCCAGTGGTTTCGGTTCCGGATTCTCGGGGGAACGTGCCCGGCCGCCGGGTCGCCGGTGATCTTGGCGTCCGCTCCTTCCCTGAAATTTTCCGGAAGGCTCGGGCTTGCGGCGGGGTTCGACAAGAACGCGGAACTTTTCGCGGGGCTTTCCACTCTCGGCTTTTCCTTCATCGAAGTGGGCACCGTCACCCCGCTCCCCCAAGACGGAAATCCCAAGCCGCGGCTCTTTAGAAAGGGCGACGGCCTTCTTCTGAACCATATGGGGTTCAATAACTGCGGGCTGCAAGCCTTTCGGGAGAATATCGTTCGCTACCGGGCGCGCCTTCCGGGGTTTCCGATTCTGGGCAACGTGGGAAAGAACAAGGCGACTCCCGACGAGGAGGCGGTATCGGACTACCGCAAGGGGATGGAAACCCTCCGGGACGTAGTCGATGGTTTCGTCTGCAACCTCAGCTCGCCGAACACTCCGGGCCTGGTGAAGCTTCAGACGACGGCGTTTCTGGAATCGTTGGAGAAGGCGGCTCCCGAGGGGATGCCCGTTCTCGTGAAATTCTCCCCGGATCTCGATACCGCGACCCTCGAAGACTTACTTCGCTTCATCGCGGACTCGCGCCGTCTATCCGGCGCGGTCGTGACCAACACGTCCCGCGTTCTCGCCGAAAAGATGTGGAGGGCCCCCCAGGGAGGGCTTTCGGGGCCGCTCTTGAAAGAGCGCTCCCTCGAATGTGTGGCGCTTGCGCGAAAGCATTTGAAAGCGAAGATCGTAATCGGGGTAGGGGGAGTTTCCTCGGCCGAGGACGCTCGCGCCTTCCGGTCCGCGGGGGCCGACCTCGTCGAAATCTACAGTAGCTTTGTCTATCAGGGCCCGCGCCTCGCGCGCGAGATTGCCGCCGCTATCCGGACTTGAGAGTCGAAAGCAGCGCTTCCTTGTCGAGGAGCGAAATGCCGAGCTCCTGGGCTTTGGCGAGCTTCGAGCCGGGGGATTCGCCCACCACGACGAAATCCGTGTTCTTGCTGACGCTGCTCGTGACCTTGCCGCCGTGAGTTCGGATGAGAGTCTCAGCGTCCCGGCGGGACATTCCCTCAAGCTCGCCTGTGATGACGAAGACCTTTCCGGCGACCGTTTTTGGGCCCGACGTTTCCTTCGGGGCCTCCTCTGGCTTTACGCCGGCCTTTTTCAAGCGCTTGATCTCTTCGATGTTTTTCGGGTCGGCGAGAAATTCGGAGATGCTGGCCGCCACTTTCTCGCCGACCTCCTCGACGTTGAGGAGGTCTTCGGAGCTGGCTTTCAAAAAGTTGTCGAGGGAGCCGAAGTGGGTTGCGAGCAGATCGCCGGTGCGCTCCCCCACGAAACGGATTCCCAAACCGAAGAGAAAGCGGGCGAGGGGGCGAGTACGGCTTGCGTCGATGGAAGCAATGAGCTTCTCGGAGGAACGTTCGCCCTGGCGTTCCAGTTTGCGCAAATCCTCGACGGTAAGCGTGTAGAGATCGGAAATTCTGGTGACGAGGCCTTTCTCCGCGAACTGATCGACCCATTTGTCGCCGAGACCCTCGATGTTCATCGCCCGCTTGGAAGCGAAGTGCTTCACCTTTTCGGCCATCTGGGCTGGGCACGCGACGTTCGTGCAGCGGAAGGCGACTTCCCCTTCGGCCCGCGCCACGTGGCCGCCGCAAGCCGGACACTTCTTCGGAAACTGAATCGGTCTTTCTTTGCCGGTGCGGCTCTCGGTCAAAACGCTTTGTATATTGGGAATGACGTCGCCCGCGCGCTTGATGACCACTTTGTCGCCGATTTTGAGCCCGAGCTTTTCGATCTGGTCGGCGTTGTGAAGAGTGGCGTTCGAAACTTCGACGCCGCCCACCTGCACGGGCTCCAGAATCGCGACGGGCGTTATGACTCCGGTGCGTCCCACCTGGAAGGCGACGTCTTTCAAAGTCGTCACCTCTTCCTGAGCCTTGAACTTGTAGGCGACGCCCCATCGCGGAGATCGGGCGACGAAACCCAGTTCACGCTGATGCAGGAACGAGTTCACCTTCAATACGATCCCGTCGATCTCGTAAGGCAGCTTCGCTCTCGTTTCGTCGACTTTCTCATAAAACTTCTGAAGCTCGGCCATCGACTTCACGCGCTTGACGATGTCGCTCGTGCGAAGCCCCCAGTTGTGGAAGGCCTGGAGGAGGTCCCAGTGGCTTTCGATCTTCACGCCTTCTAGCCGCCCTACGCCGTAGGAAAAGAAATCGAGCTTTCGGCTCGCCGTGATCTTCGGGTCGAGCTGGCGGATGGTTCCGGCGGCCGCGTTTCTCGGATTGGCGAAGGTGGGCTCTCCCGCCTTCAGCCTCTCCTCGTTGAGGGCGAGAAAGTGCTCTTTTAGGAAAATCACTTCGCCGCGCACCTCGAGAAGACTGGGGTGCTTGCCCCTCAGGATGAGCGGAACGGATCGAATCGTCTTCACGTTCTCCGTGACATCTTCTCCCGTAACGCCGTCGCCGCGGGTCGCCGCCATGACGAGCCGGCCGTCTTCATAGACGAGCTCCATCGCGAGGCCGTCGAGCTTCGGGTCGGCCACCACGTCGAAGTCGTCCCCGACGGTCTTCGTCCACCGGTCGTAGAAGTCCTGCATCTCCTCTTCCGAGTAGACGTTCTGCAGAGAAAGCATCGGCTCGCGGTGGCGGTATTTCTCGAATTTATCGAGGGCGGCTCCTCCCACCTTTTGGGTTGGAGAGTGGGCATCGCGTAAGTCGGGATTATCCGCTTCAAGCTGTTCCAGTTCCTTGAAGAGCTTGTCGTAGGCCGCGTCCGAAATGGAGGGCTGGTCGAGCACGTAATATTTGTGGCTGTGCTCGCGGATCTTCTCACGAAGCTCCTCGACCCTTTGTTTGGTTTTCTTGTCGGCCATGGTCAGGTGTAGCGCTTGAGTTGCAGGACCCGGAAGGCGGCTTCGCCGATAATGCGTCCGCTCATTTTGGAAGTTCCGAAGCGGCGGTTCTCGAAGATGATCGGAACTTCGATCATCGCAAAGCCGCGCTTGAAGGCACGGTACTTGAGCTCCACCTGAAAGGCGTATCCCGTCGAGCGGATGGAGTGATAGTCGATCGCCTGCAGCGCTTCGCGTCTCCACGCCATGAAGCCGCCGGTGAGATCGTGGTACGGCAGTTTCAAAACCGCCCGCGCGTACCAGTTGCCGCCCTTCGAGAGAAAGCGCCGAAAGACTCCCCATCCCTTCGTGCCGCCGCCTTCGACGTAACGGGTTCCCGTCACGACGGGAGCCTTCTTCAAAGCCTCCAGCATCGGCGTAAGGTATACCGGATGGTGGGAAAAATCCGCGTCCATCTGGATCACGTTCTCGTAACCGTTCTTGAACGCCCAGTCGAAGCCGGCGACGTAGGCCTGGCCCAGCCCCGCTTTTTTCGGGCGGGAAAGCAGGTGCACGCGGGTGTCGTGATCGCCGAAGCGGCGCACGATGTCGGCCGTTCCGTCCGGCGAGTTATCGTCCACGACGAGAATGTCGACGGTATCCTGCTCTTTCGTGAGCTGCAGCAGAAGCGCGCCGATGTTCTCGAACTCGTTGTAGGTCGGAACGATGATGAGCGTGTCGTTTTTCACAGCTCGAGCTTCGTGTAGGGAAGCCCGTGAGCCGTCGCGACCGACTCGTGAACGAGCTTGCCGTTCATGGTGCTGAAGCCGAGTTTCAGCGGGGCGTACCCTTTGCCCGCCGCCTCGGGACCCTGGTTCGCGATGCGTAGAGCATAGGGCAGGGTCACGTTCGTGAGCGCGAAGGTGGAAGTTCTCGCCACCGCGCCGGGCATGTTCGTGACGCAGTAGTGGACGACTCCGTGTTTTACGAAAGTGGGCGACTCATGGCTCGTGGGCCGGCACGTCTCGACGCAGCCGCCTTGATCGACAGCGATGTCGACGATGACCGAGCCGGGCGACATCTTCATGACCGTCTTTTCGGTGACGAGTTTCGGGGCGCGCGCTCCCGGAACGAGCACGGAACCGATGACGAGATCCGCTTTCGCGACGCTCTCGTCGATGTTGTCGATGTTCGACATCAACGTCAGGCAGCGGCGGCCGAGCACGTGATCGAGGTACTCGAGACGCTTCGGATCGATGTCGAGAATGGTGACGACGGCGCCCATGCCGAGCGCCACTTGAGCGGCGTTGCAACCGGCGACTCCGCCGCCGATGACGGCGACCTTACCGGGAAGTACTCCGGGAACGCCTCCTAGAAGCACTCCGCGCCCGGCGACGTCCGCGCCCCAGCTGGACTGCAGGTAGTAAGCACCCACCTGAACCGACATGCGGCCGGCCACTTCGCTCATGGGGCGAAGGAGCGGGAGATTTCCGCTCGGCTCCTGAATCGTTTCGTAGGCAATCGAGGTCACCTTCTTTTCCATCAGCTCTTCGGTGAGCCGGCGCTCGGCCGCGAGATGGAGGTAGGTGAACAAAATCTGTCCGGGCCTGAGGTGCTGGAACTCGTCGGCGAGCGGCTCCTTCACTTTCACGACCATGTCCGCGCCCCAGGCGTCGGAGGCCGTTTCGACGAGCTTCGCGCCCGCCGATTCGTACGCTTCGTTGGTGATGCCGCTGCCGAGGCCGGCGTTCTTTTGCACGAGCACCTTGTGGCCGGCGGCCACGAGAGCACGCACACCCGTCGGCAGCATGCCGACCCGCATTTCCCGGTTCTTAATCTCTTTCGGTACTCCGACGATCATGGGATCCCTCTATTTAAGGAGCAAATCGAGAATGTCGTTCGCATCGACTTCGACGAGGCCCTTTTCCTCCGACTGGAACTTCACCTTGCCTCGGAGCTTGCCGCCCGAAGGCTGCACCCAAGAGTCGGCTACGGTTCCGTGGAGGTAGCGCCCCATCTTGTCGATGAGCGTACACTTCACCTGCGTTTCCAAAGCTTTATCCAACTTATCCACGATGGCAAACATGAAGCGGACTTAATAGCACGGCGGGCGGGGGTTTGGGAATTACCAGTAATGACCGGGGGGTACGGCGCCCGGAACGGCGACGCTGCGGGAGATGGCGGAGGGGGCGGTGACGGAGGTGACCCAGCGGCTGCCCTTCTTAAGGAGGGGGAAGCCGAAGGTCTCGGGCTTGTCGCAAAGCACGGAGAGCGAGCCCAGAAGCTTGAGCAGGTTGGTCTCCCAGCGCAGCACTTCCACCGCTTCGCCGAGCTCGCCCTGGTGAATCAGCCGGGCGTCGGTCAAAAGCAGGGTGATGGCGCCTGTCGAAGGGTCGAAGGCCTCCACCGAAAAATCCCCGATCCCGAGGCCCCAGGTGAGCTGGGAGAGGGGCGAGGGGACTACCTCGTTTCCCTGCACGACCGGACTCCATAGCCCGATTTGAGGGGGCTGCAGGTAGGACTGGCGGCGGCAATGGCCGGTCGAGGGTACCTCGAGCTGGGCGGCGGCCCGGTTGTGGCATGCGAGCGCCCGGGGGCGGCCTTCCTTTAGAAGGGCGAGAGTCCGGCGCGGGGATCCCTCGTGATCGACCGTGCCCTCGGGGGCGGTCTCGAAAATGGAAAAGGGGATCGGCAGCGGAAGCTCCGCTTCGGATAGAAAAGACAACTCGTCGAGAACCAGGTCGCCCTCGAAGGCGCGAAGCAGGTGGTGGGTGAGGCGCGCGACGGCGCCGGCCGACCAGTAAATCGGAATGTCCCCCGCGGGAGCCGGCCAAGGGTTGGTCTGGCGGCGGATGCGTTCCGTGCAGGCGCGAAACGGATTTCTCTCCGCCCAGCTCTCCAGGAACGCGTCGATGCCGCACGCCCAAAGTTCCTCGCGGGCGGGAAGGAGCTTTCCGTCGCGGTCGACGGTCCACTCGGCGGTGCCGCCCGCCCACTCCTCGCGGCCCTTCGAGACGTTCCCCTCGGGGCCGACGGTCTCGAACTCGCGCACCTCGGCGTCGAAGCTGAGCTGCTGTAGGCGAAGGCCCTCGGACTCGGGCCACGTGCTTCGCACGAGTGTCGTGAGCCGTTCGCTTCGCGCTTCCAAGAACTCGAGGGCGTTGGTGGGTGCCGGCGCGGACGGCGAGCTCGCGCCGCCGCCTTCATCGAGAGCGTCGAGAATGCCCTCGGTGCTGAGCCGGCTCGTCGAAAATTGTTTGGTTCCCGCTTCTCCGCTCACGCGGATCGAAACGCCGCTCGTCGAAGACAGGCGCGTGGAAATGAAACGGCCTTCGGCCGTCGTGCGCGTTAGAGTACGCTCCTCGGCGTAGATTTCCCAACGCTCGTAACCTCGCAGGCGGAGTAACCGCCTTATGCGATCGATGTCGATCCGTTCGAGCATGATGTGAGTATTTCCCAGGGGAGAAGCGGTACAATAATAACATGCTTCGTAAATCTTGCTTTCTCGGCGTTTTGGTTCTGACCGGTTGCGCGACGCAAAAGGCGGGAGCTCCGGATCCGCTCGCCATGATCGAGGCGCGCCTGTCGTCGATGGAGGCCCAGCTGATGGAATCGCGCAAGGATTCCGAGCGCCTTGCGGCCCGCGTCGATGCCTTGAACGCGGCCGAAAAGCCCACGCCCAAGGCGGCGAAGAGGCCGACGCGGGGAGCTACGAAAGCACCGCGTTCGAGTATGAAGAAATCTTCAGAATTGCCGATAACTAGATTGACCCCCGAGGGTTACGTCCCCGGGGATCTCGGCGAACAAGCCGAAGCGCGGGAGGAGACCGAGACGGTCGTCGATTCCCGGCACGAGGGTTTGCACCTTTACCGTCAGGGACTTCAGCTCGCGCGCGATCGGAAATTCGACGAGGCGCTCGACAAGTTCCGGCAGTTTTTGAAGGAAAACCCGGATCACGTTTACGCCGATCGCGCGCAGTACCAAATCGCCGAGGCCCACTACGGCAACAAGGAGTACGGGCTGGTGATCGTGGCGGCTCAGCTGCTCGAGACGCGCTATCCGTACAGTTTCCGCATTCCGGAAGCTTGCTACTTCCGGGCGATGGCCCTGCTGAACATGGGCCAAAGGCCGCAGGCGGCCGATGCTCTTAGAGACGTCATGAGGCGTTTCCCGAAGGAGATCGTGGCCGAGAACGCTTCGCGAAAGCTCGCGGAGCTGACGGTTTCGAAGAGGAGTCACGAGGATGTTCCGCTCATGCCGGAGGTCGGTACTTAATCTCATCCTCGCCTTCGTCTGCCTTTCGCTCACCGCCCACGCCCGCCCCAGCGAAAAACGCTACCAGTATTATCTAGATGCTTCCCGCGCCGAGGAGATTCTCGCCGGCTTAGTCAGGCCGCGGCTCGTGCGCGAGCAGTGGCTCGACATCATCGGCGCGCGCCAGAACGAGAACCTCACCATCCGCCGCGGGGAAACCCTCTGGGGGATTTCCGCCCGTGAGTTCGGCGATCCGTTTCTGTGGCGCAAGCTTTGGCAGATCAACGATTTCATCGTGAACCCCCACGAGATTTCCTCGGGCGCGATCCTGAAGTACTACCGCGAGGGCAGTGACGGAGCCCCCGAGCGAGTCGTGCGCGTGCCTTACGTGAAGCTATCCCCGGGCGGTGCGACCGATCTCGACAACGATACGATGTTCGCGACCCCCATCCGCAACCGCTACTACGCGCCTTTGGTCGTGGCGAAAGACGGCGATTTCCTCGGCGAGATTTCCGGCGGCTACACCGTGCAGGAAACCTTCGCGGAGCTCGACGAGATTTACCTCGATCTGTACAACTCGGATCAGGTGCGCATCGGCGATAAGTTCACCGTCGGGAAGTTCGATCGCGAGCTGATGGACCGAAGCGAAGCGGGAGCGCCGCTCGTCGGATCTCTCATGCGGCTCGTCGGAGAGGTTCGGGTGGTGGGGCTCGGCGAGAATCTGGTGAAGGCCGAGATTACCCACATGGCGGGGACGATGCAGAGAGGCGACAAGCTTCTCAATCCGCAGCAGGCCGTGAAGTGGTCGGCCATCTACAATCCGCCGGACAATTTCACCTGCCGCGTGGTGATGGGCGATCAGCCCGACCGCAAGATTTTCGCCCAAGGGGATCTCGTGCTGCTGAACAAGGGGAGCGAGGACGGAATGAAATCGGGTTATCTCTTCCGCGTGTTCCGCGATACCGATCCGCGCACCGAGAGCCCCTATGACGTCGAGCCCGACTTCGGCGGGGAAGTGCAGATCGTCTACGTGTCCGAGCTCGCCAGCATCGGCTACATTCTGCGCAACAAGGTTCCGATTTTCGTCGGCGACACTCTTATCGCCAACCAGCTATTCGCCGATCCGCCCGTGCTTCCCAAGCGCGCGAGCCAAACGCTCATCCTCGAGTAGTCCGCGCCCCTTCCTCGCCCTATTCGAACCTAGAATGAGATCGAGAATGAGTCTGAGAATGAGTGAGGGACGATCCCTGCCTTTTCACTCATTCTCAGACTCATTCTCGATCTCATTCTAAGTTCCCGTCCGCTTTTGAAAACACGCTCCCCTAACACCGTTGACCCCCGCGGCCGCCGCGCGCGATTGTCTCGCGCATGGAAGTGCAGGAGATTTCACCCGCCACCGTTTGTCCGCTCGTCGCCGGAACGTCCGGCGCTCCGGAAAAACTTTTTGTGATCGGAAATGTCGCGGCCTTGGGGCAACCCGCCGTTACGGTCGTCGGCACCCGCCGGCCCACGGCCGAGGGATTGCGGGCCGCGTTTCGTTTCGGGCGAGGGCTTGCGGCGGCGGGCGAGGTCGTCGTGAGCGGGCTCGCCCGCGGCGTGGACACGAAAGCCCACGAGGGAGCGCTTGCCGCGGGAGGTGTGACGGTCGCCGTACTCGCCCATGGCCTCGATCGAATTTATCCGCCCGAAAATCGGGAGCTCGCGCTGCGCATCGTCGATCGGGGCGGGTGTCTCGTGACCGAGTATCCTTTCGGCACTCCTCCGCATAAAGCTCACTTTCCGGCGAGAAACCGGATTCTCTCGTCGCTCTCTCGCGCGACGGTCGTCATTGAGGCCGGCGAAAAAAGCGGCAGCCTAATCACCGCGGGCTTCGCTCTCGATCAGGGCAGGGAGGTATTCGTCGTGCCGGGGGCCTTCGACTCGCCGAGCTTCGTCGGAAGTCATCGGCTCATCACCGAAGGCGCGGCTTTGGTCTCGGATCCGGCGGAGGTGATCGGGGCTTTGCCGGAAAAACCCGTTTCCGAGGGAGAGGAGGTGGAAAAATGGTTTCGCAAAATTGGCGCGTCGGCGACCTTAAGCGAGCTCTTCTCGGTATCGCGATTACAGCTATCGGATCTGGAGGTTCGGCTGCGTGACGCTGAGGGACGCGGATCGGTTTTGAAGCTTGGTACGCAACGCTATCTTTTCGTCGGTTAGGTTTTATTTGGGTTCGCGGCTTGCCAAACGCCAATCTTTTTACAAAAATTAGCTTAGATTCAATTCCAATAATTCGGCGCCCCGGAAATCATTGAGAGATAAAACGCTAAATATCCTCAGTGTTCTATCGCAGTCCTTATCTCGCAATAAGGATCTGTTTTACGACGCCCAGGAGATTTGGGACGATCTCGCCAAGAAGGGTTACTCGGAGGAAGACATCGAGGCGGCGGTCAGTCACATCGAACGGACTTCGTTGAATATCCCCGGCTCTTTCTGGAGCGACGCGATCCCGGTTCACCGAATCTATACCCACGAAGAGTCCACTCGGTTGTCGACCAAAGTACGAGGCTACCTCTGGCGTCTGAAATGCCGCGGCGTGATCGACCACGCTCTCGAGGATGAAATCGTCCAAAAAGCGATGAATCTGGAAGAGCCGGCGGGGTTAAGGGAAATAAAAACGGTTGCGGCACTTACTGTTTTCGGCTATGAGCACAAATTTCAGACAGAGGGAGATCCGGAAAGCCACTCGTACTCCCACGTCCACTGAAATTTTTTTCAGAAAATAAGGTCAGATGGAAAAAGCGGAAAAAGAAAAAGCGCCCAAGAAGAAACGCGCCCCTAAAAAGGCCGCGGTGAAAGCCGCTGCGGCGCAAAGCCCGGAGGCCGAAGCGGCAGCTCCGGCGCCGACGCGCGCCGGACGCAAAGTGAAGGGACTCGTCATCGTCGAGTCCCCCGCGAAGGCCAAGACCTTGAAGAAGTATTTGGGCCGGGACTACGACGTCCGCGCGTCCGTCGGCCACGTCAAAGACCTTCCGAAAAGCTCGCTGGGCGTCGACGTCGACGACGACTTCAAGCCCACTTACGAGCTCATTAAAGGTAAGACCAAAGTAGTAGACGATTTGACCAAAGCGGCGAGCCGCGCAGAGCACATTTACCTCGCGGCGGATCCGGATCGCGAAGGGGAAGCCATCGCGTGGCACGTGGCCGACATTCTCGCCATGCCCGAGGATCGTGTCCATCGCGTTCTGTTTCACGAGATCACCAAGCCCGCGGTGCTGAAAGCGCTCGCGAGCCCCGGTGAGCTGAACCGGGATCGGTACGAGTCGCAGCAGGCCCGCCGCATTCTGGATCGCCTGGTGGGCTACAAGATTTCTCCCATCCTCTGGACGAAGGTGCGCCGCGGTCTGTCCGCGGGCCGTGTGCAGTCGGTGGCCGTCCGCGTGATCGTGGACCGCGAGAAGGAAGTGAAAGCTTTCATTCCCAAGCCTTATTGGGAAATCGAAGCCCAGGTCCGCGGCGAGGGCAAAGATCTCGTCGCCCGCCTCGCGCGCATCGATGAGGATCGCATCGAGCGCACGGGCATCGACAAGGAAGAGTGGGCGAACGAGATCGTCACCCAGGCTCAAGGCGGCACGTGGCGGGTCGAGTCCATTCAGAAGAAGGAAAGAAAGGCGAATCCGTATCCCCCTTTCATTACTTCGACGCTGCAGCAGGAGTCCTCGAAGCGGCTCTACTTCACGGCGAAGAAGACCATGACTCTCGCCCAGCAGCTCTACGAAGGTATCGAGCTCGGAGAAGAAGGCGCGCAGGGTCTCATCACCTACATGCGTACCGACTCGCCCCGCTTGTCGAACGATGCGGTCACCGAGGCCCGCGCTTACCTCGAGACCCATCACGGCAAGGAATACGTTCCGGCCACGGCGCCGGAGTATAAAGGTAAGGGCAAGGCGCAGGATGCGCATGAAGCGGTCCGGCCTACCTCGCTCAACTATCCGCCGGAGAAGGTGAAGCCCTTTCTCGACGAGGATCAGTACAAACTTTACGATCTCATCTGGCGCCGGTTTCTCGCCTCCCAGATGACGCCCGCCGTATCCGACCAGACGACTCTCGACTTCGAGTCGAAGGGCAAGAACGGCAAGCAGTACATTTTCCGCACGACGGGCAGCGTTTTGAAGTTCGATGGCTTCCGCCTCATGTGGCCGGTCGACGACAAGGGCGACGAAGCCGAGCAGCTTCCGAAGTTCTCGGAGACGACGGGTATCTCGAATCAGGGCGTGAAGGCCGAGCGCAAGGAAACGCAGCCGCCGCCGCGGTTCTCGGAATCTTCCCTCATTAAAGAGCTGGAAGACAAAGGCATCGGCCGTCCGTCCACCTACGCTTCCATTCTGTCGACGATTCAAGACCGCAAGTACGTCGAGAAGCGGGAAAACCGTTTCTATCCGACGGAGCTCGGCGACATCGTCACCGAGCTTCTCGTCGAAAATTTTTCCGACATCGTCGACATCACCTTCACGGCGAGCATGGAAGACAAGCTCGACCAGATCGAAGAAGGCACGGCGAAGTGGACGAAGACGCTTTCGGACTTCTACACGCCTTTCGAGGAAGTACTGAAAGTCGCCAAAACCAAAATGCGCGACGTGAAGCGGGAAGAGACCCCGACGGATCTCACCTGCCCGAAGTGCACGAAGCCGCTCATCATCAAGTGGGGCAAGAACGGAAAGTTCTGCGCCTGCCAGGGTTACCCGGACTGCCGGTTCACGAGCGAGTTCGAGACGCTGCCGGAAGGCGGCATCAAGCTCATCGCTCAGCCTACGACCGATGAGAAGTGCCCGAAGTGCAGTGCTCCGATGATGGTCAAGACGGGCCGGTTCGGCCGGTTCCTCGCTTGCTCCTCCTATCCGGCGTGCAAGACGACGAAAGCCGTCACGATGGGCATCCAGTGCCCCGAATGTAAGGAAGGGGAGCTTTCGGAAAAGCGCACCCGCTTCGGAAAAGTCTTCTACAGCTGCACGCGGTACCCCAACTGCAAGTACGCTCTCTGGGACAAACCCCAGAAGGGCCGGGAGTGCCCGCAGTGCAAGCATCCGTTCCTGGTGGAGCACTACACCAAGAAGGAAGGCGCCTCCATCCGCTGCCCCCAAAAGGAGTGCGGATACCGCGAAGTTCCCTCGGGCGCTCCGCCGGAAGCGGCCGCGACCTCGTAATTCACCCTGGCCAGGTCTGTTCCCGATGGCGCACTCGGCGGGCACCTAAGTCATTGAAAACCTGGGAGCCTGGTTTTCGCCTCTTTTTCCAAGGCCGTACTCAAGAAGAATACGAAGAACCTGTCTTGAACGGGCGGCGCTTGAGACCGTCCCCTTCGAGGTGTGTGAAACGTGAGACATTTGATGCTGTTGGTTTCGTTGTTCGCGGCTCTTCCGACTTTCGCCCAAGACCCCTATCACGATTCGGGTGAAGAGCAGTCCTTCTCGCGGCCCGTTCACGTGGGCGGAAACTCCGCGTTTCTTTCCTGCGATCTTCTGAAGGCTCCCCAATCCGAGCTCACCGAGCCGATGTACGAACAGCCGGTGAAATTCCAGCAGCGCAAAGTAGTCGGCATCTATCCTTCCTTGAAAGGTCTCCAGTGGGGAACGGCTCCTACCTTGGAGAAAGTCACCATCGTGTACGAGTACCGAGCGCCGGAAAGCGTGATAACCGAAAAGAAGTCGGTGACCATCCAGGTGAATAAGCGGCTCGATAAGAGGGTGGACGTCCCGTTCTTTTCGGACTTCTTCGGCTCCCGCGAAGTGAAGCTCAGTTGGAATCCAGAGCCGCGCCTCGAGTGGGACGAAAAGGGCACCTTCTCCGCCACCGTCCCCGGCTGGCAACTCTCGGTGGAAGCGAGTGACCCGTACCATCAGGAAAGCTATGAGTCCTCCCTCGACTGCCGGCCCCGGAAATAGGACTACAAGAAGGTACGGCCGTCCTTCTGGTTACGCATCGAGTCTAGTCAGCATTCCGTTGCCATTCCCTTTTTCCCCCGCTTAAGATGCGGGCATGAAAAGACTTCTTTGCTCGCTCCTACTTTTGACGGCTCCGGCGTTCGCGCTCGACGGTCTCTATCTGGGCGCTCAAATCGGCCACGTGGGCAACTTCGGCGCCTCCAACACCATCGGCTTCGGCGGCGACATCGGCTTTCCGACGGGCGCGTATCTGGACGTGGTGGCCCACATTCAATACAGCTCTCACTCCGGAACCAGCCTGTTCCACCCGACCTTCGATGCGGCCTTCCACATCCTGAAGACGGCGGACTTCGATCTCACCGGTGAAGTGGGCCCCGGCTTTTACTTTTCCGGCGGCACCACGAAGTTCGGCTTGAACTTCGGCGCGAACGGCGACGTCATCGTCCAGGACAACATTCACCTTGGGCTCGGGTTCCGTGAGCACATCCTTTTCAACTCCGGCGGCACTGACTTCTACACGGTCATGATGCGCGTCGGTTACTCGTTCGAATGAACCGCGGGATCAGTTGTGAAATCTATCAAAAGCGAGATGGCGGGTACGTTGGTTGAAGTGAACGTGGCGGTTGGTGATTCCGTGGCGAACGGGCAGCAGGTCGCCGTCATCGAATCCATGAAGATGGAAGTGCCCCTGCATAGCAACGCGGCTGGTAAGGTCGCCGCCGTGAAAAGGGCCGTGGGAGATTTCGTCAACGAAGGGGACGTGGTCCTCGAGCTGGCTTGATGGTTCGTCTAACCGACGTCACATTGCGGGATGGCCTTCAGATGGAGGCCCCGCTCGCCAATCCGAAGAAAGTGGAGCTGCTCCACAAGCTCATCCCTTGCGGGTACTCCCGTCTGGAGATCACGAGCTTCGTAAACCCCAAGTGGGTTCCCCAGTTTCAGGATGCGGAAGGGTTCTGCAAGGAAGTGTTCGCGAAGCCCGCGAAGTACCCCGAGCTGATGGCATTTGTCCCGAACTCGAAGGGCTTGGAGCGGATGCTCGCGTTTCCGATTCCCTGGGTAAGTCTTTTCGTCGCGGCCTCCGAGACGTTCAACAAAAAGAACGTGAATCAGTCCATCGCGGAGACCCTGGAGGAAGCGGGCCGGGTGATTCAGGCGGCGAAAGCCGCCGGGAGAAAGACCCGGCTCTACGTTTCCACCGTTTTCGGCTGTCCCTACGAGAAATCTATTTCCGATTCCCAGCTGGATAAAGTGCTCGGCGAAGCGGCGCGCCTCGACCCCGACGAGATGGCCCTCTCCGACACGATCGGCGTCGCGCTTCCCTCCCAGGTCGAAAAGGTGCTCGGGCGCTTTTCGAAGGTTTATCCCCTGGGCCGCACGGCGCTTCATCTCCACGATACGTATGGCCTCGCGGTCGCGAACATTTTGACGGCCTACCGGCTGGGCGTGAAGTCCTTCGACGGATCCTCGGGCGGAATCGGCGGCTGCCCCTACGCCAAAGGGGCGACGGGAAACGTGGCCACCGAGAAAATCGCTTACGCGCTACACCGGGAAGGCGCACTACCTAAATTTGAGGCGGCTCCCTTGCGGGAGTTGCTTGCTTGGCTGGGTACAAACGGTTTGAATCTATCCAGCTCCATCGCCGATATCTTCAAAAGAGGGGGGACGCTTTATGAAATCCAATAGCCTTCTTGTCCGACGGGAAGAGGGACTGGTTTTCGCTACCTTGAACCGTCCCGACAAGCTGAACGCTCTCAACAAGGAAATCTTCGACGACCTAGGGGATCTCATCGACCGTCTCGAAACGGACAAGACCGCACGCGTGGTGATCCTTTCGGGGGCGGGGGAAAAGAGTTTCTGCGTCGGAGCCGATTTGAAAGAGCGGCAGGGGATGGGGGAGAAGGACGTCCTCGCTCGGTTCACGCAGGTGCGGACTCTCTACACGCGGATGGAAAAGCTGGGCCTTCCGATAATCGCGGCCGTCGACGGCATCTGCCTCGGCGGAGGGCTCGAGCTTGCTCTCGCCTGCGACTTGCGAATCGTCGGCGCAGGTTCTCAGCTCGGATTTCCGGAAGTGGATCTCGCGATCATTCCCGGAAACGGCGGAACGCAGCGGCTCAGCCGGGTGGTCGGAATGGCGAAGGCCCTCGAGCTAGTACTGATGGGCAAGCGCCTTACCGCCGCCGAAGCCGTCGGCATCGGGCTCATTCACCAGGTGGTGGGGGCCAACGAAGCGCTGAACGAGGCCAGACGATGGGCGGACAAGCTCATGCAATCGGGGCCGCTGGCTCTTCGTCAGGCGAAGTACGCGATCCGCGCCGGAATGGACCGGACGCTGGAACAGGCGCTCGTGCTCGAAACGGACGCCTACAAAGTTTGTCTGCAATCGAAAGACCGGCTGGAAGGCCTGAAGGCCTTCGTGGAAAAAAGAAAGCCTGTCTATATCGGGGAGTAAGCGGCGATGGAGGACATCAATCAAATCACGCAGCGCCTTCGCAAGGGCGGCGATGCCAAGTACCACGACAAGAACAAGGAAGTGGGAAAACTCTTCGCCCGGGAGCGCATCGATCGGCTGATCGACAAGGGCTCCTTCGTCGAGGACGGGCTGTTCGCCAACTGCAAGGCGGAAGGCCTTCCCGCGGATGGCGTAGTGACCGGGCTCGGAAGGGTGGGAGGACGCGCGGTCGCCCTCATGGCGAACGATTCCACCGTGAAGGCGGGTTCCTGGGGAGCTCGAACCGTCGAGAAAATCGTTCGGATTCAGGAAGTGGCGGAGCGGCTGAAGATTCCTCTGTTCTATCTCGTCGATTCGGCGGGAGCCCGCATCACCGATCAGGTGGAGATGTTCCCGGGCCGGCGCGGCGCGGGACGTATCTTCTTCAACGAGGCAAATCTCTCGGGGCGGATTCCGCAGATTTGCCTTCTCTTCGGTCCCAGCGCCGCGGGCGGTGCCTACATCCCGGCGTTTTGCGACGTGCTCATCATGGTCGAGGGAAATGCGAGCATGTACCTAGGCTCGCCCCGCATGGCCGAGATGGTCATCGGCGAAAAGGTGACCCTCGAGGAGATGGGCGGCGCGCGCATGCACTGCTCGGTGAGCGGTTGCGGGGATTTTCTCGTCTCCAGCGAAGACGAAGCCATCGCTTTGGCCAAACGTTATCTCTCCTACATGCCGCAGAACTGCGGCGAGTTCCCTCCGGACGCCGAAAGTAAAGCCAGTGAGAGGCCCGCCGGAGACCTGAAGGGGATCATTCCCCCGCAGATGACCCGCGCTTACGACATGAAGGAAGCGCTGAAGACCGTCCTGGACAAAGACAGCTTCCTGGAAGTGAAGGCGCTTTTCGCCAAAGAGGTCATCGTCGGGTTCGGCCGCATCGAGGGCATGCCGGTCGCCGTGATCGCCAACCAACCGATGGTCAAAGGCGGGGTGCTCTTCGTCGATTCCTCGGACAAGGCGGCGCGCTTCATTCAGCTTTCCAACGCGTTTCAAATTCCGATTCTCTTTTTCGCCGACGTGCCGGGCTACATGATCGGCTCGAAGGTGGAAAAGGAAGGGATGATCCGCGCGGGGGCGAAGCTCATTTACGCCATGTCCACGGCGGACGTTTCCAAGATTTCGATTCTCGTTCGTAAGGCTTACGGCGCCGGGCTCTATGCCATGTCTGGTCCAGCGTTCTCGCCGGACTGCACGCTGGCTTTGCCCTCGGCCCAAATGGCCGTCATGGGACCCGAGCCCGCGGTGAATGCCGTCTACTTCAACAAGATGGCGGAGATGAAGCCGGAAGAGAAAAAGGCCTTCATGGCGGAAAAGATTGCGGAGTACGAGGCGGATATCGATCTGCTCCGTCAGGCCGGAGAGCTCATCGTGGATCATGTCATCGATTTCGGTGAGCTACGCCGGGAACTCGCCCTCAGGCTGAAGTACTATCGGAACCGGGAGCCGAAAGCGGGGCGACGCCCCGGCATTCTTCCCATGTAAATACGATGCCCTTTTCGGCCGAACACCTGACCTTTGGTTTTCCCGGAGAGAGGCTTCTCTTTGACCGCCTCGACTGGAAGCTCGACGAAGGGGAAGTCTTTTGCGTGCTCGGACCCGGAGGGGAGGGCAAGAGCGTCTTTCTGCGTTTGCTAGTCGGCCTTCTCCACCCCGGCGGCGGCGACGTCCGCTACCGCGGGCGCGACATCGCGGAGTTTTCCCGGACGGAAAAGCGGGAGTTCTACCGCTCCATCGGTTTCGCCTTTCAAAGAAACGGCCTTTTCGATTCCCTGAGCTGCGGCGACAACCTCCGGTTTCCCCTGACCGAGCTTCTCGGGCTGGACTCCAAGGAACGCGAGGAGCGGGTCAAGCGATCGCTTGCGGACGTTGGCTTGTCCGGGCAGGAAAACCTGGCATTGGGGGAAATGAGCGGCGGCATGCAAAAGCGCCTAGGCATGGCGCGGGCGCTTGCTCTCAATCCCAAAGTGATTTTATACGATGAGCCGACGGCGGGGCTCGATCCGCTGACCTCCGTTCAGATTCACGAGCTTATCCTCGAAGCCCGCAAGAAGTACGGCATGACGGTTGTGGTGTCCACCACCGATCCCGTTCAGGCGATGCGGCTCGCCGACAGAATTGGGTTTCTTTACCGGGGACGATTCGTTGCGGTGGAGACGCCGGAAAAGTTGCGCCGTTCCGAGCATCCGGCCGTCGAGCAGTTCCTCAAAGGCGAGGCCGAAGGGCCCCTGGCCGAGGGACACCCATGATCGAATTCGACAAACTGGAAAAGAGTTTCGGTCCGAAGCGGGTGCTCGATGGAGTGAGCTTTCAGGTTCGTCCGGGAGAGATCACGGTCGTGCTAGGAAAGTCGGGAACCGGCAAGTCGGTGCTTCTAAAGCATGTCGTTGGGTTGCTCTACCCGGATTCAGGAGAGGTTCGGGTCGAGGGCCAGAGTCTCTCGGGAATGTCGGAGACAAATTTTCACGAGATCCGCCGGACGTGCGGCATGGTTTTTCAGCTGCCGGCGCTTCTCGATTCGCTGACGGTCTTCGACAATGTCGCCTTCGGAATCCGGGTACATCGGCCCGACACGTCCGAGGAAGCGTTATTGCAGGAAGTTAAGGTCGCGCTCGCGGCGGTTCACCTGGGAGAGGATGTCTTTTATAGAACGCCTCCGGAGCTGAGTTTCGGCACGCAGAAACGGGTGAGCCTTGCCCGTACGGTCGTCGTGCGGCCGAAGTACCTGCTTTTCGACGAGCCGACCACGGGGCTCGATCCGGTGGTCACGGGGGCGATCAACCGCCTCATCCTCGATCTCACAAGGCGCATCTCCGCCGGAGCGCTCGTGGTTTCCCACGATATCGGCGGTGCGCTCGCGATTGCGGACAAGATTCTGCTTCTCGACGCCGGCCGGATCCGGTTCGAGGGGACGCCCGGCGAGTTTCGCAAGAGCGAGCTGCCGCTCGCCCGCAGTTTCCTGAAAGCCGCGGGGGTGGACGCTTGAGAGGGGCCATCGCGAAACTTGGTGACTGTCTCGGGTTCGGAGCGAAAGCGGTTCGCGCGATGGGCAAGGGCGTTTCTCTTTCGGCGGTGCTGGAGCAGATGCACACGGTGGGGGTGCGCTCGATTTCGACGACGGTGATGACCGGGCTTTTCGTCGGCGCCATCATGGCGATTCAGATCAACCTCCAGCTGCGGGACTTCGGAGCTCAGTCGTTTCTCGGCGGCCTTACGACCTCGGTAACCCTTCGCAACGTCGGCCCCGTGCTCATCGCCTTCATCCTTTCGGGAAAGGTCGGCGCGTACGCGTCCGCGGAGCTCGGCACGATGCAGGTCACCGATCAGATCAACGCCATCCGGTGTCTAGGCGCCGACCCGATCCGCTTTCTTATCGTGCCGAGGCTGCTCGCCGTCGTATTTTCGAGTTTCCTTCTACTCGTCGTGGGCCTGATGGTGAGCCTAGGCGGCGCGCTTCTGCTGGCTCATTTTCAGCTCGGCGTGAACTATCTCAACTTCCTCGCCAACGTACCCGACATCGTTTCCTGGTCGAGCGTCGCGATGGGTGTGTTCAAGAGTTTCGTGTTCGGAGGCCTCATCGGCCTGATAGCCTGTTACCGCGGCTACACGGCGACCGGCGGAGCCGCCGGAGTCGGCGAGGCGGTGAAGGCGACCGCGGTGACCACTCTTCTTTCGATCATTCTCGCCGACTACTTCATTTCGTGGCTTTGGTCCCGTCTTGCCTTGGTGGTGGGGCAATGACGGCGGTCGCCGGCGCATTCGGGGGCTGGTTACTCGCCGTCGCGGGACGGATGACGGCTTTCGCTTCGCTCGCTGCGGAAAGCGTCGTCGCTCTTTTGCGCCTCAAGCTTCGGCGCGAGCCTCTGGTCGAGCAGCTTTACTCGGCGGCGGTGCAAAGCCTTCCCATTGTAACGGTGGGGCTGCTGTTCTTGAGTCTCATGCTCATCACCGAGTTTTCCTTTCACATGAAGCTCGTGCTTCGGCAGGACTCCCTCGTGCCGGCTTTCTCGACGCTTCTCATGGTGAGAGAGCTTGGACCCGTCGTGACGGCGCTGCTTCTCATGAGCCGGGTCGGCGCCGCGATGAGCGCCGAGATCGCGACCCAGAAGGCGACCGAGCAGATCGATGCGCTTAGGCTCCTCTCCCTCGATCCCGTCGAGTTTCTGGTTCCTCCGCGGTGGATCGCTTCCGTCTTCGCCATGGTCTCGCTCACTCTCGTCGCTCTCGGCGTCGGCATTCTCGGCGGGGCGGCGCTTGCGTCGGTGAGCTTGGGTTACGGCGTGGAGGAGTTTTTCAACACAATGTTCGTTTTCGCCCGGTTGGGCGACCTTGGCGGTTGCGCTTTGAAAGGCGTGGTGTTCGGATCGATTCTTCCGCTCGTCGCCGTTCATCACGGATTGCAAAGCCGGCCGGGAAGTTCCGGAGTGGGGGACGCGGCGACGGGGGCGGTGGTTCAAGGGTCGGTCTGGATCATCGTCGCCGATTTCGTGCTGACGTATTGGCTGTACTCATAAGAAAAGAAGAGCGAGAGCGGGAGCGAGCGCAAGGAAATCTATTCGATCTCGGCCGGCCGGGCTTGCCGATGGCGTAAGCCCGCAAGCGCGTCGCATCAGATCAAGAAGTCTTCCTTGCGCTCGCTCCCGCTCTCGCTCTTCCCAGGCTTCCCTTCCTTACGCTTCGCGCAAAACGGGACGGCTTTTCCAGGTTATAATCATTGAGTAGTCCTTTTCCTGTTCCCAATCTCCCAACAACCTGGACCTCTTCCCAAGCCGGGCACCCCGCGTCTTCCCATGGACAACGCTCAAAGCATTCGCCGCCGTAAGTTCAGCCGTGAAGTAGGAGTGGGCCTTCTCGCCCTCGTCGCGCTGGCTCTCATGATCGTTTTCGGCTGGCTGATGGGCGCCTGGCGTCCGTTCACCTCCGAAGTCCGCTACCAAATTCTCTACGGGTTCGCGGGCGGCGTGGAAGTCGGTTCTCCGGTGCGGGTTTCCGGCGTGAAGGTAGGAAGGGTCGAAAGCATTCAGTTCCTGCCTCCGGGGGAGGTGGAAGGGGTGAGTCTCGTTCTCACCGTCACCGCCTCCGCGCGCTCCGCTCCGACCATCCGCGAGGACTCGCGGTTTTTCATCAACATGGCGGGAATCATCGGCGAGCGTTACGTAGAGATTAGTCCCGGCACCGGCAAATCGCCCGCTCTTAAGCCGGGCGCGCGCATCCGCGGAGAGGATCCGCCGCGCATCGATCAGCTGCTCTCGCAAGGGTACGGGGTTTTCGGCAAAGTGCAGGAGTTCCTCGATTCCAACGAACAAGTGATCTCCGAGTTTCTCACCCAGGCGAAAGGGGTGATGGACGACGTCAACAAGCTGCTGCGCCGCCGGGATCGGGAAAAGCTTTACGAGCTGCTCGAGAACCTCGTCGTCATCACCGGCGACATGAAGGGCTTCACCCGCAGCTTGAAGGACGAAAAGTCCCAGTTGTTTTTCGAACAGCTCCTGGACGTGATGGCGCGCTTGCACGGCATCGACAAGGACGCGCTCAAGAAGTTCCTTCAGCAGGAGGGCGTGCGCGCCCGCATTTTCTGACGGAGAACGAATCGTGAAAATCATAATCCTCGCGCTCTCAATCCTTTGCTGTGGGCTCGTCCGGGCCGGGCAGCTCCCCAACAAGCTGGAAAAGCCCCAACGGACGGCAGCCTCCGTTCCGCGCCTGGAAGAGATAAAGCTGAAAAAACGCTGGGGCGTCGGTTTGTCGGCGGGCGGCCCACTGTCCATGATGGGAATCGAGTTCGACGTGAACGTCGCCGAAGACATCAGCTTCTCGGGCGGCATCGGAACCGGGCTTCACTACAACACGATGATGATGAAAGGCCGCTACTTCCTTCTCGGCGAGTGGGTGAGCCCTTATCTCGCGATGGGCATCGCCCGCTGGTGGTCGAACGGCACGAAGGCGCAGGACATCGGTCCTTCCGTGCTCGCCAATAAGTTTCTCGCGGGGGAGGACCCGCGCCGCGGTTTCGACGTGGTGATGCTCACTCCCGCGCTCGGCGTTCAGTTCATGCATCCGATGGGCTTCGAAGTGTTCGCCGAAATCTATTACCTCTTCAAGCTCGTGAATTTCACCAACGGCACGTACGCCGGTATGGGACTGCACTGGTACTTCTGACGAATGTCGTTCTCCTCCCGCATCCGTAACGCCCTCTGGCTGCGTCCGGGCACCCGTTCGCTCAAAACGACGCTCGCGATCTATTTCATTCCGCTCACCATCGTTCCGGCGCTTGCCCTCAGCGGTTACGCGACGAAGCTTCTCGAGGAGAGCACCCGGGAAGGGCTCACCCGGAAAGCGCAAAGCGAGCGTGACGCCTTTAACTCCGAGCTGATCTCACTCGAAAAAAATCTCCTCGATGAGTTCCAGAGCCACGCCGGCGGCACGCGCCTCGCCCGCGCCTTGCGCGCCCAGGACGTGGACGAGCTGCGCCGGCTGACCGAAGGGTACCGCACCGGACTGCAAGTGCGGTTTTATACGCTGAGCGGGAAACATCTCGGAAGCCGTTACGAGAATGACCCGCAGGTTCCCTACATCTCGAGCCAAGGCAAACAGAACCTGCTCCGCAAGGGAATGACGGTGAACCGCTTCCTCTCCGATAAAGGGGTGGTGGCGGTCCTGCGCACGGTGATTCGGGATCGCTCCTTCACCTACGGCATTCTCGAAGAGGAGTACGCCTTTTCCCAGCGCGATCTCCTCGGCATCAAGGCGCGCCGGGAAGTGGAGCTCGCGCTGCTCGATAAAGACCTGAAACCCATCGCGGCCACTTTCGCGATCCATCAGGGGCAGCTCAAGAATCTCTCGCTCTCCTCGTTCCGCACGGTTTTCCAGCCGACCCAGGCTCCGCTTTCCCTGCAACTGGGCGACGCCCGCTACGCGGCCTTTCTCTTCGATTTGCCGTCGGCCATAACCCGCGAAAAGGGAATGGGCCACTACGCGATCTTCTTGTCCATGACGGGAAGCGACTCAGTCATCTCGAAGCTGAAGCTCGCGATGGTGTACGTGACCTCGCTGCTCGTTCTGCTCGCGTTGCTTCTCAGTTTCATCTTCTCGCGCCGTCTGGTTCGCCCCATCGAGAGTCTCGTGTACGCCATGAAACGCGTGAAGACCGGGCGTACGGAACAGATTCCGACGACGGACGCTCCCTACGAAATCGAGTATCTGGTCCGCTCCTTCAACGAGATGACCAGAAACATCAGCGCCGCGAAGAGAACCCTCGAATTGAAGCTCGAGGAACTTCGCCGGGCGAACCAGGAAATCAAGGAGACCCAGACGCACCTCATTCAGTCGGCGAAGATGATTTCCCTCGGCGAGCTGGTCGCCGGAGTGGCTCACGAGCTCAACAACCCGATCGCGTTCATCTACAGCAACATGCTGCACATGATCGAGTACGTAAAAAAGCTGAAGCTCATCACGAACGAGTACCGGAAGGCGCTCGCCGGTCTTCCGCCGAAGGAACGGGACCGGATGCTCGCCCTCGAGCGGGATCTCGAAATCGACTACATCCTCGAGGATATGGTCGAGCTCACCCAAAGCTGCGTGGACGGCGCGAACCGCACGAAGGAGATCGTACTCGGGCTTCGCACCTTCTCCCGCATGGACGAGTCGACATTCAAGGAAGCTGATCTCCACGAAGGGCTTAGAAATACCCTTAAGCTCCTCTCCAGCGAGTTCAAGGCCCGCATCCAGGTGCACGAGGAGTTCGGAGACCTGCCTCCGGTCGAGTGCAACAGCTCGCAGATGAACCAGGTTTTCATGAACCTCATCTCGAACGCGGCTCAGGCCATCAGCGGAAAGGGCCAGATCTGGCTTCGCACGCGGCGGGAAGGCACGCACGCCGTCATCGAGATCGAGGACTCCGGCAGCGGGATGTCGACGGAAACGATGGAAAAGATTTTCGATCCCTTTTTCACGACCAAGAAGGTGGGAGAGGGAACCGGTTTGGGCCTCAGCATCGCTTACGGGCTCATCCAGAAACACCAAGGTTCCATCCAGGTGGATAGCCGCCTCGGAGCGGGGACCCGCTTCACTATCCGCATTCCACTTCGTCAGAAAGCCGCTTCGGCTACCGCCTGAGTCTCTTCCCAATTGCGGATCTTTTCGAGAAGCGCGAGGGGCGCTTCGCACTCGTCCACTTCGAAGCCAACGAAGGGGGCCTCGAGGAGGCCTCTTCGGTATTCCGGTTCCCCCGTTTCGGCCGACAGCGCCCGGATCCACTGAAACGTCTTCAGCGCGCCGAAGGCGGTCTGCACGTGGCGCCGGAAGTTCTCCGGGTCCCGCCTAGTATCCGCCGCTTGGGCGGTCATGCGGAAAAAACCAAGCCCGCCCAAAGCCTCGACTCCGGCCGGCGGGACCTTTTTATCGACGAGAAAGCGCCTCCAGCGGGCCTCGTCCCAAAGGCCGTCCGCCTCCTGGATCGCCTCCTGAAGGGAGCCTAGAGCACGGAAGGCGGAGTCCGGAAAGAGCCGGAACACTTTTCCGAGTTTGAGCTCGGCGCCGACCCGGGCCATCGCGGCCCCGGTCCCGAACGGTACCCGATCGGAAGGACGGGGAACGAGCCTCACGCGGCCGCTGTGCTCGGCCACCCGGCCCATCTTCGCGAGCTTGTCCAACAGGTAAAAGTCTTCTCCGGCCTCCCGCTTGGGAAACCCCCGGGTTTCGGCGTAGGCCGAGAAACGGAAACGGATGAGCGAGCCCACCGTGTGAAACGCGTAAGGGGAGCGGGCGGCGCGAAGACCCAGCACGTAATGGCGCAGATAGATTTCGTAAAGGGTGAGGGGGATATCGCGGGAGTTGTCCTGCACGTCGTGGCGGAAGCGGTGGACGTAAGCGCTGACTGTACCGCCCAGACCCGCGGAACCTAACTCCGGGCTATCTAGAAAATATCCGGGCTCCACGCGGGCGTCCGCGTCGGTAGTGGAACCGAACTCCGACCTGATTCGGCCCGCCTGTTTCAGGGCGACACTGATGTCACAGCCGATCTTTCGGGCAGTTCCGACGCCGTCTCCATCCGACAGCTCTTTTCCCTCGGAGGCACGGTCGATCCAAAGGCAATCGAGCGCTCCCCCGCCTATTCCCCTCGAGGGGGCGTAACCGGAAAGCAGCTCGCGGTTGTCGGACTTGTCGCGCTCGGGCGCGGTCCGGCGGTGGTTGACGACGAGGATCGCAAGCGTCTTTTTCTCGGCGAGGCGGGATGCGGTTTCGAGACTCGCGAGGAGCCCGTCCAGTAGCTCGCTCTCCCGAAGCACCGGCACAGTGACGACTTCGTCCCAGGGTCCGCCCGGGACGTCGAGCAGCGCCTCGGGCTCGGCGTATCGGCGAAGATAATCCATCAGTGAAGCGCCGACCGATGAGGAAGGCCGCGGACGATATCCGCTTCGAGAGCGATGAGCTCAGCGAGTCTCGCGTCCACGGATTCCTTGGAGAAGTAGAGAAGGGCCATCTCGACGAAGAAATCCTTGTGGCGATCCTCGGCGCGGGCGAGGCGGAGATAGAAGTTTTTCAGATCGGGGTCCTCCAAGTGCTCCATCACGAGACGCATTCGCTCGGTTCCGCGCGCTTCGATGATTCCCGACACGAGGAGCCGATCGAGAAACCGCTCTTCGCGGCCCGACCGAACGTGTTTCATGAGAAGATGGACATACTCGTCTTCCGTATCCGGCGCGAGCTGGAGATTGCGCTGGGCGATGAGCCGGTACACCTGATGGAAGTGCTCGAGTTCTTCCCGGGCGAACTGGATCATCGGCTCCAGAATGGATTTGCGATCGGGGTAGCGCACCACGAACGACAAGCCCACCGCGGAAGCCTTCCGCTCGCAGCTGGCATGGTCCAGCAGGAAGGCGTCGAAGTCCTTCAGGGCGTGAGGCGCCCAGTCGGCCGGAGTCGGGTAACTCAGTTGAATCATAGGGGTAGCGATAGTTTCGGCGGGGCGCGCCGTCAACCGCTAACTGCCTGGCCGTAAATAGCCGATAAGTAACCAAGAATCCTATGACTACGCAGCGCCGCCGGCGGCCCCGAGCCGTAACCCTGACCTTGCCCGATTCGAAGCAGCCCCACCTGCTACTCGACGGGAAGACCTACACGCTGAGAAATTTCAGCGAGTCGGGCATCGGTCTGTGGATGACGACGCCCGCACCTTTCGGCTTGCACAAGGGCAACCGGATTCACGGCGACGTCGAGATCGATCACAACATCCATCCGATCGAGCTGGAAGTCGTCCACCATTCGCCGCGCACGGTTGGCCTTCGCATCACCCGCATGTCCGCGGAGCTCTCGGCCCTTTTCCGCGAGCTGTTAGAGCCGGTTTCCTACGCGGGCAACATCGAGCCTCATCCGAGTTCGGGCACGGTGGATGCCGAAGTGGGAATGCCGAGGCTTTGGCTCACCGGGCGCGCGGGCACTGAGCTGCTCGTTTGGTACAACGATTTGAACCGGATGATCTCCGCTTTGCAGCTTTGCTGGGTCGGCAAGTGGGTTTCGCGCCATCAGTTCCAGGCGCCCGAAACCGGATTTCTCGCCGACGAGACCCGCTTCCGTCAGGGTTGCGTGGTGCGAGAGGAGGAGCTGCTGCAAAAGCACGCGGCCGCCGATCCCGAGCTTCTTCAGCACGCCTCTCAGCTTCTCGCCGCGCTAGCGCCGCCGCTCCCGGGACACCTGCTCTGGCAGTTCCTCGAGACCGGGGAACAGGTCTATTTGCCCGCCGAAATCACTGCCAAGACCGAAGTTGCCTAATTTTTCTTACCATCCCTCCTTTCGGAAACTCTGCGTTCAAAAAGATCGCTAACCGGCCCTGGTAGCGGATCACAAGCGTTCGGGCTGTTTGGTTGACGCGCTGGATCGTGCTCGAGGAGGCCCCTTGTCTTGCCAATCCCTATCTCAGGCTTTGCTGCCTAAGTGTTTCATCGTTATAATTAAATTGTCTTTTTTCCTGCGCCTCGCTGGGAGTCACTTCAAAGCTGCGCCACTTTAAGTACCGTTTAGGAGCCGAACAATGAGTCTTCGCAACAGGCGTGGGCGCGGTTTCACCCTGATCGAACTGGTCATGGTGATTCTGCTCCTCGGTATCCTTGCAGCCATCGCCATTCCGAATTTCATCGACTTCCGGACCGACGCGAAGAACGCGTCCGTTCAGGGCGGCGTGGGAACTTTAAGAGCGGGTATCGCGATTGCAGTGGCCGCGATTCAGCTTCGCGAGGATCCGACGACCTCGCCCCCAAAATATCCGACGCACGCCGAGATGGCGGCGAACAAGTACCTAGCCGCGAGTCATCCGGTACTCTTCGCTCAGGGCGAATACATCCTGGACAGCGGTTCGGGTGTCCCGAAGAACCCATGGACGCTTTCGACGTTGCCGGCGGCGCACTTCACGTCGATCGCCGACTGCACCGGTCTCACCAAGGGCGACGTCCTCGATACTCCCGCGGACGATCGCGGCTGGTGCTACAATCCGTCCAACGGAAACATTTGGGCCAACTCGCATAAGAATCTTTCGCTCGTGGCTCAGACGGAAAATACGTTCTGATGGGCCGGCATGCGGGTTTCACGCTGATAGAGATAGTCATTACGATTCTGGTTGTGGGGATTCTGTCGACGGTGGCGATTCCGTACTTCATCGACATGAGAGATGATGCGAGATCGGCCATCACGAGAGACGAGATGGCGGCGCTGAAGCGGGCCATCATCGGGGACTCGAGAGTGGTGTCGGGCGGCCGTTTCGCCTTTCCGGGCTACGAGGTGGATCTCGCCTCTCTGCCGACGACACTCGGCAACTTGGTACTGAACCCGTCTACCGGGACGACGGTTCAGGATTACAACCCTCTGACGAGAAGGGGGTGGCGCGGTCCATACGTGGACGATTCGGCGACGAGCGACTACTCGAGGGACGCTTGGGGCGTCTCGTACGTGTACTCGTCGGCGAACCGAAGGATAAGGAGCTGGGGTCCGAACAAGACGGACAACACGGGCGGCTCGGACGACATAGATGTTAATTTTTGAAAGGGGCTAAAGTGGGAAAGTTAATCCGCAAGGGAGTTCGTAAGCTGCAAGGATTTACTCTCATCGAAATGGTAATGGTCATTCTGCTCGTCGGCATTCTGGCGGCGGTGGCCATTCCCGAGTTCGTCGACTTCCGATCCGACGCGAAGAACGCGGCGACTCAGGGTGCGCTCGGAGGTATGCGCGCGGCGATCGCGGTCGGTCGCGCGGCGATCGCCCTTCGGGAGGACTCCACGGCGCCCGTTTACCCGGTCGTGACCGAAATGCGCGGCAACGCCTTCAACGCCTCCCATCCGGTGCTTTCGGGCACTGCGATCATGGACAAGTCGGCGGGAATTCCGTCGAACCCATGGACGCTTTCCACGCTTCCGTCGGCTCACTTCTCGTCCATCGCGGACTGCACCGGCGTCACGCAGGGCGATCTTCTCGCTACGCCGGCCGACGATCGCGGCTGGTGTTACAATCCGTCCAACGGGACGATTTGGGCCAATTCCCACAAGAACAAAGCAGTGGACTCAACGGAGAACTCGTTTTGAAAACCAAAACGCTTAAATTCATCCGCGGTTTTACCCTCATTGAACTCGTGATGGTGGTGCTTCTCGTCGGCATTCTGGCGGCGGTGGCCATCCCCGAGTTCGTCGACATGCGCTCCAGCGCCCGAAACGCTGCGACTCAAGGAGCGGTGGGCGGTCTGAGATCGGCGCTCTCGGTGGCCAGAGCGGCTATCGCGCTCCGGGAAGACAGCACGGCCCCTTCGTATCCGGTCATAACGGAGCTGCGAACGAATGCGTATAACGCCTCCCATCCTGTGCTTCTCGCCGCGGGCGCCGGCATCATGGACAAATCTTCCGGCATTCCAAAAAACCCTTGGACGCTTTCCACGCTGCCGTCGGGGCATTTCAATTCGATTGCGGACTGTACCGGCCTCACCCAGGGCGTCCAGCTGGCGACACCCGCCGACGACCGCGGCTGGTGTTACAATCCGTCGAACGGGCAGATTTGGGCTAATTCCCATCTGAATGCGGCGGCCGCGGCGGCAACTGAAAACACTTATTAGTTTTGGATGTTAGCCTGGGAGCCGAAAGCGTTCAGTACCTCGGGATTTACGCTGATCGAGCTTGTGATGGTGGTGCTCCTCGTCGGCATTCTGGCGGCGGTAGCCATCCCCGAGTTCGTCGACATGAGATCGAGCGCCCGAAACGCGGCGACTCAGGGCGCGCTCGGAGGCATGCGTTCGGCGCTCTCCGTCGCCCGTGCCGCCATCGCGCTCCGGGAGGACACCACGGCTCCCTCCTATCCGGTGATCACCGAGATGCGGACGAACGCCTACAACGCCTCCCATCCGATACTTCTGGCGGCGGGTCTGGGTGTCATGGGAAAGAGCGCGGGCATTCCGAAGAACCAGTGGACCTTGTCCACGCTACCGGTCGCGCACTTCAGTTCCATCGCCGATTGCACCGGCGTCACTCAAGGACAGATTCTTGCGACTCCGGCCGACGAGCGAGGCTGGTGCTATAACCCGTCCAACGGGCAGATCTGGGCGAACTCCCACCAAAACGCCGCGGCCGTCGCCGCCACCGAAAATACCTATTAGAAGAGCGTGAGCGAGAGCGAGCGCAAGGAAGTCTATTTTGATCTTGATCCTGAGATCCGTGACGCAGGCGTAAGCTTGCAAAGGCGGAGCAGGAGATCAGAAGTCTTCCTCGCGCTCGCTCTCGCTGTCGCTCTTTTTGATATTTATTTGGCGGGGAGCCAGATGCGGAACGTGGTTCCCTGGCCGACTTTGCTTTGGACGCCGATCTTGCCTTTGTGGCCTTCGACGATCTTCTGGGTTACGGAAAGGCCGATCCCGCTGCCTTTCTTGCCCTTCGTGGTGAACATAGGGCGGAAGATTTTATCGAGGTTCTCGGGCGGAATTCCGCAACCTGTATCGACGATGTCGATAAGGACGCCGCCGTTCTCCGCGGCGGTGCGGACCGTGAGTGTTCCCCCTTTGGTCTCTTCCATCGCGTGGGTGGCGTTGATCATGAGATTTAGAAACACCTGACCGAGCTCCACCTTCGAGGCGTTGACGAGGGGAAGGGTGGCCGCGGGCTCTTCGACGAGCTTTACGCTCGCCTTTTTCAGCTCGTGCTCGATGAGAAGGAGGGTGTCCTTCAAAGGTTCGCGCACGTCCATCGGCTCGAAAACGGATTCGGTCTTCACGAGAGTTTGCAGATTCCTCGTGATGACGGCGGCGCGCTCGGCGGAGCGGGAGATGAGGCCGAGGGCCTCTTTCATCGCTTCGGGTTGTCCCTTTTGGAGCGCGAGCTCCGAGCGTCCCATCATTCCCAAGAGAATGTTTCCAAATTCGTGGCCGATTCCGCGGGCGAGAGTTCCGACCGCCGCGAGCCGCTCCTGCTGCACCAGCTGATCCTGCTGCGCGCGGATTTGATCGAGGTACTCTTTTTCCCGCCGCTTGCGTTCCCACTGGGCCACGAGATTTCTGGCCTTCTGAATGATCTCGTTTCGCGAAAAGGGCTTGGTCAGAAAGTCCCAGCGGTCCGCGAAAGCTTCGCCGAAGAGCTTCGAGATTTCGTCGACGCTGCGATCCTGATACGCGGTGACCATGACGAATTGCATGAGGGGATCGATGTCCTTACCTTGGCGAATGACCTCGATGCCGTCCATTTCTCCGCCGAGCTTCACGTCGAAGAAGCCCCCGATGTAGGGCTTTCCCTCGAGTATCGCTTGCCGGATTGCGGTCAGCGCCTCGGGGCCCGTGCTTACATACTGCACGACGAAGGGTTCCACCTCGGCCGCGGGGGCGGCTTGCGCCGCCGCGCCGCCGCGGGAGCGGGACGAGACTATGGCGGCGGGCGCCGGGGCCGGCTCCAGAATGACTCGGTACGCATCGAGCACTCCAGGCTCGTCGTCCAGCACCAAAATTTTTCGATTCAAGTCAGACACGCTCGGTACTTGGATCGGCAAAAGGCCTGACCTCCTTTACGTGGTAGAATGAATAGACTTAACTCGCCGTGAATCTTCCTTTTTTCTTCAACGAAGAGAACCGCAAGGAAACATGGCTTCTGCTCGTCGCCTTCGTGGCGCTATGCATTGAAGTCCTCGCGCTCCTTTATCAGCTTCGTCTCGTTTCCCTTCCCGGCCTTCGCTCCGGCAACGACAGCCAAGAGCGGGCGATCGGTGCCGTCACCTTCCGTGAAAAAAATGTAACGAGCCGGGCGCCGTCGAGTCTCTCCTGGTATCCGCTCGCTGGCGGAGACAAGGTTCACTTGAACGACTCGGTGATGACCGGGTCGGGCGCGCGAGTGCGCATCGAGCTCGAAGGGGCGACCGAGCTCGTTCTCGAAGGGGACACGCTCATCCGCTTTTCGGATGAGCGGAAGTGGAACGGCGGATCCTCCGTCGTGAATCTGGAAGTGAATCAAGGCATCGTGCGTGTGAAGAGCGAGAAAGCTCCCATTCGAGTCGCGGTCCGAAACCGCCGCATCGACGTTGGCCCCGGCAGTGAAGTGCTTCTCGAAAAGTCGGCGGTTCGCGCCGAGGCCCAGGTTCAAGTCGCCAAAGGCAAGGCCGTCGTCTTGGAAGGCGCCGAAGAGGGCCAAGGGGTCACCATCAAGGAAGGCGATCGCGTTTCGTTGCCCGAGGCCGTCGGGGCCATCGCCCCTCCGCTGCCGGCGGTCCTGAAACTTGCGGCGCGAACTCCGGCATCGGGCGCGAAGCTCTTTGCGAAGACCGAAGTCGAGGAAGTGCTTCTCAGCTGGGATGGAGCGGACGGAGATACTCTAGAGTGGGACCGCTCCGATGATTTCAAGAACGTGAAAACCCAGGCGGCCGCCGGTGAGACCAGGCTTGGCTTGAAACCCGGAAGGTACCACTGGCGGGTTCGCCGGGGAACACGCGTGAGCGAGCCGACCGAGTTCGTGCTCGTCCCACCGATTCATTACGAAGTGAGAGGCCCGGCCTCCAACTCGGTTCTCAAGCGCAACCAGAAGTTGAAACTCGACTGGGCCGCCGTCGACGGCGCGAACGAGTACCGGCTCGAAGTGGCGGCCGACGAGAACTTCGCGAGCGTTACCGTCGACAAAAAGGGGAAAGCGACGGCGGTGGAACTTGGGCAGCTGCCGCCGGGAAAATATTTCTGGCGGGTGACCGCATCCTCGAAGGACTGGGGCCCGTGGCCCGCTTCCGCGGTGAAGAGCTTTTCCATCAAGAAGCCGCTCGCGGCGCCGAAAGCAAAGGGGCCGAAAATGCTGAAGGGCGGCTGGCTCCGCTCGTTGTCGGGAGCCGTCGCGGTCCTCTGGAATTGGATAATTCCCGAGGCTCAAGCCGCGGAAGGCGCGGACTCCGAGGAAGTGGTGCTCGCCTGGCAATTTTCCTGGGAGAAGATCGAGGGAGCCGCCGGATACCGGGTGGAAGTGGGCTTGGATCCGAACTTCAAGAAACTCGCGATAAAAAGAGAAGTCACCGAAACGACCATCTCGCTTCAGCTTCCGCCGGGGCGAAAGTACTACTGGCGTGTCGCCGCCTTCGACGAGGACAAGGAGCTCGGGGCTTACAGCCGAACGGAGAAGGTGGACGCTCCGAACGGCCGCATCCAAAAGATTCCCGTGCGGCTACCCGCCTACGTGAAACAGGAACCGCCGAAACCTCCCGTACCGCCTCGCTCGGAGGGACTCGGCTACCTCGTTCCCTCGTGGGTGCGGCTCGGCGCCGGAGGCGGTTTCGTGATGCAATCGGTATCGGCGTCGAATGCGTCGATTCAAAGTACCGGTTTTCCCTTGGGCAAGTTCGATCTCTATCTCCATAGAACGTTCGCCGGGTCGGAGCTCGAGCTGGGCGTGGGATTTCAGAAGCTGCGGTATCAGACGAAGGACGGAGCCATAGCCGCCTTTCAGCCCGACATTCTGACGACGAATTGGGACGGCCATTTGCTGTACAAGGGGCTTGGCTGGTTGGGCGGATCTCCGCTCACGGTGGGGTTCGCCTACCGGACCCTCTCGGATCTTCACCGGGTGGGGGACGAGACGGCCTCGATGGTTCACGCCACGTCCGCAAGCGTTCTGGTCGGTGTTTCGCCTTGGCAGTCCTCCGACTCCTCGACCTTCCGCCAGGCGGATCTGCTGCTCGAAGCCTCGCCTCTTGGGAGCGCGACGGGATTTGGTTTGTGGTTGAGAGGGCGATTCGGTCTGTGGAATCTGGCCAAACCCTTGACGGCGGAGCTTCAGCTTCTGCTCCATCCTTCCTACCGCAAGTTCGGCTCGGGAGCGCGGTCTCAACTCGGGCTCGAGACGGCGGTGGCACTGGTCATCGGCGGGCTCTTCGACGTTTCCCCCAAATGGGTAGAGTGACGAGGTAGGCGAGAAGGGCGAGGGCTCCGAAAGGACTCCCGGCGGACCCCGGCGGGGAGACCCGCGCGCAGCCGGCAAAGCCAAACGAAAATTTGCCCTGTTCCTTGGGCGTGAAGTCGACGACGACGGAGCGGATGTCCGGAGAGCTTCCCGCGGCCACGGACGTGAGCGACAGCCGGAACTTGAAATAGCGTTTCCCGTCCAAAAGCGAAGGAGTCGCCGCCGGAACGAAGCCGGTCGTGTCCAGAACGAAATTGTCGGAGCTTCCGGCGATCTCCAGCGCCGCCGTCGTCGAACCGGGTACGGTCCCGGTGGTCACGGCCGAAGTATAGGTAGGGGCGGAGTTCTGCGTGTCGTAGGACGTGGACTCGATCAGAAAAGTCGCGCTGGTGTCGAACACCACGCGGCCGAAGTCGGCCATGTTGGGTACCGGGTTCTCCACGTTTCCGGCGTAGAAATTGTCGACGCTATTTACGATGCGCGTACGGCCCGCCTGACCGTTGCCTCCGGCGCCGCCGAGAGTGACGGCTCCGCCGCTTCCCCCGAGCGCGAGAATCGAGCCGTCGTTCTGAAAGATACCGCCGCTGAGAAAGAGTAGGCCTCCCCCCGAGCCTCCGCCTCCACCGCCGCCCTGGAGCGCTCCGTTGGCCGGACCGCCCCCGGCGCCGCCGTCGGCGCGGCCCTGACCGGCCGCGAAGATGTGAAGATCCCCTCCGACTTCGAGGGAAAGAGCGCCTCCGCCGCCGCCCGCGCCAGCTCCGGAGGAGTTGCTGCTCGCGCCTCCGCCCCCGCCGCCTGAGCCGCCGAGCAAAGTGGAAAGCATTATGTCGCCGTAGTTGCCGCCCGCGGCTCCCGCCCCGACTCCCGCTCCGGCCGCGCCGCCGGTGTCGTGGCCCGCGCCTCCGCCGCCCGCGCCCGTTCCCAGGTTATTGCTTCCGCCTTTTCCGCTTCCAAGGTTGCCGCTGTCGGCGGAAGTTCCCGCCGTTCCGCTTGCGGTGGAGCCGCCGTTGCCGCCGGTTCCGCCGCCGGGTCCCGCCGCTCCTCCCGCGGGCGCTTGAGAGGTGTCGCCGTCGAGATTCGAGCCCGCCTGTCCCCGCAGATCGATGGTCCCGAGAATGGAGGCGTCCCCTTGAACGCGGATTCTGAGCGGGGCGGAGCCCGAGCCTTTCAGGGTGACTCCAGCCCCGAGGTTGAAAGTGGTGAACTCGTAGACTCTGGACGTATCGAGCGTGACCAGGGTCGATGAAGCCGAAGGATCGAAGTTGGAATAAGTGGAGCTCTCGAAGGCACCGTCTTTTCCGGTGCCGATGTCGATGGAGGAGTTCGCGCCTTGCCCTTTGGCGTCGGCGAAGTAGGGAAGGTGCGCCCGGTTTTCGGCGAGGTTCCAGACGGCGGTGCTGGAGGAAGCGCGGTGCTCGAGGCTCGTGAAGTCCTCGGTGACGGTGGTCGCGCCCGCCGCGGATGCGACGGCGAGAATGAAGGCCGCGAGCCGGATCATGATGCCATCTTCACCGCGCCGCCGTCCTTGATGGGGACGGTCACGCGGAAACAGGTGCCTCGCGCTTCGGGCTCGCTGAAGAGAAGCTCCACTTCGCCGCCGAAGGCATGGGCGTACCGCCGGCAGATGGCAAGTCCGAGGCCCGTGCCCTCCGAGGGGGCTTTCGTAGTGAAGCCCTGCTCGAAAATCTTCTGCCGCCGCTCTTCCGGAATGCCGACGCCGTTGTCGATCACGTCGACCACGAACTGATGGTTCAGACTTTGGGCTTTCACGGTGATCTTGCCGACGTTTCTCCGGGCGGCCTCGGGGTGCATCTGAATCGCCTGGTAGGCGTTTCGGATCAGGTTCGTGACTATCTGGATGAGCTCGTCCCGGTTGAGGTAGGCGGTATCCCGGGTCGCCTTTAGATCCGACTCGAGGGCGACTTTGTTCTTCGCGAGAAAATCCGCCATCGTGAGAACCGCTTCCTTCAGCGCCTCCTGGCAGGCGACGTCGGCTTTTACCGACGAGCGGACGAGCTCCCGCATGCCGTCGACGATGCGGTGGATGCGGTGCGACTGCTCCTGAACGAAAGTGAGATCCGCGCCGATTACTTCGATCTGCTGTTTCCAGTACGCCGCGAGCTTCTTCAGGTTGTCGAGATCCTCTTCGAAGAGCGTGATGTCGGGCTTGATCGAAGAGGGCACCTGCAGCGCGGTCGCGAGCTGATTCATTCCGCCCGAGCGGTAGTCCGTCTCCCAGGCGCCGAGGATCTCGGAAAGCTGCAGCGGAAGGGCGAGGGTCGCGGCCCCGCCGGCGCCCGAAGTCTGAATGACGCTTCTCGAGCGATCGAGCCGGCTGATGATCGCGGTCAGGGGATTGAGCAGCTCGTGGGCCGTGCGGCCCGCGACCTCGCCGACGGCGGCGAGCTGCGTGGTTTTCAGCAACTTCTCCTGCACTGTCTTGATGGACGCGTTCGCCTCATGCAGCTGTTCGGTACGCTGGGCGACGCGATCTTCCAGTTCCCGGTTGTAACGCTCGATTTCCTCGCGGGACGCTTTCAGGGAGACCATCATCGCGTTGAAGGAGGCGGCCAGCTCCTGAATCTCGTCGCGGCTGGAGATGGCGATTTGGGAGTCGAGATCGCCTTTTTCGATGCGCCGGGCGCTCTGCGTGAGAAGGCTCAAGTTCCTCGTGAGGCGCTTGGAGAAGAGCACGCTCGCGATGAAGGTGAGGGTGATGACGATGAGCCCGAAAAGAACCGAGCGCTCGACGAGAGTGAGAATCGCCGAGGTCACTTCTTTGCGGCTCGCTTGAGTCAGAAAATAGAGATCGGCGACATCCACGGGAGCGTAGGCGCCGTACCACTGTTGCTTCTCTTGCTCGAAAGCGGTGACGCCGGAGGCGCCGGGGCCCTGGCTCTTCGCTTTGGCGAGAAGCGGGTGGCCTTCGAGGGACTCGGCCGCGGAAACCGCGTTCTTGTCGAGGGAGATTAGCGTCTTTCCGTTTCCCTTCGTCAAATGCGACCGGAAGAGGTTCGCCGCCTGAAGCGGGCGCAGAATCGAATCCGTATTGATCTCGGCGACGGCGTAATGGGGAATCGCTCCCCCCTCGGCCTGGATGAGCACTTTCTCGGCGAAGAAGAAGCGCGCCCCCTCGGTGCCGACTTCGATACGGTCGAAGCCCATCTCCTTGGTTTCCGCCGCCTGTAGAAGGGGAGCCAGCGCGTTCAGCGATGCCTCGAATCCGGGCACTTCGTTCAGCTTTTCTTCCGTGAAGCTCTCATTGAACTTCGTGAACATGCGTACTCCCGTGATGGGAGTTTCCTTGAGGAAGGTCGCGGGCAGGCGGAACTCGCTCTTGCTGGAGAGGACCTGGGAAATGGCGAACATCCGCAGCTGGCTGCCGATTTGGCTGAGGGAAGCGCGCAGCTGCGCGGCCGTGTTCACCGCGATGCTATGATTTAGATCGTAGAGCAGCGCCGTCTTCTGCTCGGAGAAGATGAACGAAGCGAGAATGGTGTAGCAGGCCACCGCCGAAACGAGCAGTAGCCCGAGCATTCCGAGAATCTTGTCGCGAATTGAGAAACGCATTTAGTAAGGCAGGGGAATACTAAATATTTTAGCAGCTTTCCCGGGGGTTTCCTAACTTGGATCGGGTCGTTTTGATTCAGAGCGCAAACGCCGAACTGACCGCTCGCCTCGTGCAGTGGGCCAAGCTTTTTGATCTTGGCGTCGAATGCATCCAGTTCCGGGGGCCCGCCGAGGCCGACGACTGGTGGCTGCGGCCCGACGCGCGCGCGGATCTGGCGCTCGTGGATGCCGACGTGCTCGTCGATCCCAAGCTTCGCTCCTTCTGGTTTTCGAAAGACGGCGGGGCGCTTCCGGTAGTAGTGCTTGCCGACGCCACCCAGGAACAGGCGATGGCCTGGGGAAGAAAACCTCAGCCGGTTCCGGAAACGGTTCTCCGGCTTCCGGCCGACGCCGAGACAGTCGGCAAGATTCTCGCGGGCGTTGCCCCCGGCAACGCGTGGCTTTGGGATCCCCACCGCAAGGGAGGCAAGGGCACTCCTGCGTACCTTGCTTTCACCGGCGGCTGGAACGTGCTCCGATCGGCGGAACTTTCGGAAATCGAAAAAATCGATCGGGCGGGCGTGCGGCTGGTCGCGGCCGAGCTTACCGCCGGTAGCTCCGAGTCCGCGCTCGAATGGCGCGAGTGGCGCCGGTTCGCCGATTTATCGTCGATTCCGTCGCTTACCGCGGTCGGGCCGGAGTTCGTCTCGGCTTTGAGAAACTATTCGGCTCTCGCCGCCGGAGTCCCTGAGGATCGGGTTTGGCGAAAGGACTCGCCTTCCGTTTATTGGGACGAGAAGCGCTCGGAGCTGCGGCTCGAAGTGGAGCGCTTCCGGAGCATCCGAAATTTTCTGAGGGGCGCCGATCGCTTTCTTCGCCGAAAGACTCCCGGCCACGCGATCACTTCCCTCGAGCACGCGGTGAGCTTGCACCCGAGTTGCGCGGCACTTTGGGACCGCCTTGGAGACACCTGGCAGGCGATGGGTCAGCCCGACAAGGCGAGAGACGCTTTGCGGCGCGCGATTCAGCTCGAGCCCGGCCATCGTGATCGCTGGACCAAACTCGCCGCGCTGCTTTCCTCCGGAGACGAGAAAGCCTACGTCATCGTGCTCCGCGAAGGGACGGCTCGCTTTCCTTGGGATTTCGAATTGCGGGAACGGCTCGGCGATCACTTCCTGCGCCGCGGCGACCGCGCCGCCTCCGGCATCGAGCTGGGGCGCGCCCGCCTCCTTCGCCCCTAACCGCGCGATCCCAATCCTCGTCCTCATCCAAGCCCTGGTCCTAGTCTTTACATTAACTCTTCAAGCGCCCTCCTTAAGTTGCCGATAAGGAACATAGAAATCCCTCAATGGGCTTTCCCGTTCCAGGGAGGAACGGCGCCTTGAAGAAAAACGCTGCTCTCCAATTGAGCTTGCTCGTAGTCGCGGCGAACGTGTGCGTGGTCGCGCTCGTCGTTATGGGCTACTTGCTCGTGCGGACCGAGAACCCCGAAGTTCTCGTGGCGGGCGCCCGTTTGTCGAAAACGATGCTCCCCGGAGCGCGCGCAAGCGAGCTTAGCTTCCAGCTGGGCATGCGGCTCGTGGCCGCGAAGAAATACGAAGAGGCGAAAAAAGTTTTCGAGGACATTCTCGTCTCGGAGCCGCAGAACGTCTCGGTCCTGAACAACCTCGCGTACCTGCTCGGAGAGCTCGGCAACTTCCCCTCGGCGTCGGAGTATCTGCAGACCGCTTTGCAAATCTCGGCGAACTGCTCCGAATGCCTCAACAACCTCGGCTCGATCCTCCAGCGCCAGGGCCGGACGAAAGAGGCCATCGATAATTTCCAGAAAGCGGCCAATTCCGATCCCAATCATCCGGACCCGCGCCTGAATCTCGCCGTGCTCTACGAAGACCAGGGAGATTGGGCCGCCGCGCTCGAGTGGTACAAGCAGGCCGAAGCCCGGGTTCAGGATCCGAAGGCCCGCAAATGGGTGACCCTGCGGGCGCTTTGGATGGCGGAGCTGACCCACGGAACCAGCGCGGATCAGGCGCGTAAACTTGCCGGCGAGAAGCCGGAGCCAGAGGGGAGGCGGTAAGCGATGGCCGACTTCTCCACGAAACTGAAAGCCTTCTGGAAAAAGCTGAACACGCGCGCGCCCAAAAAGAACAAGGGCCCCATCGTGGGCTATGACGGCGGCCACCAGGTCGTGAAAGTCGTGCGCCTTCGCGGGGTGAAGCCGCCGCTCACGATCGAGGACGCCTTCGTCGAAGTCCGTGGCCAGGGCACCGAGGGAGCCGTCGCCCTGAAACTGCGCGAGCGGGGATACGTCACCTTGCCCGCCGCCTTTTCTCTCGCCGACGAAAACGTCGAAACGCACGGGTTTCGCCTGCCGAAACTCGCCGAGGACGAGCTTTCGACGGCCGTGAACTGGGAAATCAAAAAGACCATCGCTTCGCCGGACTACGTCTATCACGACGTGCTTACCTTCGACGGCCCGTCCAACACGGACGTCGAGTGCGTGGTGGCGAGCCGCGATGTGGTGAACGCCATTTACGAGACCGGCGAAAAGAGCGGGCTGCAGCCGAAATATCTCGAGACAGAAAGCTCGGCGCTGCTCGCGTGCGTCCGCGCCTTGAAAAACCCCGCGCCGAACCGCATGGCGGTAATCGATCTTGGTTTTTCCTCCTTCCGTCTGGTGTTTCTCCATGGGGGAAGGGTGTCGATGACCCGTTCACTCTATTTCGGGCTCGGCTCTCTCTCCGGCGTCACCGACGGCACGAAAGTGGCCGGCAACGAGCGAGGCATTCAGGAAGGTCTCTACAATCTCTGCGAGGAATTTCGCCGCAGCGAGTTTTTCGCGAAGGACAAGAAGGGGCTCGAGGACATCGACGAGATCGTGCTTTGCGGCGGCGGCGCGACGTTGAAGCCCGTGGTCGACTATCTGCTGAAGCACCTCGCCGAAAAGAAGATTTCTCTGCTCGATCCGTTCGAGGGAACCCCTGAGCTGCCGCCCGCGGTGAACCGCGAGCTCGGTCCGATTTGGGCGGTCGCCGTCGGACTCGCATTGCGGGAGGTCGCATGAACCAACCGCGCATGAATCTATTCCGCGCGGTCGTCCGCAAGGAAAGGGCCCGCGTACGCAAGGTCGACGGGAGAAAGCTCTCTCCCCAGCTGATCGCCAGTGCCGTGCTCGTCGCGGGAACGCTTCTTTTCAACCTGAAGGCGAACCGCGAGCACAAGGCGAAGCTCGAGGCGATGAGGGCGGAAGTCGCCGAGCTGGACAATCAGGTGAAGGAAGCCGTCTCGGTAGCCGAAGCCGGCGCGAGAAGCGCGGGCGGCGGGCGCAAGCCGGCGGCCGCGCCGAAACCGAGCGGAATGGACGGCTCCTGGACCGCCGTGCTGTGGAAGTTCGCCGCGTTCACCGGGCAGACCGTGGTCATCCGCGACATTCAGCTCGCTCCGCTCCAGAACGGCGGAAGGATTCAAGCGGTGAACATTCACGGGCAGGCCACTTCTTACGTGGAGATGCGCGATTGGCTTCAGAGACTCATCGAGAATATGCCGGGCTCCGAATTCTCGCTTCAGACCCAGAAACTTGGAGACGATCCGGATTTTCCGGTGAGCTTCACGCTTCAGGCACAGGTGATTTGAAATGCCCAAGATGTCGGCACGCGAAAAAAACCTCGGGGTAATCGTAATCCTCGTCGTCGTGTCCCTCTTTCAGCAACGCGTGCGCCGTGGCCACAAAGAGGACATCGACAACATGACGGGTGAAATCATCGCGGCGAAAGAGCGTGTGCAGCAGAGCCGGGCGCTGATGGCTTCCGCGCCGAAGCCCGCGGCGGACGAGCCGGATCGGCGGCCCGCGGCGCTGAACGAGACGACGATGAAGATGCTGAGGGACATGACGGTGCCCGTCGAGATCAAGGACGTGAAGGTGACTTCCGTCGAGCATCCGTCGCCTTCCGAGTTCCGGATGATCGTGGAGGGGCGCTTCAGTGGAATGATGCGGTTTTTGAGTTACCTGGAGCGGCCCGAGGGCGACTTCAAGGTGAACCACGTGGAGATTGGCCGGGTGAACGGCGAGGCGTCGAAAGACACCGAGGAAGCTCCGGCCAACGCCCGGGATCTGAGGGGCACCTTCAATCTGGTGCGTAGAGGGTGAGGATGCGGAATTGGGTTTCCATTCTGATCCTGAGTGCCGCGGCGGCCGGATGGGCGGATGCGTCCAAACAGCATCGGCTGACCTGGGCTCCGTACCCGCATCTGGAGAAGGGCTTGCGATCGGTTCCCTGGGTGAAGGATCCGTTTTTCCCGGAGCTGAACGGTCTCAAACTCTCCGGAATCATCTCGAACGAGATGGCCTTCATCAACGGACGCTGGCTGCGGCCGGGGGAAGAAGTGGACGGATATCTGGTGAAAGAGATTCAGCCGGATCAGGTCACTCTATCGAGACGCTCGGAGATCCTGGTTCTGAAGATGGAAGACTGACATGAGACTGCTGCTCTCAAAATTCACGCTTCTCTGGTGGCTCTTCTCGGGCGCGACTTTCGGCGCCGGAGGCGCGCGGCTCTACGACTTCAGCTTCAAGCAGATGGACATCCGCAAGATTATTCTCTCTATCGCGGCCCTCGAAAAGCGCAGCGTGCAGTTCACCCAGAGCGTCACCCCCAGGAACATCGACGTGTCCTTGCGTCAGGTGACTCCGGCGTTCGCGTTGAAACTCCTGACCGACAGCTACGGGTACGTCTACATCCTCAAAGGAAACGTCTATCACGTGATGACCCAAGGCGAGCGAGGCCCCACGGCCTCTCCGATGATTCTCATCCCGATGAAGAACGTGCTCGTGGCCGACATCGAGGACAACGTGCGCACCTTCATCGGCAGCGTCGGCGTCGTCTCCACTAACAAGTCCCTCAACGCGCTCGTCATCAGCGCGCCCGAGGAAGTGATCGCGAAGCTGCGGCCGATCGTGGAAGCGCTCGATCAGGAAACCCAGCAGGTTTACATCGAAGCGAAGATCATCGAGACGTCCACGAACTTCTCCAGGAGCCTGGGCATCCAATGGGGGCCGAACGTGGAAGCGCGACCGGCGGTGAACGGCGTGAGCTTCAGCGCTCCCGGAACGAACGACACCTTGCGGGTCGGCTTCACTTCTCAGATTCTCGGCTCCCAGCTGTCGGCGAAACTCACCGCGGGCGAGCAGAACGGCGACGTGAAAGTCATCTCCCAGCCGAAGATCACGACCCTGAACGGCGTGCCGGCGAATATTTCGAGCAACATCACTTTCAACATCCGCACTCTCGCCGGAACCGGAGCGGCGGCCTCCAACGTGGGCTCCATCCAGCAGGTGAAGGCCGGCCTTCAGCTTCAAGTCACTCCTTACATCGTGAGCTCGACCCGCGTGCGGCTCCAGATTCAAGTGACGAAGAGCGATCCGGACGACTCGTCGAAAATCGACGGCATTCCGGGCGTGACCGACAGCTCCGCGTCCACCTCCTTAATAGTCGACAGCGGGCAAGTGGCCTCCATCGGCGGACTCGTCACCAACCGCAATTCCACGACCGAAGCGGGCATTCCGTTTCTCTCGAGGCTTCCCATCATCGGCGGCTTGTTCGGCTCCGTGGAAAAGGGCGGCAAGGAAACGGAACTGATGATCTTCCTCGTGCCCTCCGTTTACCGCGGGTCCGCCAAGGTGATGCCCTTCGGCGCGACCAGTGACGAGGTTTCCGAGGCGACAAAGTACGTGAAGCCCGAGGACGCCGCCACCATACAGGCGGCGCCGGCCGCGCCCGCCGCCGCCCCCGCGGCTCCGGATGCCCCGCTCGTTCCGCCCGCCGCTCCGGCGGCGAGTGCCCCTAAAGGGCTCATTTCCCCGTCGGAAACGAATTTGGAATCGGGTGCCGCGCTTGCGCCGAAGGAAGGCTCGCTGCTGCCGCCGCTCGACAAGGCTCTCGTGATTCCGCCGGACACTTTGAAGGCGGCTCCGCCTCCGGCCGCGCCCCCGCCGCTCGAAGCGGCGAAGGTGGAGAACCCGAAGGCCGAGCCCGCGCCCCAGGCGGCGATCACTTTGCCTCCCATCGCTCCCACGACGGGAGCGGATCTCCTTTTGCCGGCAGAGGACTCGCTGCTGCCTCAGATTCCTCCAGGACCGGCGCCCAACAAGGCTCCGATTCTCAACCTCGTTCCGCCGTCGGATAAGGGCGGAAACTCGCTCGAAGGCGCGCTACTTCAGCTTCCCGCCCTTGCGCCCCAGGCGCCCGCCGCTCCCGCCCCGGCGCCGGGAAGCGCCCAGGCCTTACAGGATCTCCTCGGGCCCATCGGTCCGATTCCGGGCAAAGCGCCCGCGGCCCCGCCGGTCGCGGCCGCGCCGGCCTCGGCTCCCGCCGGCAACTCCAAGGTTGCGCCCGTCGCGCCGTCGAAAGCTCCGCCGCCCTAAGCCAAAAACCCGCACTCAGATCGAGGGGCTTTTACGCCGATAAGAAGGCGTGGCTTCCCGTGTGAGTTTTGAAACCTACCTCGTGAAAAACGAGGTTTTCCCAAAAGAAACTCTACGTGTGGCCCTTGAAGACGCAAAGCGTCGCAAGGTATCCCTCGTTCAAGCTCTCGTCGACGTCGCGAAGATCTCGGAAGAGGAAATAGCGCGCGCTCTCGCGAAGTTTCACAACACGCTTTACCTGCCCGGTCCGCTGGTGCTCGATACCGCGCTACTCGGGCAGTTTCCCGCCTTCACGCTCCGCCGATATCAGGTGGTGCCGCTCGCGCGCACCGAAACCGAGATTACGGCGGCGACCGCGGATCCCGGAAATCTTCTGGCCAGCGACGAGATTCGGCGCACGACGAAGCTCAACGTGAAGCTCGTGTGCGTGACCGAGGCCACGCTGAGGGAAGCGCTCGCCCGGCTGCAGTCGGGAAATGTGGAAGGGGAAGAGGCCTTCAGCTCGGCCGCGAAGCACATCGAGCGCATTCTGCTGCGCTCTCTGAAGCGTGGCGCGAGCGATATCCACTTCGAGCCCGGTACGACTTCCGCCCTTGTACGCGAGCGTATCGACGGCATTCTCCATGACGTGGAGGCCGTGAGCATCGATGCCTATAACCCGATGCTCTCCCGCCTGAAGCTCATGTGCGGCATGGACATCGTCGAAAAGCGCCTTGCTCAGGACGGCCGCATGAAGTTCGACGCGGGCGGCGGCAACAGCGAAATCCGCGCGAGCACCCTTCCGACGATCTACGGGGAGAAGCTCGTGCTTCGTCTGCTTCGGTCGGCCACCCGGCATCCGAACCTGGACTTTCTCGACGCCGGCGAAAAACGAGTTTCGCTACTTAGAAGTCTTTGCAAGCAGTCCGACGGTCTCATTCTTTGCGCGGGTCCCACCGGCTCCGGTAAGACGACGACGATTTACTCGATGCTGAACAGCCTCGACCGGAAGATTCACAACGTGATCACCGTCGAGGACCCGGTCGAATACGAGATGGAACGGGCCAACCAGGTCCAGGTGAATCCGAAGATCGGAGTGCATTTCTCGAACATCCTGCCGTACATTTTGCGCCAGGACCCGGACATCATCATGGTGGGCGAGATCCGCGAGGAAGAGACCGCCCAGATGGTGCTTCGCGCGGCTATTTCCGGCCATCTCGTCTTCTCGACGCTTCACGCTCCGACCGCGCTCGCCACCGTTTCCCGTCTGACCGACATGGGAGTCGCGCCCCATATGCTCATCGCCTCCTTGAAGGCGTGTATTTCCCAGCGGCTCCTCAGAAAGCTGTGCAATCGTTGCAAACAACCGCGGGAAAGCACCCACCAGGATGCGGCTCTGCTCGGCATCGATCCGGGAGTGTCCGTGACGCTTTTTGAGCCCAAGGGTTGCGACGCCTGTCACGGTCTCGGCTATTCCGGCCGCTTCGTGGCCATGGAAATCTTGGTTCTGAAGGAAGAGATGGCCGACGCTATCCTCGCGAAGGACCGCGCGAAGCTCGCCGAAATAGCCCGCCTCGCCGGTTATCAGGAGATCCGCGAGCACGCGGCCGAACGCGTGCTGGCCGGCGAGACTTCCGTCAAGGAACTGCTGGCCCGCTGCCCGAGCGGTTTCTTCGCCGATGAAATGATCGAGGAAGTCGCGTGAGGAAATTCGCCTACAAAGCGATGGACCAAACCGGCAAGTCCGTGGAGGGCGAGCTCGAAGCCGCGGAGTCCAGGGATGTCGATCAGTATTTTGTCGAGCAGTCGCTCATTCCGCTTCGCGTGAGCGAAGTGAAAACGGGCGGCATCGGGGCCGCCTTCACGCGCCTGACGTTTCATTTCCGCCGAAAACTTTTCGAGAGCGAGCTCATCGCGTTCACGCGGCAGTTCGCCGCCGCCTACGGCGCCGGCATCGCCGTTCCGCGCATTCTCTCCATGCTCGGAAAACAGCTCATCCACGAGCCTTTCCGGGACTGCGTCGCCAACATCAGCGAGCAGATTCAAAACGGCAAAGGCCTGACGGAAGCCTTCGGAAAGTTCACGTCCTACTTCGATACGACGTACCTCGCCATTCTCAGTACCGGCGAGATGTCCGGAAATCTCGACAAGGTGATGGACTACGCGGCCGGGCTTCTCGAAAAGAAGATGATTCACCGCGAGCGCATCAAATCGACGCTTCTCTACCCGAAGCTCGTGGTGGGAGCCATCGTTTTCACGATCATCGTGATGCTCATCTTCGTGATTCCGCAGTTTCAGAAACTCTACGAGCGGTTCGGCTCCGAGCTGCCGCTTCCGACGCGCGTTCTCGTCGGCATGTCCGCTCTCGTTCAGTCTTACTGGTGGATGGGGCCGGCCGGGATCGTTCCGGGATACTTCGTGATCAAGTACATCCAAAGCAACAAGAAGATGATGCTTTGGATTCACGAGAAGATTCTGAAGTCTCCGATTTTCGGGCCGCTGTTCTCCAAGGTGGAGCTCACGCACTTCTGCACGACGTTCGCGCTGCTTCTGCGATCGGGTATTCGTGTGACGGACGCCACCGAGATTTCCATCCGCGGGATGCGCAACTCCTATCTGCGCCACAAAATGGACGCCATCGTTCCCTTTCTCGAACAGGGCGGAACGGTTAGCGGCGCCATGGATCGGGTGGACGTGATTCCCCCCTTGATGTCCTCGATGGTGGCGGTCGGCGAAGAGTCGGGCGCCTTGGATACGCTTCTAGAGCGCATCGCCTTTCTCTACGAAAACGAGACCGAGATGATGCTGAAGCGCCTGCCCACGGTGCTGGAGCCCATCATCTTGTCGATCTTGTTCGCTCTTACCCTCGGCCTCGCGGTGGCCATCTACCTGCCGATGTGGAGACTCTCTTCGCTCGTGCGCGGCGGTGGTTGATCCTTCGGACTAAACCGGGCGGACGAACCCGGGCCCGTCGCCTCAAGAATTCTTATACGAACCTCAGCCCGCACGCACAGCTCCCGCGCTTATAAGGTAGGGAAGGGAGCTAAGTGGAGGGGTGGGGTCTATCTCTCTGAAAACGCGGCGGATTGGCCCGGGTTGCACTGGCGCCGGCATAGTCCCGGCACAATTGCAGCAACTTGTAGACGGTAACTCATTGAACTTGCATGGCATTTCCCGGGGTAGTTAGCTCCTGCTGCGCTATACTGAACTTGAAGCTGGCGAACAGTGGAAGCGGAACGTAAGCGACGCCAGAGGCTTCAAAAGGCAGTCCTTAAAAAGATCGCCTCACACCCCAAGAGCTCCTGCCGGACAACTCTCCCTCAAATCATTCTCGCGGAGGATTTTTCCGATACGCCTTTAGGCTATCGGTGTCCCGTCTCGACCCGAGCCCCCGAAGGAGTTCTTATGGTACGTACGCTGATCCTTCATGGTTTCTCGGCTCTCACGAAGACCCTCTTCGCGAATTGCCTCGTTTTCGCGGCGGCGCTCGTTGCCCCCGCGGCGTTTGCCCACACGGAGCATGTCGCGGAAGACTACGCTGGCGTCGTCTCGGGCAACCGCGCGACCTTCTCCAATCTTTCGAATTCTCTCATCGGCGCGAAGAACGTTTCGGCGACGCTGCGCCTCACTTTCGTCAACGGCCAGGAATTTTCGGCCGAACAAGTCATCGTCATCCTCAACGGCCTGCAATGCACGGCCTCGGCGAAAAAGTTCAAATCCCACGGCTCCTGGTACCACGACGGACTGGCCCGCCGCCTCGGCGTCGCCATGGACGGGCTGCGCTTCGGCAACCAGGTTCTCTTCCTGGACAAGGTTTTGGAAGTCGTCAGCTTCCACGGCCAGCTCTCTCTCGACGTACGGGCGCCCCACGCGCTGAAAGCCGCCGTACTCCACCTCGAGTACGACGTTAAGCTCCCGAATCCGCCGTCGGTCACGCTCACGCACGTCGCTCCGTACGGCCCGCTAGTTACCGTTCCGAACGTCACTTTCCGCTTCACTTCGCTCGACGGCGGAGTTTCTTACGAGTGTAAGGAACGGGGAGCGCACACTGGCTGGGTTCCGTGCACCTCGCCGAAGACTTTCTCGGGCCTCAAAGACGGCAACCACCATTTCAAGTTCCGGGCGACCGATAAGTTCGGACAGACGGGCAAGGCCACCCATTACCGCGTTCACGTGCAAGCGCCCCATCCGGCGGTGGTCATCCGCAAAGTGATTCCGTCGGAAAATCCGACGACCAGCACCTCCATCAAGATTCACTTCCGCCGCAACCACGGCGGTGGCCGTCAGGTCCAGTGCCGTCTAGATGACAAGAACTGGGCCGATTGCCGCAGCCCGATTCAATACAGCAACCTTTCCGACGGCCAGCACCGGGTTTCTTTCCGCCGCGTGCACTGGCTCTACCAGACGATTCTGGGCAAATGGTTCGGCCACTTCGACTGGTTCCGCTGGCTCTGCCCGCAATACACGGAGCCCGTGATTTACACCTGGGTGATCCAGCGCGGAGTGCCCTCCGCCGAGTTCGTTTCCACGCCGAAGGCTCTCACGAACGAAATCGCCGCCCACTTCGAGTTCCGCTCCGACGTCTCGGCGAGCTTCCGTTGCCGCCTGGACTCCGGCGCCCTCAATGACTGCGTCTCGCCGGCGGACTTCAACGTCAGCGACGGCAATCACGTTTTCGAAGTCGTGCCGTACGTGGGCTCGGTCAGCGGACAAGCGATCTCCTTCCGCTGGACGGTCGACCGCACCGCTCCGGTGCTGACGGCGGGAACCATCGTCCCGGCCGAAGCCGTGACGAGCTCCGACTCCTTGTCGATGCGCTTTACCTCCAGCGAACCGGCCGCGTTCACCTGCTCGCTCGACGGCGCGGCGGAAGCGGCCTGCGTTTCACCGGTGGAATATTCGAATCTCACCGACGGCGGCCATGAACTTTCGATCTTCGCGACCGACGGCGCGGGCAACCGCAGCGCCGCCCTGACCCACGAATGGATCGTGGACCGCACCGCCCCCGGCGTTCGTCTCACGATGACCTCTCCCCAGGAGCTTCCGACCAATCAGGCGAGCGCGACTTTCGAGTTCGCGGCTGAAGATGGGGTCGGCTTCGCGTGCAGCCTCGACGGCGAGCCGCGGGCGTCTTGCGAGAGCCCGCTCACGGTCTCGGGCCTCGCCGAAGGCCAGCACCAGTTTCAAGTGGCGGCCGTCGATGCCGCGGGCAACGTGGGTGTTGCGTCGAGCGTGGCCTGGGAAGTGGATCGCACCGCGCCGGTCATCGAGATCGGAGCCGTCGAGCCGAGCGAGAATCCGACCGAATCCCATTCGATCGAAATCGCCTTCGACGTGAGTGAAGCGGCGGAAGTTTTCTGCGAGCTCGATGCGGGCGGCCAGGTTCCTTGTCAGTCGCCCTTCATCGCCGGCGGCATCGCCGACGGCAACCACTCCGTGGAAATCCTCGCGGTGGACGCGGCCGGCAACGTTTCTCAGCCGGCCAGTCACCAATGGCGGGTCGACTCGGTGGCGCTCGTCGCCATCACGGCCATTTCACCGGAAGGCGCTTCGGTCAACAGCCGGTCCATGAGCATCGAGTTCGGTTCCACGAACTCGTCCCGTTTCGTTTGCAGCCTCGACGGCGCCGCTCCCTCCGATTGCGCGAGCCCGGTGGCGTATCAGGATCTCGCGGAAGGCGCTCACCACTTCGAGGTGCGCGCGCTCAACTTGTCCAGCCAACCCGGCCCGGCGGCTTTCCACGACTGGTCGGTCGATACGACCGGACCGGTGGTCACGCTCGATTCCGTGAGCCCGGCCAGCTCGCCGACCAGCTCGCAGGAAATCACGCTTTCCTTCTCCTCCAATGAAGCGGTCAGCTTCCTGTGCACGGTGGACGAGGCGGCCGAATCGCCGTGTCTCTCTCCGGTTACGCTTCAGGAGCTTGCCGACGGCAATCACCAGATCTCGGTGGTTGGCGTCGATTCCCTTGGTAACCGCGGCAACGCCACGATTCATGCTTGGGCCGTGGATCGCACTGGACCGGTGGTCGCTTTCGGAGCCATCTCTCCGGCCGGCTCGCCGGTCTCGGCGCTCATGCTGACGGCCGAGCTCACGTCGGATGAACCCGCGTCTTTCCTCTGCTCCCTCGATGGCGCGGCCGAAGTGGCCTGCGCCTCTCCGTACCAGGTCGATGTCGGGGAAGGGGACCACTCGCTCACCGTCGCCGGTGTCGATGCGCTCGGCAACCGGGGCGCGGCCGTGAGCCACTCCTGGACCGTCGCGGTTCCTGATGCCGCCGCCGAGTTCGTTTCCATCAGCCCCGCTAGCTCTCCTTCGGCGAGCCGTAGCGCGGCTTTCGAGTTCACCGCCTCGGGCGCGGTCGGTTTCGTTTGCAGCCTCGACGGCGCCGCCTTCGCGGATTGCGCTTCGCCGCAGGAATTTTCGGAGCTCGGCGACGGCTCGCACACTTTCGCGGTCGCCGCTCTCAATATCGTGAACCGCCAGGGCCCGGCCGTTTCTCACGGCTGGATCGTGGACGGCACCGGTCCGGTGGTGAACCTTCTCGCGACGACGCCGTCGGTGTCTCCGACCGCGGAGCTTTCGCTCTCGGCCCACTTCTCGGCGAATGAAACTGCTTCCTTCTTCTGCTCGCTCGACGGCGCGCAGGAAGTGAGCTGCTTGTCTCCCCATTTCGTTTCGGTCGGTGAAGGAAGCCATGTGCTTTCGATCGCCGGCGTCGACGGCCTAGGTAACCGGGGTGTCGCGGCGGTGCACAATTGGACCGTCGCGGTTCCGGAAGCGGTGGCCGCGATCACGAGCGCGGAGCCCACGGGCGCTTCGCAGAGCGGAAATTTCGCCGCCTTCTTCTCGGGCGCCAACAGCGTTTCCTTCGAATGCAGCCTCGACGCTGCGGCCTTCGCGGCTTGCTCGAGCCCCTTCGGCGCGGCCGGCCTCGCCGACGGAATTCACACCTTCCAGGTGCGCGGCGTGAACTCGGTCGGCCGGGCGGGTGAAGCGGCTTCTCACGGATGGACGGTCGATACGGCCGGGCCGGACGCGATTCTCGGAGCGGTGAGCCCGTCGGTCTCTCCGACCGCTTCCCAGGCGATGTCGATTTCCTTTAGCTCCGCCGAAGTCGGCGCGTCATTCCGTTGCTCGGTCGATGGCGGAGCGGAGGTCTCGTGCAGTTCGCCTCATGTGATGGCGGGACTTGGTGACGGCAGCCACTCCTTC
>CAZZHG010000024.1:0-55972 GCA_964653655.1 uncultured Pseudobdellovibrionaceae bacterium
GACATCCCCATCATCTCCCTCACCGCAAAGGCGATGAAGGGCGACCGGGAAAAGGCGCTGAACGCGGGTTCCTCGGATTACGTGACTAAACCGGTCGATCCCGAGAGACTACTCGCGGTGATTTACCACTGGCTCAAACGGGAAGAAGAAAAAGCGAAGGAACCGGTATCGATCGCGGCGGGCCAAGAAGCCCCCGGGGAAGCTCCGGTAGAGTTGGCACCGCATGACGACTCCGTCGTTACAATCGAACACTGAGATCGCGCCCCGGCTGATTCCGGAGCCCGGCGCCGATCCCGCGGCCCGGACGAACATCCTTCTGGTGGACGACAGGGCCGATGGGCTCCTTTCGCTGGAAGTGGTGCTTCGTTCGCCGGGACTCAATCTGGTGAAAGCGACCTCCGGCGAGGAAGCGCTTATGCAGCTCCTCGAAAAGGAGTTCGCCGTCATTCTGCTCGACGTACAGATGCCGGGGATGGACGGCTTCGAGACGGCGAAGCTCATCAAGACTCACGAGCGCTTCCGTCATATTCCGATCATCTTCGTCACCGGAATTCACGGGGACCAGCGCTTCGTAACCCAGGGCTATGAAGTCGGGGCCATCGACTATGTCTGCAAGCCCTTCGAGCCCTACATCCTGAAGTCCAAGGTCTCGGTACTGGTCGATCTTTACCGGAAGACTCAGCTCCTTCGGGAGATGCAGGAGAAGGTTCACCAGAAAACTTTGTACGAGACCCGGCACAAGCTCGAAGAGGAGTTTCAAGTCCGCGAGCGCCGGCTCATTTCTCTCGTTGAAAACAGCGCCGACTTCATCGCCATCACCGACCGGACCCACCGGCTCGCCTACCTGAATCCGGCGGGCCGCGAGCTGGTTGGGCTTCCCCCCGAGGACGAGCAGGCGACCCGCTCCATTCTCGATTTCTTCCCGGCCTCCGAGCGGGTGAAGATCGAGGACATTTTCACGAAGGAAGGCAAGCAGGAGTACTGGGAAAGCGAGCTTGCCCTGCAGCACTTCAATACCGGCACCCTGATGCCCGTATGGGCCAAGGGTTTTCCGATCAAGGATCCGGCCACCGGCGAAGTCGACGCGTTCGCGATGATTTCCCGGGATATCCGGGAGAAAAAGGGAGCCGAGGAGACCCTCAAGAACAGCGAGCGGCGGTTCCGGACTCTCGCCGAAGAGCTTCTGAAGGCCAACGCCGAGCTTCAGCAATTCGCCTGGGTGGCCTCCCATGATCTTAAAGAGCCTCTGCGGGTCGTTTCCAGCTACGTGGCGCTTCTACGCCGGTCCCTGGAAGGAAGCATGGAGCCCGAGATCAAGGAGTACATCGATTTCGTCGTCGATGGCGCCTCCCGGATGCGGAGCCTCATCGATGGGCTGCTTTCCTTCTCGAGCGTCAGCAGCCAGCAGGGACAGACTACGCGGGTTGACTGCAACCGCGTGTTCGATCTTGTTCTTTCGAACCTCGAAATTCTGATCAAGGAGAATCAGGCCAAGGTAACCCGCGACGAGTTGCCGACCGTGCTGGCCGACCCGACCCAGATTGGACAACTGCTCCAGAACCTCGTCGCCAATGGCATCAAGTTCCGGCAGAATCAGCCTCCAGAGATCCACATCAGCGCAAGAAAAGATGGCAACGACTGGACCTTCATGGTGAAGGATAACGGCATCGGTATCGAATCGCAGTACCTGACGAAGATCTTCGGGGTCTTCCAGAGACTTCACTCGGCCGAGGAGTACCCGGGCGCCGGCGTGGGTCTCGCCATCTGCAAAAAGATCATCGACAGGCATTGCGGCAACATATGGGCCGACTCGATCCCCGGAGAGGGATCATCATTCTATTTCACTTTGCCCGACAAGCGTTCGACGCTTGCCGAACAAGCGACTCGACATTGACCCGGCCAAGGTGAGAGCGAGGAAAACCCGATGGTAGCCGAACTGGCAAAATCGAAACCCACGCAGGTGCTGTGCGTGGAGGACTACGCCGCGGATAGGGCGCTAATCCAGAAGTTTTTCCGATCCCAAAACGCCGAATGCAAAATCACGTTCGTAACCAACGGGGCCGACGCCCTCGATTATTTGTTTCAGCGGGGACAGTACTCCGAGAGCCCTTCCCCAAACTTGATTCTAATGGACTTGAACCTGCCCAAAATCGATGGGCGGGAGGTTTTGAAGGAAATCAAGGCGAGCCCCGCGCTGCGGAGCATTCCCGTCGTCATTCTGACCACCTCGACGAACCGGATGGACATCGCTTCCGTCTACAGCCTCCACGCCAACTGCTATCTCATCAAGCCGCAGGACCTCGACGACTTCCAGGCGCTGATGGAGCGCACGGCGGAGTTTTGGTTGCGGGCGGTGGAGTTTAGCTGAAGTAAAGCTCGGCAATCCGGTCACTTACCCCTGTCAGACTCGTGCGACATTCGTCCATTAAGCTGTAAGCAACTGGAGGACGTATGCGACTTTCGCTTTGCTTTCTCGGCTTCGTGGCCCTAGCCCTTCCCGCCGAAGGGGCTTCGATCCGATCGGCCTACCTGGGCGTGAACCGGCTCGCGGCCAACTCTTTCGTGACGGAGTTTTGCGGCAACGTCGATGGGCGAAGTGCGATGCCCCTGACTCTGTCGGAACGGGTTCTCAGTTCCACGCCGACTCTGAACCCGTCTCTCTTCCGGGTGACCACTAACCGGGGTGTCGTGACTCCGAAGTGCGCAACGCTCGAACCCGCCTACGGCGCAGAGAAAAATCTCACTATCCTTCTCGTGGGAGACTTCGCGAATCAAATCGCCCAAGTCCCCGGTCTCGTCGAGATAGTAGGAGATTTGCCCCTCGAAGACGGCACGAACGCCCGTGGTCTCAGCGCGGTGGCAGTGATTCCCTCCGCCCTGAGCGGAGCGCGGCTCGTGGACGTACGGGTTCGCGAAGTCGAAGAGCTTTCCTCCCACGGCTGTCCGGACGGCACTAGCCACGTCGCCATCCTGGTCTTCGAAGGCGGCCAGTCGGGAATTTTCAGCACCGACTTCGGACAAAGGCAGATTCGAGGAACCTCGATTACGACGGCGACCCGCACCTTTCAGCCGCCCGCTCTCGGCGGAGACGCTGACAACGACAACTTCGTGAACGCCTGCCTCAGCCTCTCCTCGGCGGAGAGTGACGACCCCATCTACGTTACCGTGGACTCGGGGACGTACTTCGATCCGGCAAATCGACCCAACGTCAGAGGAGTGGTCGGCGCAAGACGGGAATGAACCATAGCCCGTCCTTCGCGTGCCTTTCGAAGCGCGGATTCGCTAATTAGTTTTCTAACTTTCTGGGTCTGGAGCTTTGAATTGGAGCTACGGAGGGCACTCTTCTGTTGCCTCTCCGAAGTCTTAGGTGGCTTGCCATTCGTAGCTCCGACGAAACGCCGAAGGCATTCGAAGAGCGAAGAGTGGACCGGAAGGGGATCGAACCCTCGACCTCCTCATTGCGAACGAGGCACTCTCCCAACTGAGCTACCGGCCCGTAACGAACTTTTCCGCTCGATCTTGGGGAACCGAGCCGGAAGTCCCGTTCAGAGAGCGGAACTTCAAAGGTATCGGCAAGCTACCACCGACCCCCCGGGTTAGAAAACCCCTAATTGGCCTTGTTCCGGGCCCTTCCCTACCTATATATGTAGGCATGCCAAACGCGAACGAATTGGGCCCGGAGTGGCTCGCCGAACGCTTTCGGAAGGCTTGCCGCCGTCCCGAGGAGCGCAAAATCGGCTTGGAAGTCGAGCGCATAGGCTTGTTTCAGGATGGTAACTCCTTCGCCTATTCCGACCGGCCCAATAAGCCCGGCGCCGGCACCCTGCTCACGACCCTGGCCTCGCACCACGGATGGAAGCTCGGTACGAACGACGCAGGCCGGCCCCTGTACCTGTCCGGACCTGTCGGAAAAGTTTCGCTGGAGCCCGGAAGCCAGCTGGAGCTGTCCGCCGCGCCGGACCCCAACCTGATTTCGCTCTCGAAAACCATCGACACCTTCGAGCGCCAGGTGGACGCCATCACCCAGCCGTGGGGCCTCCATTGGATCGCCACCGGCGTGAACCCGGTGGAAACCGTTTCCGACATCGAGCTCATTCCGTCCTCCCGCTATCAAATCATGACCGACTACCTGGGCAAGCGTGCCCGTCTCGGAACCAGCATGATGCGGCTCACGAGCAGCGTGCAGATCAATCTCGATTACACGTCCGAAGCGGAAGCGATCGAGATGCTTCGAACGTCGCTCGCGGCGGCCCCGGTGTCCTATGCTCTGTTTGGAAACTCGCCGGTCGCGGCGAAGGAAAACACGGGACAACTCAGTTACCGCCAAAAAATTTGGAAAGAGACCGATCCGGACCGCACGGGACTCATCCCGGAAGCGTTCCAAGCGGGATTTGGTTTCGATGAGTACGCCCGTCTCGCCTGGAACCGGCCCCTCATGTTCGCGCAAACTCCCGACGGCCGTTACATCGCGGCCGAGGGAAAATCCGTGTCGGACATCGCCGCCGGAAAGTTGCCGGGCACGCTTCTCACGGAGGCGAATCTCACGAATTCCATCCAAGAGCTTTTTTTCGAAGCGCGGCTCAAACCCGGTTACGTCGAAATCCGCTCGCTCGACGGGCAATCGCCCGCTGACCGGTACGCGGCGGCCGCCTTCTGGGTGGGCTTGCTGTATCGCCCCGAAGCGCGGCGGCTGACGCTCGATCTTTTGGGAGGCCTCACGGCGCAGGCACGGGAAAAACTTCTCGATGATGCAGGCGAAGTGGGCATGGCCGCGAAAACCGACCAGTTCACCATCCGCGATGTGACGAAGCGCCTTGCCGATGCCGCGCGCGAAACGCTCGTGAACCGCGGCCGTGGCGAAGAAAAACTTCTGGAGCCCGTTTTCGAAATTCTTAGCACTGGCAAGAACCCCGCGGCCCGCCAACTCGAAAAATTCCAAGCCGAGGGTAGCCCCCGCGACCCGTCGGCCATCGCCGCTCTATTTGCGTGAAATTCTTTTTTCCCAGGCCTCGATGACCAGAGAGGCGGGGTCCGTCTTTTCCAGGGACTCGACCTGACGAAGGCCGGTCGGAGAAGTGATGTTTATTTCCGAGACTTTCGGGCCGATGAAATCCGCGCCGGCGAAATCGATGTGAAGCGCCTTCAGTAGCTTTCCCACTTTGTCACAGAGCTTGAGCTCATCCGCGGACATCGGCACCGAAAGGGCGGAGCCGCCCTGGGCGAGATTCGACACGAAGCCGCCTTTCGCGGGCATGCGCACGAAGTTTCCGATGGCCTTTCCATCCAAAAAAATCACCCGCCTGTCTCCGCTCGACAGAACCTCGTCGGCAAACGGCTGAATGAAACAGTCCCCGAGGGTAGCGCCCTTCCCCCGGTACGCTTCCGTTTTCTGAAGGACGACGTCCCGCCCGCCGAAACCCAAGAATGGCTTCGTCACCACTTGGGCCGTATGGTTCGCTTCGAAGTACTTCTCGGCTTCCGGGTGTGCGCCGATGAAAGTAGGGATAAGATCCGACGGAGCCAGCATTCCCTGGGCAAGCCCTTCGAGCGGAAGAAGTTTTTCGTGATAGCGAAGGAGCAGGCTCGCGCGGTTGAATTGAACGACTCTTTCCTCTTCCAAAGCGAGGAGCCAGCAAACCCGGACGTAACTCTGGTCGAAAGGAGGATCCTTTCGGATGAATACGCCCTGCAAATCGCGAACGCGCAAAGTTCCGGCGGAAGTCGAGGACGGCATGTCCCCCTTTTCCGGCACGAGGCGCCTCGCGCGAACGACGACTCCGTCCAGCGCATAAGCGAGATCGGAATCCGTCGCCCACAAGACTTCGTGGCCCCGCTTCATGGCGGCCCTCGCCATCGCAAGCGAACTGTCGCCCGCAGGCTTCAGGCTTTCGAGGGCATCGGCGACGAAGAGAAGCCTCACTGCGCCTGCGCTCCGCCCGGATCCCTGGGATCGGTCACCGCGGTGAGCGTCCCGTTCGGGTTCTTAGCCACCGCCGCGACCTTCGCGTTCCAGCCCGGAGGTTTCAGCGTGTGCTTGCGCTCGTTCAAATAGGTTACCGCCGTCTCCGGAAATCCTTTTTCCAAATCCAGCTGGTCGGGAACCCATTGATTGTGCATGCGGGGCGCGAACATCGCCTTCTTCAAATCGCCCGGATAGACGGCGAGATAGTTGAGCGTCACCTGAAACACGGCCGAAAGAATGCGGGAACCGCCCGCGCCACCGACCGCCAGAATCGGCGCGCCGTTTTCCAAAACGATGGTGGGGCTCATGCTGGAGACCGGCCGCTTGCCGGCCGCCACCGCGTTCGCCTCGCCACCCGTCAGCCCGTAGAGATTTTTCTCGCCCGGCTTGATGCTGAAATCGTCCATCTCGTTGTTCAAGACGATGCCCGTACGGGGGGCGACGATCCCGGCGCCGAAGATTCCGTTCACGGTTATCGTCGAGGAAACCGCGTTTCCCGCCGCATCGAGCACACTCAGGTGAGTCGTGCCGTGGTCCTCGGGACCGGCGGTGATGGGCGCGATCTCGCTGGACGGCGTATTCTGGCTCAAGTTCACATCGGCTCGAATCTCTTTCACGTGATCGTCGGAGAGAAGCTTCGTCTGCGGTACTTTGAAGAAGTCCGGATCGCCGATATGGACCGCCCGATCCGCGTAAGCGCGCTTCATGACTTCCGAGAGCAAATGCACGTAAGCGCCGGAGGCGAGGCTAAGGGTGCCGAGATCGAAACTTTCCAGCACCTTCATCATCTGGGCCTGAAGAATGCCGCCCGCGCTCGGCGGAGGAGCGCTCAGCAGGGTGAACCCCTTCCATTGCCACGCGATCGGTTCGCGGTAGCGGATTTCGTAGTGGGCGAGATCTTTCGCGTCGAGAAGCCCGCCCATCTGTTGCACGACGTTGACGATGCGCTCGCCCGTTTTTCCGACGTAAAACTCGTCACGGCCCCTCGCCGCAAGGGCGTCGATGGTATCGGCGAGATCCTTTTGAACGAGTTTGTCACCGACGGCGAGCGGCTGGCCGTCTTTTCTGAAAAAGATCCGGCGCGTGTACGGCGCCGCTTTGAACTGGGCCTCGCGCTCCTTGATTCCCGCGGCGAGCGTCAGATAGACGGGAAATCCGTCGCGCGCGAGCTTCGCGGCGGGCTTCAGACAATCCTTCCAGGGAAGCTTCCCCCACTTCGTATGCGCTTCCCAGAAACCGGCGACGAAACCGGGAACTCCGACCGCGAAGGGGCCGGTTTGGCTTGCGCCGGCCACCACTTTGCCGTCGGGGCCCAAGTACATGTCTCGGGTAGCTTTGTGGGGCGCGGTCTCCCGGAAGTCCATGAAGGCGGTGACCGCCGGATCGGCGAGCTTCACCAGCATGAAGCCGCCTCCGCCGATACCGGCACTCTGTGGCCGTTCGACGGCGAGAGCGAAAGCGGTGGCGACGGCGACGTCGACGGCGTTTCCGCCCTTACCCGCTATCTCCATTCCGATCGCGGTGGATAGCGGCCCGCCGGAGGCGACGCCGATGCGCTGGCCCTGAGCCGCGCAGCAGGCGTTCGTCGTCTTATGAGCTTCGAAATCCAGGTGCGCTTCCGAGTAGGCGGGCCCGTCCTTTGGGGCCGGAGGAACGGAGCTGCAACCGACGAGAAGAGCGAGAAAGACGAAGAGAAGTTTACGCATGGAGGAACACTAAGCTTTGAGTCCTTCCCTGGCAACCGGCCGGCCTTTGCTCTACTCTAGAGCCATGCGCGCCGCCGTAATTCAGTTCACTTCCGGCCCCGATCTCGATTCCAACCTGAAACGAATGAAGGAACGGCTAACTGAAGCCGCGGGAAAGGGGGCGAAGCTCGTCGTCTTTCCCGAACATTGCTACCTCTACGGCGCGCAAACGGTTTGGAAGCCGACCTTGGGACGGTTCCCCGAACTCCTCGCGACCTTTTCAAAATGGGCGAAGGACCACGGCGTATTCCTGATTCCCGGTAGCCTCCGCGAGCCGATCCCAGGCGACACCGAGCGTTTTCACAACACGTCGCCCCTCTTCGGACCCGACGGAAAACAGCTCGCCTCTTACCGAAAGGTTTTTCTTTTCAAGGCCACTTTGCCCGACCGCGTCTACAACGAGGGAGAGGATTGCCGGGCGGGCGTCGAGGTGGTCACGGCCCCCCTCGACGGTTTTCGTCTCGGGATGAGCATTTGCTACGACCTGCGCTTTCCGGAATTGTTCCGGGCCCTGCGGAAAAAGGGGGCGAACGTCGTCGTCCTGCCCTCCGCGTTCACGGTACCCACCGGAAAAGCTCACTGGGACGCCCTTACCAAAACCCGGGCGATAGAAAACCAGGTCTTCTTTCTCGCCCCCGGCCAGGTGGGAACGCTCGGCAACGGGGCCGCCACGTGGGGCCACTCGCGGATTCTTTCCCCGTGGGGGGAAATTCTCGCCGAGATTAACGACGGAGAAGGGGTGGCGGTCGCAGATCTCGATCCCAACTCCCTCGTCGCGGCCCAGAGCCGGGTGGACGCGTGGGGCTGCCGCCGCGAAGACCTCTTCCCGATTGCCTGACCCCCTCGATTCGGGCACGATTTGGGCATGCTTAACACCGTGCTCTGGACCGTCTCTTTTGTCGTCGGCATCGGCTACTTCCTCTACCAGCTCAAGGGACGTTTCGGGGTTCTGATGAAAGTCCGCCGCACCGACGGCCGCGACTATTCGATGAAGCATCTGGGAGAGCGGATCAAAAACACGATCGTCTACGCCTTCGCCCAAAAGAAGTTTTTCAACTCCGATCAGCCCGCCGGCATCATGCACATGATTATCTTCTGGGGCTTTCTGGTGCTCGGCATCCAGGTGACGACGATGTTCGTGCGCGGGTGGCTTCCCGATTTCGTCATGCCCGGCTTCAGCGCCGAGCTGCTCGGCGGGCCCTACGCCCTCGTGAAGGATTTCTTTCAGGCCGCCGTTTTTCTAGGCGTCCTCGTCGCGCTGAGCCGCTGGATCATCACCAAACCCCAGCGCCTGATGGGCTTCTTACCGGCGGAAGCGAAACTTCATTCGCAAAAGCATTTCGAAGCCGTCGTGATCCTTTGCTTCATCGCCACGATCATGGTGTCGGGCTTCTACTACGACGCCGGACGAATCGTCCTCTACGGAAACATCGACGACGAAATCCGCCAGGAAGCGCTTTGGCAGCCGATCACCCTTTGGCTCGCCAACCCGCTTTACGGCGACAATCACCTCGCCCAGATCGTCGCTCACATATCCTGGTGGGTGCACAACCTCGTGATTTTGTGCTTTCTGAATCTGCTTCCGCGTTCCAAGCACTTCCACATCATCACTTCGATCCCGAATGTGTTCTTCGGAAAGGTCGAGCCGAAAGGCCGGCTCGCGAAAACGGACTTCACGGCGGAAAACCCCCGCTTCGGCACTTCGGCCATCACCCAGTTCTCCTGGAAACAGGTGCTCGACATGTACAGCTGCACGGAGTGCGGCCGTTGCTCGTCGTTCTGTCCCGCGACGGCGACGGGAAAACCGCTGGCTCCCCGGCAGATGCTGCTCAATTTGCGCGATCACCTATACGCCAAGCAGAACGACGTTTTGAAAGGCACCGGCACCGACGGGCTCGGCATGGTCGTCGGCGAAGGAATGGCCGTCAGCGACGAGGTCATCTGGTCTTGCGTGAACTGCCGCGCCTGCGAGGAAGCCTGTCCGGTGAACATCGAATACGTCGATAAAATCGATGAAATGCGCCAGCACCTGGTTCAGGAAGCTTCGCGCTTTCCGGAAGAGCTCAACCGAACCTTCAAAGGACTCGAGACGCAATCCAACCCCTGGGGCATCAGCTCCGACGAGCGCGCGAGCTGGGCGGAAGGCCTCGATGTACCCATCATCACGCAAAAGCCCGACGCCGAGTACCTCTACTACGTCGGCTGCGGCGGCTCTTTCGATTCCAACAACCGCAAGGCCACTCAGGCTTTCGTTAAGATTCTAAAAGCCGCGGGTGTGTCGTTCGCGATTCTCGGAAAAGAAGAGCTCTGTAACGGAGAGACAGCGCGCCGGCTCGGCAACGAGTACCTCTACCAGACGATGGCGGAGCAACTCGCGGGAGTCATCAACCGCTACAACGTGAAAAAGATCCTCGTGAACTGCCCCCACTGCTTCAACACTCTCAAAAACGAGTACCCGGAGTTCGGCGGAAACTGGGATGTGGAGAGCGCCGCGGTCTTCGTGAACCGGTTGAAGGAAGAGGGAAAGCTGAAGGTGACCGAGAAGTTCGAAAAGAACGTCGTCTACCACGATTCGTGCAATTACGGCCGCTTCAACGACATCTACGCGGAACCGCGCGCCCTCATCAACGCGGTCCCCGGCGCGAAGCTCACCGAGATGGATCTCAACAAAGCCCAAGGCACCTGTTGCGGCGCCGGAGGCGGACGCATGTGGATGGAGGAGCCGGCCGATCAGCGCGTGAACGTCATGCGCACCGACCAGGCGCTCGCGAAGAATCCCCAGGTCATCGCCACTTCCTGCCCCTACTGCCGGATCATGATGGGCAGCGGGATCAACGAGAAGGGTAAGGCCGAAGAGGTCCAGGTCATGGACGTGATGGAGATCGTGGCCAACAACCTCGCTCCCGCTTCGACGTAAATCTCTCGTAATTTCAATCTATTACGTGGTTAGCTCCTTTGAAGTTGATTCGGAGCGTCATTTACCTCTAAGTAAGGGCACCTTTTAAGGAGGATCCATGTCCAAATTCGCCCTTTTAGCCGCTTTGGTTTCCCAGATTTCCGCCTTCGCCGCGACTCCGCTGGCGACCGAAAACGTTCCGCCCAGCGAGCCCGCCGCGAAGAAGAAAGTCGTCGCGACGATCAAGGCCCAGGTCACGGAAGGTTTCAACAAGACCGGCAAAGCCGTCCGCGACGCTCATCCGAAAGCTCACGGCTGCGTGCTCGGTGACTTCCAAGTGAACTCCACCCTTCCCGAGAATCTCCGCCGGGGCGTTTTCCAGGAAGGCGCGCACTACCCGACTTGGATCCGCTTCTCCAACGGCTCGGCCACCGACGACACGGCCGCCGACGGCCGCGGCATGGCGCTGAAGCTCATGAACGTGACCGCGACGCCCAAGCTCGAGACCGACGAGAAGTTCACGCAAGACTTCCTGATGATCAACCACGACGTCTTCTTCGTCCGTAACGCCGCCGACTACGTGGAATTCACCGCGGCGACCGCGAAGGGCAACCCGATTCCGTTCTTCTTCCCGAGCGTGAACCCGCTCAAATGGCGCCTGCACGAAATGGGAATCGCGCGCACCATTCAAAAGAAGAAGCTGAAGAACCCGCTCGCGGTCGAGTACGGCTCTCTCACGCCTTACCTGCTCGGCAAGGGCCAGGCAGTGAAGCATTTCATCGTCCCCGTCGGCGCCGGCCCCGCGATCACCGTGGACCAGAAGTCCAAGGATCGCCTCGGTCTCGCGATGAAGGAGCACCTCGATCACGTGGGAATGACGTACGAGTTCTTCGTCCAGGTGCAGGTTGACGGCGACAAGATGCCGATCGAAGACCCGACGATCAGCTGGGACAAGAAGCTCTCGAAGCCGATCAAGGTCGCGACGGTCACGATTCCGGCGCAGTCCTTTCGGTCGGAGGCCCAGCAGGAGTTCTGCGAGAACCTTTCGTTCAACCCGTGGCACTCGCTGCCGGAGCACCGCCCCCTCGGCGGTATCAACCGCGTGCGCCGGACCGTTTACCAGACGATTTCCGAAGTCCGCCACGAGCTGAACAAGGCTCCTCGGGTCGAACCGACGGGCAACGAAACGTTCAACTGATTCAAAAATGAAAATCCCCCGCCGACTCAATCGGCGGGGGATTTTTTTTGCCTTACGGCAAGATGGCGGCGAGCTTCTCGACGGCGGGCGGGGCCCATGTACCGTCAAGAACCGCGTCCTTCGGCCAATAGAGCCGGAGCACGAGATTGAACTCTCCCTTCGGAGCCGGAAGCCAGTTCGCTTCCTTATCCGCGCCGGGCGATTCATTGCGGATGTAGAGGTCCAGGGAGCCGTCCTCGTTGTACTTCAGTTTATTGCGCGGGCTCACGTTGTACTTCTTCAGCGGATTTTCGGCGAAGAACATGTCCTTGCCGTACATCGTGAGCGACCAGAAGCCTCTCACGGGGGGCAAGTCCGCTTTATCGAAGTGAATCCGGTAGGACTGCGTTCCGCTGAGGGCCTGGCCATCCTTATCTACGCTCGTCATGGGATAGACCGCATCCGTGGGCAAGTTCGCACCCAATCCGAAATACGCGACGTAGGCGCGCTGCCGATAGTCGGCCCCGTAATGGCCGACGTTCATGTCGAAGGCCCAGCCGTTTTTCTTCTGTACGCGGCTGCCGAACTCGGTACTGATCTTTCTGAGCGCTTCGGCGGGAGCCTTGTCGATCGCCTCTTTCACCGCGGCGTCCGCGCGTCCCGGATCGAAGGCGGCGCCGATCTCGATACCGAGAGTCTTGAGCTTCGCGAGCATGATCGTATCCGCCTCCGCCGGCGGGTTATCCTTCAGCAGCAGCGCGAGACGGGAAAAGAACTCGGTTCCCGTCAAAGCATTTACCTGATCGCGCACCGGCGTCTTCATGTCGACGGCGGGATCTACTTTGCCTTCCTCGGGCCGGTAGCCACGGCCGTACTTGCTCAATGGCGTGAGCCGGTAGCGATCCTGAATCCTGTGCACCCGAGTGAAGTCTTTTTCCGTGCCGTCCGCGTAGGTGCGCCCGACGATCCACGCAAGAGAGGTGGGCGACTTGATTTGGCGCATGCCGAAGGGCACTTTTCCTTTGAAGTTCGGTCCCGTAATCAAGTACCGGAATGGGATAAAGCCCATCGTCCGCTTGCCAGGGCTGGAAATGACTTCGGTCCAGGCGCTTAGCACCGGCATCAAATAGTAGCGGCCCCATTCGAAGGGGATGCTGAGCACGTAGGCGTCGTTCGAAAGATCGAGGAATGCGCTCGAGTAGAGCGTGTCCGCATTCGGCGTGGTGACGTCTTTCTGTTCGGGAGTCGGATACTGACGCATGTGCGCGAACTGGCCGACGGGAGCGTGCATGGGCCCGGCCTTCTTCACGTTGGTCATCACCCGTTTCGTCTGGTCCATCATGACCAGCGGATATCCGTAGACGTACGAATCTACGGCCGCGTCCATGACCGGAGTCCGGGCTTCCGCCGGTTCCGTGCTTTCCCAAGCGCCACGGGCCACGAGGCCCACGGCGAGAAATATGCCGGTAATCAAAATACGTTTCATATAACCACCCTCTATGTTGCGAAATGCCTCGGCGCCGTACCCACGGCCCCCTGAAACACGAACGTTCTTCGAAAGGCACTTCGACCGGCAGGAAGCGTGTGCAGAACGCGTGCCGAGAGAAGCGGTTAACGAAACAATTTATTGTGTAGTGACTAATTAATTGAGCTCGAAGCCGAGGGCCATCCAGCCGCTCGCCGACTTGAACTCTTTCAGCTTGAAGCGCCGCAGTTTTTCCCAGCCGCTCCCCTTCGGGATCTGAAGGCCTCCGAACTCGAAGAGCTCGGGGAAGAAGGCATTCGCCTTCGCCGTCATCATGTCCTGAAGGCTCGTGTCCAGAGCGGTGCTTTCGAGACCGTCCGTGTAGAGGACCGTGGCGACACCGACGCGGCGGAGCCGCGCCTGATTACGGACCGTGTCGATTTCCGGCGTGTAATCCACCGTCAGCTCGAACGGACGGCTGTTCTTTTCCTCGACGCCCTTCCAAACACGCCCGATGGACGTACCATGAAAGCGCAGGCGGACGTTGTTGTCGTCGAAATCGGCGACCATCGGCCGGTACTCGTCGACCCAGAAATACCAGCGAGGCGCGTTGTCGTGAACACGGAGCTCCGGCGGCTCGTCCGTGGTGAGCAGCTTGTGGACGTCGTAAAGGCTCGTGTCCCACTCCTGCTTCGCGCCCATGTAGGGGGCGAAGTAGTTGCCCGCGAAAGACTCGTGTACGGATAACGAGATGTCGTGCTTTCCGGCGAGGGCCGGCGGATCGTTGGGCGCCGCGAGTTGGAAAGCGTTCTGCTCGGTCACCGCGAGGCGCAGCTGACCCGGGTCGCTCGAGAAATCGAGAACCTTCGGATAGGCGTTCTGGAAACGGACCGTCTGCTGGAACGGTTCCAGAAATTTGGCCTTCGCCTCGTTCAGCTTCGTGGTCAGCTGACTCACCAGTTCGTCGCGCAATTTCGTCGCGGCCATCTGGGAAGCGGTGGCGCTGGCCTCGCCCTGCTTTTTCTGCGCTTGGCGCCAGGCGATCCAGTTGATGAGGATCGACGGGTGATACACGTCGAGAATCTGCGTGCCGAGCGCGCCCGAGGCATTGGCCGACAGAACCTTGATTCCGCTCGCGTCGACCCCGAGCTGCGCATTCGCCCAAGCGTTTCCTTGGGAGCTCGTGACGATTTGAACCTTCCCCTTGTTGCCGTCGATTCGCGGGCTGTTGATGTGCGCGTTGAGCCGGATCTCGACGATACCTTGGCCGATGTAACGCGCCTGAGCGGGTTGCGCGGAAATCGTGCCGTCCGTGTAAACCCAGCCGCGGGTCGCGACACCTTGTACGGTGTTGCGGGCGAACTGCTGGTTATGGATTTCCATTCCCTCGAGTCCCATGGCGATGGACTTCGCCGAGACCGAGAAGCGCAAGTTGGAGCGGTTGTAGGCGGCGCGAAGCTTGTCGGCGGAAGCTTTGTCTCCGCAAGCGCTTTCCAGCCAGCCGGCCGCCTTGCCCACTTCCGAGGCTTCGCTCTGATTCTTCGGCGTCTCGGCGATTTTCGCCTTCCATTGGCTACAGGCCGCCGTCCGATCGGCGATCGCTTCGATTTCAACCTGATGAATGAAAGCGCGAAGGGCCTTTTGGCTCACGACGAAGCGCGGATCTTCGAGACCCACCTTGTTCTTGCGCCATTTGTTCAAAATAAGTTTCAGCTCGGAGACGGAGGGCTTCGCCTTCGCCATTTCGGAGCGCAGATCGGCGAAACGCAGATAGCCTATCCAGGTTTTGCCTTCACCCGAAGTCTGAAGCCAGCTCTCCGTCGAAGCTAGGGCGTTTTTCAGAGCCGTCGAGTCCGCGGCAATCGCCGTGAACGGAACCAGCAGAAGAATCAGGAAAAAGGATTTCACGGCAGCGCCTCCAAGCAGGAAAAGTGTTTGCCTTCGTTTGTATTGGCGTCGATCGAGAACTTGACCCGGGTATTGAGCATCTCGTCGAGAGTTTGAATGCCCCACTCCTTGGCGACCGACGGGTCCGTGGCCCAGGGATTGAAGCGGGTGTTATCCCAGGCACCGGTCATGAGAATCACCTGACCGGCGGGAACCTTCAGAGGCTTGTCCAAATCGAAGGAACGCTGCCAGCCGAAGTTCCAGCTCGGAACACCGGCAAGAAACTCCTTCACGGCGGGCATCTGCGGAGCGTCCGCCGGTGCCGGCGTGATCCACTCGAGCTTCCAGTTCTTTCCGATCTGATGCATGTGCGCGCGAAGCGAGTAGACGGTCACGTCCTTCTTGAACCAGATTTCCTTCGTCCCGACCGCGTGCCCGTCGAAAGGCGGCACGTAGAGGTGGGCCCGGGAGTAGCGGAAGGCCTGATTGCACAGCTCTTCTTTGGGAGCTTGCTTCGCGAACACGAGGCCCGCGCGGCTGCGATCGCTCTCCACCTTTCCGGTGGTCGTGTAATGCATCTCGAGCACGAGATCGTGGTGCTTCGGGATACGCATCGCCTGGCCCGGCTGGAACGTGCGGGCGTTATCGTCGTCATCGCCCGGAACGAAGCCGGCGAGCATCACGGGCTTATCCCCCGTGAAGCCGTAGACTTTCAGCATGCCGCCCGTTCCGGAGTAATCCTCGTTGTCGGCGGGAACGATGTGGAGCTCGGCGTGGTGGACCACGGCGGAGTTGCCCGGCTGAATTTCGACCGCCTGAATCCATTTATCGTCCGGGTAGTCGAGCTTCAGCTTGAAGAACTGGTAATCGAGGATGCCCGTCGCCGGAAGGACGTAGGGCTTTTCCATCGTGAGGATCTTATCGGGCTTGCCGATGTTCCATTCGGGGGACTTCCAATCGATGGGCTTAGGGCCCTTCTTCGGGTCTCCGGCCACCGCACCCCCGCGCGCCCAATGATCGATGATCTTCACCTCGTCGGCGGTAAGCCGGCGCTCGTTACGCAGCTTTCCGAACTTGTGGCTCAAAACCGTGTAGGACGGCGGCATGCGGCCGTCGACGACTACTTGCCGGATCGTTTCGGCGTAGTTCGAGACGTCCTCGTAGCTCATGAAGGAGTCGAACACCGCGCCCGGGCCGCCCGGACGGTGGCACACCTGGCACTTCTTCTGAATGATAGGCGCCACGTGCTCGTAGTAGTTGAAGGCTTCCGGCTTTTCGTTCGCGTCGTAAAACTCGATCGCGCAGCCGGACGGAACGCTCGTCTCTCTCGTCACCGGCTTGCCGGCGACGATTTCGTTCAGCGCGTTTTTCAAGAACGTATTTCGCGGGGCCGCGAGGCGGCTCGCCACCGTGTACTGGTCGTCGATGGCGCCCTGGTAAACCGTTTTCAGATTCGGATCGAGAACGACCGCCTCAGTGAGAGTCTTCGCGCCCACTTGTTTGGCGAGAAGGCTTTCCTGATCGACCAGCACCCGGAAGGGGATGTCGTACTTGAGAGCGTGTTCCGCCATGCCGAAAGCGGTCGCGTTCTTGTTGGAGTAGATGCCGAGGATGACCACACCCTTCGGCTCGAACTCCTTCTTCAGAGCCGCGAGCGTCGGAATGTACTGCCTGAACAGCGGGCACGCGGTGCTCGCGAAAACGAGGACCACGGCCTTCGTGTTGGAATCCACGAAGTCCTTCAGACGATACTCGCTGAAATTGGTTCCTTTAAGGAGCGGATCCGCTCCAAAGGCCGTACTCACGGCAATAAGACACGCCAACCAGATTTGCTTCATGGTTACTCCCCTGTCGTCCCACGAATTGGAATTTCGACGCAGAGTGCCAATTCCAGCCTGGCGGATCAACCCTGAGGGGCACAAGCCTTAACACTTGTTAATGCACCGCGTTGCTTCGAGCAAAATAACTGGGCCGGCCCTTCGCCTCACCTCTAAGGACTTTCGTCCCTCCCACAGAGGTGTTTCGAAGAGCCGGCCCTTTCCGGTGGAGGCCTCGAGGGGAGCCTCCACATCACCCAGAAATCCGGCGGGGGTTCGAGCCGCCATTGAAACCAGACTCGGCGTATTCTCCAGGAGCACAGCCCCGCGATTTCCCTCTACATATTTAAATTAATACTTACAGCACCTTAACTTACCTGTTGCTGTGACTTCGGGATCGGCGACGATCCTTGGACCAGCCGCTTCGGCTTCGCCGGACTTTTGCCGAAAAGAAGAGTGAGATCCCCATGAAATCAGGCGTCGCCTCATTCCCGTTCTTTTCCCAGCTCTCGCGCCGAGAGGTGGAAGTCCTTTTGTCGGGACTGCCGAAGCGCACGTTCAAGAACGGGGACTTCATTCTCCGCCAGGGCGAGCCCTGTCAGAAGGCGTACCTTCTTCTAGAAGGTAAGGTGGAAGTGACGACCACCGGCCCGCGGAAAACACTCGTGCACATCATGCTGCACCAGGCGCCGTCGCTGTTCGGAATCATCGAGATCTGGCGCGAGGAAAAGCACCTCGGCAACATCGTGGCGCTGGAACCGTGCACGACGCTCGAGCTCGACAAGGCCGCCTTTCTAAGACTTCTGCACTCGAGCCACCAGGCCTGCGTCAGCATCATTCAATTTCTAAGCGATCAGATTTATCAAAACGGCAGCGACCACCGCACGCGCCTCTTCGGAAGCGCCGAGCACGCGCTGGCGAGCTACCTGCTCGCGCACGCCGCTTCGCTGGGCGAGCAAACGCAAGCCGGCGTGGTGCTGCGGATGACCATCAATAAAAGCCAGATCGCAAATTCTCTCGGAATGTCCCGGCGGCAAATCATCCGGGCGTTCGAAATCCTGACCGAAGCAAAGCTCATCGAAGGCAACAGCGGGCAGCTCATCCTCCTCGATACCGAGGCCCTCAGACGAAAGTCCCGCGAAGTGTGGGAGACCGACGCCCCCCGAAAATCCTCAAAGCGATAAAGACTGCTGCACGAGACGGGCGTAGAGATCCCGGTCCTGCTGGATCGCCACGTTCGGCGCGGTGAGAAGCTTTTCCCCGACGAAAATCGAGTTCGCGCCCGCTTCGAAGCAGGCGAGCTGCTGCTCTTCGGTGAGTGTGTTTCTTCCGGCGGAAAGGCGCACGCGGGATTTGGGCATCACGACCCGCGCGGTGGCCACCGCCCGCAAGAATTCCTCGAAGGGAACCGGTTCGACGTTCTCTAACGGCGTGCCCTTGATGGGAACCAGCAGATTCATCGGCACGCTTTCCGGATGCGGATCGAAGCTCGCAAGCTCCGCGAGAAGCGCCGCCCGATCGCGTTTCGTCTCGCCCATGCCGAGAATTCCGCCGCAACAAACTTGAACGCCCGCCCGCCGCGCGGCCCGGATCGTTTCCAGGCGATCGTCGTAGGTGCGGGTCGTGACGATGTTCGCGTAATGCTCGCGGCTCGTATCGAGGTTGTGGTTGTAGGCGGTGAGGCCGGCGTCGCGCATTTGCGTGAGCTGGCCTTCGTTCGCCATGCCGAAAGTGCCGCAGACTTCGATGCCGAGCTCCGCGACTCCCGAAATCATCTTCAAAAGGTTGTCGAACTTGGGCCCCTCACCGGGGACCGAGCGCCAGGCCGCGCCCATGCAGAAGCGGGAGGCCCCATCGGCCTTCGCCCGTTTCGCGGTCTCGATGACGGTATCCGGATCGAGGGCGCCTTCCGACTTGATGCTGGTCTTGAAGTGAGCGCTCTGGGAGCAGTAGCCGCAATCCTCCTGGCAGCCGCCGGTCTTGATGGAAAGCAGTTCGCACTGCTGGACGTCCTTTTCGGCGTGGGCCGCGTGGAGGGCTTTGGCCCGTTCCAGCAGCGGTTCCAAGGGGCCGGTGAGCAGGCCCAAGACCTCGTCGGTGGTCCAGTCGTGGCGGATATCCATGGCCCGTGGTTTACCCCGGAGCCGCGAGAAATGGCAAATGCGGCCGGTTACTCTTGCTTCAGGGCCTCGAAGCCCAAAGCCAGTTTCGAGTTTGCCCGCTTTCTTATCTTGGCAAGCACGGCCACTACGTCCGGCTCCTCGGATTTGGCGAAGTCCTCGATGAGGTTGGTGGGAAGCGAAAAAACTCCGTGGAGCTCCGGCTTAGGGGCGTCCGGGTCGGAGGGATAGAGCAGCACCCCGCCGGAAACAAACAGATCCGGCGCCACGAACGGGGCCGCGGCCGCAAGCGTCCCGCTTTTCACCGCCCGGTCGATTCGGCTGATGGCCAGCAAGGCCTCATGATCCATTCTCCAGCCCTGCCGGCGGGCGATCCGGGCGAGCCCTTCGCGGGCCTCGGCGGTTTTTCCCTGCTCGAAAGCTATCTGCGCCAGGTAATACTCCCCGATTTCCCGCCCATTCGGCTCATTGAGAAGGGCTTGCGCCTCGGCGGCGGCGGCCGCGTAGTCTCTCACCGTCACGTCGTAGTGAAGCTTGAAATGGCGGTGGTAGGAATCGATCTGCACGAGGGAGCCCATCCGGGAGTAGGCGTTTTCCACGTCGGCGGACTTCGCGGGAGTCCGCCCGGCAATCATGGCCCGGCGAAACTCGGTGTACGCCAAAAGAAAGGCCTCCTGGGCGGCCGGGTAATTGGTCGGCTCCAACTCGAGAATCCGCTCGGCGATAGCTCGCGAAAGCCGCAAGTCGCGAGGGTTCCGGCGCACATGGCCGTGAAGCTTATCCGTCAGCTTACGAACGTCGGTGAGAGACTGAAGCGGCACTCCCTCCGTCACGTAGTCGGCGACCCCTTCGCGAACCACCGCGAACCACGAGAGGCATTCCGCGAAAGCCGTTCCGGAAAAGCTGCTCCGCCGCTGGCCCGGATCGAAATCGATGCCTTCCGAGAGACTTCGCACCCCCATTTGCTTGGCCTTCGAGCACCATTTGGAGAAGGATCGGGAGGCGGCCATCAGGTCCGCCGGAGCGCCGTCGTCATGTTCACAGGGAGCCCGTTCCTCCAGCTTGGAAAGGTCGGAAAGGAACGCCTCCCACTTTCTAATCGTGATATCGCGAATCTCCTTTTCGGGAGCGGTGTCGTAGACGGTCGGGTCGAAGGCGGCGATTTCTTTCCAGCGCTGGCCGCAGACGTCCGCCGGCTTCGACCCGCCCGTGTGGGAGATCGAGCCAGGAGCACCTCCGGTTTCGGAAGCATCGGCCGGCGTGGGACTCGTTCCGGAACGGAAACTGGAGACCCAGGAAGAAATTTTTGGGGGAGCGAATTGCCCGGCGGCAAAGGCCAGGGAAAGGGCGGCGGTACCGGCAACGAACCTCTTGATGCTGATCATGGAGACCCCTGAGAATGGCGGCGTCTCCGGAGAAGAGTGCAAAGCGGGGGCCGAAATCCCAGGCTGAACGGTGGTCACACTTCCGCCAAACCCCTATGCGCCACATTCGGATCGGCTCGAAAAACCCAAAGGTTCCGGGAGACTGGCCCCTTGTTTGGCTTTTGGACGGTGTAGGAAAACGGTCGGGGGCGGGGCTCCCCCATCTCGCCAGCCGCGGTGAACTACGATAAGGTAGCGAGGCTATGCAATCGAAAGCCGTTCGCGAGGAATTCCTCAAATTTTTCGAAAAGAAAGGCCATACCCGGGTCAAAAGCTCGAGCCTCATCCCGGCGGCCGATCCGACGCTCCTTTTCACCAACGCCGGCATGGTTCAGTTCAAGGATTGCTTCCTGGGCCTCCATGACCCCGGTTACAAGCGCGCCACGACGTCCCAAAAATGCGTCCGAGCCGGCGGCAAACACAACGATCTGGAGAACGTCGGGTTCACCCCCCGCCACCACACGTTCTTCGAGATGCTCGGCAACTTTTCCTTCGGCGACTACTTCAAGAAGGACGCGATCGCGTACGCGTGGGAATTTCTGACGGTCAATCTCAAGCTTCCTCAGGAAAAACTTTGGATCACCGTTTTCGAGACCGACGACGAAGCGGCCAAAATCTGGGAGTCCGTAGGTGTCCCCGCGAACCGCATCTTCCGCCTCGGCGAGAAGGATAACTTCTGGGCCATGGGTGACACGGGTCCCTGCGGGCCATGCACCGAAATTTATTACGACTGGGGCCCCGAATACTCGAAGGGCATCAACAATCCCAATCCCGGAAACGCGGACTTACGCTTTCTCGAGATCTGGAACCTCGTCTTCATGCAGTTCAACCGGGACTCGACCGGGAAGATGACTCCCCTTCCGAAACCCAGCGTCGACACCGGCGCGGGCCTGGAGCGGGTATCGGCGGTACTGCAAGGCAAGTATTCCAACTACGACGGCGACCTTTTTTCCGATCTGATTTCAGCCATCTCCAAATTCGTCGGTAAGCCCTACGAGAAGGAAAAGGATCTCGGAGTTTCCATGCGGGTCATCGCCGACCACATGCGCTCGGGCTCTTTCCTTCTTTCCGACGGCGTCATTCCCAGTAACGAAGGCCGCGGCTACGTGCTTCGCCGTATTCTTCGCCGCGCGATCCGCCACGGGAAAAAGCTCGGACAGGACAAACCCTTTCTCTTCAAGCTCGTCGGCGCCGTCGTCGAAAAGATGAGCGACGTTTACCCGGAGCTCCGCGAAAACCAGAGGATGATCGAAACGCTTCTGCGCGAAGAAGAAGAGCGCTTCCACGAAACGCTCCACCGCGGCTTGGGTCTTCTCGAGGAGTCCATCGATAAGACGAAAAAAGCCGGCAAGAAAGTTCTCCCCGGTGACGTCGCCTTCAAGCTGTACGACACGTTCGGGTTTCCGTCGGACCTAATCGACGTCATCTGCACCGAACACGGGCTGTCGGTGGATCACCACGGCTTCGACCAGTTCATGGAACGGCAGCGCTCGCAAAGCGCGTGGGTCGGCGCTTCGGACGCGGTCGTAATGGAAAATTTGAACAAGGGCCTCGAGAAGAACCGGGTCACGACGGAATTCCTCGGGTACACGGGCACGCGCCAGAACGAACCGGTGGCGCTGCTGTTCAACGAACAGGGCGAGCCCGCGACCGCTCTCATCACCCCTGCGGCGGGCTACGCCGTTTTCAAGCGGACTCCTTTTTACGCCGAGAGCGGCGGCCAAGTTGGCGACAAGGGATCCCTGCGGGGCGAAAAGGAGCGCGCCGAAGCGGAAGTGGAAACGACATTCAAGATCGGCTCCACTTTCCTTCACAAGATTCGGGTGAAATCGGGGCAGTTCAAGGTGGGCCAAGGCTGTTACCTGGAAGTCGACGAGGACCTGCGTAAGCGCACGGCCATCAACCACACCGCGACTCACATGCTGCACGCGGCTTTGCGCTCGACTCTCGGAGACCGCGTGAAACAAGCGGGCTCCCTCGTCGATCCCACTCGGCTTCGCTTCGACTTCACCTTCCCCCGCGGCGTTACCGCGGAAGAACGCACGAAGATCGAGGAGATCATAAACAAGGAAATCGCGGCCGGCCGCTCCGTCGAGCACCGGGAGATGCCTTACGACGAGGCGATCAAGTCGGGCGCCATGGCGTTTTTCGACGAGAAATACGGCGATCGGGTCCGGGTCATCTCGATGTCCGGCTCCGACAAGCCTTTCAGCGTGGAGCTTTGCGGCGGAACTCATCTGAATAACAGCGCCGAGATCGGCGTCTTCAAGATTCTCAGCGAATCGTCGGTCGCAAGCGGCGTACGCCGCATCGAAGCGGTCACCTCTCAAGGGGCTATCGCCTACCTGAATCAGCGGGACGCGACGCTCTCCGGACTGGAAGCGAAACTCAACACTCGCTTTGACGGCCTCGACAAGAAAATCGATTCCCTTCAGGACAACCTGAAATCCCTGCAGAAGGAAAACGAGCAGCTACGCCTGAAAGTCGCCCAAGGGGGCTCCGGAGGCGGAGGGGGCGGCGGCGCGCTCTGGGACAAGAAGGAAACTTTCGGAAGCCTTCAGGCGGTCATGAGCGAAGTGCCCGACGCCGACATGAAGGTGCTTCGCACGCTGGTGGATCAGGTCCGTGACAAGCTGAAAGAGCGGGCCCTCGTTCTGCTCGCGGCGAACAAGGACGGCAAAGTCACCCTTTGCCTCGGCGTCACGAAAGACCTCGTCGAAAAATACAGCGCTTCGAAAATCATCCAGCCGCTCGCGAAGGAAGTGGGCGGCACGGGCGGCGGCAGAAACGACTTCGCCCAGGCGGGCGGAAGTGATGGAGCGGGAATACCCAAGGCGTTCGACGCCTTTCGCGCGTGGCTTAAAGCCAATACCTGATGGACACTCTCGACAGATTTCTGATCCGTGAGTTCCTTTCTTTCTTCTTCCTCGTAGCCATCGGCGTCGCGGTGCTTTTTCTCGGCATCGATTTTCTGAGCAACCTGTGGCGCCTCGGCATGCCCGCCAACAAAGTCGTGGAGCTGTACCTTTATAAGGTGCCCGGCACGATCCAGCAGTTCATTCCGCTCGCCTGCCTCATGGCGACGCTTCTCGTTCTCACCTCGATGTCGCGCCAGAACGAAGTGCTGGCCCTTTACGCGAGCGGCGTCAGCACGCTTCGCATCGTCTCCACCTTCGTCGCGACGGTGGCGACCATCAGCACCATTTCCTTTCTCACTTTCGATTCGCTGGTGCCCAGCTTCAACAAGAAGCAACTGGCCATCCGAAAGGGACTGGATCCCTCGCAAGACCTCAGCATGCTCAATCCGAAAGCGGGCATCTGGTACCGGAGCCGCCAGCTCATTTACAACGTGGGCCGCTTCAATCCCCAGTCCAACGTTCTGGAAGATGTCACCGTTTACAGACTCACCCCGAAGTTCAAGATGCTGGAATCCATCCACGCCCGACGCGCGGTCTTCGAGGACGGCGACTGGACTCTTCAGGACGGCCACGTCGTCAACTACCCGAGGGAGACCGGTTTCCCGCAGCCGCAAAAGTTCACCCAGCGCCGCGACGTGATTCCGGAAAAGCCCGCCGACTTCAAGACGCTCGAGATCCACGAGGAGACGATGCGGCTGAAAGATCTGCGCCGCTTCATCATCCGCAACACGGATTTCGGGCTGGATACGACGGCGGAAGAGGTGCACTACCACGAGCGCGTCGCCCTCGTGTTCGCGCCGCTGATCTTCATCCTCGTGGGAATTCCTTTCGCCCTCAAGCCGCTGAAGACCTATTCGATGGCGAAAAGCGTGGGACTTTGTTTTCTGCTCGTGTTTCTGTACCTGCTGCTTTTCCGGATGGCGCTTTCCATCGGAAAAGGCGGCCACATCCCGCCGATCGCCGCCGGATGGGCGGCCAATACCCTGTTCCTCGGAGTCGCGGGTATACTTATAGTCAGACGCAAGTAAACCCATGCTCGAAATTCTGAAATACCCCGACGATCGGCTGCACGAGTTGAGCGAGCCGGTAACCGCCTTCGACGGCGTTTTGCACCAGCAGCTCGACGCCATGGCTCAAACCATGTATCAGGCGGGCGGCATCGGCCTCGCGGGACCGCAGGTCGGTCATTTCAAAAGAGTTTTTCTGATCGATCTGGGCGCGGTGGAAGGCATGCCGAAGCAGCGCTTCGAGATTATCAACCCCATGCTTTTCGGCGGCGAGGGGCGGCTCGTCTTCGACGAGGGGTGCCTGAGCTTGGTTGGGATTACCGCGAACGTCACTCGATTCGCGCGCATACAAGTGCGCTACCAAGACAGAAATGGACAACCTCAGTTACTTAAAGCGGAAGGCTTGATGTCGGCCGCCGTGCAACACGAGAACGATCACCTGGACGGCGTTCTCATGCTCGATCGCGTCGCCTTTTGGCGCCGCCCTTTCCTCAAGCGTCAGCTCCGGGAACTTTCCGCCGGTCCCCGTTAACGTGTGACGGGCGCGCAGTTCAAGGACGCTTCAAAGCTTTCCTGATGGTACGGATCGGACGCTTCGACGTAGAGCTGCCAGCCGGGCACCGTCGCCCGATACGTTCCGTTCTCATTCCACTCGACCCGGGCTTCCGGATTCCAGCTGAGCTTCACTTCGCGAGAGTAGTAATCGGCGAAGAAGGGAGCGTCTACTTTCTGATCGAGCCGCTTTCCAATGATGACTTCCTCGTAAGTTTTGCTGGTCTCGAGGCTGCGGGCTCCGCGCCGATCGTAAACCACCGTCACTTTTTCGAGTGTCGGAGGAGCGACCCAGCTGATTCGGCCGAGCGTGACCAGAATCGCAGTCACCTGACGCTGTTCGAATTGAACGGGCGTCGAGTACATCGCGTCCGTCAGAGAAGAGTGGCGGGCGTCGGACAAATCGCAAGAAAGAGTGACCGCTTCAGCGGAGAGAGATAGGGAGACAAGAGCCGCAAAAAGAGCAAATCGCATGTGAAACCTCCAAGTTATTAACGGCCTCTTAGATACCAAAACCCTCCCGCTCTTCGGGCGAATTCGGGCCAAAACCCGCATTCTCGCACTAAAAATTGTGCCTCGTGTCACAGGGGTGGGCCGTAGCACCGCCCCTCCCGGAAGCCCCTTGACTCCGTACCATAGTACGGAGGGTAAGATGGGGCTGTGGAAATGACGATTGGAAAACTAGCTAAAGCGGCCGGCGTGGGAGTGGAGACCGTCCGGTTTTACGAGCGTAAGGGCCTCCTAAAGAGACCCCAGAAACGGGACGGCGGATTTCGTTTTTACGATTCGCAAGTGACCGCCCGTATTCAGTTCATCCGGCGGGCACAGGAACTCGGCTTCACCTTGAAGGAGGTGAAGGAGCTCCTCGATCTTCAATCCAAGAGAAAAATCACGGGAGCCGAGGTCCGCGTAAAGGCGGAAGAGAAGATCGGAGAGATTAGGAAAAAGGTCGCCGATCTAAAGCAAATGGAGGCCGCCCTCTCCGAGCTTTGCCGCGTTTGCGGCGCGGGAGAGCAGGCCATACGGGAATGCCGAGTCTTCGATTGTTTCAATAAAAGCTGTTAAGGAGAAAAACCATGAGACCCCATCTCTCAATCAACGTGTCCAATGTCGAAAAGTCGGTCGAGTTCTACAAGAAAGTTTTTGGAGTAGATCCCCAAAAACAAACCGTGAACTACGCTAAGTTCGACCTACCCATCTTGAATTTCACCATGCAGTCGGGCGAGAACCGCAAGGTAAGCCAGGTAAATCATCTCGGCATCGAAGTGAAGAGCACGGACGAAGTGAAAGGTTGGGAGACACGCCTCATGGAAAGCGGCGTCCTGACCACTCCCGAAGAAGGAACCAACTGCTGCTACGCCAAGCAAGACAAGGTTTGGTTCCAAGATCCCGATGGAAATGCCTGGGAAGTCTTTGTGGTGCATCACCAGCTTCCCATCACGAACCCCGACGGCAACATCGATACCCCTTTCGATAAGCCGAAAAATCCGGGAAAGAAATGCTGCTAAAAGGAATTCAAGCCCGGAAAGCGCTCGCCGAGTTCGTGGGTACTTTCTTCATCGTTTTTGCCGGATGTGGAACTACCATGGTCGGCGAACGCTTTCCGGGTTCCATTGCGCCGGGAGCCGTGCCGCTGGTCTTTGGGTTGACGGTTGCCACGATGGTATATGCCGTAGGCCACGTTTCAGGCGCCCACTTCAATCCGGCCGTTACGCTCGCGTTCGCGTTGGCCCGCCACTTTCCGCGCAAAGAAATTGCCGCCTATTGGCTCGCCCAATTCCTGGGCGCCGGCTGTGCCGTAGGTGTTCTTTTTCTACTTCTCCCGCCCGGAACGGGATTCGGGGCGACCATCCCAAACGTGTCCGCGTTACAGGCGTTGGGATGGGAGATATTGCTCACCTTCTGTCTGATGTTCGTCATCATCTCCGTCGCGACGGACACGCGCGCCGTGGGCATGATGGCGGGGGCCGCCATCGGCGCGGCCGTAACTTTAGCCGCGTTCGTGGGCGGTCCTGTCACGGGGGCTTCCCTGAACCCGGCCCGATCGCTCGCCCCGGCGATTGCTCAAGGGAAGCTGGATGTACTGTGGCTTTACCTGATTGGTCCCATGGTCGGCGCGGTTTTGGCCGCCTTCACTTACGAATGGATTCGTTGCGCGCCGGCGGAGGAGAATCCCAACCGAAAAGACGCGAAAGGTTGCTGCTGATATGAATATTCTATTCTTGTGTGTCGCCAACTCGGCCCGAAGCCAGATAGCCGAAGGGTTGGGCAGAGCGATTCTGGGTCCCGGCCATACGGTGCAGAGTGCGGGCTCCAGTCCGTCGAAGGTCAATCCTTACGCCATCAAAGTGATGAACGAAATCGGGATCGATATCTCGAAGCAGACTTCCAAATCCGTCGATACCATCGACCTCTCCAAGCTGGATGTGGTCATCACCCTCTGTGCCGAAGAAGTCTGTCCGGTCGTATCGGCAAAGGTGGAGCGTTGGCATTGGCCAGTTTTCGACCCTGCCGCAAAGGGCGGCACGGAGGAAGAGAAGCTTCAGTGGTTCCGGGAAGCCCGCCACACTATCCACAAGAAGATGCAGAGCTGCCTGCCGCAACTACGGGGCGGGGCGGAGTAAACTCTCTCCGAGCGGTTTTGGTACTATAGGCCGATGCGCGTTCTCTACGGAGTCGTGGGCGACGGAATGGGGCACGCTACTCGGAGCCGAGTGGTGCTCGAGCATTTGCTTTCGCGCGGACACGAGGTCCACGTCGTCGTTTCCGATCGCGCTTACAAGTTTCTCTCTGAAGTGTTCGCGGGAAATCCGCAGATCACCGTCCACGAAATCCACGGACTGCGGTTCAGCTACCGCGGCAAGGGAATCGACAAAAGCGAAACTCTCAAGCGTACCGTGAAAGAAATCCCGGAGGCGCTGGCGAAGAACATCGGCGTCTATAAGGACCTTCGGTCGGCATACAAACCGGACGTGGTCTTCTCCGACTTCGAGTCCTGGGCCTACGTTTACGGCCGTCACCACAAGCTTCCGATTATCTCCATCGATAATCAACAGGTCATCGACCGCTGCCGCCACCCCAACGACGTTACCGACGATAAATGCCCCGGTTTCCTGGCGACGAGGGCGGCCGTCAACGTCCGCCTCGGGCGTTGCTACCACTATCTCGCGACCACCTTTTTCTTTCCGCCCATCGTTCGTCCCAATACGACTTTGATTCCCCCCATTCTCCGTCCCGAGATACTGGCCGCGAAAAGAGAGCCGCGCGATCACGTACTCGTGTATCAGACGGCGGGAACCAACGCCGATCTCGTCCCGCTTCTGAAAAAACTTCCCCACCGCTTTCTAGTGTACGGAATGGGCCGGACCGAAACGGTCGGCAACGTGGAGCTGAAGGCGTTTTCCCAGACGGGGTTCGTGGAGGATTTGAGAACCGCCAAAGCGGCCATTGCGGGAGGAGGGTTTTCCCTGATGGGCGAAGCCGTTCATCTGCATGTACCGCTGCTTTGCGTACCCCTCGAGGGCCAATGGGAACAGCAACTCAATGCCCGATGGCTTGCGAAGCTCGGTTACGGAGCGTGGACACCGATTCTCGACGAGAAAGCGGTTTCTGATTTCTTGGGAAAAACGAACGAGTATGCAAAGTCGGTCCAGGCCTACATTCCCCGAACCAATGAAGTTCTCTACGGATGCGTGGATGAGCTGATGGATCGAATCGGCAAGGGCCTCGGCGGTCCGAAGGCCCCGCTCTGGTCGCCCCAATCCGTCATTTCACCATCTGAGCGGTGAAACGGCGGCCTTTTATTTTTCCGCCCTGGAAGTGCTTTAGCGCCGCGCGGGAGACCCCGCGCTCGACGGCGACGAAGGCGATTCGATCCAGAATCTCGATCTTCCCGATCTGAGTTCCCTTTAATCCCGCTTCCCCGGTGAGCGCGCCGAGAATGTCCCCCGGACGAAGCTTGTCCTTGCGGCCGCCGCCGATGGAGATCGTGTCCATGGATACTTCCGGAGCCTTTTCGGCCACTGCCGCCGGCGCGAACTTCAGCGCGGAAAAATGCAGAAGCGTAAGTCCCGTTCCGGTCAGCTCCTCAATTCGGCGGAGCTTCGGATTTTCGACACCCGTCACGAAGGACACCGCGAGCCCTTTGGCCCCCGCCCGCCCCGTGCGCCCTATGCGGTGAACGTACTGCTCGGGATCGGACGACAAGTCGTAGTTCACGACCGCATCGAGGCCCGCGACGTCGAGCCCGCGCGCGGCGACGTCGGTCGCCACCAGAAAACGGATGGTGTGATTGCGAAACTTCGCCATGACCCTCTCGCGCTCATTCTGCTCGAGATCTCCGTGAAGCCTATCCGACGAAAAGCCCGCGCCCTTGAGCGCCGCTCCCACCTCGTCCACGCGCACTTTCTGATTGCAGAAAATGAGAACGGACTCTAGCCGCCGGGAGTTGAGAAAGGCGAGCAGCGCCTCCGCCTTCTTTTCTCCGTCCACGAGGTATCCGATGGCTTCGATGTCGGGAGTTTCCGCTTCCGGCGTCACCACCGTGATTCGTTCAGGACTTTTTTGATAGCGACGGCTTAAGTTCTCGATGGTCGGCGGAAAGGTCGCCGAGAAAAGCGCGGTCTGCCGAAGCGGGGAAGTCTTGCCGAGAATCTCCTCGATGGCGTCCCTAAAGCCCATGTCGAGCATGCGGTCCGCTTCGTCCAGAATCACCGTTTCCACCGTACCGAGATCAAGGGACCGTCGGCCCAAATGGTCGAGGATACGGCCCGGAGTTCCGACGACCACGTGGGCCCCGTGCTCGAGGGGACGCAGCTGCAGCCGTACCGGCTCGCCTCCGCAAAGGATTATTACTTGAAGGTCCTTCTTGTACCGGCCGAGCTTGCGGACCTCGCGGGCTACTTGGGCGCACAGCTCCCGCGTGGGGCAAAGCACCAGCACCTGTAAGCGGCGGGTCCCGGTATCGATCTTTTCCAGAAAGGGAATGGCGAAGGCCGCGGTCTTGCCGCTGCCGGTTCTGGACTGTCCGATGAGGTCCTTGCCCGCCAAAAGCAGAGGGATGCCGCGGGCTTGAATGGGAGTGAGCCGCTCGTAGCCCATCTCCGCCACCACCCGGCAGACGCCTTCGGATAGCCCTATCTCGCTGAAACGCGTTTCTTCCATGGAAGCGCGCAAATACCACGTTTGCCCCTGCCAAAGCACCGGTTAAAGAAGGCGGGAATTACCAGGGAACGAGCCAAGCGAATTTGCGGCGGCAATCGGCGAGCCAATCGGACCAACTGCGTTTCGCCTTTTCCTCCCCCGGCTTTTCCACGAAGGGCTCGCGCAACCCGGCCTCGTGGATTCTGGGCCGGGTCTCGTAGTAACGGCCGTAGCCTTCGAACCGGACATACTTTCCAAGCGGGCCCTCGCGCAGCTGCCTCTCCCGATCGGAGGGTAAGATCTGGTCGCCGGCCTCGATAAACGCGAGCACCAGATCGAGCTTCCTGATGGCTTCGGCATTTTCCTCGGCGGCCGGAAGCTGAGTCTTCCATGTCTCGACAAGCGACCGGGCGTTTTCGGTCTGACACTCTCCGCACACGAGCTCGCGCAGGCTTTTGGAGAGCGACCAGAGATCCGCATAACTCGACACCCTTTCCCTCCTGGGCATCGCGTGGTGGCGAAACTGGAACACTTCCGGCGCGGCGTAATGTTCGGTGTAGTAAACGGTCGCGTCCGAGGCGGCGGTCAGCGGCCCCCTCACCGTCGGTCCCATGTCGAGAAGTTTGAGGCGCGGCGGATCGCCGACGTAACCCATGTTTATCGGTTTGATGTCGCCGTGGATGAGCTGATTGCTTGCGAGGCCGCCCCAAAGGAGCAGCATCTGACTCGTCAGACTGAAAAGCGTTTCCGTCTTCTGACGGAACGACTCGGGGGTCACTCGCGCAAGCGGCTTTCCTTCACTGTCGCCGATGTGGAGCCGGGCGGCGAGCTTCCCCAAAGTCCCGTCCACCTTCTCCATCACCACGGCACCCTCGACCCCCTTGATCTTACTGCCGCCCCTTTCGGTAACCGCCGTCACGAGTCCCGAGGTCTTGGTCTCGACGACGAAAGGCGCCCCTTGGGACTTCGCGAGTTCGTGGAGATCGACCGAGGCTTCGGTTTCGTAATTGCCTCTATCGAAGAAGAGTTTGACGGCTACTTCGGAATTGTCGGTCAGATCGACCGCGGCATAGACCTCTCCGAAGGTGCCGCCTCCCAGATGGGATTTCAGGTCGTACTGGCGCCCGTTCGAAAGCGTCACGACGGGTTTCGCCCAGATCGCTCCGGCGTAGATCCCAATCCAAAAGACGCATAGGGTCCGAAGCATCTTCAAAGTATGAGGCCTGCGCAGGCGGGCCGCAATTCAGGTCAACGGAGCGGGCGCCATCTGGTATCTTCGCCCCAATGCTCCGCACCGTATTCATGGGAAGCCCCGCTCTCGCGGCCGTCATTCTGGAGAAGCTTTGCTCCGGCTACGGCGCCCCGGTGCTGGTCGTCACCCAAAGCGCGAAGGCGAAGGGCCGAGGCCAGAAAGTTCTACCGACTCCGGTGGAAGAACTCGCCACTAAGAAAAACATTCCCTGCTTCGCCACCGAAAACGCAAACGAGCCCACCGTCGTGGAAGCGCTCCGCGCGGCAAAGCCCGATCTGATTCTGGTAGCCGCCTTCGGGCAGCTTTTGAAAAACGACATTCTGACGCTCGCCAAACACGGCTGCTTGAACGTGCATGCGTCTCTGCTTCCCGAGTACAGAGGAGCCTCTCCCATTCAGCAGGCGATCTGGGACGGCAAGCAATCGACGGGAATCAGCATCCAGCGGATGGTGAAAAAGCTCGACGCGGGCGACGTGCTTCTTCAAAAGGAAACTCCCATCTCCCCCGAGGAAACTTCCGGGGCGCTCATGGACCGGCTAGCCGTGCTCGGCGGGGAGTGTCTGATCGAAGCCGTGAAACTCGTGGAGTCGGGCCGTGCCGCTTACAAGCCCCAGGACGAGTCCAAGGTCACGTTCGCCCGGAAAATCGAAAAGGAGCAGGCTCGGATCGACTGGTCGCTCCCGGCCGAAAAGATCGTAAACCAAGTCCGGGCGCTCAACCCCTGGCCGATAGCGGAAACCAAACTCGCGGGCGAGCGGCTCAAGATTCATGGTGCCCGAGTCTCGGACCGCAAGGTGAACGGCCCCCCGGGAACCATCGAAACGGACGGGCGCACGGAGATGCGCGTGGCAAGCGGCTCCGGAGGCGCGGTCACCTTGACAGCCGTACAGGCCGAGAATAGAAAAAGGCTCGAAATCAGAGAGTTTTTAGCTGCTTTTCGAGGGAATTTTCCCCACCGCCAATTAGGTGAAGGATGATCCAGCTTTCCGCCCAAAAGCCGTTTCTCGTTGCCCCTTCGATGCTGGCCTCTGACTTATCCCGGCTGGGCGAGGAAATCCGCAATCTCGAAAAGGCCGGGGCCGACGTCCTGCATTTCGACGTCATGGACGGCCACTTCGTCCCAAATATCACTTTTGGTTTCCCGGTCATCGAAAAGTGCCGCGCCCACACGAAGCTTCCCTTCGACGCGCACTTGATGATCGAAAACGCCGACGACTATCTGGAAGAGTTCGCCCGGGTCGGTTGCAACTGGCTTTCGGTCCACGTCGAGGCCTGCCCTCACCTGCACCGCACGTTGAACCGCATCAAGGAGCTGGGCATGAAGGCGGGAGTCGCCATCAACCCCGGTACTTCCCTCGATTCCCTGAACGGCGTGCTCACGGAAGCGGACTATATTCTCATCATGAGCGTGAACCCCGGCTTCGGCGGACAGAAGTTCATTTCCCATTCCTTCGACCGGATCCGCGAGCTGAAAAAGCGGCTCGGCAAAAGCCAGGTCCGAATCGAAGTCGACGGCGGCATCAAGACCGAAAATTTCGGAGAGTTCACGAAAGCGGGCGCGGAAGTTCTCGTGGTCGGAACGGGACTTCTGGCGACGAAAGACTACGCCGCCACCATCAAGGCCCTGCGGGAGGCCGGGGGCATGAAAGCGTGATCGCGCTCGACGGAAACTCACTCACGATCGAGGCGTTCCACTCCATCGTCGTGGAGGGCGCCCAGGTTTCTCTTTCTCCGGCGGCCCGCGAGCGCATCCAAAAAGCCCGCACCCACGTCGACAAAGCGTGCGAAGGCACGGAGCGCGTCTACAGCATCAACACGGGTTTTGGCATCCTCAGCAAAGTCACCATCGACAAGAGCCAGCTAGCTGAGCTTCAAGTGAACCTCATCCGCAGCCACTGCGCCGGCGTGGGCGAAATTCACACGGAAGAGGAAAGCCGGGCGATTCTTCTCCTTCGCGCCAACGTCCTTGCCAAAGGTTTTTCCGGCGCCCGCCCCGAGCTCGTCGATTGTCTCATCCAGATGCTCAATAAGCGCGTGCATCCGGTCATCCCGAGCAAAGGCTCGGTTGGAGCGAGCGGAGATCTCGCGCCGCTGGCCCACCTCGCCGCCGTAATCATCGGTGAGGGCGAAGCCTTTCAGGGCGGCTCGCGCAAGTCAGGCGCCCAAGCGATGAAGGCGGCCGGCATTCAGCCGGTGAAGCTCGCGCCGAAAGAAGGATTGTCTCTCATCAACGGCACGCAGCAGATGACCGGCGTGGGCGCGCTCGTTCTCGCGCGCGCCGAGCGTCTCGCCGACATGGCGGATCTCATCTGCACGGCGAGCCTCGAAGGCGTGCTCGGCACACCAAAGGCTTTCGAAACGTGGGTGCAGGAAACGCGGCCCTACGAAGGCCAGATCCGCTCGGCGGAGCTCATGCGTTCCTTCATGAAAAATAGCGAGATCTACGCCAGCCACGCCAACTGCGACCGCGTGCAGGACCCATACTCTTTCCGCTGCGTTCCTCAGGTTCACGGCGCGAGCCGCGATCTGATCAGCCACGTCCGTCGCACGCTCACCATCGAGCTCAACGCCGCGACCGACAATCCCCTCGTGAACCCGGAAACGGGCGCGCTCGTTTCGAACGGAAATTTTCACGGGCAGCCGGTCGCCTTCGCCCTCGACATTCTCGGCATGGGCCTCGCGGAATACGCGAGCATTTCGGAAAGGCGTATCGCGAAGCTCATCGACCCGAACTTCAGCGAGCTTCCCACGTTCCTCGTGAAGAACGCGGGCCTCAACTCCGGCCTGATGATGAACCACGTAACGGCCGCGGCGCTAGTTGCGGAAAACCGGCTCCTCTCCCACCCAGGCTCGACGGACTCCATCCCGACCAACGTCGAAAAGGAAGATCACGTGAGCATGGGCCCGCTCTGCGCCCGCAAAGCGAAGACGATTTTGGAAAACACGGAAACGGTTTTGGCCATCGAGGCGGTCGCCGCCTGCCAGGCGCTGGAGTTCCGTAAACCCCTGAAGCCCGCGGTAGGCCCCGCCTTCCTCTATAAGAAGATCCGCGAGAAGGTCGCGCCCCTCGACAACGACCGCTACCTTCAAGGGGACATCGAATGGGTTCGGGGCATGATCGCCTCGGGTGAAATGCACCGCCGCGCGAAAAAAGAGGGACTTCTGTGACCGACATCCGCGCGCCCCGGGGCAATCAGCTTCGTTGCAAGGGCTGGGAGCAGGAAGCCGCCCTCCGCATGCTCATGAACAATCTGGATCCCGACGTGGCGGAGCACCCGAAGGAGCTCATCGTCTACGGCGGCTCGGGCAAAGCGGCCCGCAACTGGGACTCGTACCACGCGATCGTGCGCACGCTCGAAACCCTCGGTAACGACGAGACGCTTCTCGTGCAGTCCGGAAAACCGGTGGGCGTCATCCGCTCCCACGAAGAGGCGCCGCGGGTGCTGCTTGCGAACTCCCTACTGGTTCCCGCCTGGGCGAACTGGGAAATTTTTCGAAGCCTCGAAGAGCGGGGCCTTACGATGTTCGGCCAGATGACGGCCGGAAGCTGGATCTACATCGGCACCCAAGGCATCGTTCAAGGCACGTTCGAGACTTTCGCTTCCGCCGGAAAGATCCATTACGGCGGAGATCTCAAGGGAAAATGGATTTTGACGGCGGGACTGGGCGGCATGGGCGGAGCGCAGCCGCTCGCGGCGACGATGAACGGTGCCTGCTGCCTGGGTATCGACGTAGACGAAACCCGGATTCGACGGCGCATCGAGACCGGTTACTGCGACAAGATCGAGACCAATCTCGAAAAAGCTCTCGCCCAAATCAAGGACGCGACCGCGAAGAAGGAAGCCATTTCGATAGGCCTCGTCGGAAACGCGGCCGAAATCGTGCCGAAGATAGCGAGGGGCAACTTCATGCCCCATCTCGTGACGGACCAGACCTCCGCCCATGACCCCCTCAAGGGCTACCTGCCCTTGGGACTTTCGATGGAGGAAGGCGCGAAGCTCCGGGAAAAAGACCCGAAGGAGTACGTGAAACGCTCGAAGGCTTCCATCGGCCAACATGTGGAAGGGCTTCTCGCGTTCAAAAAGAAGGGCATTCCCACTTTCGACTACGGCAACAACATCCGCGCCGTCGCTCAGGAAGTCGGAGTCAAAGACGCTTTTCTCATTCCGGGGTTCGTTCCCGAGTACATTCGCCCGCTGTTCTGCGAAGGACAGGGCCCTTTTCGCTGGGTCGCGCTCAGCGGCGATCCCGAAGATATTTACACGACCGACCGAGCGCTGCTCGAGCTTTTCCCGAAGAACGAACAGCTCGCCCGCTGGCTTAGACTCGCCAAAGAGCGAATTCACTTTCAGGGCTTACCGGCACGCATCTGCTGGCTCGGCTACGGCGAGCGGGAAAAGGCGGGGCTTCTCTTCAACAAGCTCGTGCGCGAAAAGAAGGTGAAAGCCCCTCTCGTCATTGGGCGGGATCACCTCGACTGCGGCAGTGTCGCCTCTCCGAACCGCGAGACCGAAGCGATGAAAGACGGTTCGGACGCGATCGCCGACTGGCCCATTTTGAACGCGCTCATCAACGCCGTGAACGGGGCGAGCTGGGTTTCCGTCCACCACGGCGGCGGAGTCGGTATCGGCTATTCCATTCACGCCGGCATGGTTTGTCTCGCCGACGGAACGGAGCGCGCCGACCGGAGACTTTCGCGGGTTCTCAACGCCGATCCGGCCATGGGAATCTTCCGCCACGCCGACGCGGGCTACGAAAGGGCTAGAGAAGTCGCCCGCGAGAAATCGGTGAAGATTCCGATGGAGGGGAAATGAGCGCCGAAACCCTCGTCGTCTACCGCAACATTTCCCAGCTCCTCACCATGGAAGGCGTCCGCAAGAAGAAGGGACGCCACCCGACGGAAAAGGATTTGGGGATTATCGAGAACGCGGCCCTCGTCGTCGAAGCCGAGACGAACCACATCGTCTGGATGGGGCGCACCGCCGACTTAAGCGCCGATTACCTGCAGCTGCCGCAAGTGCTTCACTGCCACGGCAAAGTCATGATCCCCGAGCTCGTGGAGTGCCACACGCACCTCGTGTTCGCCGGAAACCGATACCGCGACTACGCCCTTCGCTGCGGCGGGAAGACTTACCAGCAGATAGCCGCCGCGGGCGGCGGAATTGCGACCACTCTTGCCCATACGAGGCAGGCGACGAAAGCGGAGTTGAAGCAACGGGCGGTTCTCGAGCTCGATCGCTTTCTTGCCTACGGCGTGGGAGTCGTCGAGATCAAGAGCGGGTACGGCCTGACCCTTCCCGATGAGCTTAAAATCCTGGAAACGATCCAGAGTCTTCAAGACAGCACTTCCATCCGGCTGGTGCCCACTTTCATGGCGGCGCACATGACCCCTCCCGAGTTCACCGGGCGCACGGACGAATACGTTTCGCTCGTCTGCAAGGAGTGGATTCCCCAGGTCGCTTCGAAGAAACTGGCCACCTTCTTCGACGTATTCGTCGAGAACGGCTACTTCTCGATCGCGCAAACCAGAAAGCTCGCGGAAGCGGCGAAGCTCGCCGGCTTCGGCCTGAAATTGCACGTCGAGCAATTCACCGATCTGGGCGGCACCCAGCTGGCGGCGGAGCTAGGCGCGGTTTCCTGCGATCACCTCGACCATGTTTCGGACGAGGGAATAAAGAAAATCGCCGCAAGCGATACAGTAGCGGTACTGCTTCCCGGCGCTTCGGTTTTCACCGGAACTCCTTATCCGCCCGCCCGTAAGCTCATCGACGCGGGAGCGCGGGTCGCCCTTTCGACGGATTTCAATCCAGGCACTTGCCCGAGCCGCAATCTTCCCCTCATGACGACTCTCGCCTGCAGTCAGATGGGCATGACCATTCCCGAAGCACTCGCGGCGGTTACCCATAACGCGGCGGCGGCGCTCGGTCTCGGAGACGAAGCGGGCTACCTCGCGGTCGGCCGCCCGTTTCGCGTCTGCCAATTTCAGGCGGAGTCCTACGAAGCGCTTCCCTACTGGTTCGGGGAGCTCGTCTAGTGGAGTGGCAGGATCTGGGCGAAGCGGAGGCACTCAAGTCCAAACCCCTCCAGTCCGTTCAGGTCGGAAAACACAAAGTCGCGCTAACGTATAAAGACGGAGCCTTCGGCGCGGTCTCCTCGGTTTGCAATCACGCGGGCGGACCGCTCGCGGAAGGGCGTCTCGACGGGGAATACCTCGTATGCCCCTGGCACAACTGGAAGTTTCACAGGAAAACCGGCGAGGGCGAGCCCGGCTTCGAAAAGGACTGCGTCCCCAAGTACGAGATCAAAGTCGAGAAGGGCCACGTCTTCATCGGCGTCGAGGCCGTAACAAAACGCCAGCGCCAGCCGCACGCCCCCCATCCGCTCTCGCGGCCCGTGAAGCGGGAAGAAGGGCCCATTCGGGTCGCCGGCATTTCCTCGACGGTAATGGATTCGAAAAACCCGCGGATCTCCACCTCCGAATTGCTTTTGGAAGCGGCGCTCGATCACGCGAAGACTTCGCTCAAGTGCGAAACTCAGCTTCTGCGCCTGAATGATCTGAAATTCCGCGCCTGCGAAGGCTACTACTCGAAGGCCGCTAAAGCCTGCACTTGGCCTTGCTCCATCACTCAGATGGACGAGAAAGACGAATTGACCCCGGTGTACGAAGCGCTGGTCCACTGGGCCGACGTGATCCTGCTCGCGACTCCCATTCGTTGGGGCGCGGCGAGCTCGCTCTATTACAAGATGGCCGAGCGGCTCAACTGCGTGCAGAACCAGGTCACCATCAAGGACACGGTTCTCATCCGAAACAAAGTCGCGGGCTTCATCATCACCGGCGGCCAGGACAACATTCAGGCGGTCGCCGGACAGATGCTCGGTTTTTTCTCGGAGCTCGGTTTTTCGTTTCCGCCCTTTCCCTTCATCGCCCATTCCCGCGGCTGGACCGCGGAGGACATGGAGAGAAACGTGCGCCAGGTGGCCGATAGCGAGGAGCTTCGCGAAGGAGCCCGCGCGCTCGTCGAGCGAAGTGTCGCTCTCGCCGGAACGCTTCTTTGCAAAGAGGCGTCCGCCTCCACTCCGCGCGGAGGCCGCAAAGCCCACCGCCTCGAAGTCGAGCAAGCTTAGCGTCGTCACTTCGCACGGCTCCTGGATGACGGGGCAGTGTAAAATAGGGGCGTGTCGCTAACGCTCCGCTTTAAACGATTCTTCGCGTTCTGGATTGAGTTCACGCTCATCTTCACCGTGCTTCTCGTCGTGGGCGCAGCCGGTTTTCGCTGGAAGAATCGTCTCGACCGATCCCCCGCGCAGATCCAGTCGCTTTCCGACGCGGAAACCCGGACCAAGGACGGCACGGCCTACTGGACCCGGGGTAAGTCGGGGCCCAATCTCGTGCTCATTCACGGCGTGCTCGGAAACAAGTTCACTTTCCAAAAGGCGGCCGCCCGCCTCGACCGCTACCGCCTCTGGGCTTACGACGTGCGCGGCATGGGTTACACGCCCGCGACCGGGGACATCGGGCTCGACGCCCAGGTCGAGCAGCTGAGGCGGTTTATCGACGAGCTCAAGCTCGGACAAGTCGTGCTGCTCGGTCATTCGACGGGCGGGGGCATCGCCCAAGCGTTCGCCGCGAAGTACCCGGCCGCCGTCAAACATCTCATCCTGGTCGATTCCGTGGATCCTTTGGAGACCAACTTCGCCGGAACCTGGGAGAGCACCAATCTGAGGGATCTGGTTTACGCCGGGCTGCGTTCTCCTTATCTACCGCAAATCATGCCCAAACTTTCGGGACGGTGGATCACAAAGCAGCTGCTTTCGCACCAATACGCTTCCCCCGATCGGCTCGACGAGGTGACCGTGCTCGGCCACGCCTACCCGTGGCAGCTTCCGGGCTACTGGGAGCGCGCCGGCGAGTGGCTCTCCGCGCCGAGTCCAGCCTGGGCGAAGTTACTGCGGGGCAGTTATGGCACCAACCCGTTCGGGGTCACCGTGCTCTGGGGCATCAACGACTCCTGGTTCGCCCCGAGGCAGGGCCAGCAGATCTGCCAACGCTACCGCCACTGCCAATTTCTCTTAATCGAGGACGCCGGCCACCTCCCCCAGGAGGAGCAGCCCGATCGTTTCGCCGAGCGTCTGATCTCACTTGTCCTCTGAACCCGCCTACGGAGCCTTTGCCGCCGCGATCCGGGCGGGTTACACTAGGTTCCACAGCTCGCACCTTCTCGCACTTATTTTTTGAAACCAGGGGGATTCATGAAGCTCGGCTTCGTTGGTGTCCTACTCGCGTTTTCCATCGTAGTGCGCGCCGAAGATAGTTTCGATTCGGTTCGGCAAGATTGTCCCGACGACAACCTCTGCACCATCAAAGTCGCGGGCGCCCAATGCGCCGACGGAACCCAGTCGGGCTTCTCGGTGCTCTACCGAAAAGGGGCGAAGAACTTATTCATCTATCTGAACGGCGGCGGCGCCTGTTGGAGCAAGGAGACTTGCGAGAAGGGAACCGCGGATCTAACCGCCGCGAAGTTTTACGAAGGCCCCTACTTCAAGCAGGATCCCTCGTATCTGGAAGGCTGGGCGGATCTCAACAACCCCGCCAACCCGGTTCACACCAACTACAACATCGCCCGGGTCGACTACTGTACCGGCGATATTTTCATGGGCGACCGGACCATGGATTACGGAACGGCCGCAAAGCCCTACGTCATCCACCACGTCGGGTACCGCAACGTCGGTCTCATCCTGGATGAAATTCAAAAGCGGTTCCCGAACCCCGACCAGATTCTTTTCATGGGATCGAGCGCCGGCGGCCTCGGCGTCACGTTCAATCTGCACCAGCTTCGCGCGGTTTATCCGACGAACAAGGTGTTCGTTCTGAACGACGGCGGTCTTCCCTTCAAGTCTCCCCACGTGGGAGCGAAGAATCTCGAAGAGCTTTACACGAACTGGGGCGCGCATCAGACGGCGCCCGTTCCGACCCGGACCGCTCCGGAAAATCTCGCCAACGCCCTGCTCGACTACAACCAGTCGAACTTTCCGGAAGTGGCTTTCGGCTATATCGGAAGCTACAAGGACTGGACGATGTCGCTTTTCGCAAAGCTGCTCGGCGCCGCAAACTTCGCTACGGCGGTGCGCAGCATCCTCATCGACGTGGCCGACAATCAGTACTCAAAAGCCAGCAACTATAAGGTATTCTACCTTCAAGATTTCTGGCACGGGTACGCCAAGAAGGATCCGAGCAAGGTGGTCTCCAAAGGCACCAAGTTCAGTGATTGGCTGGCGGCTATGCTCTCCGAATCCCATGGTTGGGAAGACGTGAGACCCGACAAACCGTAAGCGGAAGATTTGACCCGCAAGAAGCTCCTCAAAATCGCCCTCGGTATTCCGCTCGTGCTGGGGCTACTTGCGTTCGGCGCTCAGGAAGCCGTCTACCAATGGTCGATGCGCGGCCACTTCCGCCGGCTGCGCGACGGCGTCTCCAAGCACATCGATACTTTTCTGGAAGATCAGCTCGCGCTGATGCCGCTGGATGTTTTTCACATCGATCAAACCGGAAAAGACGCCGGACCCTTCCTGAACCCGCGCGTGCGGTGGGGAGCGGGGCAGAAGGACGGCGCCCGCTATCTCGCCGGAACCACCGGCGCGCCCATCGCCCCCATTCCGGATAAGATCGCGGCCGAGCTGCAATCCGCCCCGGAAAATTGGCTCGGCGGCGGCCCCGAGTTCCAATACAACTCCTACGACTTCAGCTGGATGAGAGAAGCCCTCGGTTATTCCCACTGGGAACTTTCCGAATCGCCGAACGTGAAGGCGATGTTCGAAAAGGCGAAGAACCGCGAAGTCATGTTCCTGAACTACCAGGCCGCCTTCCCGCTTCCCGAGCTTCGGGATCTGGTCAACCACGCGAAGCTGCGCCTGATGAAAGCGATGGCCCAGAAGGAGCTTCCCGTGGCGCTCGCGGAAACGCGCCACCTCGCTCGGCTTTTTTATTCGACGGAAACGCTCTACGGCGCGCTGATGTCGGTGGCGATGCTCGGCACCGAGCGAGTCGCCTATGAGTACGGCGTCGCGAGAAAAATGATTTCCGCCGGCGACTGGAAACCCATCCCGATCGATCTCCACGGGAAAATGAAACGGGCGATACTCGGCGCCTGGGGTTTTTACGGGTATTGGGCCGAGCCGGAGCAGGTTCGGCGTACGCTGGGCTCCCCGAACGCGCCCGTCGGAAAGTGCGCCGCCATCCGCGAAGGGACGACTTACGCAAGCGCCTTGCGCGAGCATCTCTATCCGCAGTTTCCACTCGAAAAGAATTACCAGGAAGTTTACGACGAGCTGAAAACCGTCGCGCTCGATCCCGCGAACGGATGCCGCCTGAGGGATGTGAAGGCTTACTGGGAAGATCCTTCCGCGTTCTTTTCTCTCGAGGGGCGCTCCCCCGCGGAATTTCTGACCATCTCCGGCCGGGACAAAGCTTTCTGGATTGGGGCCGCCATGGCTTCCTACCGTTTCCCCTACCTGCGGCGGGCCGGCGGCCTGTGGCTCGGAACGCTCGGCGTTCCCGACGCCTTCACGTCCTACTAACCCGGCAGACTAAGCATTCGATCGAGCGCGACTTTGGCGAAGTGCTTGGTGGCGTCGTCGATTACGACGGGCTCCTGGTCTTCCAGATTCTCCAGACAATAGAGCAGCCGCCCCATCGTGATCTGGTACATCGTCAGACAAAGCGATCGGTGAAGCTTCTCTATCATCCGGTCTTTGTACTGAGCGGCGAGATTCTGGACGAGATTGATTTCGGTGCCGATGAAGATCTGGTCGCCGGGCTTACTCTCGTTCGCCACCCATTTGCGGATGAAATCCGTGCTACCGACGTGATCGGCTTCCTGCACGACTTCCGACGGACACTCCGGATGAACCAGGATTTGCGCTTTCGGAAAATACCGGCGCACGTGCTCAATGTCGCGCACGGTGAATTTCTGGTGAACCGGGCAGTATCCCTTCCAGAGAACCGCTTTCGAATTTCCGTAGAGAGCCTTCGATCCGCCGTTCTTTTGCGCCGGATCCCAAACGGAAATCAGCTCCTTCGGAATGCCGTACTTGAGGGCGGTGTTTCGGCCGAGATGCTCGTCGGGAATGAAGAAAACCCGTTTTCCCCTCTGGTACGCCCATTCGAAGGTCTTATGGGCGTTACTGGACGTGCAAATCGTTCCGCCCCGCTCTCCGCAGAACGCCTTGATGTCGGCGGTGGAGTTCATGTAAGTGATGGGAATCGGTCGATCGCCGTCCCGGGATAAAAATTCCCAGGCCGCCTTCACCTCGTGCATCGGCGCCATGTCGGCCATCGGACAGCCGGCTTCCGGATCCGGATGAATCACCTTTTGCTCGGGCCTGCCGAGGACCGCGGCGCTTTCCGCCATGAAACGAACCCCGCAGAACACGATGTACTTTCCGCCGTCGAAACGCGCGGCCGATTGCGAAAGGCCGAAGCTATCACCGACGAAATCGGCGAGCTCCGTGATGGCTTTCCTCTGATAGAGATGGGCGAGCAGGCAAATGTCCTTGCCGTGTTTTCTCCGGATCTCGCGGATACGATCGGCGGCCTCCGCTTCCGGCAGGGCTTCCAGCTCGCGAACTCGGCCTAGATCCATCTTCAAATCTCCACTTCCTCTCTCAGGTAGCAGCCCTGAGAGCGCGGGTTTCTCTTGCACGCGTCCACGATGAGAAGCGCGACCAGAGAAGCGTGCCGCAATCCGACGAGCGCATCGGTCAACGACGCCCGCCGGTAAAACACTTCGATGCCGTGGGAAAGTTCGCGCAAGATTCCCTCCGCGCGCCGCAGCCGGGCCTCGCTCTTGATGAGGCCGACGTAATTCCACATCGTGTGCTTGATCGTGATCCAATCCTGCTTGAGAAAGCTGCTTTCCACCTGCACCGACTCCGGCTTCCAGGGCTCGATTTCCGGAACGGGCCGAGTTCCTTCGACCTGGAGCTCGCGGGCGATGCTTTCTCCCGCCTGAGTTCCCCACACCAAACCTTCGAGCAACGAAGTACTCGCCAGACGGTTGTAGCCGTGGAGTCCGGTGGAGGCCACCTCACCCGCCGCCCATAAATTGGGAACGGAAGTGCGCCCGTCCAGGTCCGTCCAAACTCCGCCCACGTGGTAATGCGCGCCGGGCACGACCGGAATGGGACGCTTGGTGATGTCGACTCCCTGCGCGAGGCAGTTTCGGTAAACGAAAGGAAACCGCTCCTCGGTCCAGGCGGCCGGCTTGTGAGAGATGTCGAGAAACACACACGGCTCGCCGGAGGAGAGAAGCTCCTGATTGATCGCCCAGGCGACTTTGTCGCGGGGGGCGAGCTCGGGGGTTTTGTACTTGGGCAGAAATTTTCCGAGAAACCTCTCCCCCGCCTGATTGACGAGTACGGCGCCTTCTCCGCGAAGGGCCTCGGAGATGAGAAACCGCCGGGATTTCTCGTGGAAAAAAGTCGTCGGGTGAAACTGCACGAATTCGAGCTGGCTGAGCCGGCACCCGGCGCGGTGGGCGAGCGCGATGCCGTCGCCGCGGGCGAATTGCGAGTTTGTACTGTGCAGGAAAAGCTGCCCCAGGCCGCCGGTCGCGAGAATCGTGTGCTGGGCGAAGATTGGATAAACCACGCCCGCCTTCTGATCGAAAACGAACGCGCCGAAGCAGCGGGCCGTCTCGTGGCGCGAGCCCTTGTCCTTCGAATGGAAGGAACTCATCAGAAGGTTCACGCCGGTGAGGCCCGTCTTGAACGTGAGGTTCGGCAAAGTCTTGGCGTAGGCGGTAAGCGATTCCTCGACACTTCGGCCCGTTTCGTCCCCCGTGTAGAGGATCCGCTTCTCGCTATGGGCCGCTTCGCGGGTGAGCGCGAGGGTTCCGTCGGATTCCCGTTTGAAGGGAACGTGGGCGCCTTCCAGCAAAAGCTTCCGTACGAGCGCGGGACCCTTGCGGCAAAGCTGGCGCACGGCGGGCACGTAGTTGGTCCCGCCTCCCGCCTCCATGATGTCTTGATAAAGCTTTTCCTCGTCGGCCGTGGCCGACTGGTAGACGATTCCGCCCTGAGCCCACCAGGTATTGGTCTCGGTAAGCTGCTCCGCCGCGGTTATGACCGTGGTCTCTACGCCGGCTTCCGCAAGCCGGATCGCCGCAGACAGACCCGCGACTCCGCTGCCGAGAACCAGACATTGAGTTTGAACCGCGCTCATGACTTAGCTCCGAACCAAATCGAGAGACATATCGAGCGAAGGGGCCGAGTGAGTGATTTTTCCGACGCTCACGTACTGGATGCCGAGAGGAGCGACCGCCTTGACGGACTGAAGATCGATGCCACCCGACACTTCAATCTCCGCCCTGCCGGCGATGAGAGCGACCGCTTCCTTGATCTGCGCGGGCGTGAAGTTGTCGAGCATGATGACTTCGGGCGGGTTGGCGAGAAGTTCCTTCAAAACAGCGAGGCTCTGCACTTCCACTTCGATGCGATGGAGCGGGGAACGCGTGCGGTGCGCCCGCTTCACGAGCTCGGCGCCCTCCACGAGCTCCTGATGATTTTCCTTGATGAGAATTCCGTCCGAAAGATTTCTCCGGTGCACATGTCCGCCGCCGGCTTTCACCGCCGTAAGCTGTAAGTCGCGAAGGCCGGGCAAAAACTTTCTGGTCGCGAGAATGCGCACCGGGTGAGGCGCAACGGCGTCCACGAATTGACGGGTGAGAGTCGCGACCCCGCACAGATGGGAAACGAGGTTAATGAGCGTTCGCTCGACGCCGAGAAGCGTCTTCATCGATCCGGAAATCCGGACGAGCTCCGCGTCCTTTTCAAAGGCCTTCCCTTCGGTCAGCACCTTTTCCACGGCAAGTCCGTTCACGGCCTCACCGAAGGCACGAACCACGGCTTCTCCGGAAAAAACGCCGGGCGCCTTCGCGCGCACCGTCGCGTGGCCCGGCTGTTCGCCCGCCCCTTCCAAAAGGCGCGCGGTCACGTCGTCGAAGGCCCGGTCGGCTTCCAGTTCCTGAAGTATTTGAATGCAAAGACGATTCACCGCCCCCCGAATAACACGACGGCGCAATCGGAGCAATGCGCCTAACGGGCGGTACCCATATCCCGTTGATTTGACTGGGCGGAATCAATATGTTGCCACGCATTATGAAACACGCACTCGTTCTGTTGATGGGTTTTTCTTTCGTCAGCTTCGCGGCCGAGAAAGCGGTTCCGGTCGCCGCTTGTTCCTACGACTCGACGATTCCCGACCCCGGCGAGCCCAGTAAGACGATGACGACCAAAGTGACCATCCAAGTAGAGCGCGTGAAAGCGGCCCTCCAAATGAAGGTCACTATCTCCTTGCAAGGCGAGTCGCTGACGATGCCCATCTACCCGACCACCTACAAAAAGCTCAACGCCGGAAAAGATTCGGCCGCCGCCAAGGTCGCCCAGAGCATCCTGAACAAGGACCTCGCCTTCTCCACGGCGGATCACTACACGCCCGCCATGACCCAAGGAATGACGGGCCCTCAGCTTCTGGTTTTTCACGAAGCCAAGACTGAAAAGGTCATCCTATCGCTCGCGAGAGATCAGGACGGCACTCACAGATGTAAGTAGGGATCAGGGACGCTGGAGAGGAACTCCGGCGAGTTTTCTACTCACGATTCCGCGCGCCACGAGAAACGAATCGAGCAGCGCGAGAATCGCAACCACCGACAGGCCTCCGACGATATCCATGAAGTAGTGCTGCTTGGTCGTCAGGGTGGAGAGGATGATGGCCGCCGTCCACACCAAAAAGAAAACGAAACACCCGCGGCTCTTTCGCCGCACATTCCACGCCACGACGCTAGTCATCGCGACATGCATGCTCGGAAAACAGTTGTTCGGCGTGTCGGCCGCGCCGATGAGATTCATGCAAAACAAGACTATGGGATTGTCCACCGGCGGATACGGGGGCCGGGGATAGGTCGTCGGAAAGAAGATGAAGAAGATGCCGCAAACGATGAGCGTCGCGAACGCCATGCGCACGAAGGCGTACCACTCCTCGCGCTCCTCCAGAATGAAAAACGCCGCCGTAAAAAGCAGATAGTCCGAAAGGTAAACGACGAACGTCCACGGGATCAGAGGCATGGACCGGTCGATGTCGAGAAGCGGGAGCTGGGTCGGCGGAAAGGGCGGCCGGAAGTTGGGCCAGATGTAGAAAACCCCGTAGGCAATCGCGTACAGAAACAGCAAAGTCAGTTTCGATTTCCAGCTGGGGCGGTGCATTCGGCTGCCCATATCACCAAAAGTAGGGGTTATCGGTCAACGCAATAGCTCTTCAATTTCCCGTATGTGCTTGATGTCCGCCCAGTCACGCTTCCCCTCGTAGACCTTGCGGACCTGCCCCTCGCGGTCGATGAGAATCGAGATAGGCAACGCCTCCGCCACGTAGGGCTGAAGGGTTTCTTTCTTAATCTGAAAAATGAGGTTTCTGGGATAGCCCTTCTCCTGGAGCTTGGCTTTCACCGTGGGCTCCTCCCCCAGATTGAAGGCAAGCACGAGCAGCCCCTTCTCTCCGAAATGATTCTCGATCATCTTCAAGGAAGGCATCTCCTCCAGGCAGGCCAGGCACCAGCTCGTCCAAAAATTAAGAAGGATTACCCGGCCCCGTTTCTGGGAGAGCTTTTGCTCGGTTCCCTCGGGCCCGGCGTACTCGATGTCGGGCGCTTGCTTGCCGATTAGCCGCGTGAGCGAGTGGCGGGAGCTGCGGCTGAAGAACCAGGCCGCGACCACGACGGAGCCAATGAGAAAAACCGATAAAAAAACTTCCCGATGACCCCGTCGCATAGAACCGATTATGGCGGCAGGAGACAAAACCGTCTACAATCGGCTGCTATGACGTCGAAACCGCTCTATGACACTCCCCGGGTTGGCGGGGACGTCCTTTCCTACTGTTCGAAGTGCAAAATGGACCTGGCCCACGTGGTCGTCGCCATGATGGGATCCCAAGTCCTCAAGGTGCTCTGCAAGACGTGCAAGAGCCAGCACAACCACCGAAAGGGCACTGGCATTTCGGCGGCCGCATCGGCCCGCTCGTCCCGCACGAGCACCGGAGCGGCGAAGCCCCGGACTCCGGCCAAAAGCAGTGTCCGATGGGAAGAACGGCTTTCCGAGACCCGCGGCAAGGATCCGGTCCCCTACGACGCGAGAAAGGCGTTCGCCCAGGGCGACGTCGTCAACCACCCGAACTTCGGCGTCGGCGTGATCGAAGAAGTGAAGGTCAACGGCAAGATCCTCGTCCTCTTCCGCGAGGGCGAAAAGGTACTCATTCATGCCCGGACCGGCTGACCTCTCCTTTTCGGACTCCGACAAAGCCACTTTGCTCCGCTTCGCCCGGACGGCCGTGGAGGCCGCCGTGAGAGGCGAGCCCGACCCCCTGGACGCTTTCCTGAAGGCTTCTCCCGCGAAAGCGCCGTGGAGAAATTCCTTCCCCTGCTTCGTCAGCGTATTTTCCCGGGGAAACCGTTTGCGCGGCTGCATCGGCTGCACCGAAACCGACGACAGCCTCGCCGCCAACATCCAGCGCTTCGCGCGGCTCGCGACGCTGGAAGATCCCCGCTTCGATCCCGTGGAGCCCGAGGAGCTCGCGGATCTTTCCGTCCGGGTCTCCATACTGGGCCCGCTCATGAAGTTGCCTGGGCTCGAAGCTCTCGAGATCGGCCGCCACGGGCTCAGTGTTCAGCAGCCGCCCCGGCGGGGCGTGCTGCTCGCGGAAGTCGCCACCCAGTTCAAATGGACGAAGGAAAAATTTCTGACCGAGACTTTCCGCAAGGCCGGCATCTCTCCTCTCGAAGCGGATCTGACCGAAATTTTCTATTTCGAGGAAATCGAGCTCAAGGATTGACGGTGGTGACGTACTGGTAAGGACCCTTGTCCTTCACCTGAAGCACGACCGCGGGCTTTAGCGCGTCCCGGGACGGGCTGATGGTGATGATGCCGGTGACCCCCGGAAAATTCTTCGTCGTGGCGAGCGCGGCGCGTACGGCGGAGCGAACCGGGGCACCGGCCCGCCGAATGGCATCGAGAGCGACCGCGGCCGCATCGTAACCCACGGCCGCGAGCGCGGTGGGCGGCTCCTTGAAGCGCGCCTGATAGCGGGCCACGAAGGACTGCACCGCCGGGTTTCTATCCTCGGGAGAAAAGTGATTGCTGAAGTACGAGCCCTCGACCGCTTTGCCGGAGAGCCGGCGCGCGCCGAGCCCTTCCCAGCCGTCGCCCCCGAGAAACAAACCTCGGTAGCCAAGCTTTCTGGCTTGAGCGGCGACCGACCCCACCTCCGAAAAGTAGCCGGGCAAAAACAAAACGTCGGGCTTCGCCGCCACCAGCGGGATAAGCGCCTTCTTGAAATCCTTTTCTCCGTTTCGGTATTCCCCGCGCGCGAGGATCTTGCCGCCGCCCGCCTGATACTCGCGGCTGAAATGCTCGGCGAGTCCGCGGCTGTACTCGGTGGAGGCGTCCTGGAAAACCGCCGCCTTCTTCATTTGAAGATAGTTGAGAGCAAAACGCGCCATCACCGCGCCCTGAAAGGGGTCGGTGTAACAGACCCGAAAAATGTGATCCCCGATGCGGGTGACTTCGGGATGGGTGCTTCCGGGGGAAATCATCGGCACCTTCAGCCGCTGAGCCACGGGCGCCGCCGCAAGCGACAGCGCGGTGGCGACTTCCCCGAGCACGACCTGCACCTGGTCGGAAGTCGCAAGCCTCTCCACAAGCCGTCTCGCCTCGCCCTCCTCGCCGCGGTCATCGTAGGAAATGAGCCTGACTTTGCGGCCGCCGATGCCCCCATGAAGGTTGGCTTCTTCCACGGCGAGCTGAATTCCCGAGTGGACCGCGAGACCGAAGGGAGCCTGGGGTCCGGTCATGGAGGAAAACTCTCCAAGGCGGATCTCTTCCGGCAGGTCCACCGGAGTGCTCCGGCGCACGCAGGCGCTTAGGCAGGCAACCAAGACGATCGCCCCGTAAACTTTGGCTCGGGCCATGCCCATTGTTATGTCCTGTAACCGGTCGCCCGGGCCATAGGTAGAATTGGTGCGGCGGGTTGTCAATTTTGTCCCATTGACTGGGCGGGGGTGGGAACCTAGCTTGCCCCAATGGCCGCAGAAATTTCTTTCGAAACCGCGCTTAAGGATCTGGAGAAAACCATCGGCGAGCTCGAAAAAGGGGACCTTCCCCTTGAAGCCCAGCTCAAATCCTTCGAGCAGGGAGTCGCCCTTTCCCGCGACTGCATGAAGCGCCTCGAGGAAGTGGAGAAGCGCGTGGAGCTTCTCGTCGAGAAGCCGGATGGCTCTCTATCTTCGGCCCCCTTTGACCCCGAAGCTTAATCTTTCATTTCTACTTCGACGTAGTCTTGCTCCTGCACTTGTACCCTCACTTAGACTTCATCCCCCGGACTCTCGCATCCGCAGGGCCCGCGCTTTGGATTTCGCGCCCCAAGTTTACCGGCCTGTAAAAAACCTATAAGGCCGTCGATCCCCCGCTCTCTGTCTAAAACCTAGAAGACTGTCCAAGATTTATAGGGGGTTTCAGAACCCGAACACCGGTTTTCGTGCCTAATCTGCCGCGGCCCACCACTTGCAATTTCGTTTCCCTGCAGCAAAACGGTCGTCCCAGCATCGCATCACGTAACGGCACCGGAGGGTTAGACAACATGGGTAAAGCGTTCGCGGCCACGTCGGCCACTTTGATTCTTCTCGTTTCCTTGTTCCTTTCTGGATGTGGCGCCCGCACCGGCGGCGCCGTTCCCCTCACCGATGCCGATTCCGATATCAACAGCCAATACCCGTCCGCGGGCGGCGCTGCCGGCGGAGACATTCTGCCCGGCCTCGGTTCGCCGAGCGATACCTCGACGACCCCCGGACTGCCGAACGCGGGCGCTCCGTCGGACGCGAATGTCGGCGGCACCAACGCTCCGCAAGGCCAGAGCCTCACGGACACCGGCAACCAATTCGCGAGCGCCTGGCAAAACATGTTCAACAGCGTCGGCTCCTTCGATCCGCGCCAAGTCCCCGACGTGGCGAAAACGGCTTTCAATAATTTCATGTGCGCGATGCGGGCGAAGGGCTTGTTCCAGGTCGTCGCCTCGCAGATGACGCTTCCCGAGTACGTCGCGTCTCTCTACATCAACGTCTTGAAGCGCGCTCCCGAGTCGGCGTCGGCCATCGACGGACACGCGCAGAACATCTTGAACAACGGCACTCGCGCCGGAGTTCGTGGCTTTCTGCTTTCGGACGAAGCGCTCGAAAACGCCATCAAGTCGAACTTCAAATATTTCTTCGGCCCGAACCGGGCCGTGTCCGCGGCGGAGATGACCAAGTGGAAGACGTATCTGAAGCAGCACCAGGACAATCCCGGCGGCTCGGTCACGATGGAGAAGTTTCAAGCGAATCTCGCCGGAAGCGCGGAATGGTACCGCGTCCGCGCGAAGAGCAACCAGCGCACGTTCGTCGTGCGCCTCTACCAGTACATTCTCGGCCGCCAGCCGTCCGAGCTCGAGATTGCGTACTGGCAGCTCGGCCGCAACTACGGAAACCAGGCGACGCGCACGTCCGTCGCCCAGCAGTTTCTCGAAAGCGATGAGTACCGGCTCGCCAAGATCGGCCAGATGATCCGCCAGTACTGGGCCCGCCCGGTCACCGGCGACGAGCTCGCGTTCCGGCTCCAGGGGATGAAGAACGGCCGGGACTTCTTCATCACAAAGACCGACATTTTGACCGCGCCCCAGTACTTCGAGCGCGTCCACCTCGTGTGGAATCCGTTCGCGGCTTTCGCCGAAAACGGCCAGTGCGGTCAGTAATCGATTTCCCAAGCTTTCGGGGCTCCGCATGGTGCGGAGCCCCGAAAGCCACCCCAAATCCCACCCAGCTTTAAATTGACACCCCTACGACTAGTCCCCTAACTTCATTAGAGTTTCTCTGGGGGCACTTCCGTGAATTTCGAATCTTTCAGCGATAGCAAGATGCCGCTGATTCAGTCCTATCTCGAGGACTGCATCCAGCGGTATCGGTCGACGGTTTCCATGCGTCTCGGCCACCTTATAGAGGCCATGGAGTATGGGTTCGGGGGAACTGGCAAGCGGTTGAGACCGCTGCTCGTTCTGGCCTCCGGCGAGTATCTGGACATTCCGGCTCAGAAAATCATGCCGGCGGCCTGTGCGGTCGAGTTCATCCATACCTACTCGCTGATTCACGACGATTTACCGGCCATCGATGATGACGATATGCGCCGGGGAAAACCGGCGAGTCACATCAAGTACGGCGAGGCGATGGCGATTCTGACCGGCGATGCGCTTCTGACGGAAGCTTTCGGCCAGATGCTGCGGCTCAATGCCGTCGGCGGTTTCAAGCCCGATCGGGTGCTCGAGGCCATCGAAGCCCTGAGCTACTACTCGGGAGTCCACGGGCTCGTGGGCGGCCAGGTTCTCGACGTGACGACGGATTCCGATACCTACAGCCTACCGGAGGTGGAGTACATCCACATCCACAAGACAGGCGCCCTGATCTTGTCCGCCGTGCTCATTCCGGCCCGCCTGGCCGGGGTCGACACCCCGAAAATGGAAGGGTTGCGGCGGTACGGCGAGGCCGTGGGCCTGGCCTTCCAAATTTCCGATGATTTGTTAGACTCCGATGCATCGATCCGTTACTCCCGAGAGCCCCGCAGCAAGCCCAAGCCGAGCTACACCCGCTTGATGTCCCCAAGCGAGATGCGCGGCAAGCTCAATGCTTTGGTGGACACGGCCATCCGGTCTCTCGCCGACGACGGAAAACGGTCGGAACCGCTTAGGGCGATCGCGGAATTCATCCGCAACCGGAAACACTGATTTGAAAGGATGGTCTTTTGGACCTTCTCGGAAAAATCGATTCGCCGAAGGACTTGAGAAAACTGCGCCGTGAGTCCCTCGGCCAGGTTTCCCGGGAAGTGCGAAAGCACATTCTGGACGTCATTTCTCAAAAAGGCGGCCACTTCGCCTCGAACCTCGGGACGGTAGAGCTCGCGGTCGCGCTTCATTACACTTTCGAAACGCCCGCGGACAAGCTGGTTTGGGACGTCGGCCACCAGGGCTATCCCCACAAGATTCTCACCGGCCGCCGCGACAATTTTCACACGATCCGCCAGCACAAGGGCATCAGCGGATTTCTGGACCGTACCGAAAGCGAGTACGACCACTTCGGCGCCGGCCACGCGAGCACTTCCATTTCGGCGGCTCTCGGCATGGCGGAAGGCATGCGCCACAGCGGCATGAACAACATGGCGGTTGCCATCATCGGCGACGGCTCCATGACGGGCGGCCTCGCCTTCGAAGCCCTGAACAACGCGGGCCACATCCCCGCGCGCAATCTCGTCGTAGTGCTTAACGACAACGACATGTCCATCGACCCCAACGTCGGGGCGCTTCAGAAATTCATCAATAGCCGGGTCACGCAGCCGGGCTACAACCGCGTGCGCAAAGAGCTTCACGGGTTGCTTCAGAATCTCGACGCCCGCGGCCTTCCGGTCGGCGGCATCGCTTCGAAGATCCGAAAAAGCATCAAGACGTTTTTCACGCCCGGAATGCTGTTCGAGTCGCTCGGCTTTCGCTACTTCGGCCCGGTCGACGGACACGACGTCGAAGAGCTCGTGGACCTGCTGTCGTTCATCAAGAAGGAAGGCGCCGAAGGCGGGCCTTACCTCGTGCACGCCATCACCAAAAAGGGCAAGGGCTACAAGCTCGCCGAGGAGCTCCCGCTCGTTTATCACGGCGTGAATCCCTTCAAGATCGAGGACGGAATCGCGGGCGGCGGCAAGAAGAAGGCGAACTACCAAGACGTTTTCGCCGACACCTTGGTGCGGCTCGCGAAAGAAGATCCCCGCATCATCGCGATCACGGCGGCCATGCCGTCGGGCACCGGGGTCAGCAAGTTTCAAAAGGAATTTCCGTCCCGCACGTACGACGTCGGCATCGCCGAGCAGCATGCGGTGCTGTTCGCGGCGGGGCTTGCGACCGAGGGCTTCCGTCCGGTCGCGGCCATTTACTCGACGTTCCTGCAGCGCGCGTTCGACCAGATCGTTCACGACGTCTGCTTGCAGAAACTTCCGGTGTTCTTCGCGATGGATCGCGCGGGACTGGTCGGCGCCGACGGCGCGACCCACCAGGGCCAGTTTGATCTCAGTTACCTGCGCTCGATTCCGAACATCATCATCATGGCTCCGAAGGACGAGAACGAGCTTCAGCACATGGTGAAGACGGGCGTCGCCTATCAGTCGGGACCCATCGCGGTCCGCTACCCTCGCGGAACGGTCGTGGGGGTCGCCATGGATACGGAGCCGAAGGTTCTGCCCATCGGCCAGGGCGAGGTGGTGTCGGCGGACTGCGAGAATGCCGACGTTTGTCTCGTGGCGGTCGGCTACTGCGTCCAGACCGCCCTCGAAGCCCAGAAGATTTTGCGCTCGGAAGGCCTTACCTCGACGGTAATCAACGCTCGCTTCATCAAGCCTCTCGACGAGGCGCTGTTGCACAAGCACATTTCCGAAAGCCGGCTCACGGTCACGATCGAGGAGAACTCCGTCATCGGCGGGTTCGGCTCGGGTGTTCTCGAAATGATGAACCGGCGCAATCTCTATCGTCAGGTCATGACTTTGGGAATGCCCGATCGTTTCGTTCAGCACGGCTCGCAGGAAGAACAGCGCGCGGAAGTCGCTCTCGACGCCAAGGGCGTCGCCAAACGCATTCTCGCCCGCATCGCGGTAACAGAGCCGGTCGAGACGATGGTTCCCCCGACGGTGTCCGTACCGATCCTCGATACCAACATACCCATTCAGTAAAACAGGCGCTTAGCCCTAGCACTAGGGGCTATCCACTTTCCTTCAGCGTTAGAAGCGCATGGCGAATAAGGATACGTCCGCCTTCACGCCGTCCTTCGTCGGCCGTATCTTGAACGCCGGAAACCCAACACTCGGACCGCCGCCGTCGAGACGGAACAAAGCCGTCGTATCCGACGGCCGAGTGGCTACGTGATAAATCCCGTAACCCAGTCCGAGTGCAGTGCCGCTTACAAACGACACCTTGAATATGTCATCGTCGTCGCCATCGGCGATGAGCATGATCGCGCAGCCGATGGCGGTTCCGAACAGGGATCCATAAAAAGTCGATTTTGCGACGGACACGAAAGGACTCTCCGAATCCTCGCGCACGGTGTTCACCGCTCCGAAGGCCTTGCCCTCAAAAATCACCAGTACCGCCATTGCGATCAGCATCCACTCCAACTTCCTCTTCATGAGCTCCTCCTAGAACTTCAGGTTGAGTTGAGGTTACCGAAAAGCGCGGCGCGGCCGGAAGAGTCCGGAGGATCATTCCGCTCCAGCCTTGGATCAGCACGGTATAATGGGTCGTCATGATCCATTGGCTATTTCTGCTTACTTTCACGGCCGCACAAGCCGCGGGCCCTGGGCCGAACGAGCTGCTTTGCCACATGCTGGTGGCTCATTTCAGAGGGAACGTCGGCAAAGCCCTCGAATGGGTCGACGGCCAAATCACGGCCCGCCTTGGCCCCGTAAAGCTGGATCCCGGTAAAGAAACCACCGAGACTATCCTCAAAGCCGCGGAAGTCGCGGCCTACTTGCTGGGCGAGGGAGCTGACCCGGTCGAAAAAAAGCTTCTCGCCGATGCGAGAGAGAAAAAGATCGTCGTGGAACTTTCCGACACGAACCAAGCGGATCCCAGCTCACCGCGAGTCTGGCTCGATAGGATGGTGGTTACAGGCAATCCGGAGCAGCGAAGAAAAATTCTGCGCCATGAGCTGAGCCATAAGCTCTACCACAAGCCCGAATACCTCACGACCGGTATCCCCGAATGGATTTTCATCCGGGAAGTGGACGCCAACCTCTACGCCGGTAACTCGCTCGTCGAAGCGGTCCGAATCACTTTCGAAAATTACGGAGTGCAGCTAGGCGGAGCGCTCGAGCCATACTCCCGCAAGGAGCGCCGTGGAGATTATATGGCGATCGCAAGAAACATCTTCAACGCGAGCGGGAGCGTCGTCGCGGACTTCGATCTGTTGGAAGGTAAACTTCAGGACGCGCGAAGGGGCTTTTAGCCTTAGCACTAGGGGCTCTAGTAGTAGATGACGAAGCGCTCTTTGGGCTCTTCGAAGTAGTCGACGCTGCAGCCGACCGAAACGTGGCCGAAAACGCCGGACTGTTTGAACTGGCCGCGCGACAGAAGAATAGGCGAGACGGAAATCACGCGGTTCGTGCCTCCCATGTTGGGGGCGCGGAACATGTCGACGCTCTTGTGCTGGAAGGAGCGGGTCATCAGCCGCTTGAAATATTCCTTCAGCTTTTCTCCCTGATACTCAGAGACGTTCAGCCGGTGGGTACCCGAATCGGAGTCCGTCTTCACCGGCTCCACCCGGCCCCCGGTATTGCGGTCGACTCCGGTCACGTGCCAGTAGCGGGGATGGGCGATGAAATCCATGCGGCTATCGATGACGTAGACGTAGTTTCCGTTGTCGTAGGCGTGAAGCAGATCCGCCCGCGGGTTATACGGAAAAGTGGGCGCGTACATGATCGGTTTGAGGTGGCGATAGTCGAGTCCCACCTCC
>CAZZHG010000025.1:0-55877 GCA_964653655.1 uncultured Pseudobdellovibrionaceae bacterium
GGGACAGTTCACAAATTCTGCTGAGGCATGTGAAAAGGGTGTTCTCAGTTTTCACAACATGGTCCACCCGTTCATACATTGGATTCTCGGAGACTCGGCTTCTCACCAAAACCCGTTAAATCGATTTGATACTGACGAAAATGGTCGGATAGATATTGAGGACGTTCTCATGGTGCAGAATGCGATCGAGGCAACCGGAGAGCGGAGACTGAAAGCAAGGGACGCGGTGGGCAAAATCGATGTTAACGGCGATGGCCGTCTGTCGACCGTAGATTTGGAGCTTCTCTCAACCTTCGTTCAGTTCTTGCTCAACTAGCGAGTGGTACGGACAGCACCGGGAGAACTAGGGTGCCTAGTAACTTAGTGAACTTATCCCCAACTTGACCTGTGGATAAAGCCGGAGAGTAACTAGGCACCTTTTTCCTCCCCGCCATCACTATTCGGTACTGCTCTTTTCGCGAGCTGCCGGAAGCAGAAGATCTTCTAGGAAAAAAGCTGAGAGTTCAGAGCGGCCGGAGATTCCTGCCTTGTTGTAAATCGCCATCGACTGAACCCGAGCCGTCTTTTCCGTCGTTTTTCTAACGTCCGCGATTTCCTTGAGACTCAAGCCCTTCAAAAGTAGGAACGCGACTTCCTTTTCCGCGACGGTGAGATTCCATTTCGTGAGCTGCTGATCGATCGCGCGAGCCAATCCATCGATGTATTTCCTGGAATCGGCCCTCCAGACTTCCGCCTCTCGTTTGAATGCGGAAAAATTCTCGATCTCAGTCTGGAGTCGGTGACGAAGGGTGAACGTGCCTCGAAGCAGGTAGAGAACCCCAGCTAACGCCGCTCCTCCGATAAGGCCCTCGGTGAGCAGATGCCAAACGACGACTCCCTCGCGAGAGTCGTTAAGAATGTCGACGCCAACCAGGAATGTTACGAAAAGGAGAATGGCGGAGATGACGAAGCGCTCGCGTTGGTTCATCGCTTCACTTCCTTAGTCGTCGTCATCGTGATCTCGTTCATGCCGTTCGCCTTTCTCTCCGTGCTTGTCCTCACCGTCCTCGCTTTCCCCCAGTTGAAGAGTAGTACCTAAGAAGGTCAGAGTCCGTTGTCCGCTATCGAATCCGCTTCTCAGATACAGCCCGAAAAACGCGACTAGGGCGAGGAATACGAAACCGACCATTGGGCGCGGCTTAACGGGTTCCGGGACCGGAATTCCGGATTTCGCCCCGTCGATCATTGTTACCAGAATCGAATCTTGATGTCGCATGGCATGGAGGACGACCCCGGCGACGTGGAGGAGGACGACGATGAGAAATCCGTTGGCCAGTAACTCGTGTATGTCCTCGAAAGTCTCCTTGTGACCACTTGCCATAAGATACCCAGTAAGGCCGAGCCCCAACGCTAGCCCAAACATGATGAGTGCAGCCCAGCTCGATGCGGGATTGTGGCCTGTCCACTTTCGCTTTTCCCCTGAAAGGATCGTGGTGAAGTAGGTCATAAGATCCCGAGGGTGAAGTGCGAACGACGCAAAGCGGGAATACTTCGTGCCGACGAACCCCCAGATTAGGCGAAGTAGGACGACAACCCCCAGGAGCAGGCCCGCCAGCATGTGGTACGAAAACAGCGACGACTCATCATCCACGGTCTTCGCGATGAGAAAGGCTGCTACGAAGAGCCCGGCAAAGAGCCAGTGGAACAGTCTGGTTGGTAGGTCATATATAAGGTGTCTATTCATTTGGACTCCTTCCCAAGTTTCACACCTTCAATTTCGGACTTTTGGGTGGGATTAGCTATTGGGCGGATGGCCTAGGCCACCTGATTTCAATGGCTTAGGCCATTTGCCCAATATCCAGTTCGGGCGGATTTTCGATACGGTGAAAGGGAACGAAGGGGAGTTAACCCGTCGCAGAACAGGAGAACCGTATGAGAGCGCTCACTATCCTAGCCGCCCTATTCATGATGGCCGGGGTTGCCCACGCTAAAAAGAGCTGTACCGACCAACCGAAAGAAAAATGGATGAAGGTAGACGACTTCAAGAAACGTTTGGAAAGCGAGGGATACAAGATCCGCAAGTTCAAACAACCCGGGACCTGCTACGAGATCTACGGCACCGACAAAGAGGGAAAGAAGGTAGAAGTCTATTTCAATCCGGTCGATGGTTCGGTCGTGAAAAGCGAGGTCGAAGAATAGGAACTAGGGTGCCTAGTACCTTTTCGTACTTATCCCCAACTTGACCTGTGGATAAAGCCGGAAAGTAACTAGGCACCTTTTTCCCCACGGCAAACTGCTTCGATGTTGTGTCCGTCCGGATCGAGAACAAAAGCTCCGTAATAATCTTTGTGGTAATGCGGGCGGAGGCCCGGGGCGCCATTGTCTTTTCCCCCCGCTGCGAGTGCTGCCTTATAAAATTCATCCACCTGTGCACGAGTCTCCGCGGGAAAGGCGATATGAACGCGACAGGAGTTGGGAGTGCCTTCGCCGATCCAGAAATCCGCCCGGGGAGGGACCCCGTAACCAAAGGCGGCTTTTTCGCCCGCGTGTTCTTCCACTTCGAACAGCATTTTGTAACCCAGTGGCACAAGGGCCTCATCATAGAAACGGCGGCTCTTTCTGGAATCGGTAACTCTCAAACTAACATGATCAATCATTTGTCTTCTCCGAGATCTTTTTCCATCAAGACGCATTCTATTTTTCCGCCGGTCTGCAGAGTATGGAATGACTTGTTCAGCGACCGAAACCCATTCTTCTCATAAAACTGCACGGCATTTAACGAGCTAGATAGCTTAAGTTTCTTCAACCCGAGCTCTTTGGCTTTTTCTTCCAGTATCTTGAATAGAGCCGTTCCTATGCCCCTTCGGGCAATGGCCCCTGTAACGTAAAGGGCGCGCAGCTCATTCTCGCTCGGCACAAGCACGGAAAAGCCTTCGGCCCTTCCCGAGACTTCCGCCACCCAAACCATTTCATATCCGGTACGAATGGCTTCTCGATGCCGTTCAACGGACTCCTGAGCTGGATTGGGTTTCCAATTCGCAATGACCTCGGGAGGATAAGCCTTCGTCGCAAGATCCACGACGGACCTTCGGTGCACGGAGCGGATGGCGGCCACATCGCTTTCATCAGCCGCACGAATTCGGAAGGATTCCGTCATCGCTTCGAGTTTACGAGAACCTTACAGCCCGCCATCGAAAATCGTTTCATGTCGAAGGGCATTTTGGGCGGTGCGCCGGCCTTTTCCATCTCCACCATTACTTTTTTGTTCACTTGATCGCGATGGGATTTGGACTTGTAGACGATGAACGCGAAGACCGCCGTCTCACCGCTCTTTAACTTGCACATCTTCTTGAACCCAAGGCCGTGCTTTGTAAAATCATCGATGGCCGTTTCGTAGTAGCTGAGCGCGCCATGCTTCATCCAAACTCGCTTGCCCCATAAAGCCATCTTCTTGTAGGCCGCCAAGTTTTTGCGTTTAATCGGAATGACAAAACCATCGACGTATCGAGCCATGAAACTCTCCAGGTTGAGTACTACGGGCTAGATTCTAGCGCCTTCAGGGCACGTTTTCCACGGCGGGAGGAGGGGCATCGATCAAAAGAAAGACGAAGCCGCAATATCGCGGCATACTCTCCTCGGATGAAGTACCAGCTCCGAGACTATCAAAAAACGGCCGTCGGCAACGCCGTCAAATTCTTCAGGCAAAGCAAAGAGCCTGCGGCCGTCGTCCTGCCGACCGGATCGGGAAAAAGCCTCGTCATCGCGGAGCTCGCGCGCATCGCCAAAGGCCGAGTGCTGGTGCTCGCCCACGTCAAAGAGCTCGTCGAACAAAATCACGACAAGTACGTGAGTTATGGACTCGAGGCGGGCATCTTTTCCGCGAGCCTCGGCAAAAAGGATCGGCACGAGAAAGCCATCTTCGGAAGCGTTCAATCCATCGCACGTGCGCCAGAGGACTTTTTTGCAGGCTTCTCGCTGCTGGTTATCGACGAATGCCACCGCGTTTCCGAGGACCAGGAAACCCAGTACCAAGAAGTCATCCGCAAGCTCAAAGCGGCCAATCCAGACCTGCGCATCCTGGGCCTGACGGCGACCCCCTATCGTTTAGGACAGGGATGGATCTACGAGCGATCGCAAACCGGCGAGGTCAAATCCGACCAGCCGCGCTTTTTTAAACAATGCGTGTTCGAGCTGTCCCTGCCGTACATGATCAAAAAACACTTTCTCACCATTCCGGTGAAGGTGGACATCCCGGTCACAAGTTATGACTTCTCCGAGCTTTCGGAGAGCGACCGGCTCTACACCACCGCCGAAGTCGAAGAAATCTTAAAGAACCAAAAGCAGCTCACCCCTCTCATCATCAACAATATCGTCGACATCACCGAGCGATTTCATCGCAAGGGCGTGATGATTTTCAGTGCCTCCGTCCGCCATGCCAAAGAAATCCTCTCCTTCCTGCCGGAAGGGCAAGCGCGTTTAGTGGTCGGCGATACCAATATGGCCGAGCGCGATCGCATCATTACTGATTTCAAAGCCCTGAAGTTCAAATACCTCGTCAATGTGTCGGTATTGACGACGGGCTTCGATGCGCCACACGTCGACGTCATCGCGATCCTACGCCCGACGGAATCCAATAGTCTCTATCAACAAATCGTCGGGCGGGGTCTACGTCTCGCCCCGGAAAAGAAGGATTGCTACATCCTCGATTACACCGGCATGGGCCACGACATCTACGCCCCCGAAATCAGCGACAAGCGGCCCGCCAAAGATGCCGTTCTGGTTCATGTCCAGTGCCCCAAGTGCGATTTCGACAACGTCTTTTGGGGGTACGCGGATCCGGACGGCGTGGTGCTGGAGCACTTCGGGAGAAAGTGCCGCGGCGCCACCGAAGATCCGTCCACCTATCTACTGAAGCCCTGTGGCTTTCGGTTTCGTTTCAAGCTTTGCCACGCCTGTGGGGCGGAGAACGATCTCACGGCGAGTAATTGCGAGCGATGCAAAGTGGGCCTGATCGATGCGGAAGCGAAGTTGAAGCAGGCCAAACTGTCCAAGAACGCCCATGTCCTGACGCCGGATCGCATCTCTTTCGACGAGCGTCTCGATAAAAACGGAAACCCGTATCTGGAGATTCGCTATTACGACTACGACGCCAAATACTTGAGCGAGGTGCATTTTTTCAGCAACCCCTCTTCGATCAAGAAGTTCAACATCAATTTTCTTCGCTCGCATCTCAGACGGCCGGAGCTGGCCTTCGAGTTCAAGCGGCCTGGGGACGTCATCAAATACCAACGCCTGTTCCGGCTGCCCGCCTTCGTCATTGCGAGAAAACAGGAAAAATTTTGGCGAATCACCGAAAAGGTTTTTTCTGAAGAGCTTTGATTTATTTCGGAGCTGCAAATAAAAACGGCATCACCCTTAGAGTGATGCCGTTTCAGGATTTCAAGTCGCAAGCGGAGCTGATTAGTTCAGGTCCGGATCGCGAGTAAAAGTCGGACGGGTTTCGCAGCTCAGGACCATCGCTTCGTTGGGGCCCGGGACTTCCCAAGTGAACTGGCCCTTTTGTCCCATCGGGATCTGGCTCAGCGTAAAATTCACGTTGGGGGCGAGCAGCATGCCCTGGCTTTCGTCCGCCGCTTTGTAAACCTTGCGGACACCCTTCTGATTGTAGGTAAAGACGACGTTCCCATGGGGCGCGACGAGCTTCGCCTTCTTATTGTTGATTCGAACCTTATAGTTCTGGCCGCATTCGAAGTTCCAGTGGTTCGCGAACGCGGGAACGGCCAAAACCGCCGACATAGCAATCAGTACAAGACTTTTCATTGAGTAACTCCTCCTAGGTAGGGCAAGCAATTACTGCATTGCGTTAGGCTTGGCAAGCAAGGGAAACGATCAGCGGCTACGAGCGAGCCAGCGGCCAAACTTCCTCATTAGGAAGAGATGAACCTGGGCCTGAGTGTATTTGTAGATCTGCCAGGGCAGGGCGGGCGAGAAGTTGTGGACTGCCGCAAGGAGATGGGCGCCATTGAGGACCTCTCGAAACTCGAGGCGGCCGCCATCCGTCTTGTTCAAGAGGCCACCCGTGACGTAGAGCAACTGGCGATCGGGAGTGCTGCGTTCCTCGCTAAGCTCGATGACTAGCAGCGGGCGCTTGAGCAGGAACGTCGAAAAAGTGATTCGCTTCCCTTCCACCACCACCCGGAGCAAACCGCCCGGCAGCTTGTGAATCCAATTCATGTACTGGATCCGAACCCACTCGGCGTTCTTGCCTCGCGGGAGCGGAAGGCGCTGCACCGAGCGAACGTACCTGCCAACCGGACGGGAAGGGAAGAGGACGCCCCGAGGTTGGGGGCGTAGCGGAAGGTCCCGAATCATTTCCCTGTAAGTCGACAAGGGTTCGGAGTCGGGGAAGCGGTGCTCGGGCCTTGCCACCATCGGGTGTTTCAAAGACTGAATGAGCGGATAAACCAACGGGCGAGGGGTGTTCGTTATCACCGAAACCCACATTCTAGACAGCCAAGGCGTGAAGACGGGAACGGTGAAGAACCTTCTCTTCTTACCCATCTTCTTCGCCGTCTCCTTCAACATCTCCAGGTAACTTATCGGAGGACAGCCCGCCAGGTCGTAGACCTTCCCGATGTGCCGGTTATCGAGCGCGGCTTCCGTTAGAGCTCTCTGCACCCCGGGCAGAGCGACCGGGGAAGTCAAAGTCTGCGTCCAGGCCGGGCAAATCATCGCGGGCAAGCGCGAGACCAGCTTGACGATGATCTGCGTGGAAGAGCCCTCCTCCCCGAGGATGACGCCGGCCCGAAGAACAGTGATTGGCAGGCCGTGCGAGCGAAAAGTCTCTTCCACTTCCCAGCGGCTTCGTAGATGCGGCGAGAGTTTCTGATCGGTCGGCAACAAGCCGCCCAAGTAGACGAGGTGACGGACACCGTTTCGCTTGAGGACTCTTGCGAAGTTGTCGGCGAGGATCAAATCGTAATCGGCGAAAGAGCCCTGATCGAGTTGCGCGGTCGGGCCCATCGAGTGAACCAGGTAATAGGCGAGGTTCACGACGGGCGGGAGGCTTGCCTCGAGAGATTTCAGGGAAAACAAATCGCAGCTTTTCCAGGTGATCGCGGGATCGTCCGAGCACTTCTCGCCGCGTGAAAGAGCGGTGATGTTGGCGGTGGGAAATTTCGCGCGAAGTAGCGGGAGGAGGCTCCTGCCGATGTAACCACTCGCGCCGGCGACGACGATATTCAGGAGGAGCTCTCTTCCTCGGTGTCCCGCCAGGCGCTTTGCCGGCGCGTCCGACGGCTCAGCTCGGTCTCCAATTTGAGAGCAAGGTTGTTTGCCTGGGACTTCACCAGGTAGGCGGGGGTTTCGAGGGAGCCGTTGCGTTTGATGCGCTTGCCTTTGATAGTCCGCACCACGGGTTCCAGAAAGACTTCTTCGACCGTCCCTTGGATCGGTCGCCCGAGCCATTTCCACTCGACGGGACTTCCGGCCTTGAACTTTGGCATGCCCGGACGGAATAACATCAACCGCGTAGTTCGTCCATTAGGGGGGAAAGGTGCCTAGTTACTTTTCGGACTTATCCACACCCACGATCGAAGTTGGCATGGCGCTTTTGGTCCTAAAGCAAGGCTGTGGAAAATTCTTGGAAAGTAACTAGGCACAACTTGCTGCCGTCGGATACAAATGCCATGGGATCAAGTGGGTACCCCTAGAGAAAGTTGCAAATGAGATTGGATTTACGACCGTGGCTTTCAATCTACCTTGCCTGGTTCATATGCGTTCTGGCTTTACTCGGAAGCCTGTTTTTCAGCGAAGTCATGAGGTTTCCGCCCTGTGTGCTCTGTTGGTACCAGAGAATCGGAATTTACCCGCTGGTGGCCATTTTTTCGGTCGGAATTCTAAATCGCGACAATAAGGTCACGCGCTACGCCTGGCCGCTCGTTCTCTTTGGTCTGGGAGCGGCTCTCTATCACAATTTGGTCTACTACGATCTCATTCCGGAAAGTATCACTCCTTGTACCGAGGGCGTTCCTTGCACCACGCGCCAGATTGAATGGCTTGGTATTGTCACGATTCCGCTACTTTCGTTGCTTTCGTTTGTGAGCCTTGCCGCGTTACTTTTATATTTTGAATTTATCAACCGGAGACAGAAGGCATGAAAATCGACAAATGGGTACTCACGGGACTCTCAGCCCTACTGATAACCGCCTTTCTGTGGACAGCCCGTTGGTACCGGCATAGCGAGTCCAAGGAAATCGACGATAAAGCGAAGGCGCAATCGGAACTTCTCGTTCGCCCATACAGTCCAGTCCTTGGTCGAGCTGACGCTCCTGTAACCGTCGTTGAGTTTCTGGATCCCGAGTGCGAGGCATGTCGCTCCCTCTATCCAATCGTAAAAGATGTGCTGAAAAGATTTGAAGGGAAGGCCCGGCTCGTCGTGCGGTACATGCCGTTGCACAAGAACTCCTCCTATGCGGCAAGTGTCCTCGAAGGAGCAAGAAAGCAGGAGAAATACTGGGAAGCCTTGGAAATGCTCTTTGCCAAACAACCGGAATGGGGAAGCCACCACGCCCCTCGACCGGACCTTATTCCTGGCTATATGAAGCAACTGGGACTCGATATGGAGCGGCTTAATGCATCGCTCGGGGATCTCGAGATTGAGAGCAAGATCCGCCAGGACGAAGACGATGGCAGAAAGCTGGGCGTCGCAAGAACGCCCGCGTTCTTCGTGAATGGAAAAATGTTGCAGGAGCTGGGCCACGAGCAGCTCAGTTTCGCGATTCAGACAAGTCTGAACGACTTGGAAAAGAAGAATTAGGTGCCTAGTACCTTTTCGTACTTATCCCCAACTTGACCTGTGGATAATTCCGAAAAGTAACTAGGCACCTTTTCCCCCAGCGCCGCCGTGAGCCTCAGCTAGGTGTTCGTGATCGGTAACGAACTTAGGCGTAGAAGGATTAAGTTATGAAGCTATTGCTTTTCATTTTATCGCTGGCTGCCTTCGCGCCGGTGATCGAGGCGAAAACCGTTCACTACGAGCTGACAGCCCGGAAGAAGGAAGTGAACTTGAGTGGAAAAGAGACCGTTGATTTCGCTATTGCGATAAATGGTCAAATCCCGGCTCCCACTCTCGAGTTCACTGAAGGGGATGATGCGGAAATTCTCGTCAGGAACGAGGTCCCTGATCAGGAGCTCTCCATTCACTGGCACGGTATTCTCTTACCTCCCGAGATGGATGGAGTTCCCTATGTGACGACACCGACGATTCGGACCGGAGAAAGACTGAATTTTCGATTCAAAATTCGTCAGTCGGGAACTTACTGGTACCACTCGCACACAAACGTCCAGGAGCAAAAGGGAGTCTATGGTGCGTTCATCATTCATCCAAAAGTTAAGCCTTTCCCTTACGATAAAGAGGTTGTTGCCGTCCTAAGCGACTGGTCCGATGAAAATGCGGATTCCATCTTAAAGAACTTAAGAAAGGACGGGGATTACTACCTTTATAAGAAAGGCACGATGCGCTCCTGGCTCGGAGCCATTCAAGCGGGCTCGCTCGGGAATTTTCTTTATAACGAATGGACCCGCATGGGCGGGATGGATTACTCGGACGTTGGCTACGACGCCTTTCTGATCAATGGAAAGAAGGATTCGCAGCTTCTCGTTGCTCACCCAGGCGAAAGGTTAAGAGTCAGAATCATCAATGCAGCTGCTTCGACTTACTTCCACGTGGCTCTAGGTCAGGCCCCCGTGAAAGTGGTCTCGGCGGACGGGATGGATATATCCCCCGTGTCGGCAAAGGAACTCTTGATGGGAATGGCTGAGACTTACGACGTTCTGTTTCAGGTTCCAGAGCACAAGAATTACGAGCTAAAGATTACAGCCCAGGACGGGACCGGAGTGGCGTCCGGTTGGCTTGGAATAGGAGAAAAAGTTCCGGCTCCCGTGAAACCCTTTCCCGACATGTACGCCACGATGGACCATGGCGCCCACTCAGGTCACAGTGGCCATGCCGGAATGGATCATTCCAAACACGAAGGGCATAACGAGCACCAGGGTCCCGTCGTCGATACGCTCACTGTCGATGAACTCAAGGCTCAGAAGGGCACGGAACTTCCGAAGAACGCCAAAGTGAACGAGCTGACCCTCAATCTCACCGGCGATATGGAGCGCTATGTCTGGCACATCAACGGAAAAACGATAAGTCAGGATCGTACAATTCTAATCAACGAAGGCGACGTAGTTCGATTCACCTTCGCTAACGGGACTATGATGCATCATCCGATGCATCTGCACGGGCATTTTTTCCGGGTGCTTAACAAGAATGGCGCTCTTTCGCCTCTAAAGCATACCGTCGACGTTCCGCCGCATGGGACACGAACCATAGAGTTTTACGCCAATGAGCCTGGCGAGTGGATGCTTCACTGCCACAACCTCTATCACATGAAAAACGGCATGGGTCGCATCGTAAAATATATGAGCTACACGCCCCGGCCTGAGATTGCTCATATTCAGCATCATGACCCGCACAACCACGATCACATCTATTTTTATGGAATGGCGGAAGCGGCGACCAATCACGCCCAGGCTTATCTGCGGGTCTCACAAACCTGGAATCAACTGGAATCACGAGTGGAGAGTCGCAATTCTGCTGGACGAAATTTTTCCTTTCGTGAACCGTGGGAAGTGGAAGGAGATCTTTTCTACAGAAGGTGGTTCAGTCAGTTCTTCAACCTCGTGGGTGGAGCTACCTATTTCAATGAAAGCCCCAGAGCGGTTATTGGCGTAAGCTACATGCTTCCCTTTCTTATCGAGACCCAGGCCCTGATTGATCACAAGGGCGAGTTTCGGTTTGACGTCGAAAAGCGGTTTCAGTGGGCCAAAACGATTTTCACCGACATCGACGTAACCTGGAGACCCCGACAAAGCGGAACTATCGAGAATCCGCTCGAGTTCGAAGTCTCGCTCATGTACTCACCGTCATGGTCTTGGGCCGCGGGCTTCATGCTGACCGATCACGCGATCGGCGCCGGCGTCCAGGTGCAGTTCTAAAAAAGGAGGAACTAGGGTGCCTAGTGCCTTCGCGAGACTTACCAGAACCAGAACGAGGTAACTAAATCGAGTAGGAACTCGACGAAGAAACCCGTCCAGCTGACGGAAGACGCGTCTTGTCCCCAGGATGGAGGAGGCGGACGGGACTCCCGGCGCTCCGCTTTGCGCTCTCCGCGCTGCTCCGTCCGGTGGACCTTCGTTTCCCATGCGTTCCGGCGAGCCTCGTAGCGGCGCTCGTGGACCGGCCGTTCGTGGCGGAAGTCCACGCGGTAGAGCGTATCGTACCGCGCCCGGCTGATGGGATTGCGCAGCACTTCGTAGGCGGCGTTGATCTCGACGAACGTTTGGTGCGCACCTGGGCTCGGGTTGCGGTCCGGATGCCAGGCAAAGGCCAGGCGCCGGTACGCCGCCTTCACTTGGGCCGGAGAAGCGGTCCGCTCAATCCCGAGAGTCTTGTAATGGTCCTTGATCATGGTCGGTTTGAGGCGAATTTATACCGCCCGTGCATGGAATGGTACCCGGTTCCTTTCGGAAGGCTTTTCGCCGCCCAGACTGATTGCCAACCCCCAACTATTTTTCTACCTTGTGAGCCGATTTCGCCCGTTCTTACGCGTGCGAGGTTGAGGATAATTTCAAGGGGGACTCTGATGCTTCGCTCGCTGCTCGCTCTCGCGCTCTACGTATCAACCCAGGCTCTTTCGGCCGACTTGGAGCCCGGCTATCTCGCCCAAGGGATCGGCAATACGCCCAATGCCTTCACGATGGCCATCAAGATCAACTCGGCGACAATCGCGGCGACGCCCGATATGTACGCCCAGGTGCAGTACGCGCCGCTCTACGCCAGCACCCAACTGCAAACCGGCCCGCTCGAGAAAATCGCCGTCGGGGTTGTTGCGGGGAAGTCCTTCTTCGCCATTAACGTCAAAGGCCTGAGAGAGACAACCGTGTACCGGGCTCGGGTGAGCCTGTACTATGGCTATGGCGGCCACATCGCTACGTCCCCCTTCTACTACACGACCACTACCGGCCCCGACACGAAGAGCATCTCGCGCACGCGCATGATCCTCAAAGGTATGAAGGAGTTCTACGACTCCGAGCTTGGTTTGGTAGGTAAGGGCGGAACCGTCGCCGTGGACGGAACCCGCTACGGCGCCGATGTAGGCGAGGCCTGGTGCTCCGAGTTTTACTCGTGGGTCGCCAACGGCTCCTTAAAGAATATTTTGGGGATTGGTCACTACGCGAAGATGATCGAATACTTTCGGTCCGGCGGCGGGCTCCTTCACCCCACCGCGATCCCGACCGTCGCGCGCCGAGGTGACTACCTAGCCATGGACACCGACGACACGCTTGGCACCAACCACTCGGGAATGTTTCTGGCCTACGAAAGACTCGATAACGGGCAAGAATTCGTGTGGACTCTCGAAGGCAACTCCGGGAAGAAAGTCCGGGTCAATCGCCGACCCTTCGATGCGACCTTCACGATGCTCGGCCACATCATGCATTCTCAGCTTCTTTGAGGGTCGGGCCACGAAAGGCTCTATATGAGAAAGTCTCCCGTCACCCATTCTCACGCTCCTGCCCGCATCAGGGCTCGGCTGGCCGAAGAGCCCCGGCAAAGTTATCTCAGGGACTGGGTATACGGCGGAATCGACGGCTCCGTGACCACCTTCGCGATAGTGTCGGGGGTGGTCGGCGCCCAGCTATCCCCCCAAGTCGTAGTCGTTCTGGGGGCCGCAAACCTCATTGCCGACGGCTTCTCCATGGCCGCGAGCAACTATCTCGGAACCCGGGCCGAGCAGTCGGAAATGAAAGAGCTTCGAAGAATCGAAGAGGAACACATCCGCCTTTACCCCGACGGTGAAAAAGAAGAAGTGCGCCAGATTTTCGCGGCCAAAGGGCTCAAAGGCGAGGCTCTCGATGGAATCGTAAGTGCCATCACCGAGGATAGAGAGCGCTGGATCGCGACTATGCTTTCCGAGGAATATAATTTACCCCGCCTCATACGCTCGCCGAAGCTCGCGGCCCTGAGTACGTTCGCCGCGTTTCTCCTGTGCGGCTTTGTTCCGCTCGCCGCCTACTTGTTTCGACTCCCTAACGCCTTTGAGACGGCCTCACTCCTGACGGCCGCGGTTTTCTTCATGATCGGTTCGCTGAAGTCGCTTTGGACGAGAGCTCTTTGGTGGACCTCCGGACTGGAGACCCTGCTCATCGGCGGAAGCGCCGCGGGGCTCGCCTTTGGAGTCGGCGTATTGCTTCGTCAGTTCAGCTCCGCCGCTTAGGAAGCCGCTTGCCGAAGGGCGTTTCCCTACTTACAAGAAATGCTCTATGAGCCGACTGAAGATCTTCCTGCTCGCCCTCCTAGTCACACTGCCTGCGATGGGTGCCGACACCGAAGGACAGCTCTGGAGGCAGTTCCTGTCGCAGGGAAAACTAGGAGCGAAAACCCGCCTTTGGCTGGAGTTTCAGCCTCGTTACGGCCTAACGACCGGAGCCTTCACGACAATCCTTCTGAGACCGGCTCTCGGCTGGCAGGTTACCGACGCCTTCAGCCTGTGGGCGGGATACGCCTGGACCCCCTTGCTTAAACCCACGGCCCGCGACGAGCACAGAGCCTGGCTGCAAGGCGTGGTCAACTTGACTCCGATGGGGGGGACTTTCTCACAACGGCTGAGACTCGAAGGCCGGTTTATAGAAGGCGCCGCCGCGACGGCCATACGCCTCAGATACATGAGCCGGCTCGCGATTCCCGTGGCCACGGAGTCGGCGCTGAGCGCGGTGTTTTACGATGAAGTCTTTCTTGCGCTCAACGACGCCTCTCCCGTTTTGGTCTCGGGGTTCGATCAGAACCGTGCGTTTCTGGGCCTCAACTATCGCTTCTCTCCGAAAGTGGCCGTTGATTTCGGCTATCTCTGCAACGTCATAGACCGGGCGGGAACCCTACCCAATCGAGTCAACCACGTGTTCATGGCGACACTGTTTCATAACTTCGATCTCACAAGCGAATAGACATCCTTCTCAATACAACTGACATCCGTTGGGTAGTTGGAAGTTGTAAAAAGATATGTTGCCCTCAAGAATCTGACTTCCGGATAGTGCGCCAATCACCACGCGGCCCGAGCCAAGCCGTATCTCTTTTCCGACGGACGTTGCGATCCGCTCGATGCAATGCTCGCGAACGATGTTTTCTAGCCGGTTCGTTCGATCGAATGAGTAGATGGGGATCAATACTTTGAGTACCCGGTTCGCGGCGCTTCCTCTATCGCAGCCGATAGAGGAAAACCTGACGTTCGCCTCGAACCAGGCCTGGGGACTAGTAGTGGGAGAAAATCTCTCCCTTGCGGAAAGAATGGTGCCGCGCCCATAGCATGCTTCGTACACCTCGGCCTGGAGCGCGTGAGGAAACAGCAAAATCAATAATCCAAGAACAGCCATCGGTTTCATCGGGGTCCTTTCTGATAGAGCCCTGCGGCTCTGTTTACCTGATGGCGGAAAAGGGTAGGCGAATCCGGTTTGCGTGGGATGGAAAAGGCGGAGAGCGGCGGTGCAATTAGATAAAGCAAATTCAGAGCCAATCCACGCCGCATCCTCTTCCGTCCGAACTGTAAAGGGAGCGTTGCATTTGTAAGCCGGTCCGACACCATTCCCCCAATCAAGCGAAGGAGTTGGCAAACTTTTGTCGAGGACGAAGACGTTGTGAACGGCGTAGCCGCTTCCGAGGAGGGCTTGAGGGGGAGTGGAACCTTTTCCCCTTCAAGGGACAATCTATCCCACGGAAGACCGATTCCTGCGGCGATTTGAGCCTGGGGAACCTGGTACGGGGATTGCTCTAGCCTTCAGTCGGACCACTCATTAGAAGGGAACCAGAATGGCAAATTACGTAGTATGGCTTGATTCCTCGGAAGCAAAAATCTTCGCTCTCCATCCCGAAAGCGTGGATGAGAAAAAGATGCACCGCACGGAAATCCGCCACCATACAGGGGTGGAAAAAGAGCAAAACAACCACAAGAATGCGGAGAAGTTCTTTCATCAGGTTGCCGGTGCTCTTACCGATGCCAATGAAATTTTGCTGGTTGGCCCGGGAGAGGCGAAAGGCCACTTCCGCACTCACCTAGAGCAACACCATCACGCGCGGGTGAAGGATAAGATTGTCGGGGTGGAAACGGTCGATCATCCGTCGGATGCGCAAATTCTCGCGCTCGCAAAGAAGTTCTTTCGAAATCACATAAGACTCGGGCAGTAACACCCGACTGAAAACCTCAGGAACTCTTGCCGCCAGGCCCTTCGAAGCATTTCAGGATGGGGCAATCAGAAATGGGTTTCGCGGCAACGCACGCACTGGCCACCTCGTTGAGAATCTTTTGCATGCGCTTGAGGTCGCGAATCTTGTTTTCAATCTCCAAGAGCTTTGTCTCCGTGCGTTTTTTGACGCCGGAGCAATTCGCCTTGGGATCCACTTGAAGTTTCATCAGCTCTGAAATCTCCTTCAACGAAAACCCAAGCTCTTTCGCCCGTCTGATGAAACGGATTCGAGTCACGACTTCCTGGTCGTACACTCGGTAACCGGACTCCCGACGAGGCGGTTCAGCGATGATGCCTTCCCGCTCATAGAAGCGAATCGTTTCTATCCCGACGCCCGCTTGCTTCGCCACTTTTCCTATGGTGAGGGATGCCCCGACCTTGCCTCTGTTCACCTTTTTCATACGCTTATTGTACACCCTGTAGGTAGGTACGGGGTCAAGCGGCCGCCTCACAATTTACCGCATTGACCCTGTACCTAGGTATAGGCCGTATCCTGTCTTCAGAAGAGGGCGATTCCCTCGAAGGAGGACCCAATGACCACTAAGAAGACGAAAGAATGTCGCTGCAAAGACTGTAAGTGCAACCCGTGCAAATGCGGCTCTGGTTGCGGCTGCGGCCGCTAAAACGAAAGGTACCCACTTCCTTTTGGTGCATGGAAGTGGGTACCTTTTCTTATTCGATAGTCAGTGATTTCAGCAGATCCAGCTGATCGAGAACCTTACCGGATCCCATGACCACGCAACGCAAGGGATCTTCCGCGTACATGACCGGCAGACCGGTGCGCTCGCGGATGAGGATGTCGAAATTCGCGAGGAGCGATCCTCCGCCAGCAAGCACGATTCCCTTATCGACGATGTCGGAAGCTAGTTCCGGAGGAGTGTGCTCGAGGGCCTGCTTCACCGCATCGACGACGATGTTGACTTGATCGACCAAAGCTTCCCGAATTTCATCACTACTGACCGTAACCGACTTGGGGCTGCCCACGACGAGGTCGCGGCCCTTAACTTCACAATATTTCACTTCATCGAAGGGAAAGGCATTTCCGATCGAGATCTTGATGGCCTCCGCCGTTCGCTCGCCGATCAGCAAGTTGTACTGCCGTTTGATGTAGTTGATGATCGCTTCATCAAACTTATCTCCCGCGACGCGCACCGATTGGCTGTAGACGATGCCGCCAAGAGAAATGACCGCCACTTCGGTCGTGCCTCCACCGATATCCACGATCATGTTGCCCGAAGGCTCGGTGATTGGGAGGCCGGCGCCGATGGCCGCCGCCATGGGCTCTTCGATCAAATAGACTTCCCGGGCGCCCGCGGATTGCGCGGACTCACGCACGGCGCGACGCTCGACTTGGGTGATGCCGAAAGGAACGCAGATGATGATTCGGGGCCGGATAAGGGTGATTCGATCGTGGGATTTCGCGATGAAGTACTTGAGCATGCTTTGGCAAACTTCAAAGTCTGCAATCACCCCGTCCTTCATCGGGCGAATCGCGACGATGCTGCCCGGGGTACGCCCCAGCATCTCCTTGGCCTCCTTACCTACGGCCAGAACGCGGCTCGGTCCGCCTCGGGGATTTCGATGGACGGCGACGACCGAGGGCTCATCGATGATAAGTCCCCGGTTCTTTGCATAAACTAGGGTATTTGCGGTTCCCAAATCGATCGCCAGATCGCTCGAAAACAACCCCAGAAAACGTTTGAGTCCACCACTTAGGGAATTGGGCTTAGTTTCTATTGGCATCTAAAGACACTCTATGTCCCAAAGCCCCATGTGTCAGTGAATGAAGGAAGAATCTGGAAAAGGGGCCCGTGAGCCGATCCAGCTCGCCAGTGCGCGTAGTAGGTAGGTAGCGAAGTGTTTCGCTGCCCTTAAACATCCATTTTAAGGAGTCTCTATGCGTACCCTTCTCGTATTACTTGCCGGTCTTACCCTGGCCCAGGCCTCGGTCTCGAAAGCCGACGAACAAGATCTCGACCTCGATCAGGCGGACTATTCCGCCGAGCTCGATAGGGCTGACGTCGTCGGTGCCCTAAGGGCAGGGGGCTATAACCGCTGGACCTGTACCGCGAAGCGAGTCTTCAATCTCAGGATGTACCGCGCGTCCAGCTTCTACTTCCGCCAGCAGTCGGGCGAAGGCCAGGAAGCGAAGCGCGTTGCTCAGAAGATCGCTCTTCGCAACTGCGAGTTTGCGACCGGCGCTACGTGCACCGCGAACCTCGCGGACTGCCAGGTCGAAACGCACTAATGTGAGGAGGGCTCGCTCCTGAAACGGAGCGGGCCCTGTTTAGTTTATAGAATGATCGATTCTGACAACTTCCAAGGTCCCGTAGTTGGTGACCAAAAGAAAGAAAGCATCCGGACCGGAGAAAAGCTGGGCCGAGCATTCCCCTGAATGCTCAGCTGCATGGTTTAGGTCTGAAGTTACGATTATTCTTTTGCCCTTGTTTTCGACCGAAACCGTGTAGGTCTGGCCCTTCTTTTCAAACAGGAGCTTTTTTCCGGTGGGAAGCTTCATGAATAGCCCGGGCCCGAACTCAATGCCGGCTTCCACCGGTTTGAGTCTGGTAAAACCGGCGGTTTCTTCGAACTCTTTAAATATCTTCTTCGAGTCGCTACATTTACCGACTTCTCGCGCCTTCGGTTTTGAAAAATCATAGAGGCAGTAACGAATGGGGCTCTCATTCGTTGCGACCATGAGTTGGCTTTTCACAATTCCGATCGGAGTGTACTCGGGTCCCTGCCATTCTGCTCCGGGATCGGAGAAGGCGAGACCAGAAGTGAGGGTTCCGAAAAACCAAACAGCTAGGCCGAGGGCTCTCATCGAATGATTATACTCAAACCACGAACGGCTCGCCGAATACCTTTGCCAGCGCGTCCATTTCCGGGGCCTTCGTTCCCTTCCACCGAAGGTCCTTCAACTTTTCCTTCAGCGGAACGTCGTAGCGGATGGTGGCGAGCTTTCGATATAGCGTGGCGTCTTTTCGGTGGGCTTCGAGGCTTTCGGAAAGCGCGTCCGCGCCACGGACCTTCACCTTCCACTGGCCTGGGCGGCCGGGAATCTTCTCGATAGTTTTGTAAGCCGCGAGAACCTCGGAGGCGGACTTCATGCCCCATCTGGGAATACCGGGAATGCCGTCGGCGGTATCGCCTACGAGCGCCAGCAGATCCGGGATGCTGGCGGGCCCGACCCCGAACTTCGCGACGACACCCTTTTCGTCGAGCGCTATGCCCTTGAATCGGTCAAAGCCAACCACTCGCCTCCCACTGATGCATTGGGCGAGGTCCTTGTCGGGGGAGCAGATCAGAACTTGGTCGACTTCCTTGGATTTACTGAAGCGCCGAGCGGCGGTCGCCAGCGCATCATCGGCCTCAAACTCGATCATGGGCCAAACCGTCACTCCCAGCGCGTCGACCACCTGGTCGGCCAGTTCGAATTGAGCGAATAAATCGGGCTCGATTCCTTCGGAGGTCTTGTAGCCGGTAAACAGATCGTTCCTAAACGATTCGATGACGTGATCGAACGCGTAAGCGACGTGCGTGACGTCGCCCGTCCTCAGCCAACCCGCCAAGCTTCTGCCGAGAGTGCGGGCCGCGCCGACCTCGCGGCCTTTGATCTTCTTCTTGGGGCCCCCGTAATAACAACGGAAGAGTTCATAAGTGCCGTCGACAAGATGGACTTTCATTCGCCGGAGAATGTAACGCTCCTAGAACGGAAAGGAAACCGGCCTGCTATGATGTGGCGATGAAGATGAAAAAGTACGAGTCCTTCGACCTGTGGGCCGAGGATCAAGCGGACAAGTTTCAACGAGTAATCAAAACCCTGAGAAAGATGGTCAAGAAAGCCGTTCCCGCTCTAGAGGAAACCGTGAAGTGGGGTAACGGCTGCTGGACGCGGAAAGACCGGCCGGTAGCCTACCTCTACGCCGACAAAGACCACCTTCAGTTCGGTTTCTTCCACGGGACGGCGTTGCCGGATCCGAAAGGACTTCTGATCGGCAAAGGGGCGTACGTGAGGCACGTCAAGATTCGAAAAACCGGCGATATCGACTCAACCCTACTAGGCCGTTGGCTTCGGCGGGCCGCGAAAGGATAATTCTCCATATGAAAAGAAGCTCAGCCATACTTCTTCGGACAGTCATCATGCTCATCGGCATCGGCGCCCTTGGTCTCTTACTTTGGGAGCCTCATCTCGAGGGCCGAAACGCGCACGCCACACCCTTTGAGATCTATTTCAAAGATCCGTTTCTGGCGTACGCGTATGTCGCGTCCATTTCCTTTTTCATAGCGCTCTATCAAGCCTTCAAGGCGGTGGGATACTCCGGTCAGAATAAGGCGGCGGCCGCGCGGGCTCTGCGGACCATCAAGTTTTGCGCGATGGCCCTGATTGGCTTTGTCGCGGTGGGAGAAATCTTCATCTTGTCTTCCAATACGTTGGAGCCGGGTGGGCTTTTCATCGGCCTTCTCATCACCCTCGGCGCGATCGGGATTGGCGCCGCGGCCACTAGGCTTGAGCGCCGGCTAAATCCAGCTCGAAAGAGCAATGCCTAGCGAGGCAAAAATCCCCACGCCCCACGCCGCCGAGCGAAGGTAATCCAGATTCGCCAAGTAGAAGTACGTGAAAAACACACGGCTCACCAGGAACACCACCGCCAAGTTAGCGCTCCAGGCCGCATTCCCTTGAGTCAAATGGCCCACGAAAACGCTGGACGCAAAAAGCGGAGTCACCTCGAAGCTGTTCTGATGGGCGGCGAGGGCTCTTTTTCCCCATCCGGTGAGCCGCGCCTGTTGCTCACGGGGGTTCTTGTTGTCGTAACCCTTTCCCTCCTTCGCCATCGCCATGGCCAGCGGGATTTTGGAGAGGTAGGTGAGCAAGAACGCGATTACGACGCAAATCAGCGGAGTGGTCATGGGGCACACTCTAAACCGGCCACATTCCCCCGCCAACCTCTATGGGGCCGCCGCGGCGGCGCGCGCGTGCCGAACCCGGCGGCATCTGGCAAAATAGCTGAATGTCCAAGATCCTTGCCTTGATCTTTTGCGCGGCCGCGGTGTTTGCGTCCCTTTCGTCGGAAGCGGCGTTCGACGTCGTGCCCAGAAAGCCGGGCGCTAAAGGCTTCGTGCCAGAGGTGAAAAAAACAGAGGACGAGGTGCCCGCGAAGCTGGATCCAGCGAAGAAGCAGGTGATCCTCGTCTGTTTCGTTCTCGACGAGGCGATCAATTCGGACTGCGAGAAGCTAAAAGCGAAGTTGAAAACCAAGTGCCCGAGCGCCCAAGTTACCTTCCTGAAGAACCCGCCCTTGGAAAAGCTCGAGGCTCTGAAAAAGCTCGGCTACCCGCCGAATACTTTGATGATGGTTTCGAGCCACGGCGCCCTTCTTCCCGATAAGCAGCACATTCTTTCCGTGCCCATGGGCTTTGAGGGCGAGGAGAAGGAGTGGGGAGGGGAAATCAAGCTGACCGATCCCGATCGAGTGATCAGCACGAGCGTTCTGAAAACGCGGAAACTCACCGATGCCATCAAGCGCACCCTGATTTCCCCTTCCGTCTTGCTTTCGGCCTGTCATTCGGGCGATGCCTGCTGGGGCACGGGCCTTTGCATGGGCGCGGCCTGCCGGGCGAACGAGACGGCCTTCATCGATAACAACAAGGACGGGCTGGAAGCGACCGAGAGAGAGATTTCGGATTTGTTTTGCGACGAAGGCAAGTTCGATAAAGCCGACAAGAACTCGGACGGCGTCGTGAACGCCGAGGAGCTGGGCAAACACTTCTGCAAAATTTACGGCGAGAAGGACGGGAAGGCTTGCGTCTCCGCGATCCAGGACGGAGAGACGAGAGAGTATTTCCCCCAGATGCACACCTTTGCGCTCCATCGTTCAAAGCCAAAGCCCTCGCCCACCCCGGGGTCTCAACCCGGGCTCGAAGAGCCAATGGTTCCAGCTACTTCCACCGACTCCCACGCCCCCGCGAACCCATAAACGGCACCTATAACGACCATTCACATGTTCAATTATTTTTATAGATAGCACCGTGTCATCTTCAGCTCACTAGAGGAAAAAACGAACGCCGCTTCGGCGTTCGAACCGAGGGAGCTGACGATGCAAGCGGAAGTGGCGACGACTTACAGCCTGGAGAGTTCGATAGCGGCGGCGACGAAGGCCGTCCAGATTCTCGGTCTGGTGATGCAATACCGCCGGGTTCCCTCGGACACCCCGGCCTGCGGCGACCACGAGTGTTCCGCCTGCGCCGGACAGTTCCTCGATCGGATCCTGCACGCCATCGAGCGAAACGAACCGGTGGTGTTCGTACTGCCCGCCTTTCCCGGCAAGTCGCCGAACCCGGCGAAAGTGCTCGGCGTGAAACCCGACATGGCGGAAGAGCAATCGCTCTCCTTTCTGAACGCCCTTTGCCGACGAATCGAAGCGGTTTACGAGCCGGGCGCGCGGATCGTCCTTTGCTCCGACGGCCGGGTCTTCAACGACGTAATCGGCATTCCGGATGCCCACATCACGACGTACCAACAAGACCTCGAGGCTCTCTTCGGAGAAATCGGCGCCGACAACCTCACGACTTTCAATCTCGACCACGTTTTTAGAGGCACGAGCTTCGACGAGATGCGCGCCCGCCTCATGGCCGACTTCGGCGAGCCGCTCGAGGTCGTGCAAACGAAGGTACGCGCCGGCGGCGACGAGCTTCGCATGTACTGCGGAATCACGCGATTCCTGGTGGAAGATTCCCTCCGCCCCGACATGACCATCAGCAAAACCCAGCTTCAGAAGCAGTGCCGGGCCCGCGCCTATCAAGTGATCCAGCGCAGCCGCGCCTGGGACGGGCTTTTGGCCGAGTACTTCCCCCAGGCGGTCCGCCTCTCCATCCACCCGCAGGTGTGCGGAAGCAGGAAGATCGGCATCCACCTGATGGATACCGATGACGAATGGCTTACCGCTTGGCACAGCGTTGCGGTAGAGATAGACGGTCGCTTCCGATTGATGAAGCGGGCCCACGCCGAAAAGCTCGGCGGGGAGCTCGTTTATCGGGACGGACGGCCCAGTCACTACGTAGTCGAGGCCTCCGCAGAGGAAATGCAATGAGCGCGATCTATACAACCAGCCTTGTTAGCCCCTTCGGCGTGCTGGTACAGCCGCAAGTTCCGGGAACCCCCGTGGGGGATCTTCCGATCGGCGAGTTGCGCGAGCTATCGCGCCGGCATCACCTCGTGATCCTGCGCGGGTTTACCACTTTCACCGAAGCGGAAGCGTTCGCCGACTATTGCGAAAAATGGGGCGAGATCAGTCTGTGGCCGTTTGGAAAAGTGCTTGAGCTCGTCGAACAGGAGAATCCGGAAGACCATATCTTCGACAATAACTACGTCCCCCTTCATTGGGACGGCATGTACCGGCCGCAAGTTCCGGAGTTTCAGATGTTCCACTGCGTTCGCGCGCCTCAGGGAAACCAGGGCGGACGAACCACTTTCTCCAACACGAAGCGTGTCCTGGAACGGGCGGAGCCCCCGGTCCGTGCTCAATGGAGCGAGGTTCGGGGCAGCTATCACCGGAAGATGGAATTTTACGATAGCAAGACGATTGCTCCCATCATCACGAAGCATCCGGTAAGTGGATATCCGGTCATCCGCTATAACGAGCCTCCTCGTGAGGGCGACGGCAATTTTATCAATCGTCCGGAGCTCGCCTTCGACGGAGTCGCGGACGTCGCGGATTTCCACCGCGGCCTTCAAGCTGCACTGTATTCCCCCGAGAATTTCTACGCTCATTGCTGGCAGACGGGCGACGTAGTGATCTCCGACAACTACACGTTGCTGCACGGCCGCGAGGCCTTCACGAGCGGGGCCGCTCGCCATTTGCGCCGCGTGCACGTTCTTGGTCAGCCGCCCCTTAATAACCCGCACCTGGTGTCGCACTCGTGAGCACGCAAGTAGACATAGTCATCGCGGGGGCGGGGCCGGTCGGGCTCATGTGCGCTTACCTTGCCAAGCAGTGCGGCCTCAGCGCCGTGGTGCTCGATAAGTCGGAAGGCCCGTTGCAAGTGGGTAGGGCGGACGCGCTGAACGCGCGCACGTTGCAGCTCTTGGAAACGGTGGGCCTTTTCGAGCCCCTCTATCCGCTCGGCAAACCCTGCAATACGAGCTCGGTGTGGGCCAATGGCAAGTTCGTTTCTCGGCAATCGGCTTGGTGGGACGCGCTCGAAGGTTGCTTTCACAAGCATTTCCTCATGCTCGGACAAGCCTACGTCGAACAGTTGCTCGATAAAGAACTTCGCGAGCGGGACGTTTCGGTTCGGCGCCTCACTGAAGTTTCGAATGTGGAATTGGTCGAGGGCGGGTGTCTCACGACACTGGCCAACGGCGAGACCATCCGGTCTAAATACGTCATCGGCTCCGACGGGTCGCGCTCGCTCGTGCGCGAGCTCTTCAAGGTGCCCTTCGAAGTCACGCGTCCGCAGATCGTTTGGGCGGTACTCGACGGCGTCATCGAAACCGACTTTCCAAAAGTTCCCGAGATCATCGTGTTTCAAGCGGAGACGTCCGACGTCGCGTGGATTCCGCGCGAGGGTGATATCGACCGTTTCTACGTACGTATGGATACGAAGGACTTCACCGTCGAAGAGGCGCTCGCGAAGATCAACCGCGCCATGGCTCCTCACACGCTCCGCTACAAGGAGATTACTTGGTTCTCGCAGTTCTCCGTGAAGGAATCGGTCGCGGAGCGCTTTTCCATCGAGGACCGTGTCTTTCTCGCCGGCGATGCTTCGCACATTCACTCCGTCAACGGAGGGATGGGACTCAATACAGGGCTCGCCGATGCGTTCAACCTCGTCTGGAAGCTGAACATGGTCGAGAATTTCGCCGCGCCGGTCTCAATGCTCAGAAAGTACGGTGAGGAGCGTAAGCAGGTCGCCCTCAACGTGATTGGAACCTCGGGCGAGCTGGTACGTTCCACGAAGTACTCCGATACCGGAACGCACGCGAACGACTATGTGAAGATCGTTCAGCGCCGCTCGGACTACATCACCGGCATGGGCGTTCGTTACGGGGAATCGGGAGTCGAAGGCACGCGGCTTTTCGATTTCAAAGTGGACGGGGAGCGGATCTATTCGAAGCTCGACTACACCCGCTTCACGCTGCTCGTCTGCGGCGAAGCGGCGGTGGATATCGACGCGCCCGAGTTCGTGAACGTACTGCGGGTCAAGGACTCTCCCTACGCCAACCAGATTCTGCTCGTGCGGCCGGACTCTTACATCGCGGCTCTTTTTCCGCTCAATTCCCTATCGTCGGGCGAGATCACGGAACGGGCTTTCCGGTCATGAACGCGGCGAGCCTCGTTCGCCTCGTGCTTTTGGCGGCGATCTGGGGCGGCTCGTTCGTACTCGTGAGAATCATTTCGCCGATGCTGGGTCCCGTTCTGACCGCCGACTTGCGGATTCTAATCGCCGGACTGGTGCTGGTCGTCTTCCTGAGTTTGCGCGGCTTCGGCCTGCAGTGGTCGAAGTATTGGAAGAATTACCTCGTCATCGGAATCCTGAACTCGGCTCTCCCATTTTACTTGTATTCCGTCGCGGCGCTCTACCTCCCAGCTTCCTATTCGGCGATTCTGAACTCCAGCTCACCGCTCTTCAGTGCGGTTCTGGCTCACCTCTGGTTGGGGGATTCTCTCAACCCCAAAAAGGCATTTGGGCTTCTCTTGGGGATGACGGGGGTGGCGGTCGTAGCCAAGGTCGGTCCCATTGGGCTTTCGCCCCTCGTGGGCTGGGCGATCGCGGCCTGTCTCGCGGCTTCGCTCTGCTACGCGCTCTCGGGGGTCTATATCAAGAAATACTCCGGCGGCGCCAATTCCCGGGCGATTGCGGCCGCTAGTCAGCTGCTTGGCGGGTTGGCGCTCGCGCCGTTCACCTTTTCCTCGAACGTTTCCGTGAAGGTATTCACGCCCTTTGTCGTCGGGAACCTTTTGGTGCTCGCCCTCGTCTGCAGCGGAGTCGCCTACCTTTTGTTCTATCGGTTGGTAGCGGACGTCGGCCCCACAAAAGCCTTGACCGTAACTTTCCTGGTTCCGGTTTTCGGGGTGCTGTTCGGAAGTCTCTTCCTAAATGAAACGGTAACCACTTCGATGCTGGCGGGATGCGCCCTCATCGTGCTCGGGACCGCAATCGTACTGAATATCAGCGTTTCCGGGGCGGCTTCGAGTCGCGCGTAAGCTCGAAAACAATCGCAAGAATAGTCCCGAGAGGTGCCTAGTTACTTTTCGGACTTATCCACAGACCGCTTTCCGACAATCTTGTGGATAAGTCCGAAAAGTAACTAGGCACCTATTACTCTGATTCATACGCCAGAGGTACCGGAGCGGAGCACTTCGAGTTTGGGAAAAATTTTGTGAAAGTGGACTGATTTGTATCCAGTGATGGTGGCAAACTCGGGAATCCCATCGCCATCGATGTCCGCGAAGACTTGAGTAAATTGGTCCCGGAAGCGATGCAGTAAAGCCCACTTTCCTTTCGCCTCTTCCTTAAAAAAGAGAATTTCGCTGGTATTGAAGTCGCCTCCTTCATTGGTTTCGCAGTTGGCGTAGGTGAAGTTTCCCAGACGCGTTTTGATGAGAGGACCGAAAGAAGGCCGTTTACCCCCAGTAACGGCCTTTTCCTTTTTTGCAATTCCGAGGACTTGCGTGCGCGCCGAGGCGGGAAGTTTGACTTGCGTGTACGTTTGCGGCGGCGGTTCCTTTTCCAATATCAGACCATAATCACCCCGGTAGGGCGGAAGCGGCTTATCCGAACTGACGAAGACAGATAGTTCCGAATGAGAAGGGTCATTGGGAATGATTATTCTCAAGGAATCGATTTTCACCTTATGAATGTGATTCGGAGCGAAAAGCCAAACGACGCTCCCCTTCTTTAGTGAAGAGGGCAGTCCGAGCTCTTTGAACGAGCCGATTTCGCAGGCTGTGTTTTCCTTCGCCCAAAACGTACTGTCCGCCTCGCACGGCTTTTTGCGGTTCTTCTCGACGACTTTCAAAAAGGGGCTGTTCTCGGAAGGATCCTTCAATCCGGGATATAGATCGTAGATGTTGATACCGTAGCGCCGAACTGAAGCTGCTTGCTCGCGATATAGATTCGATGCATATGGGGCAGCGCTGCCCTTAATGCTTTCGGCAAGCGCCGGCCTGGTGGCGGCGAGGGGCAGAGTCAGAGCGTTAAGAACAAAGAGATTAACGCATTGGTCGAAAAGTGAGCGCATCACAAGGCCTCCAGGTGGCCTATTGTAGTCTGTTTTAAATCTGGATCGTCATATCTTCAGGGCGCGGGTCATGAGGTAGTGCTGCCTCATCACGTTGCCATCGAGGTACTCCGAAATCAGGGCCTCGAACTCGCGGCGGAACGTGGCCAGCTCCGGCTTGTCCTTCATCGTTTCCTGCAACTTCACGAGCGGCGCGACGGTCGACTCCATGAAGGTTCTAAAGTGCTGAGGGCTCAAGGCCGGGGGAGTCAGCATGTCCCGTTCAAATGAAATGTCCTTAACGCCATTGCCCAGTTGCTCGCGAACGATCTTGGGATCGCCCCATTGGGGAGGGGGAGCTGCCCCCTCGGGCGGCGGCACGTAGCGGGCGGTAAGCGCAAACATCCGGCCGGTGAACATCTCGGGCGGCCAGGTCGAAAAAGCAATTCTGCCGCCGGGCTTCAGCACGCGAAGCATTTCCGTCACCACGACTTCCGGCCGCGGGGCGAACATGTGGCCGAACTGGCTAAGGACCACGTCGAACTCGGCGTCCCGGTAGGGCAACGCCTCGGCATCCCCTTCCTTGAACTCGATTTCCGCGCCGGCGAGCTTTGCATTCCAGTTCGCCCGTTCGAGAAGAGCGGGGGCCAGATCGAGGCCCTTCACGCGAGCCCCACGCCGGGCGGCCGTGAGCGATACCACTCCTGTTCCGCAACCGACATCCAAAACCGTTTGTCCGGCCGTTACCCCGGCGTACGCGACGAGTTTTGCCGCGGCGGGAGTGGTCAGAGATTCGACGGGCACGAAGAGCGCCCATCCTTCACGTTGAGCTTTTTTGAAGTTGGCGAACGGATCGGTCGACATGGTTTCCCTCCAGGACAAAAAGGTTAACTGCCCGTGCGGAGGGACGTCATCGCCCGCCGCGACTTAGCGGGACCGGCCCACCGGCGCTCGCGCCGAGGCCACCTTCGGGGCGGCGACCGGCACGGAGACCGCTACCCGATTGGCGCTCCATACCCGGATCGCCGGGGATTTCTCCTCGATAAGGACCGTGTTCGAGGGTTCCACCGCGAGCGCCACCTGGCTTTGGGAGTAATCCGCGAATGGAATTTGCGCGGTGAGCGTTCCCGGAACGCTCAGACGGTACGGGGCGGCCGAGCCGGTCGGAAAGTTGCAACGCAGGTTGTAGCCTTGATTGCGGCCAGTATCGAAGCCGGCGAAGGAAACTCTCACCGTTTCGGGGTGAATCGCGCCCGTCAGCTGAAGTTTGAAGTCCTGACCGGGAACGAGCTGGTTGTCGGTCCTCAGGTCGAAGTTACCGACGAGCGGAACCTTGGTGGTGAAGTCGCGGGCGGAGTCCTTCGCCTTTCCCCGCAGCGTGACTACCTTCGGGCGGCTCATCAAATCGATGAGGTGCTTGTGGTCGGGCGGGTTGCCGGGCAACTCTCGATAGAGGCCCCGAAGCGGAAGATTCAAAGTATCCACACTCAGCTCGGTGAGGCCCATCTCAAATCCCGTCGGGTCGGGATAGCCCGCCGGTAAGAGATAATTCATCTTGGTGAGGCTGCAATGGCGGTCGGAGATCTCCTCGGTCACTTGAGGGCTCTTGAAAGTCGCCGAGGTTTCCAGAAATTCCCCGTCGAGGGAGTAGACCGCGACATCCGCTACCGGCGTCGATCCCTTTTCCGCGATTACGGCGAGACGAATGGTCTCGACGTCCGTGCGCTTCTGCCTGTCCATCGTCGGGCGTAGCGTGGGCTTCGGCGCGGTGAGCGCCACGGCCGGGGGAGTCGGATGGTCGGAGGAAGGGCTTACCGATCCCTTCACAATGCGCGGGAAACCATCCTCGCCGGTGCGGGCGACGACCGTGTCCCAACTTTTTACGCCGTCCTTGTCGACCGTGAGACGAAGTATCCAGCTCGTTCGGCAGATCTCCTCGAGCTCGCGGCGATCTTCGCGCTGAATGTCGGCGAAGTCGTCGAAAACGAAATTGCCGAGGCTATAGACTATGAGCTTTCCCTTATACGTCTCCGGAATTTCGGTGATGTGAGGGTGGTTGCCGACGACGACGTCGGCGCCCGCGTCGATCATCTTTCTGGCGAGCGTTTTCTGGCGTTCGCTCGGGTAGGCGACGTACTCCTCACCCCAATGCATGTAAGTGAAAACGAGATCAACTTTGGGCCGGACGGCTTTGATGTCCGCTTCGACGTACTTGTCCTCGCTCCAGGCGACACCGGGCGAAGTGGGGCCCGCTTCGAAAGAGCGCGGGCGAAACTCGTTGTAACCGAGGACCGCGATCTTGAGCCCGTTCTTCTCGACGATCCAGGGCTTGTGGGCTTCCCCATGATTTGCGCCCGCCCCGAAGTAGGCGAGCCCGCTTTGTTTCAAATACGCGAACGTCTCGAACAAGCCGACATGACCGAAGTCGCCGCTATGGTTATTGGCGAGAGAGATCGCCTCGAAATGTTTACGGATGGGCTTCAAAGCCTCGGGCTTGGCGAGAAAGACGTAATGTTTGTCGACCGGAGTGCCGCTGGGAGCGACCGCGCTTTCGAGGTTGGCCACTCGCAGGTCCGCGGCATCGAGGAGGGGGGCGACATGCTTGAAAGGATCTTTTCCGGCGGCAAGCGACTGACCGGGGATGCGGTCCAGCATGATGTCGCCGACGAAAATCATCTTCACTGGCGTCGAAAACGCGAAGGCGGGAAACAGCAAAATCGTGAGCCAGAGCTTCATCCAGGACCCCCAAAGGGTGCCATCCTAGGAAATTTCGGCTCGGGTCGTCAATGTCGGGGTAAAATAGCGCCTTTCGGATCCAAGGAATGGATTATCAAGGGAGACCCGAAAGGCGACAAAGGTTTCGGCAGGACGTCGCTTCAGGAGCTTGAAGATCACGTCAACATGAACGTCATCCTGGATGCCTGGAAGAGGAGCTATCTCGATCGGGTCTGGGGCACCCGGAACTAATTCAGCCGAGTAGTTACTTCCAGAATGAGATACAGGTGCTTTTCTTTTCGAGGCCCGGCAGAGTCGGAGTGAGCCGTTTATTGGGAGGTTTCGCCCAGGCGGGGTGGGACACCTTCAGCTTGGAACTTTTGAAGTGACGGCCGAGATAGTAGTGGAAGGCGCCGGGGAGAGGGTTCTTCGCCGGATCGGCAGTCGCCTTCCACGCGGATTCAGCTTTCGTCCATATAGTCTTCCAATCCCCTTCCGTTTTTTCCGGGCAGAGAAATTCCTTTCGCCGGGAGACGTCATACGTACCAAAAGTGGAACGAAACTGTTTCGGCGCGGTGACGACGGCGGTTCCGTTGCCGAAGCGCTTCGGCTCGCGGGTGCGGTTACTCACAATCCAGGCGATGCCTTGAGCGACGGCGTCCGCTTCGGCGGTTTTCGCGCAGTTCGAGGCGAGAGTTTCCGAGAAGACGAGACGCGTGAAGATCTCGTCGTCGCCGATTCCGCTCACCGATAGGAGAGCCGCGGCGGAAGTTTCGGGAGTTCGTTCGCCGGTCTTTTCTTCCTGCAGGCATTGTGGGGTTTCGGCAAGGGCGGAGGCGGCCAGAAGAAGGCTCAGGATGACTTTCATTCCGGAACGATAACACGCGGGAAATTACGAATCCCCTGAGGAGCGCTTTCCGCCGCCAGGATGGGCCTTTCCGCCTTCGGTAGATAGGCGGCATCGTTACTCGGCACGCAGCCGGTGAGGTACATCGTGAGAATCGCCGTGGCGAGGGCTTGTTCCAAAAGTTCGAACATACGTACCACCTGAGAACAAAGGGTTTGGGCCTGAGTCCAATATCTCATCGAAATCTTGCAGAATGGATACACGCGCTAAGTATTGGAAACCCCAGCTTGACCGGGCGGGTGGGCCTGGCTAAGTAGGCTCCATGAAGCACTCCTTCTTGGTCCTGTTCGCTCTCGTTCTGAATCAGGCGGCCCAAGCCAGCGAGACCTGGGCGCCGGCTCCCGTGCTCGGGATGATCAGCGCGGTCATCAACGTTAAAGGGAAGTTTCTCACCGAAGCCGAGAAGACCCAGACCATCGCGGATTGCGTGAATACTTTGAAGACGGATCATCCGGGCTTTCGGACTGAGTGTTCAACCGCCTTTGGCGAGTACCGGGACCAAGGCGACGCGAAGACATCGCTGCTAGGTACCCACGTCTCCTGCCAAATGACGTGCACCGCGCCGCCTGTCCCGGCGGGTAGATGCGTCGTCAGGAAATACATTGATCAGAATGGGGTCTTGGCGCACCCTTTCGTTCTGCTGCAAACCGAGAACCCGTACTACGGAATCCGCCGGATCATTCTTGACGGGAAAGTCAGCGACATGGGCGCCGTGGCGGAGCTGATCCGATTCGCGCACGCCGACGCGCGCGCCAAGTGCGAATAACTAGCGTACTTTGAAGAAATCGAAATTATAGGCGAAGGCTTCTTCCTCGGGAGAGGAGCGCATGATCTTCAGGGTATCTTCGAGAGTTCGCAGAAGGTTCTCTTTGATCCGCGCGGCATCGTCGTGCGAAAGCGTGAGTACCGCCGAGTAATGCAGATTGTCCGCGCCGCCGGCGTCGATGGCTTGCATGGCCTTCATGCGCCAGTTGGCGTGGTGGCGGGCGATGTGGGTCGAGTCGTTTCCCAAATGAATGTGGGCCGCACCTACCCGGAAGCGGCCGTCCTTTTCCTCGACGAGACCGGTGCGAGCGAGGAACTCCAGAATCTCGGAGATTTTTTGGCGCGGTAAAGCGAGGGCTTCGCTCAGAGACTTCGCGGTTTGCAAAGTGGGGATCGAAACAAGGACGTGGATCGCGCTGTAATGCCAGTGGCTGTAGTAACGGGCTTCGTCTTCCTTCGTCAGCCCTTCGGGATGCTTCACGCGGTTCTTTATCTCTAGACGCTTACGGCGTTCGTTCTCGAGTTGGCGCTCGAAGTAACTTTTCAGCTTCAGTGAGCCCGCCCGTTCCTTCTGAACGAGTAGCAAGAAGTACTGCCGCTCGTCTTCCCCATGGCCGAGAAAATCACTGAGCCGGTCGGCCTGTTCCAGGCTGAAATCCGCCTGGCGTTTCAGGACCCGGGAAAGGTAGGCGGGGTTGACACCGGCCGCGGAAGACGCGGCCGTGCGGAGGCCGGTCCTTCGAGACGCGGGCCCAAGGCGGCTCTCCAGGTAGGGGACGTACGTCCTATGCTCGAAAACTTCGGTCCTCATTTCGCCTAGACACATGGCGTTAAGTTAACTATAAGTCAAGCTGCTCGGACGAAATTGATTAATTACCCCTATCGAGGCGGGGGCCGGTCCTTGTAGATCAAGGGCGAACGGAGGTTCCCATGCGGAATTTGAAACTTGGATTCTTGGTATTTTCGATCGGTCTTTCGGCTCTCGGCGCGGACGGCGCTTCGAGCGGCGGAGGCGCCATGCTTCCCACCGAGATCACCTGCGAGTTCGACGTTCAGAACGCATACTACCTCTTCACCGTGAACGCTCCCCCCAGCTTCAACAAAAACAAATCCGGCGACAGCAGCCTCATGAAAGTCGACACCGCTCCCCGGGAAGCGATCGCTTACCTCCTCAGGTTTTACACGACTCGCCAGAACGCCAAGAGCACGCTGGTTTACACCGGAGGCGGGACCACGGTGAAAGTGAAAATCGAGGAAGAGGGCAGTGCTCAGGAAATCAGCGCGCTCCAAAACATCACGGCGTACAAACCCAAGTACGCGCAGTTTTGGAAGTCGGAGCTAACCGTGCCGGGAGAAAATCTAGATCGTGTCGAGGGGCTCTGCTCGTTCAATTATCGCTAAGCGTAGAGGCGGGTTTCAAGACTGCGTTCCCGAACTTGTCGAAGAGGCTACTGAAGGGCGCGCTCGGAGGCCCTCCGGAGCTTTCCTCATTTGTATAGCGTACCGTCCTTGCGGGAGAAGGCCGCCTTGCCGGAAGCATCCTTCGAATATTTTAGATCCACGTCGGGATACTCGGCGGTATCTTCCGGATCGCGGTTACTGATTTCGAGGTAGCGAGCCGGCCGAGAGCCGCGGTTGATGAGTTGGTGCCCATCTTTCGAGCCGGCCGCAAACCCGGCGCACATGCCCGCCGCCAAAACCTGCTCGCCCGCGTCCGTAAGAAGCACCAGTTCTCCTTCGAGGACGAAAATCATCTCGTCTTCGCGCGTGTGCCAGTGGCGCATCGAAGACTCCTTGCCCGGAGGCAGCGTTGTCATATTTACGCCGATCTTCGTGAGGCCCAGCTCATCGCCAAGACCGCGTTTTTCGCGGGGCAAAACCCGCGAGCGAAAGGGTTCCGGATATCCGGAGTTCGTGCGGGGAGAAACATCATTTGGATTCAACGCGGGACGCTTCAAGCTCATCGGCCACCTCTACCCAATTTCTTTTACATTCGCCGGCGAATGTAAAGGGCGCTGGCCGGTTCCGCTTCGGCTCAGTAAGCCTGAGCGGTTTGGCCAAGTGGACAATTGACGGGCCTGAGCGGGCCCGCTTAGAACAGACTCTCAATTGGGGGTGCTCATGTTGAAAGTACTGTTCGGACTCTGCCTGGTTTTTACCGCCACTTTGGCTTCGGCCGACACCTTCGAAATCGGCTGGGATCGGCCCGGCTGGGACTACTACAACTACGAGATGAATAACCCCCGCGAAATCCTCTGCCAGTGGAAGTGTCAGCAAGACAACCGCTGCAAGGCGTGGACTTTCGTGAAGCCGGGATTCCAAGGCAGCAAGGCCCGTTGTTGGCTCAAGAACCGCGTTCCGAACGCGGTCCGCAACTCCTGCTGCACGTCGGGAATCATTCAGTAGGACTCAAGCTTCTACTTCGCTTCCGCCCCGTGGCCGGAGACGTATCTCCAGGCGGCGCAGAGGCCTGCTTTGCTTGCTTGTGCGACTTGCGAAACGCGTGCGCGGACTCGCTCGGGGACGTATTTCCAGGAAGCGGTGATGAAGCCCGCGGCGCCGACGGTTCCGGCGATCACGGTTCCGACGTAGCCGCCTCCCATCGTCAAGCCGCCGGTGATTCGGCTGAGGACGTTCTGGGCGAGGGATCCGAATCCCGAGTAGCGGCGGTACAGCCCCGCGTTGTTGGGGTCACGGCGTACGGCCTCTTCGGTCCAGCGCTGGTTGACCACTTCCCAGGGAAGCTGTCCCGCGAGGCTAGTGACTACGGAAAGACCCCACTTCCACGCAATCTTCTCCCAATCGCCGCCGGAATGATCGAGCCCCGCGGCGATGTAACTTGCCATGAGAATGCCGTTACCGATTCCCGAGATAATGGCGCGCTTCAGGATTCTCGTCGGCAACGACGCCAGCTCGCCGGCTTCGGGATTGGGAGGTTGAACGGTACCCCACCGTTCATGAGCGTCCCAGTTGAGCAGCGGTGTATTGAAGTAAGATCGAAGGCCGGTAGTGGCACCGCTCGTGGAGCCGACGGCGAGCCCCTGCATAACAGTCGCGGCGGTGTGGGGGTCGAACACGGCGGTAAGGCCTCCGACCACTCCGTTCATCAGGATTCGAATGACAGTGATGCGGCCCTTCCAGTCGCTCGGTCCATCCGCCGCCGCCGTTGGAGGCGGCGCTGAAGTTCCCGAAACGGCCGGAACCACCTGGAAGGGGAAACTTGCGAGGCTTTCTTTTCCGGCCTGACAGGCGGCGGACGCCGCGCAGACAAAGGCGATCGGGGCCGACGGATTGGCCGCTAGGGTCTCTTGCGCCTTGGCGTTCAATATCGACCACGGGGTCGAGGCGCTATCGCCGGGTCCCGGCTCGACTACGGTGATCTCTATCTGCCGGTTCTGCGCGCCGGTGTTCTGGGAGGACTCTTCCGAGTCCACGGAAACTTGGACGAAGTCCGCGGCGGGCGAGAGTCCGCAAAGAAGCGCAAGAAATAAAAAAATGTAAGGACGAACCCCCAAAAAAACCCCGAAACGCAGACGCACCAGCGTAGCAGTATGCTGTGCGTGTACGGCTGGGGTTTCTGGGGCGCGGAAGAATTACACTCGTGAGGAATCTTTCGACGAAATCGACCGTTCTTCACAATTGCGGCGGTCGTCTAAGTTTCCGGATCGCCGAGTCCTCTTTCGGAATACGGTTCCGTCCACCGCTGGTTCCTCCTTTGCATCCATCTTGCGCACGTGCTTTTCCGGGGGGGGGCTCTTGCGTACCATCAAACTCGTTCTCTTTTCAGCGCTGATCTGCGCCGCAGCTTTCGGCCATGACGAGCCGGAGCAGGGCCGTCCGGTCCTGGCGAAAAAGGTTAGCGATTGGGAGCGGGCGGCGAAAACGACCTGGCTCAAAGATTCCTGTCTCGAAGTCGCCGTCGGCAGTGACGTTGGAGCGAAGGGGCTGCATCTTTTCGCCAACGCCGGCAACGGCGCTTCCGTAAAATTTTGCCTCGGCGGGGAGTCGGAGTGCGCGGAAAGGACATGGCAGGAAGGCAGCCCCGCCACTTGCTCCACGGGAGGCTGCGGATTTTTTCACATGAATCCGGCCCCCGAAACGGAAACCCTCGTCACTATCAGCACAACCGGTTCGGATGGAGAGGTTTGCTCCCGTACGGTCAGCGTCTCCCGCTGGGAAAATGCGGCTCTATTGAGCTCCATCCAGGATAAGGATGCCTATCAGGCGACGCTGGAACAGCCGCCGCCACCCACGGAGTTCGAGCGGGCGATGTGGATCGTGAATGCCGATCGCATCGAGCGCGGTATGCCTGAGCTGAAATACGACCCCGAAACCATCGCTAAGGTGAAAGAGGAGACCAAAGCGGGGGTGGACGCCATCAACTATTGGCGCCGATACAACCGGGATGGTTACGGGCGGCTTACCGAGCTGAAAGATAACCAAGGCAACCGTTTGTATCCCGATGTGGAGTTCGACTACTTGGCTTGGGCGAGGTCCGACACGAACAACCGTCACAAGGATATCAACGGGAATTTAGGTTATGCCCACAAGTATTACCCGTTCAATCAGATCTGGGCGAAGGGCAATCCGAGCATGGAAGACGCCGTCGACGTCTGGGTGAACCGCGACGGAGATTGGGGCGGCGCCCACACCAATATCCTCAGAACAGCGAACGCTCGAAAGGTGGGGTTCGCCGCCACTCCAAAACAAATGAAGTGGGGCAACCGGACGATCGAGCAGGTAGAGTACACCGCGATTTTCTCGAAGTAACTTAGTGGCAGCAGTTGTGTTTCGGCGCCGTGCTGTATTCGTCATGGCGGCGGACCCATTCCATGGGATGCATCTTGAACGGCACTTCGTCGCGCCCCTTCGGCAGCATGTCCAGGAGCACGTACGTTCCCATCACCTGCTCGGCGCCGCGGCCGAAGGTGGAATAGGTGTGGAAGATTTTGCCCGACTCGTCCTTGTAGAAGACGCTCATTCCGGGAAGCTCTTCTCCGGCGTACTTGTCCTCGCGGTAGTTGTAGAGAACCGTGCCGCGGGCTTCGTCTTCCTTCGTGAAGGAAACGTGGAAGTCGAAGTTGAAGTCCGTCGTGCTGGATGAGTACCAGGGAAACTTCCAGCCCATCCGCTTCTTGTATTTTTCGAGGTCCGCCAGGGGGCCTCGGGAAATCGCCGCGTAGCTCACATCGCGCTGGAGCAAGTGAACCAGGATCGGGTCCACGTGGTCGGCCATGAACGAGCAACCCTCGCAGCCTTCCTTCCAGCCGGGACCGAACATGAAGTGCTGAACGATGAGCTGGCTCTTTCCCTGAAAAAGATCGGAGAGACTCTTCTTCCCCTCGGGTCCTTCGAAGCTGTAGGGCTTTTCCACGAGAGTCCAGGGAAGCTCGCGCCGGGCCTTGGCGAGATCGTCGCGCTTACGGGTCAGCTCCTTCTCCGCCTTGAGGAAGGCCGCGTGGGCTTCCAGGAAATGCTGTCTGTCGACAATCGTGTGCTTCATTAAGTTCCCTTGGTTACGGCAAAAGAATCCCGCCGGAATCGCTCCGGACAGTACTCAAAGACCCCCGAGTCATCAAGGCTCGGCAGCTAACTATTGAATTCAGGAAACCGCTTTTCCGACTATTTGCCCTTGTAAGGGGGGATTTTTTGTCGGAAAGAGGATCCCATGAAAAAACATGCCGCCTTGTTCCTGGTCGTCTTTGGACTCGCTTCCACCGGTTTCGGCTCAGCCGATATTCCCGTATTCAAGACGCGGGTTAAGCCCATGCCGAAAGCGGGCGAGCAGGTGAAAACTTACAAGCCCACTTTCCAGACCTGCAAACAGCTTTCGTCGAAAGTCATCTATGCGTGTCCCGCCTATGGCGTGCTCGGCATGCGTTTGTGCTACGTGAAGGCGAAAGGCCCCACCTACTATGTGGCGAAGAACGAGTTCGTTCCGCACCTCGGCAACTTCAACGGTAACGACTGCATGGAACGGTTCCGCATCATGCGCCACATGTGCAAGACCGGAGTCGAGTCGGGCAAGTTCGATACGATGTATTGCCTTCAGTAGCTGGAGCGGCGAATCGTTAGTCCGGAATGTGCGGCTCGACGAGCATCGCGAGCTGGGTGAGCGAGTCCTGCCAACCCAGATAGCAAGCTTCCGTCGGAATCACGTCGGGGATGCCTTCCTGGACGATGTTCAGTTCGGTCCCACAAGATACCTTTTTCAAGGAAACCGTCGTCATCATCTCGCCGGGTAGGTTCGCATTCTCGAACTTGTCCGAGTAACGGATGCGTTCGCCGGGGATGAGCTCGATGTATTTCCCGCCGAAGGCATGGCCGTTGCCGGTGGTGAAATTGGTGAAAGACATCCGGTAAGTCCCGCCCACCTTGGGATCCATGCTGTGGACCTTGCAAGTGAAGCCGTTCGGGGGGAGCCACTTCGCCATCGCGTCCGGATTCAGAAAAGCTTTGTAGATTTTCTCGGGAGTGGTTTTCAGTACGCGGTGAAAGCGAACGGTTCCTGGCATGGTGGCCTCCTAAAGTGCATAGACTTTAGTTTTATCCCCCCGCTCTGGCATCCCGCGCAGCGCCAACTATCTTGCTCGGCTGACCACCGCGAGCCACGGCTGCTGTGAGCGAGGAAGGCCCGGTGGACGATAATAATGGTGAAGAGGCTCGAAGCCGGCCGCGGCAAGCAGCCCTTCGTATTCCTCGTACTCCATGTAGGTGCCGTAGCGTTCTCCCGACCATCCTTCCGCGTTTCCGCGCGGGTTGGAGGAGAATAGGATGCCCTGGGGAACCAGGGCCCGCTTCAGCTCACCGAGGACGCGGGGCAATTCCTGTCTGGGAGTGTGAAAGAGCGAGGCATTGGCGAAAACGCCGTCGAAGGAAGCGGGGGCGAGGTCGAGCTCGAGAAAGTTCTGATTGAGCGCTTCGCAACCGCTGAGCCGCCGGGCCATCTCACAGAAAGACGGGCTGCCATCCAGGCCGGTGGGCTCATGGCCAAGTGCCTTGAAAGCCACCAGATCTCGCCCGGGGCCGCAGCCCAGATCCAAAATTCGTAGCCCCTTTCTCGGGGGAAGGGCATCGAGAAGGGCCTGGCGGTTCTGGGTGACGTCGTGGTCTTTGGTACCTTCCCAGAAGGAGAGTGCGCTAGACTCGTAATGACCGATTGTGACCGAAGCGATCGTGTCCAGGTCCGAGGATGTGAGTTGTTTTTTCATGATCGGCGACCCCGTAACCATTAAACCATTCAGCGGTCTCGACGCCATTCAAAAGTCGGAATGGGCTCGATTGGAATCCCCCGACTTTCCCTTCAGCGGGTACGACTACCTGCGCGCGCTGGAGCACAGTAAATCCGTCGGCGGAGAGAGCGGCTGGTCGCCCCTTTACCTCACGGTCGTCTCGGGCGGTGCCCTTCAGGGAGCCTCCTACCTTTACAGTAAGGACAACAGTTACGGGGAATACATCTTCGATTGGGAGTGGGTCAGGGCCTACCATCAGCATGGTGTTCCCTACTTTCCGAAACTTCTGTCGGCGGTTCCCTTCACGCCCGCGACGGGACCAAAGCTACTGTTTGCCGAGGGCGCGGATCGGGACCGCGTGGCGGCCGCTTTGATCGCGGCGGCTCTCGGCGAGATGGAAACCTCCAACCAAAGCTCGCTTCACTATCTTTTTCTCAGCCCCGAGGAGATCCCGTTTTTCGAGAAAGCGGGCTTTCAGATTCGGCACAGTTTTCAGTATCACTGGGAAAATCAAGAGTACGCGGGCTTTGAGGATTTCCTCGGGGCGCTGAAACCTAGAAAGCGAAAGCAGATCGAAAGAGAAAGAGAACAGCTAAGGGAAGCAAAGCTCGAGATTCGCGCGCTGACCGGGGGCGAGCTTACCCAAGCTCACGCGAAACTGTTTTATCAGTTCTATCTCTCCACTATCTCGAAGATGGGCGCGATCGCGTACCTAACCGAAAGCTTTTTCACCGAAGTGTTCGAGACGATGCGGGATCAAATCGTGCTCTTCTGGGCGGAGGACGGAGGCGAGCCCGTGGCGGGGTCGCTCTGCTACTTCATAGGGAACACGCTCTTTGGCCGGTACTGGGGCTCGTCGCGCGACGTGCGAAACCTGCACTTCGAGCTTTGTTATTACGGGCCCATCGAATGGGCGATAGGGCGCGGGATAACTCGATTCGAGGCGGGCGCCCAAGGCGAGCACAAGATTGCCCGCGGTTTCACGCCGGCTCTCACCTACAGCGCTCACTGGATCCGCCATCCTCAATTTCGGGAAGCCATCGGGCGTTTCATCGAAGCCGAGAAAACGGCGATTGCCCGCCTGTTCGACGACATGGAAGCACACTCTCCCTTCAAGGGGGCTTCCCAATGAAATTGCGCACTTCTTGAACGATCGGAAAACGTTTACATCCTGTGAATTGATACGGTTCCGAGCGTTTCGTTACCATCTGGTCTATCGAAACCCTTTTGCCTGGAGTTGCCTATGAAGTTGTTCGCCGTTCTGTGTGGTCTGTTGTTGGTTGGTACCGTGGAAGCGGCGTCGTCCGCCGACGTCTACTACAGCGGTCCCCTGGAAGTTACGCACGAGGGTAGTGTATCGACCTCGGTGGTGGTGGGCACCCGGGAGTTCTTCGAGGGAAGGTCCGGGTACTTTGAAGAAAGACAGATTGTCGTTTCGCCCGATGGAAGAGTGGATCTCAAGCTTTTCATCGTCGAGCTCTCCAAGAACAGCAACAGGGGTACGGTGACTCGCTATGATTGGGAGAAACGAAACGTCGTTGCCCAAGGAGATATCGAGCTCGATTCCAAGCGTTCCAAGTTCAGTTACGCTCTCGCAAGCGGAGTGGTGACTGGAGCGGACGTCTACTCGCCCGAGCCGAACCTATTCTCTTACTCCACGGGCAAGCTGGTGCAGAGCGACGGCAAGGAAACGACGTTCAAGGCCACGTTTCACTCGATTAGCGCAGTCGAATATTCCGTGCTGAGCAGAGTACTCAAGGCGTCAAAACAGTGAAAGTCAGCACGATTTTGTGAAATATTGATCAATGGTCCTGGTCCGGACCCGGTGAGACCCTGTAGTTAGGAGGGTCCCATGAAAAAACTACTGCTTACTTTGGCTCTGTTTCCGGCCGTGCTCTTTGCCCGTGATTTCAGCGGGGAATGGCGAGGCAATCTCTTTTCGGCAAGCGCCCACGGCCGTTGCGACGTCGTCATACGCATCGCCCACACGGAGGACTTCTTCGTCGTAAGTCCCCGAACTTACGTGTGCGAGGACGGAGCGAAGTTCACCTTCGGTTTGATTTGGCTTCGCTTGGGCCAGGAAGTCACCACCGTCGGCGGCCATAAATATTTTCCCCTGCTATCGGACGGCAGCGAAGTGGGCCGCCTGAACAGCGACGGTAAGTTCGGCCAAATCGCGAAGACTCCGGACGGAAGCTTCATCGGCCGCTTCGGCTTCTACGCTTCCGACCGCGAGGACATCTACTGGACGGAAAGCATCGCGAATCCAGGCTTCACCATGCAGGGCTCGCTGAAGCAGTAGGGCTAGCGGTCTTCCACCGGAGCCCGGCCCACGTTGTACCAGTCCACTTTGCGGGTCAGGTACATGAAGAGGCTAAGTGCTGCCGCGAGTCCCAAGGAGCCGACGAGAAGCGCGTAGTCCTGGATGTTGAGCAGGACGAATAGGAACACATAGAGGCCGCCGAGAAGGGCTGCCATGGCAGCGGCTTGCCGCCCCGTTTTTAGAATCGCGCGGCAATAGCCCGCTATGACGGCGACGATGGCGAAGGCCGCAATTCCGTACGCGCGCTCGAATCCGAGATGCTCCGAGAGAGACAGGAGCAGCAAGTAAAACAGGCAAAGCGCGAAGCCCACCAACAGGTACTGAAGCGGATGGATGCGCAGCCGGTGAAATATCTCGAAAAGCGTGAACGCCATGAAGGTCAGCAGCAGAAAGAGAAGCTGATATTTTTCCGCCCGGTGAGTCATGTGGTAGGAGTCCACCGGCGACAACAGACTCACGCCGAAAGAGGACGAGCTCACCTGAGTGTCCTTGTACTGACCATCCCGCCATTGCTGGGGGAAATTGCGTCCCAGATGAAGGACCTTCCAATCGGCTTCGAATCCTTGAGCGCTCACCGTCCGCGAGGTCGGCAAGTAGGCTCCCGCGAAACTCGGATCGGGCCACGGGGATTTCAGCTTCACCTCGGTCTCGACGCCGAAAGGCACGAAGTAGAGCGAGCTGCTCCCGCCGATGACGATGGGAATGCTGAACTCGTAGTCGGACGCCCCCATCGAGGGCAAAGCCAGGTGAATGCCGGACGGAAATACGTCGGTATCTCCCACGCCGGGCCCGAAAGAGTAGGACTGCCGTCCCCAGGTAAGCGTGACGAGCTCCCGAATGGCCTTGGGATCGCTGATTCCGACGGCGAGGGTCGCCGACTTCCACAAGATGTCGCTTGGGCTTACCTGCCACGCCGAAAAGTCCGGCGCACGGAACTTTCCGCGGATGGTCAGCTTCGAAACGTAAAGCGGAACGTCGAAGATCCCACGGCGCCGCACTTCGGTCGCGATGTCCCCTTCGAAGGCGAGCCGCTCGGGAAGAAAATAGGCGGCGTGGATGGTTTCCCGGACGACGTTCTTTTCGTCCTTGAACCGTTGCACCCAGGGGACTCTGAGGATCGGGCCGATGAGTGTCTGATCGCTGCCCCAGGTCCGGGTTACTTCGGCGATGGCCGAGTCCCGAGTGCCCTGCCGCTCGCTGACCGTCGCGGAAATGATCGAGACCGGAATCTGCAGAATTAGAATGAGGAAGGCGACGAACACGAATCGCAGCACCACCGATTCCCGTAACCATTCCCGCGCCGACTCGATGAGACCCATGAGACCGTCTTTTTTCATAGACGACATAGTAGCCGCGCGAAGTGAGGGTGGCTAGAAAGGTTATCTTAGGCGGTCCACAGGGCAAGACGGAACCCCGGTCCTGTGAGACAATCGGCGAGTCTGGTTCGGAGGAAAGCTTGAAACTGATTGCGCTGGTTCTTTGCTTAATCATCACCGGTTTTTCCGTCCAGGCGGCGGAGACGTCCGAGGGCCGAATGGCCGTGGACCAAGGCACCAAGTACGAGCAGGGAAGAGGCGTTCCGGCCGATTTCAAAACGGCGCTGAAGTTTTACAAGCAGGCCGCCGAGAAGAACGAGCCCGGAGCCGAACGAAGAATCGGCAATCTCTACGAGCGCGGTGGGCCGGGGCTCCCCCAGGACTATAACGAGGCGATGCGGTGGTATCTCGTCTCGGGCAGGAAGGGCGATGTACTTGCCCATACGAGAGTGGGAAGGCTCCATGAAAACGGCAAAGGCGTTCCCAAGAACTACGACGAGGCGCTGAAGTGGTACTCGTTGGCGAAGGAGAAGGGCAACCTGGGTGACATGGGCCAGGAAGACATCGATCGCGTCAAGCGGCGCAAGGCCTCCGGAAAGTAATCGCCTACGGCTGCGATTCCTGCTTCAAATCCCGCACCCGGTCTCGATGGCCGAACACCCAAACCAGGTCGCCTGGTTCGAGAACTTCGGAGGACTCGGGGTTGAGCATCCGCTTTCCGTCGCGCTCGATGCCGACGATGAGCGCTCCGGCCTCATTGCCAACGCCTATCTCCCGGATCGATTTCTTCGCGTACAGCGATCGCTCGCCTATCGAAATCGGCTGGAGGCCGAACATTTCGTCATGCAGAGGAGGGGCATCGGCCCGTTCCGCTTCGAGCAGCCGCTTCGCGGCCATCAGCTGCTCATCCGTTCCGACGAGGTAAATTTCATCGTTGGGAAGTAACCTTTCCGACCGGTTCGGAGCGAAGATCCGGTGACGGCCGCGATCGATCATCGCTACGGTGGCGCCGGTGACGGTACGTACTTTCGTTTCTTCCAGGGTTTGTCCCGCCACCTTTGAATCCGACGAGAGTGAAAGCTCGGCCAGTGTGGCATTCCAGGGCGCCAGGGTCGGGCGGTTCAGCAGATTCTCCACTTCGGCCAATTCCTTTGCATTGAGATTCTGAAGAAAGCGATTCTCCATGGCGGTGTGAACCGGCCGGATGAAAGTGCGAAACAGAATTAGGAACAGCGGAACCAGGATGAACACCGAGATCGAGAGAAAAATGGTCTGGCTGAACTGGTTGATGACGAAGGCGGTGAGGGCGAGTCCCGCGGCATTGCGAAGAAACCAGACCCCCACCTGAAGGCTTCGCAAGCGGGCCAAGGTGGCGACCTCCTCGGCCGAAAGTTTCCTGGGCCGGCGTACCACTATAGCGAGAAGAAAAGGCGAGCAGAACGCGAGAGTCAGCAGCGCCCCTCCGGCCCGCACGAGCGGATCGTCCCCGAAGGTGGCGAGCAAAGTGGGTAGAAGAAAGCGGTGGGCAAGTACTCCCGTGCCGATGACGATGACCGAGTTCAGAAGAACCGACAATCCGTATACCCGCCAGAGAAGCCCCGCCGCGGTTTCCTTGCTGTCGACGGCCATCGCGAGCTCGTATCTGGTCAGCCGATCCAGAAACCGCTTCGGTAGTCTCGCCTCGATCCAGGAATAGAAGGGATCGGAGAGGCGAATCATGTAGGGCGTCGTGAACGTGGTTACCGCCGAGACCGCGACGATGACGGGATATAGAAACTCGCTGGTTACTTTCAGGCTGGCTCCTAGAGTCGCGATGATGAATGAGAACTCACCGATCTGGGAGAGGCTCATTCCGGTTTGTACCGATTGACGCAAGTTCCGTCCGGAGAGAAGGGCCCCGAGGCCCGAACCGAGGAGCTTGCCAACGATGGTGACCAGAGTGATGAGGATCACCACGCCAAAAGAATCGCGCAGGATTCCCGGATCGATCATCATTCCCACGGAAACGAAGAAGACCGCGGCGAAAAGGTTTTTTACGGGCCGCAGAAGGTGCTCGATCCGTTCCCCTTCCTCCGTCTCGGCGAGGATGGACCCCATGATGAACGCTCCGAGGGCCGCCGAGAATCCGGCTTTCGTGGCGAGCACTACCATTAGGAGGCAGAGGCCGATCGAAACCACCAGCATGATCTCGTCGCTGAGCAGCCGGCGAAGTTTGCGGAAGGCCGACGGCAACGCGTAGATGCCGACCAGAAACCATAGAAGGAGGAAGAAGCCGAGACGTCCGGACAAGAAGAGGACGTTAAATCCGGAAAAGGAGCCCGGCACGCTTATCGCAGCGAGCAGTACCATGAGGAGAATGGCGGCTAGATCCTCGACGATTAGAATGCCGAATACCAGATTGGCGAAGGACTTTCCCTTCAGTCCCGCCTCCTCGAACGCGCGGATGATGATGGTGGTGGACGACATGGAGAGCATGGCGCCGAGATAGAGGCTGTCGATCGAGTTCCATCCCAGGGCCCGACCGAGCAGGTAGCCCATGCCGGAAACCGTGACGATTTCGAAGATGGCCGCGGTCGAAGCGCTCTTTCCCACTTTCGCGAGCTTTTTGAAGCTGAACTCGAGGCCCAGCCCGAAGAGCAGAAAGATGACGCCGATCTCCGCCCAGAGCCTTACGCCCTCGGTGTCGACGACCGTCGGCCACCAGGGAAAATGAGGCCCGACCGCGAAGCCCGCGATCAAATAGCCCAGAACGATGGGTTGTTTGAAACGGCTGAAAACGAGTGTGCTTACCGCCGCCGCGGCGAGAATTACCGCCAGATCGTAAATGAGCGGGGGCAGATGACTCACTTTTGGATACTACTTTCGGGGAGGGGCGGTTTCAACCACAGCACTTCTTGAATTTCTTGCCGCTTCCGCAAGGGCAGGGGTCGTTGCGCCCCGTCTTCGCTCCTTCCCGCACGACCGTTTCCTGCTTCGGAGGATCCTTGTGGGGCTCGCCTTCCTTATGTTGGTGAGCTTCCCCGTCGACGAAGAGCCAGCGGCCTTCCTTGGTTTTGCGGAAGCAGGACACCTCATGGTGGTCGATTCCTTCCCCGTCCTGCTCGTAAGTCGCGATGAACTCCACGATGCCCTTCGTGTCGGCGGCGGAACCCAGTTTGGCGTCGAGAATTTTGAGGCCCTTCCATTTGGCCTCTTTCGCCCATTTTTCGGTAGCCGCCTCGTCGAAGTTCTCGGTGTCGTCGGTAGTCTCCTTCAAATAGGAGACTTCCGCCTTGGTGTAGGCGGTGTACCGGCTACGCATGAGCTTTTCCGCCGTTTCGGGCAGGGCTTTACGGGCGAGAAAGGGGCCGCAACAACTCTCAAACTGGCTCGTCGAGCCACATGGACACAGCATCGGGTCAGCTAAGCAAATCGGCGGCGATTCGACAAAATAAAAAAGGGCGGGACCCGGAGGTCCCGCCCTTCGACAATCGTCGTTCTATTGCTCGAATACGAGGAAGTTGCCCTTGATGCCGATCGTGCTGCCGCCGACGTCATTCGCTACGACGCCGAAGAGCAAAATCTTGCCGTTCGCATCCTTCATGGCGACGACCATGAGGCCCTTGGGCGGCGCCGGATCCTGAGTTTTCATCCAGTAAAGGCCGGGGATGTCCTTTGTCGTCGGGTACGTCGCCGCAAGCGCGTTCGTGGTGTAGTTATCACCGGGACCGGTCGGCGCCACGTTGAAGTTCGGTCCCGAGGGCGTTTGGCCAGAGAAGTCCGTCAACGAGTAGAAGCCTTGTTCCGCGGGAACCGTCTGCGCGGTTGGAATGCCTCCGGAGAGAATGTTGACCGACGTAAGCGGAACGAACGATCCGGTCGAAGCGCCCGTCGTCGCGTTCAAGAGCTCAGGCGAGCCGTTGTCCGGGAAAGTAACCCCGTAAAACGTTTTGCCCGCGAGGTCGCCGATCGAAGCGGCCGCCGCCGTGCGGATGGAGACGATGCCGCCGCTTCCCGACGGCAAATCGATGAGGAAGATGCCCGAAGCGGTATTCGTGAACCGAATCGTCGAGCCGTTGACGGTGCCCGTCCAAACGCCGCCATCGCAGGTGGCGCCGGTGATGGCCACCACGCCGTTCGGATCGCTATACTCGGTTCCCACCGGCAGAGTCGTCACATTGGTGAATTTGAAGTCCGCGTGAGTGACGCTGTCGAAAGCGGAGCCCAGCCGGTACATGCCGAAGATTCCCGTTTCGCCAAGGCCCGTCTTCACGAAGGAGTAATCCCCCGCGACCGCGGCGCAATCGCCCGCGATGACGCCGACATGCAGCTCGGAATCACTGGGGGTGCGAACCATCATCGCCGTTCCGGGAACTTCCAGGAGGTTGAATACCTGTCCGGCGGTAGGCGAATCGGAAGGTACGCAAGCCGTGTTGCCGTCCGCGCAGCTTGCCGTCCCCACCGTGCAGGCGCGGTGCTTGAAGTTCGCATCCGCCGCGGCGCAGGTACCGGTGATGGTAAGGGTGCGCTTGATGGCGCCCGATGTGTCGGTCACTTTCCAGATCACGGAAAAGTTGTCGCCGTCGATGGTCCAGGTGGCGAGATCGCCTTTGGTGGAACTGGCTACGTAAGTGTGCGGGCCGGAATCACTGCCGCCGCAGCTTGATACGATGAGTCCGACGACGCCGGCGACTAAAACACCGGCTACGGCGAACAGTCTGAAGTTGTGTCGCATAGTGTCTCTCCTAATTGGGGTGGATTCAAAAAGGCGGGGATATTTTACCAGAGTCGCCTTTCGTGTTTTAAGTACGCCATGTTTTGGAATTCCTGGCTCTCCGCGACCCTCGTCGCCTTGGCGGCTCCTCAACACCCGCCCATCGCGCATCATTACTTTTCCAAGGTCCCGCCGGAACACGCGGCCCATTGGAGTTACGCCGGCAAAACCGGCCCGCTAAGCTGGAGGAAGCTGGACGCGTCTTACGCGGCTTGCGCCGGTAAGCATCAATCGCCGATCGCGCTCAAGGTGGAATCCGCTGCCTCCGCCGCGATGCCGTCGCTCAAATTCGATTACCGATCCGAAAAGGTCGGCGTCGTGAACAACGGCCACACCATCCAGCATCAGGGCGATCCGGCGAGCCACCTGTTCCTCGGAGAGAAGCAGTTTTCGCTCGAGCAGTTCCACATTCACGCTCCCAGCGAGCACACTTTGGGCGGACGACACTTTCCGCTGGAAGTTCACTTTGTACACAAATCGAAAGCGGGCGAAGTGCTGGTCGTTGCTTTACTCGTGAAGGAGGACGCGAAGTCCTCCATCCCCATTCTTTTGAACTTGGATAAGGATCTGCCTTCCCATGCCGGAGAGGGGGTCACCCTGGACGGAACGCGCAACCCCGGCGAATTCCTACCGAAGAATCTGGACTATCTTTCCTACTCCGGCTCTTTTACGACTCCGCCTTGCACCGAAGGCGTGGAGTGGGCCGTCCTGAAGGAACCGGTTGGCCTCAAGCCCGATTCCATCAAGCGGATTGCCGCCATAGTGAAAGGCAACAACCGTCCGCTGCAGGCCCTGGGCGACCGAGCCGTTCGGAAATCCTTCGGCGCCGCTTCGAAGCAGCCCTGACGATCAGGTTCCCACTTCTTTCGGCGCGGCTTCCGTCACGCGGGAGTCGTCGCGGATGATCTTGAAGGAAACCTTGTCCAGCGTTCCGGTGAAGCGGAAGTGGTCCTTTTCCCCGTAGTTCATAGACACCGGAGTTCCGTTGTCGATGCCGACGTCGAAGGGCTCACTCAGCGAGAACGTGCCGGATGCCGTCTGATCGATGGCGGCCTCGGCTACCTTCGCGCCGTTCACGAAGATCTGCCCCGTCCCCTTCAGCGGTCCCGTTTTCACGAAACTGAACTTGAGGTCGACTTTTCCCGTCGGCAGTTTCGGCGACGTGACCTTGTATCTCGCGCTGTTGAAGTAGTTGTACTCGTAGTGCAGCTTGTGGTCCGCGATAAACAGCGTGTAACCGCCGTTGACTCCGCCGCAAGCGACGATGACGCCTTCTTCGTCTCCCTTCAGGTCGATCGTGGTGCTGATGTCGTGAGACGTGTTCTTGATTGGGGCCGAGACGGCTTCCGAAATGCGCTGGGCGCCCGGCCAGTAGTAGACGAACTCGGTCTTGGTGCCGAAGGCCCGCTTGAACTGCTCCGCCAAACGGTTGGCGATGTCGTCGTAAAGGGGATAGACGTTGTTCTTCCACGCATCCTCGTCCCACGCCTTCTGAAGTTCCGCGAGTTTCTTCGGGTACTTCGCCGCGAGGTTTTCGGATTCCGAGAAGTCTTTGGTCAGGTCGTAAAGCTCCCACACATCCCTATCGAACGGGTAGGTGCCGCCGACGTTCCAGGGCATCCGGTTTCCGTGGATCGTGACGGCCTTCCAGCCGTCCTTGTACATGGCGCGGTTGCCGAGCTGCTCGTAAATCTGCCGGGTCCGGACCGCGGGTGCGTTGCCCTTGTTGAAGGAGTAAACCAGGCTCTTTCCGTCGAGCGGCATCTGTTTGATGCCGTCCTTGACCGTGTTGAACTTGGTGCCCGTGGCGTCGAGGGCGGTCGCCATGATGTCGGTGATGTAACCGAACTGACCCCGGACTTCGCCTTTCGCCTTGATGCCCTTGGGCCAGGTGACGATGAGCGGGTCCGCGATGCCGCCGTTGTGGACAATCTGCTTCGTGTACTTGAAAGGCGTGTTGCCGGCCATCGCCCAGCCCGCGTGATAGTGCGGGTAGGTATTCGGGCCGCCCCAGTCGTCGTAGTGTTTGTTGTTTTCTTCGAATGACGTCTGAAGGTTATTGAGAACCCGCGATTCGTTGAACGTGCCGTTCAAGCCGCCTTCGCCGCTCGCGCCGTTGTCCGACGTGAGCAGGATGAGCGTGTTGTCGTACTGCCCCGTGCGTTTCAGCGCCGCCACGATGCGGCCGATGTTCTCGTCCGTCTGCGTGAGCATGCCGGCGAAGACTTCCATCTGGCGCGCATAGAGTTTTCTGTTTTCCGCGGGAAGCGTGTCCCACTTCGGAATCTCGGGAATGCCGTTGGAAAGCTTCGTGCCCTCGGGCAGCAGCTTCATCTCCATCTGCTTCTTGAAAATCTCTTCGCGGGCTTTGTCCCATCCCATGTCGAACTTGCCCTTGTATTGGTCGATGTACTTTTGAGCGACCTGATGGGGCGAGTGCATCGCGCTCGGGGCCCAGAACAAGAGGAAAGGTACGTCCGGAGTAATGGACGAATGGGACGTCACGTACTCGACGGCTTTGTCGGCGAGGTCGGTCGTCAGATGGTAGTCGGGCTTTCCGATCCAGTTTTCCGTCGGCCGGTGATCCGACCAGAGAACAGAGCGGAAATCGTCGGCGTCGGCGGCCATGAAACCGTAGAAGTGATCGAAGCCTTCGCCGCTGGCCCAACGGTGAAACGGGCCGCTCTGGGAAACTTCGGTCAAAGGCGTGTGATCCCATTTGCCGATGGCGTACGTCGTGAAACCCGCCATCTGGAAGTCTTTCGCGACGGATTTACCGGTCTCGGGAGAAGTGCCGTTGTAGCCCGGGAAACCCATGGCGGTGAGAGCGTGGGAGCCGAAACCGATCTTATGGGGGTTACGTCCGGCCATTAGAGAGGCGCGGGAGGGCGAACAAAGCGCCGTGGTGCGGAAGTTGTTGTAGCGCAGACCGTCGGCCGCGAGAGCATCCATATGGGGAGTCTGGATGAGGCCGCCGTAGGAGCCGAGGTGGGCGAACCCGGTGTCATCCAAAAGGATGAGAAGGACGTTCGGGGTCCCGGCCTTTGGCTTTTTCGTGGGCGGGTACCATTCCTTGGATTCGGCGTAGGTCCTGCCGATCTTCCCTTTGAATTCCTGCCCGTATTTCTCGAAATCGGACGCCTTGGCCTCCAAAGAAAGGCCCAACAGAGCGCAAACCGCAACGATACCCAACCGCAACCGCATGAACTACCTCCGGAAAATTTCGCACAGGCTAGGCACCGGGTAGGGGGTTGTACAGGCAAAAATCTGAAATTCGGCGTTAAGAGTCGCCCGGCCCTTGCCAATTGGCTCGGACGGAAGAAAACTGCCCCCATTCAGGAGGGGGCATGACGAAAATTCTTTCGATCGTTTTGGCGGCTTTTATCGGGGTGGCGGCGGTGGCGGATCCGCCGATTGGCGCGAAGAACCACTGGCGCAACGCCAATTACTTCAATCACTACTTCCTCTACGACAAGCCCACGAACACATACGTGGAGACGGTTAACTGCACGGCGGCCTGGCGCTTTACGAAGGTCAGCTCCGATCTCAACAACGTCATCCTTTACGATGCCAGCCGGAAGCTTTCGGTGAAGCTCAACTACGACGACATGTTTCTGAAGTACGACCACGAGACCGCGTGGAAGCCGTATCAGAAGGGAACCTGGACAAAGCGCGTCCGCTTCTTCCATCAGTACAACGGCCAATGGTCCGGAACTGTCTCCCGCAAGCACGGTTGCGCCTGGGAAGAGCTTCTCGCGGGGAACTCGAAGCCCTCTTTCTACTTCAAGGCCTACGCCGAAGATGCCAACTCCGTCTTGCTCCTCGATACGAGCCGCAACATGCGGGTTAAGCTGAACGCCGCCGACATGCACTTGCAGCCGAGCGGTCAGGGAAATTTCACCTTCTTTAAAGGCGGCTACTGGAGCGAGTACTAATATGGCGTACGATTCCGTCCCCCAGTTTTGCAAAATGTTGAACAACCTGAGCGCGATTCTGGACAAAGCCCAGCAGTTCGCGGATTCGAAGAAATTCGATCCCTCGGTGCTTTTGACCGATCGGCTCGCGCCGGATCAATTCGATTTCACCCGCCAGGTGCAGATCACCTGTGACTTGGCGAAGGCCTACGTTTCGAAACTCACCAGCAAGGAAGCCCCCAAGCACGAGGACGTAGAAAAGACGATCCCCGAGCTGAAGGAGCGAATCCGTAAGACCATTCAGTTTCTCGAAACCGTGAAGGCCGACGATTTCAAGGGCTGGGAAACCAAGCAAACCACGAATCCGCGGCGCGAAGGGAAGTACCTTCCCGGCAAGGAATTCGCGATCGAGCACGCGATTCCCAACTTCTATTTCCACATGACGACCGCCTATTCCATCCTGCGCTCGAACGGAATCGACGTAGGTAAGAAGGATTATCTGGGCGACATCAAGTGGCGCGACCTTAAGTAAGGTCGAATGAAAGTTCTGCTCGACGTCCCCGATTCCGCCTTCGCCCTTCTAGTGCTGGCCCACGGAGCCGGCGCGGGGATGAAGCATTGCGCGATGGCGGCGCTGGCCGAAGCTCTGAACGAACAAGGCATCGCTACCCTCAGGTACGAGTTTCCCTACATGGAATCGGGAAGGAAGCGGCCGGACTCGCCCGCGGTGGCCGTTGCCCGAGTGGCCGAGGCGGTGGCTTTAGCGCGAAAGAAGAGGCCGAAGCTTCCGCTTTTCGCCGGCGGAAAATCCTTCGGTGGCCGGATGACGACGACCGCCGCCTCCCAGGGAAAAATCGACGTGAGGGGCATCGTCTGTTTCGCGTTTCCCCTTCATCGTCCCAAGGAACCTTCCGTGACGAGGGCGGAGCACCTCGAGGCCGTGGAAATTCCCACACTGTGGATACAAGGAACCCGAGACGAACTTTCCGAGCTGAAGCTCACGAAAAAAGTCGTGAAGCAGCACTCGAAGACTTTGCGCCTTCATATCGTCGAAGGCGCCGACCACGGCTACGCCGTGCTGAAATCCTCCGGCAGGACGAATGAGGATGTGCTCGCGGAGGTGGCGCGCGCGGCCGCCGACTTCTGCCGTGCCCGCCTGAAGTAATTAGAAAGTATTTTCCGTCAGAGCCTGGTTGTTGCGGGAGGAGTTCGCCCAGAACTGGCCGTTGGTCGGGTTGTAGCACCAGCCGACATCGGGAATGGCCCACACGTCGCCCTGGGTCATGCCTGTGCAATCGATGACGAAGTTGTTGAAGGCAAGCCAGACGGGATCGGTCCATGGGTTATCGAGCTTGGAAGACGACGAGTCCATGATTTTGGTGCCAGACAAAGCGGGATGGTCGATTGGATCGTAGGCATTGTTGAGTAGTTCAGTGGCGGTGGGATACGGGTTGACTCCGTCGTCTTCCCGGAGGGCTATTGCCGCTCTCGAAATGGCGATGGCGGCTCGCACGGAGCCGGTGATTCCCTTCAGCTTTGCGTTATTGGCGTCCGTTCTAAAGTCCACGAACTCCGGGATGGCCACGGCCGCGAGAATGCCGACCACCAGAATCACCATTACCAATTCGATGAGGGTAAAACCGGCGTTTCGCACTGATGTCCGTCCTTGGGATGCAATTCGAGGTTAAGAATACTTTATCAAGGATCGGCGGATATCGGAATCAGCTCGCGAAACATTCCCGGATTGAAGGCCTCGTGTGGAGTCCAGGCGATTTTTCCATCTCAGTCCTGATGGGTGGACAGGCCAGGCGTTGGCGCGTTGTCGACTATCGCCCCATCGCGGGTGGACTTCATCAGGAGGTCCACCAATGCCCGGTTCTCGTCGTTAGACTTGAAGAAGCCGAAAGCCTTAAAATGGTCGCGCACCTTTTCAGTGGCCCCAAAGCCGCGGGAAGTGCCCGTGCCCAGGTTGCCGATGATGTCACTGACCGCGTGGATGCAGTTGACGGCCTCGTTCTTTTCCCGGTTCCGCGACCAGTTATCTATCATTTTGTACTTGATCTTGCCCGACTCGAGCTCTTTCACTCTCTCCAGTGCCAAATCGTAATTCTCCTTCGTCAGGGGATAGGCACCGTAGGACTTCACTTCCAGGCGGGTCGGATCGCCGGAGTCACGGAACTTCGCGTTCGCCCGGGCGACGGCGGAGAGCGTCTCGTCGAGGGTGAAATTCTTGCCCGTCACGGTTTTCACGTGGTCGATGGTCAGCACTTCGGCGTAATCGGCGGGAATCCAGCTGATGGTCCTCTGCTCCAGTACGGGCTTTCCGTTCACGGTGGTCTCTTTCACGAAAGTCGCGAAGGTGTGGGAGTTAGACATGCGGTTCGCCTCGTCCTGGTAGGCGAACAGCACGACCGAGTATTTCTCCGTTTCGGCGTGCGCCGGTACGGCGGAACAAATCAGCAAAACGGCGCAAAGAAGATAGCGAAACATTGGCCCTCCCGAAGCACGGGCTACTTTCAGTAGCAAAACCCGTTCCCTGGCTTGCCCTGCCTGCTTGCGCCGTATTCAGCCGGTCGGCGCTGTGAGGAATCTTGACTACTTAGCCGCCCTTTGACGCGGGATTCGTTTTCCGGTATATTTAACTTATTAGTTAATTAACCGATTGGTTTATTAATGCAGGACTTGCTAAGCCAAACCTTCTCGGCGCTCGCCGATCCCACCCGCCGGGCCATGCTGGCCCGGCTCTCCAAGGGAGAGACCAGCGTTTCCGAGCTGGCCAAACCCTTTCTGAAAGACATGAGCCTTCCCGCCGTCACCAAGCACCTCAAGGTGCTGGAGAAGGCGGGGCTCATCACCAAGACGAGGGACGCCCAGTGGCGCCCCTGTCAGCTGAACGGGAAAGGTTTGAAGGTCGCCGCCGACTGGATGGAGCATTACCGGCGGTTCTGGGAAGAGAGTTTCGATCGTCTCGAGGAATATCTGAAAACCGTAACTCAGAAAAAGAGCTCGAAAGGAAAGCAGTATGGCCGGAAAAAATAGCTCGAACGAAATCAAGATCACCCGGATTTACGACGCTCCCGTGAAAACGGTGTGGGACGCGTGGGCGGATCCCAAGAAGGCCGCCAAGTGGTGGGGCCCGCGGGGCTTCACGATCACCACCCACAGCAAAGAGCTGAAAACCGGCGGGCACTGGGACTACACCATGCACGGCCCCGACGGAACGGACTATCCGAATACGACGATTTATCTGGAAGTCGAGAAGCATTCGCTGCTCGTTTACGATCACGGTGGTCATAAAGATAGACCGCCCATGTTCCGCGTGACCGTTCACTTCAAGGAGGTGAACGGCAAAACGAAGATGGACATGAGCATGCGCCTGCCGACGCCGGAAGCGGCCGAAGCGACGCGTAAGTTCATCAAGAAGGCGGGCGGGAACGCCACCTGGGACCGTCTCGCGGAGTATCTCGGGGACGAGACCGGCAAGCATCAGTTCTTCATCAACCGCTCCTTCGAGGCCCCCCTCGACGTGATGTTCGATATGTGGACGAAGCCGGAGCACTTTTCGAAGTGGGTGCCGCCCGAGGGCTTCACGCTGAAGTTCCACAAAGCTGACATCCGCCCCGGCGGAAGCACGTTCTCGTCGCTGACCAACGGCAAGCTGACGATGTACTCCCGGGCCGACTATATCGAGATCACGAAGCCCGACCGCATCGTCTACACGCAGCAGTTCTGCGACGAGAACGAGAAAGTCTCGCGGCATCCGATGGCTCCCACTTGGCCAGAGACGATGCTGACAACGGTGACTCTCACGGCGGAAGGCCCGAGCTGCACGAGGGTCACGATTTGCTGGGAACCCGACGGCAAGGTCACGCCGGCCGAGCTAGACACGTTTCTCAAAGCGAGAGGCGGCATGACTCAGGGCTGGACCGGTTCCTTCGACAAGCTCGAGAACCTTCTCGCGAAGTAACGAAATGAAAGCCTTCAAGGATATCGACGGCTACATAGCCTCCTTTCCGCCGCCGGTGCGCAAGGAGCTAAAGGCGATTAGAAAGACCATCCGGGCGGCGGCGCCGGGGGCGACCGAAAAGATCGCCTACGGCATTCCCACTTTCCATCTGGAAAAGAATCTCGTTCATTTCGCCGCCTTCAAAGCGCACATCAGTTTTTTTCCCACTTCCTCGCCGATAAAAGTCTTCAAGAAGGAGCTGTCCCGTTACGAGACCTCGCGCGGTACCATCCGCTTTCCCTTGGGGAAACGGGTTCCTCTCGCTCTTATCCGCAAGATCGTGCGCTTCCGGGTGAAGCAAGTTCTTCTGGGCTGAGCAAGACGCTAAGGCTTCTTGTAGAGGAAGCAGTCCTGGACATGATCGTTCACGAGGCCGCAGGCCTGCATGAACGCGTAACAGATCGTCGAGCCCACGAAGCGAAAGCCGCGCTTTTTGAGATCCTTGCTCATGGCGTCCGATTCGGGGGTCGTTGCGGGAATGTCTTTCAGCGTGCGGCGGTTCATGATCATCGGTTTTCCGCCGACGAAGCCCCAAATGTACTTGTCGAAGCTTCCGAACTCCTTTTGAACCGCGAGAAAAGCTTGTGCGTTCGTCGCCGAGGACTCGATCTTCAGGCGGTTGCGGACGATGCCTTCGTTTTTCATCAGCTCGCGCCGTTTGGCGGCATCGAACCGGGCGACCTTTTTCGGATCGAAACCGGCGAAGGCTTTGCGGTAACCGTTGCGTTTGGCAAGAATCGTAGACCACGAGAGCCCGGCTTGAGCGCCTTCCAGAATCAGAAACTCGAAAAGGGTGCGGTCGTCGTGGACGGGCCGGCCCCATTCCTTGTCGTGGTAAACCGCGTGTGCCTCGTCTTTCGCCCATCCGCATCGCATGGGCGTAAATAATCAGAGCTCCTCCTTATTGTCGACCTCGTGACCCGAAGTCCCCGTTCTTACCGCGTGACCTGGTGAGGGACGGTTATGGGACGGTTCATCTTTCTAACTTTGGTACTCGGGCTCATCCTGAGCGCGCTTGCGGCCTCCCCCGTTGGGGAGGAGCAAACGTGTAACTCCCGGGAAAAACGCGAACATTCCGAGCGGATGTTTTGCTCCACAACGGTTACGGAGCAGCAACGCGATCTGTATTGACACGAAGCGTCAAATTTCTTAGTTTGCGGGCCAATTTCTTGAAGAAAGTGGCCTAATTATGCGAGTTGCCGTTATCGGTGCCGGTCCCTCCGGACTAGCTCAGCTGAGAGCCTTCCAATCCGCCCGGGAAAAGGGCGCGAAGATTCCGGAAGTCGTTTGTTTCGAGAAGCAGGCGGACTGGGGAGGTCTCTGGAATTACACCTGGCGCACCGGCCTCGACGAGCATGGTGAGCCCGTCCACGGCAGCATGTACCGCTACCTCTG
>CAZZHG010000026.1:0-43692 GCA_964653655.1 uncultured Pseudobdellovibrionaceae bacterium
TCCAGGCTGTGGAGCGGTAGAAAAACGAACAAGAGGCAGATAGCCCCACGAATTCCGAAATTTACTTTCGGCATAGCGCGGCAATCTAGCAAAACTCACGATATGAAACCAACACTCATCATTGTCGAAGATGCCGAAGGCCTGCGGGAGGAACTGGTGGCGGGTCTCGAGGGCGACTTCGAGATACTGGCCGTCGAGTCCAACGGGCTCCAGGCCATCGAAGCCTGCCGCGTGCACCGGCCGGCCTTGGTTCTCATGGATATCGTGATGCCCAAGCTATCGGGCATCGAAGCCACTCACCGGATCATGACGGAATTGCCCCATCCTCCGAAGGTCGTAATCCTCAGCGGGCTCAAAGACGAGGGCGTCGTGTTTCAGGCGCTTTCGGCTGGAGCTTGCGATTATCTCATCAAGCCCTGCGAAGTGAAGAAGGTCGCTCAGGTTCTGCGGGGCTTCGCCCGGGATGCCGCTTAAGGCGCCACTCCCCGACGCCGCCTAAGTCCTACTTGCCGAAAATCTGATCGAGCTTCTGGTTCGCGCCGTCGAATACTGGCGCGTTTCGCCCTATGGGCGAGCGGATAAGGCTGATCAAAAAAAACAGCGCGCAGGCCACTCCAAAGCCGAGCAATAAAATCACGAGAGCGCTCGCCGGATTTTTCCAATGTCTGCGGGGCATCGGGGCGCAGGATATAGCCGGCGCCCCGTTTGTCCAGGGGATTGCGGGTTACAGGACGAGGCAAACCACTCGCGGCGCACGACGGACATCTCGTCTTCATTCTTATGACGGTCGAAGCTTGCGGTGTCTAGGACGGCTTTGCCGGACAGAGGGCACCAGCCTCCCCGTAAGAGCGCTTACCGCACTTCGAAAGCGTAGACTGAGCTTTCTATTGCCCCGGTTTCACCTGAGGGGGGCGGGATCCTAATCTGCAGCAGGTGTCTTCCAGCTGGAGCATCCTTCTTCACCGTCATTCTGAGCGGGTGGGTTTTCTCGTTGCTCGTTTGAAGTACAAAGGGGCCACCATCAGTCGCGGAGCAAAGCACGTCATCCGCAATCACGGCCAGCGCCGAGCTTTCGATAGAAAGCTCTGGCAAGGGGCTACATGCTTGCCTTAAGAACAGGGTTCGATTGGACCTATTGACCAGGCGGATGCGTACCCGAACCTCGGCTCCGGGCTGAACGGTCGTGGGCAGGTCAAGAATCTCAACCTCTATTGGTGGTGTTCGCCGGAGAAGGGCGTAGAGAGAAATTCCGCCGACGAGGCTAAGGGAAAATAGGATCGCAGCTGACCTCATCCGACGTCACAATCTGAAGCCGAAGTACAGCTCGCCGCCGAGGATGCTCGAATCGCCCTTGATGCGGTTGATGAGCAGCCGGATGTCGATCATGAACGGGTTGAAGTCGAAGCCCGCCTCCATGATGAACGACGGAAGGAAAATGATCTCTTCGTTCGCGAGCACGGTGCCCGTCGAGCTCGTGAGCTCCACGCGGTACCAGACGGCGGCGCTTCCGCCGAAACCGAGACCGAAGCTGGATTTCTCGGAGAACTTCCACATGCGGCGGACGATACCGTCGAAAGTCGCCACGTGGACGGAGCTCAGCACGTACTTGTAACCGACGAATCCGCGGAGCATGAGCGGGATGTTCTCGTCGAGCTCCGAGTAGTCGTAGTCGAAGGTCACGCCGGCGGCGAAACCGAAATCCTTGTGGAAGTTGCCCGTGGGGAGGTTCGAGTTGTTCACCTCGGGCTCGATGTACATGTTGCCGCCGAAAGTGGCGGCGACGTGGAAGACGCCGGCGTCGGTGCGCGGGCTGTCGTCGGTGAAATACTTGCGCTTCTGCAGCTTCTTCTTTTTCGGCTTGGCCGGGTCGGCTTCCTTCTCATCCTTCTTCGCGGGCTCTTCGGTGAGGTAGCCTTCGTCCTCTTCTTCGTCCGCGGCGCGGGCGTTAACGGGGATCGCGTGTGTCGCGAGCATCACCAAGGCCAGAAAAACCCAAGCAGAAGATCTGAGTCGTGGCATATTTCCCCCGAAGTATCCCCATCTTATCAAACTTTTGCCGGGGGTTATGACTCGCGGGGTCTTACTCGGTCCTGCCCGGTCCCGTAGCATGGATATATGCCCTCACATTCGAGGATAGTTCTCGGGGCGCTCCTGGCCCTAGGCATGGCCAAGTCTTGTCTCGGTGCCAGGTCCGGTGCGAACTTCCTCGCCCTCGATGTGGGGCTCTTTTCCAACAACATCGTCGGCAGAGCCAATGCCATCGAGGCGGATCAGTCGGTGGTGAGCCACTACTCGATCTACGCGCGCCTTCGCCGCGGATTCAGCATCGGCAAGGGTTTCTATATCGAGCCGGCGTTGTCGACGCTCATTCCCTGGTACAGCGGTGTCGACGGCAACTCGAAGCTCTTCACGTTCCACACGGATTTTCCGCTGCTCGTTCCCGTGTTCTCCTGGTTGAGGCTGCGGGCGGGGCCCGGCATCGAATGGCAATGGATCGTGACGAGCGCGGCCACCATCGATTTGAGTAACGGCACCGGCACGTCGGATTTCTACGTTCCCGGCGGAACCCGCACCGTCATTCTCGCCACCGTTCAGTTAGGATTGGAAATCAAATTTTCGAAGAAGGTTTGCGCGAACGCCGACCTGACCGTTCTTTCCATCGCCAGCTCCACTCGGCGGAGCTATCAGGCGTCGCTCGGATTGGGAATCTACCTATGAGCCGTTTGCTTCTTGCCCTCTGCCTTCTCAGCTCCCCCGTTTTCGGATGGACGCTCATCGCTCCCAATGCCGACGGGTGGGAAGGCGATCCGCTCGTCGTCTACGTGAACCCCGACAACTGCACGATCCCCGAGGAGGAGCTTTACGCGGAAGTGGATCGGGCCCTTGCGATCTGGAATCAGGTGCCGACGAGCCGGCTCACCATGGTGCGCTCGCCGGTTCCGTCAACGGTAACGCCAGCGCAGTTCGAGGCCGGAACCGCGACCCAGCTTCCCGTCGTTTTCTGCGAGCCGAACTTCGAAACCGCCATCGGGTCGGCGGACGTCGTGCCGGCGGCGACTTCCCTTCGCAACATCAACGGCCCGCTCACGGAAGCCGCGATCTATTTGAATTCGGAAGTGGGAACCGGCGCGGAAATCAGCACGATGGAAATCGAGCAGCTGCGCATCGCCTTCACCCACGAGATGGGGCACATGCTGGGGCTCGGGCATTCGGCCGCGAGCGATTCGCTTATGTATTTCAGTGTCGGCGGAAAGAGCAACGCGCGCATCACGGAAGACGACAAGATGGGCATCACCTACCTCTATCCGCGCAATGAGTTTTCGAAGGGCGCGTTCGGTTGCTCCGCCGTGCACGGCACGGGAACTCCGTGGGCACTCGGATTTGCGGCGCTCTACCTGGTCGCGCTTTTGAATTTCGGAAGGCTCGTCAGATCTGGACGACTTCGCGCACTTCGGGAATCGCGTCCTTGAGGCGCGACTCCACTCCCATCTTCAAAGTCATCACCGAACTCGGGCAAGAGCTGCAAGATCCCTGCAAGTGAAGATAGACCACGCCCGCCTCGTACTTGTGAAAAGTTATGTCCCCGCCGTCCATGGCGACCGCCGGCCGGATTTCCCGGTCGAGGATGTCGCGGATCTGCGTGATGATTGCGGAATCGGATCCCGGCGAGGGCGCGCCTTCCGCCTTCCACTCCGCATCGAACACGGGCTTACCCGCCTTCAAATGACTTTCCAGCGTCGCCGGAACCTTTTCGGCCAGCGTGTCCCAGTTTCCCGAGGGACTTTTCGTGATCGTGACGAAATTGGTGCCGACCATGACGGCCTGAACGCCGGACACGGAAAAGAGCGCCTTCGCGAGCGGGGCATGCGCCGTTTGGGTGGCGGTGGTGAAGTTCGCCGCGCCTTTCGGCATCAGACTTTGGTTCACCACGAACTTCAGCGTGTTCGGGTTCGGCGTGAATTCCAGCGTTACGGTGACTTCGGCCATGAGGAGCTCCTTTGCTCCCCACCATACCTAAAGACCAGCCTCCAAGCCATCCCTCCATTTGATCCTCCCAGCGCTTTCAGGTACTAAGGTTGAGCTTCGGTTAGGGAATCCGGTGAAAAGCCGGAACTGCCCCGCAGCGGTAAGAGCGATTGATGGGTCCTATCCACTGGGTTCGTGCCTGGGAAGGAGGGAGCAACCCGGCTCGAGTCCGAATACCTGCCGAAGAGCGTGTCTATCTCTGTCCGCTCGAGGGAGGCGGTAGTGGCTTTGGTTTCTTTCCTTTTGCTGAGCTCGGCCTTTTTGGCCCACGGTTCGCCCGTGGAGGTCGCCCCCGAAGTGCGCGTTGTTGGGCGGCGGGCGTGGGTGCGCCCGGCGGAAAGCGGCGAGGCGAGCTCGGAGTCCGTTCAAGTGGAGGCGAGCCGAGCCACGGCTATAGCCCAAGCGGTCTCCCGCCTGCCTTCGGTCGCCGTTCGCCGTAGCGGAGGCGAGGGGAGCGAGCCGCAGTTTCTGATTCGCGGACAGGACCCTCGAGAGAACCGCTACTTTCTGGAAGGCGTGCCGCTTACGGATGCCGAGTATCAGTCCTCGCAGCTCGCCGCCGTTCCTTTGGAAAGCCTTTCGAGAATCGACGTGTTTCCTTCCGGCGTTCCGATAGCGCTCGCCTCCGATGGTTTAGGCGGTGCTTTGCATTTCCGGCTCTCCGGCGCCGTTTCCGATCAGGCGAAAGTCCGCGCGGGAGCCTACGGGCTTCGCGAAGCGGCCATCGCGGCGCCGTTCAGCGAGGGCGCGAGAGTCACGGTCCGGGGAATTCTTTCCGACGAGGACTTTCTCTATTTCGACGACAACGGCACACCCTTCAACCCTAACGACGACCGCTACGATCGGCGGCGCCATAACCGCTTTCGCCGGATTTCGGTGCTTCCGTCGGTGGAAGGGAAGAACTGGTCCGCGTTCTCGCTCACGAGCCTCGCCGGAACCGAAGTTCCGGGGCCGTTGCAGCTTCCGGCCTCCGCCGATCTCACGCAAGGTTTTCAAGTGCTCGGAGTGAAGGCGGCCTCCGGAGATTGGACGGGGCACGGCTGGTTTCGAGGGGACTGGCAAAGGCTTCAGGACCCCCAGCGTACTTTGTCGACGAACTATTCCCTCGATAGATCCACGTCGCTCTCCGCCGGCGCCCGGAGCCGCTGGGAGGGAGACGGCCTCGGGCTTCGGTGGAGCACCACGGCCGGTCTCGGCTGGGACGGATTTCTGGTTTCGGGTTCCGACGGCTACCGGTCGAACCGCTCGCGGTGGCAAGGTAACCTAGGGGTGACCGCGGATTGGCGGCGGGAAAGCCTACTCGTCACTCCCGGAGTTCTCGCCTCGCTCTCTCATTTCCCCGCGGCCGGCGCGCCGACCCGAAATTTTCCGCAACTTTCCCCTCGTCTCGGAGCCGTTTGGAGCGCGTCCCCCGGCTTTCGCGTGCGAGCGAACCTCGGCCGGCACTTTCGCGTTCCGGCGCTCGCCGAGCTTCACGGCTCGCCCTCGGGCTTGTCGCCCAGCGCGGATCTCAAGCCCGAAACCGCCGACAAAGCGGAGGCGGGTTTCGACGCTCAAATCGGCCAAATGAAAGTCGGCTACACCTTGTCGGCCGCCTGGGCCCGGGATCTCGTGACGTATCTTTCCAACTCTCAGTTCACGCGCGTTGCCGTGAACGTGGGGCGCAGCCGGATTCTCTCCCAGGAGCTTGCCGCCGACGTTTCGCTGCCCCTCGGTTTTTCCGCGGGCGGAACTCTTAGCTGGATGGCGACGGAAAACCAGAGTTCCGTTTCGTATTGGCAGGGCAAGGAGCTTCCTTATCGTCCCACGTGGCGCGCGGATAATCGGCTGGGGTGGAAGAGAGGTGCGTTCCGTCTCGGCTACTCGCTGACCCTTTGGGGAGAGCTCTACGAAGACCTGATAAACCAAAAACGCCGTGAGTCCTTGGTCGAGCACGCTCTGGAGGCCGCCGTCGAAACGAAGGAGTACGGCGACTGGCGGCTTGAGGCCGCCAATCTCACGGATGTCCTCACGGTCGACGGCTCCGCCGGGGCGTTTCGCACGGTGGAAAACACGACCGGATATCTTGGCTATCCGGCTCCGGGCCGGCGGCTCTATCTTTCCTGGAGGTACTCGTTATGAAGCGTATTCTCGTCATCCTTTTGCTCCTCTCGGCTTGCGGGAGAATCCGCACCGGCGGCGGCCCAGTGCTTCAACCGGGAAAAGATCCCGAGATTCTGGTCGCCGCTTCCGATTACACGTCGGGGCTTCTTCTTGGCGTGAAACCTTTGGACGGCTCACGGCTTCCCGAAGTTCCCATTCACTCGGACGCGGTGGTGCGGACGGCGCTCGGCAGGCGGTACGTGGTGAACCGCCTGGGACAGGACAACATCCAGATAGTGGAACGGGACGGAACCACCACTTCGCAGTTTTCGGTAGGGCGGGGCACCAATCCGCAGGACATCGCCGTCCTCGACGATAAAACGGCGTACGTGAGCCGCTTCCGGAGCAAGACTTTGTTGAAGGTGGGCCTTCCGGAAGGAAACGATATCGGCAACGGCGTCGACTTCTCGGAGTTCGCCGATGGGGACGGCTATCCGGAAATGACCTGGATGCGCCGGCAAGGGACTGACCTATACGTCGTCGTCCAGCGTATCGATACGGCTCATGGCTGGGTACCGACGGATGCGTCTTACGTCGCTCGGGTGGATCTCGGAACTGACATGATCACCGCGAAGCTGAAGCTCAACTTTCTAAATCCCGTCACCGCTCTGAAAGCCGGCCCTGACGGCTCGCTCTACGTCGGCTCCGCGGGGAAGCTGGGCCTCGGAACGTTCGACGGCGGAATCGAGCGGGTAGGGGGCACGGCGGAGATAGTGGTCCGCGAGGCGGATCTCGGCGGCGACCTAATCGACTTCGAGATCTTCGCCGCCGACAAAGGGGTCGCGGTCATCGCGGCGGGCGGCACTACCCGTTTAGTGGAATTTAATCCCGCGTCCGGAAGATTCACGAAGGTCTGGATTCAGTCCTCGGGGTACAATCTCCAGGAAGTGCTCTGGGACGGCGCCACCCTTTGGGTGGCCGACAGATCCGCCTCGGGGCCTGCGCTTCGCTCGTTTTTGTCGGATGGCACCGAAGGAGTCCGCTTCGATTTGAAGCTGCCTCCGTACCATTTGGAGCTGGGACCTTGAGACCTTTTCTCATAGCGTGTCTGATTTCCGCGGTGGCCCACGGACTGCTCCTCGCTTGGGCGCGAATCCCCGAGAAGAAGATCGTCGCCCCGGCGATCCCATTTGTTTGGGTGGCCCCTGTACGAGTCAGCCCCGGTTCCAAGGTGGCCAAGGGCGGACAAGGCGTGGAGAAACTCTCCGCCGGAATCGGGAAGGAGTCCGCCCCCGAGTGGCGTAGCCTCCACGCGGTAGTCTCTGTCGGAAACCGACCCCCTCCCTATCCCGCTGTAGCGATCGAGCGGGAGTGGGAAGGAACCGCCCGCATCCGTGTCGAGTTTGACGAAGAGGGGAACGCCAGTTCAGTTTTCCTGGATGCTTCCTCGGGTCATTCTATCCTCGATGAAGCGGCTCTCGAAGCCGCCCGCGGGTGGCACGTGGAAGGAGGGCGCCGGGCCCTCATCGTGCCTGTCGCCTTCGAACTTTCCGACGAGAGTTGACCGCCGGAATACGCCCACCCTTTTTACGTTGGCGCCAACCTAGTCAGACGCACGAACTGTACACGCCTTTTTCCGTGCGGGAGCGCGTGGCGCGGTGATTGCAACCTCTCCGATGCCTGGGAAGTTGGGTTTGGGGGAGTGCATGTTCAAGTTTAAAACGGTTTCGATCGCCTTATCTTTTGCCGCGCTTGTCGCGGCACCACTCACTTTTGCGCAGGATCCTCACGATTCGGGCCAGGACGGCTCGGCCGCCCAGACGATGGGGCAGCAGCAAGGCCACTCGGTACAGCCGGGAGCTTGCCCGACGGTGGATAAAGCGAAACTCTTCGACGATCGCCCGATGACCGAGCGGGAGTTCCGCTTCGTTCCGTACTACAAAGACGGCAAGCTGGATTCGGTTTTCGTCCAGGGCTGCAAGGGCGACCCGCTTCTTTGCATAGGCTTCGTCGAGAAGTGGGAATATATCGTCAAGGATACCGACCTGAAGCTCTCCGCCGAGGACGCGGCCATCGTCGAGTCCACGCTGAAGGCGAAGGGGAAATATTCCTACCTGCCGGATGCCACGAAGCCTGCGGCCAAGCGTAAGGAGCTCAACGCCTTCGATCTCATCGCCAAGCGGATTATCTCCGACGGACAACGCCTCGATCCGGGAAAAATAGAAGCCGAGCGATACGACGATGGTTCGAAGGAGATGGCGATCATTCAGGGATACAACGTGCCGAAGCCCCGCTTCGGAGCGACCATCGGACCGGACACCCCCGGCAATCTGATGTGGAAAATTCCATCCGAAGAAAATCGCCTGGACCGATCGATCCTTCCTCGCCTCAAGGACTCGAGCGAGATGGCTAATCAGATTATGCAAGCAATCTTGTTCACCGGAAAGCAGCTCGAGGATAGCCGGAGCGAAGGGGACCTTCAGCGGATTCATCAAATTCGTATGATGATTAAGCCGGCCCACGACTTCCTGGCTTCCCTGCGAGATAAGCACGGCGACGAGTGGGGACGGGCGAAGGATCCGAAGAGCGACTACGCCGAAGTGGATCAGGAATTCTCCGATTGGGATGCCCCTTCGTCGGCAATCCTTAAGCTCGATCCTCTGCTGGAGAGAATCGAAAAGATCACGGTCGCGCTCGATCCGAATCAGGCGTGCGTCTTGGAAAAAAAGTTCGAAGTTAAGGCTCCCGACTTCGCCGCCATCAAATTGCCGGCGGCCGAAAAAGTTCCGGAAATCGCCGCGCAGATTCTCGTGAGGGTGGGTTACGGCAGCGAAATGAAGCCTCTCGACGAGGGTTCCGAAGAGGTTAAGGCCGGAGCGGTTTCGACCTTCAAGGACCCGAAGCTTTTCGCGGGCGCGAAGCAAGTGTTGAGTCAGCTCTACGCGACGGGCGGTACCGAACCTCCGTTCGGCGTTAAGGAAGAATCGACGAGCGGCGGTCAGAAATTTTCGCTGGATCGTAAAGCGCAGATTCTTCAGGCCATCCCGGGGCTAGCGGGCAAGGTTCTGAGTTTCGAGAACGTGCGCAAGCATCTCATCGAAACCGGAGCCATGGACGGACTCCAGTTCAAGCTTGTGCCTTATACGGACAATGGGCCCAAGATCAAGCTCACCATGGAAGTCAGGAAGGGCCGCAAAGCGGTCGGCTATCCGCGGGAGTACGTTATCTCCGTGGGCGAGCACGCGGAAGTCCCGTTCGCAGAAATGATTCAGGATCTGGCGCCGATGGTGGGAGACAGAAAAGCGTATTACGCCGCCGAGGAATCGGTTACGAAGCTTCGGGAGCAAGCTCAGCGCAAGGAAGATGAAGTCCAGGCCGCGGAAATCAGCCGTCAGGTCGAAGAGCTGATTCAACTGCAGAGGAAGCTTGGCTCGGGAGGCCGGACGGGTGAAGTAAGCCCGTAACGAGGCCCGGCCAGCTCTCCTTGAGGAGAGTTCAGAAGGCGGTACGGTTTCCGGATAGGGAGCGTGTTTACTTTCCTAAGGAAGGTTGCGCGGAAATTCCCGCTTAAGGCGCCCGGCCCGGCGGCTGAGCACCAGGGTTCTGGAACTGAATGACAGGCCCCGTTTCCAACGTGACGATGAAGTCCCAGTAGAGGCGCACGAGGCCGTCGTCCTCGACCATGCCTTTCGGCGGGTTGGGGAAGGGAGTCGCCGCTTCGAAAGCTTCCGTCGCGGCGATGTCGACTTCAGGAATCCCGCAGCTCGCGACCCGGCTCACTTTCAATAATTTTCCGCTGTCGTCGAGAAGGGCCATAACTTTCGTCGTGAGCTCGTCCTGCCGAATCTGTTTACCCGCGCCCCAGACGTGGGCGAGCTTTCTTTGGACCGACGGCCGCCAGAAACGCTGGATCAACTCCTTGATGCGGTAGTGGTACGAGAAGAACTTCACTTCCTTCGTACTCAAGACCGTGCGATCGCCCGCGACGACGTCCTTCAGGAAGTCGTCGCTCGCTCCGATCGAGAGTCCGCTTCCGCCCATGCCCAGATCTTTCAGGGTAAGCTTCTTCCAATCTTTGCGGCCCTTGGCCTTCTGCTGCAGTAACCCGTCCGGATCGGCCACTTCAGTCCCGGCAAGCTCGCCCGCGGGCTTTTCCTCGGTGGTGCTGCCGCCCGTATCGGATTTCGCTTTGTCTCCGCCCGTCTTGAACTGGCCCTGCATGCGGGCCTTGGTCTGCTGTTCGACCTTCTGGCTCTTGTCGGCGAGGAACTTCGCGTTCGGATCCTCTTGCTCGTTCGCCTTTTCGGTCTGAACCAGCTCCTTCGACTTGGTTACGGGTTTCACGCCGGGAGTCGCGGGGGCGGGACGTACTTGGGGTGGCGAAGGCACGTAGTCGGCGATCTCAATCGGGATCGGAGCTTCGACGGCGGCCCTTTCCTGCGGAAAACGCACGAGTACGGCCGCCGCGTGAATCGCGATCGAAAGGAGCAACGCGGCTATTAGCCGGTTGTTCGTGGGCTGTCCGTATTCGAGCGTATCTCTCACTACATCCTCATGGAGCGCTTATCGTGTCGTAAATCTGAATGACCTGCCTCGCGGGGGCCGACAGCTTCGGATCCTCGCGATCGACCATTTCGTAATTCCAAATGTCCGCGCGCAGAGCTTCGAACAGCACGCGCGATTCCGCCGTATGGGGCGCCTTCTCAATCTTTGTGAACGTCTCGCCCCACATCTCCTCCGCCACGGGCTTCTCGAAATTTTCCGAGGGAAGGGCGTCGGGAAAGAGATAGACCGCGATGTTCGTCGCGAGATCCACCTGTGCCTGGTCCTTTCCTTCTTTCAAAGCATCACCGACCGAGCGTTTGAGGAGCGCCTTCTGCTCCTGGAACTTCTGCATGCCGCCCTTTTTGTATGCTTCCTCGAGGGACGAAAACGTCCCGCTCATCGTTTCCCAGCGCCAGCGGTTGCTCGGCGAGAAGTAGGTGATGACGGCGATTACCGCGGCCGCGACCCCGAGGAACGCGAATATAAGTCCGTAGGACGAGGCGGATCCCGGGCGTTTCGCCGTTTCGCCGCCGGTCACGAGGCGCAGTTTCGGCGTCTCGGTCGGCGTTACGGGGGGCACTTGGTTTTTGCGCCAGGGCTTCACTTCGGGGCGCCGCCTTTCCGGGGTTCCATGGACTTGGCGATTTCAGGATCCACGGAGCATTCCTTGATCTGTTTCATGTGCCGGGTCAGCTCCTCGGCGTACTTTTCCGCCGTCTGAATGGGCCAGATGTGGGCCAAGCTCTGGGTGAAGCGCTCCTGGCGGTTCAGGGACTCGAAAAGCCGGCCCGGTTCCACCAGCAGTCGTTCCACTTCCTTCTTGCCTCCCCGCGCGAGCGACTTGTTCCAGAAAGAAAGGACGGATCGGGTGCCCTTGTTGTATGCCATGGCGGAGTAGAGCCAGAGCACGTCGGGCGAGTAACGAATCTTCTTCCTGTCCAGGACCCGTCTCAGCTGGTGGTAGCGGTTGTTCAGAAACGCGGCGGAGGTCGTGACGGCCGTGGGAATGTAGTAGTAGGAGGCCGGAGCGTTCAGCCGGTCCTTCAGCGGCGCTATCGGGCGCATGTCCCAGCCGAGCACCTTGATGAACATTTGGAGGTTCTCGTCGGTGAAGCGGTCGAGGTTGTGGTTAATCTCGTGGAAGCTGAAGTACGCGAATTGGCCGATGCCTTTCGCGCGCCGGTCCTCGTCGAGGCCCGTAAGGTGATTGAAACGGCTTTCCTGAAAGAGGAGACACCAAAGGATTCCCGACGGCATGTCCAGTTCAGCGCTGCTGTTTCGGATGAGCGTATCGATCAGCTGTTCGTTCGTCGGGTCGAGTCTGTTCGTGCCGCGCAAGAGACTGAGCTCGGACTTGAATTGCTCGTTCTTGGGGAAGTCAGCCGCGAAAATGGAGCGAACCACGGAGGACGCATCCGCCACATCGTACCGGTGGCGCTCCTCTAAGCCGCTCTTTCGGCCCAGCAACCACGCCATGGCAAAGAAAAGCCCGACCGCGGTCGACGCAGTGATGGCCACGAGCAGCAATTTGTGGATAAACGTGCGGACGGACACTCGCCAATCCTCCGTACAACGGATCGGCGAAAGTTAATAAAAAGATGACTATGGGCCGGAATCTACTGATTTCATCACACTTAGGAACTTCGCGGCAGGAATGAGTCCGTGAACTCTGGGCTGGGCGAGAATCTTGCCGCTGCGATCCACGAAGAGCACCGTGGGCAAACTGAGTACCCCATATTTCTTCAAACGGGCCTCGTTTTCGAGCGAGTCGTTGGTCACGTCCAGGCGGAGCAGCACCATGCTTTTCATGGCCTCCTGAACCTCCGGATTGCGGAACACTTGCTCGTCGATCTCGTGGCAGGCGGCGCACCACTCGGCCGTAAAATCCACGACCATGACGGCTTTGCGGGCCGCGGCCTGCGCATAGGCATCGCTCTCGACGGTGAGCCATTGCTGAGAGCCGGCGGCTTGCTTCACGTCATGCTTTACCCAGCCCATCTGGCGGGCGAGCAGAATGCCGTAGTAGCCGGACGCGATGAGCATGAGACCGGCGAGAAACAGATTCACGCGGGTCATCCACGAGCCCGAGCGGGGCAAGCGGTTCAATAGTCCCGAGAATCCGCCAATGAGCAAAAACAAAAGGCCGAGGCCGAGAGAGAAGCTGAAGAAATAGAGAGTCCCCTTCATCGCGTTCGACGATTCGAAAACGAACGCGAGAATCCCGCCGATGACCGGCCCGACGCAGGGGCTGACGATGAGACCCGAGATGAGTCCCATGAGAAAGATCCCGAGGAGATTTTCCGTGTTTCCGATGGACGTGAGCTTGTTCTGAATGAAAGAAGGGACCGCGACTTTGAACAGGCCCATCTGGCCGAGGGCGAGCGTTAGAAACAGCAGACAGAGAAAGCCGAGCATCACCGGGCTTTGCAGCAGCTTTCCGAAAAGCGATCCCGTCATTCCGGCGACGAGGCCGATGATCGAGTAGGTGACGCACATGCCGCCGACGTAAACGGCGGCGACCCCGAACGTGTGGAAGTCGAAGGAACGGCTCCGCTGGTGCCTCTGGGAGATACGCCCGAAGATGTTGATCGTGATCGGGATCATCGGGTACACGCACGGCGTGAAACTAGTGAGGATTCCGGAGACGAAACAGAGGGCGAGGGCGAAGGTCATGTTTTGACCGGCCAGCGCCTTCATTTTTTCCGGGTCCACGGACACGACCATCTGCCAGAAGCTGCTGAGAGATTCCATAGGTTCATTTTACGAAGGGCGCGCCGCGAAAGCAAAAGGGTCCATTAAGGCCGCGAACGGCCGATAAGACCCGAGATGAAGGTTCTGAAGAAAATAGGCTTGGGAATCCGGCGCTCCGTCGACATGGGAGTGCGGTCCCAACAGATCGGATTCTGGTTCACGACCTATGGCGTCGCGGGCTCCCTGGCCTCCCTCGGGATCGAGGCGGGCAGAAAGGGTCTCACCGTTGCGAACGTTCCGGGCTTCAAGCCCATCGGATTCGACGCTGCTTTCGGCAGGAACCTGGCCCAGGCGTTCGCCAAGCTGGGCCCTACCTTCATCAAGCTCGGGCAGATTCTCGCTTCCCGCGAAGACGTGGTCGGGCCGGTGGTCGCAGGCGAACTGCGAATCCTCTTCGATCGGGTGCCGCCCATCGCCTTCAAGGAAATCCAGAAATTGCTCCGCGAGGAGTTCGGCAAACAAAAACTGCGCCATTTGCTCCGCAAGGTCGAAGACACGCCGCTTGCTTCGGCGAGCCTCAGCCAGACCCATCGAGCGGAGCTCGCCGACGGCACCCCCGTGATCCTGAAATTGCAAAAGCCCGGTGTCGGCCGGACGGTCGTCGCCGATCTCGCGTTGCTCGAAGCGGTGGTGCACCCGCTCAATCTGATCTATCCGAAGCTCCAGCTGTTGCAGATGTACCGGGATTTCAAAGAAGCGACGCTGAGAGAAATCGATTACCGTCTCGAAGCCGAGAACATCGAGCGCTTCCACTCGAATTACCGAAAGCTATTCGGTTCCTCGAACGTGATTTTCCCTCACTGCTATCCGCAGCTGACCACCCGGCGAGTGCTTGCGCTCGAGCCGATGCAGGGGAAGAAGGTGAGCGATTTGCGCAAGGGCTCGACGGTGGCCAGAAACGCGGCTCAGGCGTCGCTCACCGCCGTGCTGGAACAGATTTTCGATCACGGTTTTTTTCACGCCGATCCCCACGCGGGAAATCTCTTCTTCATGGAAGAGGAGGGCACGATTGGTTTCATCGACCTGGGCCTCGTGGGAAAGCTCGAGCCCGAGGACAAAAAGAAATTCCTCAAAGTGGTGATGGCCGTGCTGCAGAGGGATCGGGACAAGCTCGCGAAACATCTCTTCGAGCTGGGCGAGCCGTCGAAGAAAACCGACTTCGCCAAGTTCGACTCCGCGATCCAGGCTCTTCTCGACGACGCGAAGGCGAAAGGCGTCGCCCAGCTTCGCCTCGACGAAATGATCCAGCAGCTGCTCTCCATCGCGAGAGATAACGGTCTGCACATCCCCAACCGCTACGTGATGATGATGCGAAGCTGCCTGCTCATCGAAGGGGTGGCCCGCTCTCTCGATCCCAACTTATCCCTGTTCACGGTTGCGACACCCGTGGTGGCCCGAAGCCTCATGAAGTCCTACAACCCCTTGAGCTACCTAGGAAGGATGTTCAAGTGACGATTAAGGCGGCGGCGGGGACGAGAAAGGGCACCGCGCCCGCTCTCCTCGACGGGTTTCGTGCGGGCGCAAGCTGGCACGGAGCTCGCATTGGTCGGCAGCGGGAGCGCAGTAGCTGTTCCTGTGAAGTTCGCGGCACGTTGCAAGTACCAAAGGCCGGCGAAGTTTCGAGGACTAGCTTGGTGGAGGCAGGCGGAACGTGAAGCTCATCAGAATTATTCTTTCTCTCATTCTCTTCTCACCGTGGTTCACGGAGTCGGCCTTTGGCCAACGCCCGGCGACCCTCGTCGAAATTTTCTGCGAGCAAACCAGAGATAGCGATGCCCAGTGGGCGTCCCTCGTGGGCCGGCTCGAAGCCAAGGCCGAGCTCGAGAGCGACGATCTCGAACAGAATTTGGAATTCCAGGCCTGCATAGCCGAGAACTCGAGCTTCTTCACGGTCGCCGAGTTCGTCTGGTCGGGCCGCCGCATGCTCCAGGAGGCGGCCAAACGGAACAGCGATGCCGCCAAGCCGGGCGTGCATGTCGCGCTTGCGGCGACGGACTTCGAGCTTCCGCTGGTGGGCACCATTTCGGTCGGCGCCGGGCAGGGCACCCTCTCCGAAGCGATCGATCCCTACGGTTACGCCGAGCGTTCGAAGCAGTACGAGCAACTTTGGGAAGACTTTCTGAAAAGCCTCAAAGACCGCATGGAATCCCGCACTGGTGACCGCCAAGTGGCTAAAAACACTCCGTAATTCCGACGCTTCCCCAAGCCTCCTCTAGAGCCTCAATGCCAGGCTCGAAAGATCCGATCAGAGGAGCGTGAAACCAGAACACCGCTTTAATCGCGTCCTTTGGCTGATGTCCCTAGCCCTTTGCCTCGCCGCCGCGCCACGCGCCGCGAGAGCCGAGGATATGGACGACGACGAGCCTATCTTCTCCGAACCGAAGATGGACTCCGGCACGGAGACTAAGTCGGGGACCTCGGGCCCCGAGCCCACTATCGACGCCGGCGCGAATCTCTCGTACATCAAGGGACGTCAGGCCGCCCTCGAAGGGAAGTACGAAGTCGCCGCCCCGCTGCTCGAGAAAGCTTTGGCCCAATCGCCGGAAGACGCTTACCTCAATCATCAGCTCGCCGAAGTGTATCTGCGCCTCGGCGACTTCGACCGCGCCGAGCAGCTCGGCAAGAAGTCCGTCGAGAAAGAGGCGAACAACCTCGACTACCGCGCGAATCTCGCCGGCATCTACGCCGGTCTCAAACGTTTCGACGAAGCAAAGGAGCAGTACCGCAAGATTTTGAAGCTCAATCCGAAGAACAAGCGCGCGCCGCTCTTTCTCGGAATCCTCGAAGCGGAGCAGGGTAACTTCGACGAGGGCGTGAAGATCCTCACGAAGTCCATCGACGCCAACCAGGACAGCTACATGGCGTACTTCTACCGCGCGAAAATTTACCTCGAGAACAACGACGTCAAAAACGCGAAGAAGGATCTGAATCAGTGCCTCAACCTGAAGGCTTCCTTCGTCGAAGCGGGTACCGCGCTCGGGCTTCTCCACGAACGGCTCGGCGAAGTGGACGAGGCCATCGTCGTGTACAACAAGATCCAGGGGTCCGGCCGGTTCAAGAAACGGCTCGCTCAGCTCTATCTGCAAAAGAATGAGTTCGAAAAGGCGCTCGACGAGCTCGTCGAGTACGAGAAGGTGGAGTCCGACGATTACACCGCGCGCGTGAAGATCGCCCTCATCTACTTCGAGCTCAAAAAGTACGACGAGGCGAAAGGGCGTTTCGAGGCCATTCTGAAAGAACAGCCCCAGGCGGACGTTCGCTTCTATCTCGCCGCGATTTACGAAGAGCAGAAGAACCTCGAAAAGGCGCTGGCGGAATTCAAGCGCGTGAGCGACGGCTCCTCCTTCTTCAAGGACTCCATGCTCCACGTCGGGTTCATCTACCGGGAAACGAACCGGCTGAAGGAAGGCATCGATTTCGCGAACAAGCTCGTGAAAAAGAATCCGGCGATTCCGGAGTTCTACGATCTTCAGGCGTCTCTCTACGAGAACAAGAAGGATTATAAGGCGGCGCTTTCGTCCGTGAACAAGGGTCTCGAGAGATTCCCCACGGAAGAGCGGCTCCTCTATTTCCAGGGCGCGCTCTTCGACAAGCTTGGCGAGCGGGCGAAGGCGATTGAGAACATGAAGAAGATCGTCGCCGCGAACGACAAGAACGCTCACGCATTGAACTTCCTCGGTTACACGTACGCCGAAATGGGCGAGCACCTCGACGAAGCGGAAACGCTCGTGAAGAAGGCCCTAGAGCTTCGCCCGGAAGACGGTTACATCCTCGATTCCCTCGCTTGGGTTTACTACAAGCAGGGTAAGTACGATCTCGCTCAGCAGTCTCTCGAAGCGGCGATGAAGAAGCAGCCCGACGAGCCCGTCATCCTGGAGCACATGGGTGACGTCCTTCTGAAGAAGAAGGAGTACGAGCTTGCCGCCGCCAACTACCGGAAGGCCGGCGAGCTCGCCGCCGCGAAGAAAGACGCCGATACTTCGAAGAAGATGAAGAGCAAAGTCGCCGCCGTCGAAAAAGAGCGCGAGCCTTCCTCCAACGAAAAGAACTGAACCAGTTCGTCATTCCGAGGCCTAGCGAAGCGAGCCGAAGGAAACTTTGGCCGTTGCAAGCTAGTTTGCCGGGGATGTCCGCTTTGCCTAAGCCAAAGTTCCCACGTCGCTTCGCTCCTGGGATGACGATTCTAGAGCGTGACCGGCGTTCTGAGCCGTTCGACCGAGCGCACCCGTTCGTCCAGATCGGACCCCGAGAAAAACACTCTGGCCAGCGGATCGGATGCCGGCGGCGGAAGCAGGAACAGATGCCTGGCGCTGAAAGGCACGTTGAGCGGAATTCTGTCGTAGCGCGCCTGCATCCACCGCAGGCCTTCCGATAACCCCATCGGATCCCGGGAAACCCGAAGCGACGCTTCATCCATCTTCGCCGCCGAGTACCTGCGCTGAAGCAGGAATCCGGGAATCAGACAAAACGGATAGAGAAAGAGCTGACGGACGAAAAGCCCGAACGGATAGAAACGCGGCGCCGGTTGCCCGCCTTTCGCGCGTTTCGGCATCACGAGGCCGTCGATTAGGGAGAGCAGCTCGCTCAGGGTCGTTTCAAGCGTGGTTTCTCCGAAGGAAAGATAAGTCAGCTCGCGGGCCACCAGCGCTCCGAGGCTTTCCCGCGAAAGCGTATTGAGCGCCCCTCTGGTCACGAGAAGCACGCCGCGCTTTCGGGTATGGCCGAAGAGCGCGAAGTTCACCGCCGGCGTTTCCAAAACATAGAGCCTGGGCAACGGAGTGCCGAGGCGGCGGCAATACTCGCGCGTGAGGGCGGAAAGCGCGGGCGATTCGGCGGTGGAAATTTCGCGGGCGCCGAGCCTTTGCACGATCCTCTCCGGAGCATTCCAGGCGAGAAAGAAGAGAAACGTAAGCGAGGTAACCACGCCCACGGCCAATCCGCTCCAGCCCCAGAGGATGGAGAGCGGGATCGTAAAGAAAAGCGTCGTGTAGAGAGCGAAGCCGAACCAACGCGTCCAAGCACGCCAAGCCATTGGGTTTCCTCTTGATTAGGATTTGTTCCAAGGGCATTGTAGGCACCTCGAAATGCCTTAGGCAAGCGGAGCGGGAATGTCCCAGGAACCCAATATTCAAACTCCCATCACGTACGAATGGGAAGCCGTGTCGACGGAGCGGATGCGCTCGCTCGCCAAAGCCACCGCCTCCGATCACGTGAAGGGAATGCCTCCTACTTACCCGACGATTTACCGCTGGGGTGAGTTCGAGTGGCTCAAGCGAAGCGGCGTCGATCTTCGCAATCTGCTCCACACGGACCAGGAGTACGAGTACCTCGCCCCGCTCGTCGTCGGCGACAAGCCCAAAGTCACGACGACATTGAAGGGAATGCGGGCCCGCGCGGGGATGACTTTCATTTCGCTCGAAAGCACCATCGAAAGCGGCGGAAGGATCGCCGTGAGAAACCACACGCAATTCGTCGTAAAGGGCGTGGTTGGAGCCAAACCGTGAGCTTCACCGAGGGACAATTGCTTTCGCCGCTGAAAAAGCCGGCCATCACCGAGCAGCAGCTTCGCGATTACGCGGAGGCGAGCCTCGACAACAACCCCATTCACCTCGATCCCAAGTTCGCGAAGGAAGCCGGATTCCCCTCGGTCATCGCCCACGGCATGATCTCCATGGCCTTTCTCGCCGACTACGTTTTGTTCCATTTCCCCGAGGGGAAATACTCACTCGGCCGCATGAAGTCCCGGTTCCGCAAAGTCACCTTCCCGGGGGACCAGCTCACCTGCGAAGGCAAGATCAAGGAAGTTCACGCCGACGGCAGCCTGACGGTCTCCGTAAGTACGCGAAATGCCGCCGGAGACATCACCACCGACGGGGAAGCCCTCGTCCGCCCCAATTGATCCGGTTCTCGCGTTTGTGTTAACGGTGAGTCGGAGGGGTTATGGAAACCATCAGACCCAGTTTCGTCGTCATAAAAGGGGGCAAGCGCTCGGATTCGGAAGTCTTTTACGGACCGATTTCGCGCCTGGGCCTCCGTCACCGCCACGGCAACATCACGCGCGGCATGTGGATCTGGATTGCCACCGCGAAGGCCCTTCTTCTCGCGTCTCTGCTGTACTTGTTCTTCCGCTAGCGCCAGTTCGAGTGCCAAGCCGTTGACATCCGGAAGCTTTCGAAAGTATCTGAGGCTCCTCAAGGAGATCTCATGCGGCTTCTGTTCTTGGCTCTCGCGCTCGTTTTGACCCACCAAAGCTTCGCGGCCCCGGTGACTTGCGTGGCTTATTGCCAGCAAAGAAGCCCGATCGGGCGCTGCACGCAGCGGGGACCCGACTACTGTGACGTCGGTCCCGGCGTCGCCTGCATTCCCCAATGTTTCAGCCGGACGATTCAAGGCCGGTGCAACAACTACATGTCCGACTTCTGCGGGATTTATCCCACGTGCGTTCCCAAGTGCGGCCAGTACAGCGTGAACGGCATGTGCCTGCGCTGGGACCGGGACGACTGCTTCTGGGGTTGATCAGCTCTTTTTCTTCGCGAGTAATTTGAGGGCCTGAACGTAGGTCGTGTGCTCGACGGGCAGGAGCCTTTCCGCGATTTTTTCCGGCGTGTCTCCGGGGAGAATCGGGATTTCCCCTCGGGCAATTGTCGGTCCAGCGTCCACTTCCTCCGTCACCCAGTGAACGGTGCACCCGGTCTTCTTCGCTCCCGCTTCCAGCGCCTGCTTCTGGGGATGCAACCCCGGAAACTCCGGCAGGAGTGAGGGGTGAATGTTGACGAGCTTTCCCTTCCACTTTTTCACGAAGTCGCTTCCGAGAATGAGCATGTACCCCGCGAGGCAGATGAGATCGGGCGAGAGTTTTTCCAGGACCCGGCTCAGCTCCGCTTCGTAAGCGGAGCGGTCCTTATTGAACGAGGAATAGTCGACGACTTTTGCGGGAACGTTCTTCGCTCGGGCGACATCCAGCGCCGGAGCCGTGGGTTTATTGGAGACGAGGGCTACGAGAGTGGCCCCGGGAATTTCGCCGCGGGCGACGGCGTCCGCGATGGCCGCGAAGTTCGAGCCGCGTCCGGAGGCGAGAACTGCGATCTTCATTTCCAGACGACTTCGGCGGCGCCTTTTCCGGAGCCGGCTTCGAGGTGGCCGATTTCCCAGGTGCGAAGACCCGCGCCTTCAATGTGATTTCTCACCGCGGCGGTCTCCTCCGGCGCGACGGCGGCAATGAGGCCCACGCCCGCGTTGAGAGTGCACAGCAAGTCCCGCGTTTCGATCTTCGCGGTTTTTTGCAGCCACTGAAAGAGCGGCGGAATCTCCCAGCGCGCGCTATCGACGACGGCGCGGCTTCCGTCGGGGAGCACCCGCGGAAGGTTTTCGTACAGGCCGCCGCCCGTGATGTGGGCAAGCGCGTGAATCTTCGGCAGCACCCCTTTGACGTGCTTCCAATAGATCGTCGTGGGTTTCAAAAGCACTTCGCGCCACGTTCCGCCGCCGAAGGGAGCCTTCGCGTCGGGGGAAAGCTTTTCCTGTTCGACCAGCCGGCGCACGAGAGAGTAGCCGTTCGAATGCAGGCCCGAGGAAGCGACCGCGACGAGCTTGTCGCCGGGTTTCGCCCGGTGAGCGCCGAGGGTTTTCGATTTTTCGACTACGCCGACTGAAAATCCCGCGAGATCGAAATCCTCGCCCTGGTACATGCCGGGCATTTCGGCGGTCTCGCCGCCCGTGAGCGTGCACTCGGCAAGCTCACAACCATGTTGAATGCTTTTCAAAAGCGGAAGCAGCTGATCTTCGCGAAGGGCGCCGCACGCGTAATAGTCGAGGAACACCAGGGGTTGGGCGCCGACACAAAGAAGATCGTTCACGTTCATCGCGACCAAATCTTCACCGAGCGTATCGATCTGATTCCAGTCGAGGGCGAGCTTCACCTTGGTTCCGACGCCGTCGCAGCAGGTGACCAGGTACGGGTGCTCGAATTGTTTCAGGACCGTGCCGAGGTCGTAGCAGGCCGCAAACCCTCCGATGCCGGAGGCCACGTTCGCGTCCCGGGGGCGGGTCTTCTGGTACTGCCCGAAGGCGCCCAGGATGCGAGCCGCCTTTTCGGTGTCGACCCCCGCTTTCTTGTACGTGAGGCCTTCCATTCAGCCCCCCTTCTTCCGCTGAAGCTCTTTGGGGGTGATGCAGGTGCCTTTGGCTTTGGCCACCAGGATGGGGTCCTTGAGTACTCTGGCGGCCGTGGCGCTGACCTTGGGCTCGGCCTCGATGACCTTGTGGACCGTGAACTCCATCGTCCTGGAGGTATTGCCCGCCTTGGTGATGGTGGCCTCGGCCTCGAGGTAGTCTCCCGCATAGACCGGAGCCAGGAAATCCACGCTTTCGTAGGCTCGAAAGAGCCCTTCGTCGCCGTCTTTGATGATAAGAAGCTCGGTGGCCAGGTCGCCGAACAGCTCCATGAGCCGGGCGCCGGAGACCAGATTCCCGCCGTAGTGGGCGTCAGCCTGGGACATTCGCAGTCTTAGGGTGGCTTTTTCCGCCAAGGGGCCTCCTTCACGGTGTAGGAAAGTTGGCCTAGGTCTACCCGAATCCTGGGGAAAAACCAATACTTTCCGCTTGACCTCATGGGCCGTTCTAAATATGGTGACGCCCTTCTAGGAGATCGACCGTGCAGAACGCGATTATCGGGAAAATCAATAAGTCCGTATTGAAGAAGCGTCCCCGCTTCGCCGTTGGCGACCGGGTCAGCGTGTCCGTGCGCCTCAAGGAAGGCGACAAGGAACGCGTACAGATTTTCAAGGGCGTCGTCCTTTGCCGAAGCCCGAAGAGCGGCGATCATCCCGGCGCCACGTTCACCGTGCGCAAGATTTCTTCCGGAGTGGGTGTCGAGCGTGTGTTTCCGTTGCACGCCCCGGCGATCGAAAAGATTGTCGTGGAAAGCTCCGCTTCGGTCCGCCGTTCGCGCCTCTACTTCCTGCGCGCTCTGAGCGGTAAGAAAGCCCGTCTGAAAGAAGCCGCCGGATTCGAAGACCTCGTCACCGAGGGAACTTCGGCCGCCGAGCTCGAAGCCTCCGTCGCGGAAGCCGCTACCACGACCGAAACCAACACCAAAGACAAAGCAGCTAAGGACAGTGGGGCTAAAGCAGAAGAGAAAAAGTCCTGACGTTCCCACGAGGGAGCTCGAAACCGAATTACAAAAAAAAGGGTTCCTACTTGTAGCCGGCATTGACGAGGTGGGTCGAGGCTGTCTCGCCGGACCTGTCGTCGCTTGCGCGCTCATCCTTCCCGAAAGCGGATACCCCGATGGCATCCGCGACTCCAAGCAACTCGATCCTGAAAAACGCGAAATCCTCAGCGAAAAAATCCGCGCGTGCGCGCTTGCTTGGTCCATCGGCATCGGGACCGTCGAGGAGATCGACTCGATCAACATTCTGCAGGCGAACCGGCTCGCGATGAAACGCGCGGTCGAATCTCTTGCGCCGGCGCCTCACGCGGTCCTCATCGACGGAAGAGACCGCATCGAGATTACCATTCCTCAGCATACGGTCATCGGCGGAGACCGCTTGTCGGTCTCCATCGCCGCCGCGAGCATCGTGGCGAAAGTCTATCGCGACCGCCTTATGGCTGACCTCGACGCCATTTATCCTGGCTACGGGTTTGCAGGGCATAAGGGCTATGGAAGCCCCGACCACCGCCGCGCGATTCAAAATCTTGGGCAGACGCCCCTCCACCGCAAAAGCTTCTCTTGGACTCCGGTTTGAAAAAATAGCGCGCGCATACGTGCGCCGATCGGGACTCCTTATCCGAGACGTGAACGTGCGAACGCCTTTCGGCGAGATAGACATTCTCGCCGAGGGACCGAAAGGCTTCGTCGTCGTGGAGGTGCGGGGAAGGAGCCGCGCGGGCTGGCGCCCCATCGAGGCACTGAACTGGGCGAAGAAACGCAGACTCAACCGCCTCGCGCTCTGGGTTCAGGGAAGGGAGCGGCGGCCGGCCGGAGTCGTGCTCGTGGAAATAGTCGGAGTGCCGCCGAAGCTTCCCGCGTGGGTGCTAGGCCGCTGGCCGGAGAGGTTTGGTTTGAAGATTAAGGACTATCCGCTTTAGGCGGTTCCGCGCTTCGCGCGCGTCGTTTTCTTCGGCGGAGGAGCATCGAAGGCCGCGACGGCCTGGAGGAAGTTCTCGAAGATGTCGAAGGGATTTCTCGCCGCCTGGTACGCGCGGAAAATGCGCTGAAACTCCGTCGAGAGGCTGCAGAGCTTCGGTTTGCGCTTGGCGAACTTCGGCGAGTTGAAGTCCTTCATGATTCGGATGAAGTGGTTGATACCCGAGGAGCCCACGAACTTCAGCTTCTCCATGTTGAAGACGACCTTTTGCGATTCATTCTTTTGAATCAGTGAGGTACAAGTCTCCTGGAATTGCAGCGTGGTTTCGAAGTCCAGCTGGCCTTCCAATTCGAGAATGAGGACTTCGCCTTCGTTCTTGGCTCGGAGAATCATAAAGCTCCTGATTGTCGTTCGGGGTTTCGGAAAATGGGCGAGAAGACACCTAAATTATACCTGATCGGAACGCCCATCGGTAATTTACAGGACGTGACGCTTCGGGCTGTGGAGACGCTGAAGTCTCTGCCCATCCTTTTCGCCGAAGATACCCGCGAGTTGGGCAAGCTTCTCGAGCTGCTCGGAATCTCTTCCGAGGGCAAGCAGATGCACTCCTACGCCAAACACAATCTGAAAGCCGCGACCGAGAAGGCTTTGCGGCTGATGCAGGAAGGCAAGGATCTGGGCTTCGTGAGCGATAGAGGCATGCCGGGCATCTCGGATCCGGGCGCGGTGCTCGTCGCGAAGGCGAGGGAGATGGGAGCGCTCGTGATTCCCGTACCCGGTCCCTCGGCGCCCACTACGTTGCTTTCAGTCTCCGGTTTCGATTCCGATCGGTTTTTGTTTCTGGGTTTTCTTCCCGACAAAAAATCGGAGCGGGACGATTTGCTGACGGGCGCGCAGGCGCTCGGGCTCACGGTCGCGTTCTTTGAATCTCCCCGCCGGGCGCGCGATCTCTTTGCCGAGCTGAAAGAAAAATTTCCGCGCGGCCGCGTTTGCATCGGCCGCGAGATGACGAAGCTCCACGAAACTTTCGTCGCGGCCCCTCTCGCCGATTTCGATTCCTCGATCATTCCGGAGCTTGGGGAGTTCACCGTGGCGCTCGATCCCGGCCCGAAGGAAATCGCGTCGAGCGAAGTTTGGGAAGAGGAAGTCGCGCTTCGGTTGCTACCTGAGAAGGAATGGGCCAAGGCCGTCGGCCAGCGCCTCGGCGTCGCCTCGAAAGAAATCTACAACAGCCTTCAGAAGAAAAAATCTACTTGAGCTTGATGAGCTTCGCTTCCGCTGGCGGAGGAAGCCCTTGCAGGATGCACTCGAGTCCGGTCGAGGAGCTGATGGTCAGCCTTTTCTTCTTAATCTGAAAATCGAAGGGGACCGAAACTCGAATCGGAATTTGCGTGTCACAGACGGGCATGCATTTTTTCGGATCGCACTTTGTCTCGCCCGTCGGTCTTCCGGAAAGCTTTCCGGGGCCCGAGGACTCGAACTCGTAATAGACGTTGTAGCGGCACTTCTTTTTCTTCCACTCCGAGTAGCCCTTGTCCTTCGTGAGGTGAAAAAGAAGGGCGTTGGGTTTCGAGATCTGGGCGCGAAGGCCTTTGGACAGCGGCTTGCCGCCGCAGCTCAGCGACTCCACCTGCCAGTTTCCCCGCAGTTCGGCGGGGACCTCGCCCGCGAAGAGGGAGGAGGCCATCAGCAGAAGCCCTATAAACGCTTTTCCCATGGGCGAGATTATCGCCGGGAGTAGGGGGAAAGTCGTCCGTTCCCAGGCTCGAATCGAAAGTGAAGAAAACTCCACATTCTGCCGATGAGTCTAATGTGAAGCTCAAACTCCTTGGGATTTTGGTCCTTACCCTTGCCGCCTCTGCCCAGGCTGCGACGCAAGGTGTTATAATTCAAGTAGCTAGGCGTTTGGCCATGCAGGCCAACGAGCCCCAGCCGCCGAAGGAATACTTTGTCGATATCGGCGCCCGCGACGGAGTGCGGGAAGGCGACACTCTAGAAGTCTTCCGCAATATCCCCGTCGTAGAGGCCCAAACGGCCGGTAGTTTCCACATGATGAAGGTTCTTTTGGGCGAAGTGAAAGTCACTCTCGTGGGAGAGACGAGCTCGCTTGCCCGGGTGCAGAAATTGCGCGCCCCGCAAGAATTGCCGCCCATGGAGTTTTATTCGTTTGTGTTGGGAGACCTGGTGGAACTGAAGTCGGGTTTGCCTTTTCAGTGACGGGTTTCCTACAATACAGGGAGCGCTCCGCATGGAAACCTGCTTACTCTTGAATGCCGGCTTCGAGCCCTTACGAGTAGTGGACTGGCGCCGCGCCTTTTGCCTCGTATTTCAAGACAAAGTGGAAATCCTTGAAGAGCACACGACGGTGGTCCGTTCGGTGTCCAGCCAGTTCCGGATTCCGGCGGTCATTCGGTTGCGTCGTTGGGTGAACCTCAAGCGCCGGCCGCCAATCATCCGGTTTTCGCGCACCAACATTTATCTACGCGACGATTTTACCTGCCAATACTGCTCCAAACGTTTTCCCGAGCGCCAGCTGACTTTGGACCACGTGGTACCGGTGGTTCGGGGAGGGCGTAAGAACTGGGAGAACATCGTCACGGCGTGCATGCCGTGCAACCAACGCAAAGGCGATCGCACGCCCGAAGAGGCGGGGCAGAAACTTTTGCGTCCGCCTCACGCGCCTCGCTGGCTTCCGGGCCGGCTGGGTCTCACACGCCAGCGAAGCATGCCGAAGGTGTGGGAACGCTACCTATCCAATCTGTCCTTTGAATTGTTCTAGGCTTTTCCGGCCACGAACTCCGCCCTCAAGGGTCGGGAGTGATGGGTCCGATGATTGAGCCCTCATCGCGGCAGGAGAGCTCCAACTCTTCCAACCGCAGCCCCTTGTAAAATCCGCGCGCGGGAACCGAGATGCGAACGGTCTTTTCGAAAGAGACCACGCCCGTGAACTTGGTTCGCGGTCCGTCCTTCAAGTTCGCTAGCTCGAGATGGACGTTTCGGGTTCCCTTCTGCACCTGATAGCGGAATCCGGGCCCTTGGTCTTTTACGTCGATATTTTGTTTCACTTCGAAAATTTTGGGCTTGGCGAGGGGTGTCGAGATGGTGCTTCCGCTCTTGTCTTTGCCGACGAAGCTGGCCTCGCAGTGGGTGTCTTTCGCGAACGAGGGGGCACTTGCCGAAACGACGGCGACGAGAATGAGTACTTTCATGGGATTCCTCCGCAAATAGTTATGGAAACCATGAGCGGACGGGAAGAACCCGGCAATGGAGGCTGCGTCACGGAACTGCGGTATTTTCGGCCACAATCCTCAAGCCCAAGGGCCGGACTCTTCCGGCTTCGATCAGCTTTTTCTCGGCGATAAATAGCCGCTCTTGCACTTGTGTGTCTTTTCGGCCGAGGTATCGGTAGAAATACGGCCCGCGCTCTAAGTGGCGAATCTTGAATTTATCTTGAATCAGCGCCTTGATTTCGGCGCCGGTGTTGAACCGGTGGTGGTCGTCGGTGTGCTCGCGCTTCCAGATGGCCAGGGGATCGGCGGGCCATCCTTCCGCGGGCTCGTGCAGTAACGCGAGCGAGTCGTAATACCACTGCGCGGAGCCTTCATCGCACTCTTCTTCAGCGAAATCCTCAAGGACCAAGATGCCTCCGGGCCTCAGGTGGCGTCTTACATTCTCCAGCGAATGCGAAAGCGGGTGAATGTGGTGAGCCGACATCGAAAGAAGGGCGGTATCGAAGCGCGTTTCGAGATTAAGCTCCGCGGCTTTAGTGAGGTGAACCGTCTTGCCCAGGGAGCGGGCGGCCTCGACCGCCTTGGGCGAGCCATCGATCGCGTAGACTTCGGCCCCTTCCGCCACGAGCGGGTCTATCAGGCGTCCCTTGCCGGCGCCGACGTCGAGAACATGGGTATGCGAAAGCGCCACGTGCGCTTTCAGAAACTCGATGGTTTGAAGCGAGTCGAATGGAAACTCCATTCGAGGAATCAGGCGCCGTTCAGCAGCGTCTTGATGCGATCCTTCGGCTGATTGCCCACGAGCTCACTGACTTTCTTTCCGTCTTTGAAAAGAATGAGCGTGGGAATTCCGCGGATGCCGAACTTCGAGGGAACCTCGCGGCACTCGTCGACGTTCACTTTCGCGAACTTCACTTTTCCCTGATACTCCGTCGCGAGTTCATCGAGAATCGGAGCGAGCGCGCGACAGGGCATGCACCATTCGGCCCAAAAATCGACCAGCACCGCGCCCGAGCCGTTTTCGACTTCGGTAGTAAAGGTGGCATCGGTGAGGTGAACCATACTGTCGCCCATGAGAACCTCCAGGGAATCGGCACAACAAGTGCCTTATCTTATTGAGAAGACGGGGCTAATCGCAAGTATTTTGTCGAAGGCCCTTTTCAAAAACGCGTACTTACCCTATAGTCTGGGCCTTCTTTGACTTGGGTCAAGCCTGAGTTCATGAGGGTCTGTAGCTCAGTTGGCCCGCTGCCGAACGGCAGCTAGTGTAATGGTCGCCAGGCGCGACCAAACACAAAGGGTGAACGAGAAGCGGAGCCTTCGAAAGATGTGGGTCTGTAGCTCAGTTGGTTAGAGCGCTTCCTTGACATGGAAGAGGTCTGCGGTTCGACCCCGCACAGACCCACCATTCTCCTCCTCAAATTCCGTCGAAAGCGAAGTTGGCCCAAGGGAGCGTAGCGACCGTATCCAAAGTCCGCTGTAGCGCGACCGGGCCTGTTTGCGCGGGAAATTAATCGACTAGCGTGATGGCGACCGTCTTCTTCTGGCGGGCCTCGATGGAGCCGCCCTTCACGGTGGTGGCGGCGGTCCCCGAAACGTAGCGGGTGACCGAAACGGTGCCCATCACATTTCCCGAAACGTTCGTGTTATTCGTATCCAACGTCTGGGTATCGGCGGCGATGAAAGTGTAAGAACCGTCGTCGCTGTCCGTTCTCTCCAGGCTAGAGCTGGTTCCTCCGCTCACCCACGACAAGCCAAGGCGAACCCCTTCACTGGTGCCCGCCGTCCAGGTAACGCCAAGGGCGGTGTTCTTCGTATGGCTCGCCCCGGCGGTAGGCGCGGTGATGGCCACCGCGGCCGGAAGAACCGCAGTCGAGGCATGGGATTCCGAAGCCGAGCGTTTGAAGGTGACCGTGTAAGTGGCCCCCGGATTGTACGTCAGACCACTCGAAACCGAGTACTCGACGATACCGAGAAGATCGGTCGTTTTGGCCATCGCCACCGTATGGGTTCCATCGCCGCAGTAAAGCTCGTCCGATCCGCTCAGCTCCAGATAGGTGCCCAATCCTCCGCCGACCCGCAACGATACGTAGCAGGTTACCGACGAGGAGGAGTCTCCCTCGACGTAGGCCGAAATGTAGATTTCACTCGTCGCAATCGCGCCCGACTGGCTCTTCGCGCAGCCAATCGTGAGGACGAGAGAGCAGATCGCCGCGAACACGTACCGCAGTTTCATGGCAGTTCCTTTAGAGCTTGCCGGACTTTTCCCGCCGCCGCCGGATGAAGCGGCCGGCAATCAGAGAGCCGAAGATCGCAATCCACTGAACCGCAAGGCCGAGATCCGGTTTAGTCGGAGCGCCGTCCTTGCGGTGGACCGCGAGGCATGAGCCGCCGACCGAAGCCGCGCTCTCTTCCTCGACGGCCGTCGGCTTCTCCACCGGGCTCGTCGCAATGCCGAGCGAGCCGTCGGTCTTGGCCGGAATCTTCATCTCGATCATCGGATCGCCCAGCAGGTTCCAGGAACCGACGACTTCGGCCGTGCCGGTATTGATCCCGCCCGCAATCTTCGCAAGCCGGATGGCATCGCCGAGACGGATGCCCGGGTTGCCGGCGATGATCTGATAGAGCGAAAGCTGGAACGGAGCCTGAACGTCCGGGGAGGTGAGCGAAGTAGACGCCCACACGGCGATGGCGCCGCCGCCCTGATTGAACAGCAGCTTCTCGGCCAGGCTTATGAAGGCCGGATCCGGATCGTAGTAGTAGCCGTTCAAGCAGTTCATCGCGATGACGACGGGAAGGGTGGTATTCACCAGGCCGGCCGCGTCGGCGTTCATGAATACCGACGGTCCCGCCCAGCGGTCCTCGGCGCCGTGGCCCATGTAATGAATCATGCTCGCGCCGTTCTGGAAGGCTTGGAGGAGTCCCGTTTTGAGCTGAGCATCGCCCAGCACCACGCGCGAGAGGCGGGTGATGTGGAGCGAGTTGTTCCAGTTCGCCAGGTGGCCGGCCAGCGTATCGGCGCGTTCTTCGAAGTGCTCGCCGCCCACTTGGTCGGTGTCGGAGGCAAGAATCATCTTCGCGGCGGCGGCGCCCGACGGGCGGGCCGAGCCGGATTCGTACGCGAGAACTTTCGCGACGTAGGTTCCTACGGCGAACGCCGTACGGCCGGGAATGCGTCCGATAGCCATGGACGGGACGTCCGGCTCGTCCCCGAGAGCGACGAACCAGTTGTCGTCACCGTAGTCGACGTAGTGGCCTTTGCTCAGGTGGAGCGGAGCCTGCGGGAAGGTTCCGTAACCGAGCTGGTTCTTCGGATCGAAAGTGGCGTCGCCTACGAGGATCACGTACTTCGGAGCCGGGGATTGCCAGTTGGCGGCGGCGAAGGCCAGGAAGTTCTTCACGGCGAGCGGCGAGCGGATGCCGCTGCCGAACTCCTGATAGATGTCTTCGAGACGGACCCGCTTCACGCGGAAGCCCTGGCCGGCCCGAAGCTCCGCGAGCGGGGCAACCGCATCGAGGAGCGCTTTCGGGCCGACATAAAGAACGTCGGCGCCCTGATTGGTGCCGCGAAGGTTGCTACCCGCGTTCAATTCGAGCGACCACGGCGAGAGAACCGCGGAGTCGGCGACCGCGATGAAGCGCCGGCCGCGCACGGAGTTGCCGCTGACGGTTCCGAAGTCCACGCCGTATCCGTCGGCGCCGTTGTCGATTACGTCGAAGCCCGTGAGCACGCCGGTCATGGTGATGTCCGTAATGTCGTAAATTTGGATGTCTTCCGCGGGGAAACCGGAGATCGAAAGGGTTTTGCCGGCTTGGTAGTTCATCACGTCGGCGAAGCCGCCTTCCGCGAACCAGCGGTGCGGGTAGTCCACGACGAATTTCTCGATGTTCACGAAGTCGTAGTCGCCCGGCGTGAGGTCTCCGACCGCTTCGAGCGCGATCGTGTTGAGACCGTCGACGAAATAGGAAGCGGGAACGCTGAAGATGAGCACCTGGCTCGAATTCGTCTGGAAGGTGATGTCTCCCGACGGGGTCGTGGAGTTGTTCACGAACAGGCGAACGTGGTGATTCGGGTTCTGAATGTGCGCTCCCGGGCTTCCTTTTACGTAAGCTTTCACTTTTACGGTGCCGGAGCCCGCTATTCCCGGTAGAGAGATGTCCGTCGACAAACGCTCGTGCCCCGGCGTCTGCGGCGGCGAGTAAATGCCGCCCCAGAAGATGTGCTCGAGATCGGCGCCATAGGATTCCTGGAACAACCCGTAGCCGGGTTGCTTTACCTGAACGCGCCGATCATATGAGGCTTGGCTGCTGGCCACCCCCGTAACGGCTCCGGGCACGGACGCCATGCGGGCTCCGTTCGAAGCGCTTACGACCAGGATGACCGTGTTGCGATCCGTGAAGGCGTTGTCGAAGTACGGCGCGAAGAACCGGATGGAATCGCCCGTCGAAAAGAATCCGTCCGCGGAATTCACCTGGAGCGGAAGCTCTCCGGCGGAGCTGTACAGCCGCAGTTTCGCGACGTTTGCACCGTCGAAGGGGCCCTCGAGGCCGAGGTCGGCGATTTCATCATAGCTCAGCTGATAAAGTCCCGACTGATTGAGATGAATCTTCAGTGCGCCCTCGAACCCCCACGGGCCGCTCGCCATTTCGGCGCCGCCGATGTTCCATTCCGGAACTCCGGCGAGGGTAATGTCGATGACAATCTGCGATAGCGCCGTCACCTCACGGGTGACCGGGTTGTACTTCAACGGCTTGATGGTGACCGGCAGATAGCTGAGTCCCTGGTTTTGGACCACTTCGCCGAGCACTATGGGCGTCGACGGGAGGGCCTGATTCGTTCCGTAAAAGGCGGCGTCGATCGAAAGCGGTTGGGGCACCAGAGAGCCGTTCACCACGGTCCAGGCGCGGGCCGGAGAAACGTCGATGTTGTTGATGACGGCCGAGGTCCGACGCACTTCACGGAAGGCCGCCGTCTCCGCGGCCGGAATCTCAACGAGGATCGTGCGTTCCGGCAGCTCCGGATAATTCGCAATCGTCGTGGAAGAGTAGCCGGGAATGGTAACCTGCTCGTAAGGCGGCAGATCGGACGGGTTACGGACGATTGCCGGCACGTCGATTTTCAGACGCAAAGAGTGATTCGTCTTAGTGAGCAGCGTGACTCCGGGGGCTAGAATGCTTTCGGTGCCGACGAGAGTTCCCGGGGTCGGAGCCGGAGTCGCGGGCGCCGGCATGCCGTCGTTCGCAACGATGGAGCCGGAGCTCGGGGCTGGAGCCGCTCCAAGCGACGCATCGGGCGTCGCGGCGAGGGGGCCGCGCAGCGTGCGCTTTCCGTTCGCGGCGATGTCTTCCACCTTATAGTAGTAGGTGGTTCCGTTCACGACGCTTCCGTCGTAGAACTGATAGCTGCCGTGAACCGTGCCGGTGGCCAGGGGGTTGCGCAGGAGGGATGCGTTCACCTGAACGAAGCCGTCATCGGGCGTAACGCTACGGTAAACGTTGAAGCCCTGATGCATGATCTCCAAACCGGTCGTCCACGAGACGATTACTTTGGAGTCATAAGGAGTGGCCTTGAATTCCGTGAACTCGACCGCGGAAGCGGCCGCCGTCATCGTGAGCGTGCAGCTCGAGGTCGAAATCTTGCTCTGGGCGACCGGGATGTCCACCCCGTAGAAGAAGTCGCCCCACCAGTTGGTGAAGGTCATTGAATGGTTCGAGCAGCCGCTCGAGTAGCCGAGCAAGTAACCGTCGGTAATCGCCGGCGGCGTATTGTTCGCGCCCCAGTTGAAGCCTACGTAGTCGGCCGTGGCCGGCAAGGATCCCGAGGTATTGATCTGGATCGCCTTTACACTCGCGTAGGTGTTCGAGAGGTTGGAGAAGTGGCCGCCGTCCAAGTGGGAGAGGGTCGTCGTACCGTTCACCTGCAAGCCGTTAACGTCCAGATAATCGAAAAGAAAGCCGGTCAGGTCGAGGGTGCCACTAGTTGCGCGCATCGCCCAGGTTCCGCTGCCGTTGATGGTGAATTTGGCTTTGTTGCTGGTGGATTGGGGGTAACCGTCATTCGTACCGACGGTGGTGAGGGTGGCGCCTGAAACCAAGAATTCCTGCCCACTCGTGACTTTGACGATGCCGCCGCCGTCCACCTGCATGGTGGCCGACGAAAGGGTAGCGCCTTGAGGCAGCGTCAGAGTTTCCCCGTTACGTACGTTGAAGGTGAAGGTTTGTCCCGAGGGGATTGAGAAATTGTCGATCGTGAGAGTTTGGTTGCCGATGTAAATGTAGCCTCCCGCCGTCTTGTTGAAGGCGAGATTCGTCAATGCGGAAGAGCTCTGCAGTGTTTGGTTCGTAGTCGTGGAGCCGTCGTCGCGGATGGTGAGCGAAGCGGTTCCGTTCAGGGTAAGAGTTCCTGTATTCGTGTACGAGCCGTAAACGGAAAGAGTCTGGCCGGTATTGATCGTGAGGACGCCGTTACCGATGGTGACGGACTTGCATACCGCTCCCGAGGCGCTGATCGTCGGATCGTTCGTCTGGTCTTGAATGATGCAATTGTCGCTCGAGGTCGGCAGGCGCGCCAGGTTCCAGTTGCTTGTCGTCGCCCAGTCCGACGAGGTCGTGCCGGTCCAAGTTATCGTATTGCCGTTTACGATAGAGGTTCCGCCGGAAAGTGGAGGATCGTAGGAACCGTTGAAGGCGTAGCTTTGGCTATTGGTCACGTCCCCGGAGCTGACGATGCTTACGCCGAGAGTGTTTCCAACGGTTGCCGCGGATGCGATATCGAACTCGAAGTATACGCATCGTTTGGCCGGGGCGCTCACGTCCGTAGGGATTGTGATGCCGGTCAGCCCGGTGAAATTGGCGGTCGGGGGGCTTCCGGAGAAGGTGAGCGAGCTTCCTTTCTGGGTCCCGCCGCTGCCGGTGCAGCCGGAATCGTAGTAGAGGCGTACGGCGGAAACGTCGGAGGAGTCTTGTGAGCCCTGCAGTGTCACTTTGATCGCGGTGATGTCCGTGTCGCTGTAGGTGCCGGCGTCCGTTTGCTGAAAGCCGTATCGAGCAATAATTTCCGCCGTATCTCCCTGATCCACTGTCGTCGGAGCGGAGGCCTCGAGAGTTAGCTTCAGGGTCGTTGTAGGCAGCTGCCAGGTCAGGTCATAGGGTAAATCGGTGTCGAAGGAATCCCCGGTCAGATTGCCGCTGTAACTGGAAAGAGTGCAGGTACCGGCCGCCGCCGTGGTGACGATGGACTGCGGAGACGCGGCGCCGGAACCTCCGGTCTCGAAAACCATGTTGTCGAGGGTATTGGTGGGGACCTGACGCCCAAGAGTGAGAAGGACGGCGCTGGAGCCGACAGGGTAGGAGAAAGTTCCGTTCTGCAGGTGGTAGGTGGAATCGATCGATGCCGTCGAAATCACGTTAACGCCCGCGCCGCGGAGACCATAGAAGGAATAGTACTGAGCTTGTATCGTTCCGTTAATCGTTACCAAGCAACCGGTCGTGGTTCCTCCGCACTGGAAAGCCGCCGATTGGGAGGCGGTTCCCACCATGCTCAAAGTTCCACTCGCGTTTACGGTAAGGGTGTCGCCGTCCCCCATGGTCAGCGTGGCCCCCGGATCGATCTTGAGGGTGCCGCCGTTGACCGTGATGCCGCCGTTTACCGTCAGATTGTGGCCGTTGGTGACGGTCAGCACGCCGGCGGTAAGGGTCAGGCTGCCCGTGATGGTGAGGTCGCTATCGATGGTAACCAAGCCGTTGCTTCCGTACGTATTGTTGATCACCAGGTTGCCGGGGAAAGTTGTCTCGGCCTCGATGCTTTGAGAGGCCACGGTGGAGGCCAGGGAAATGATGCCGCTGGTGGCGCTGGTGAACGTGTAGTTCGATCCGATGGTAAGCGCGCCCAGAACGGTCAGAGTGTTTGATCCGCCAGCCCAGCCCATCCGGCCGTTATCGGCAAGGTGCATGTTCGTGCAGGAATAGTTTCCGTTCATGCTGGCGTAGGAGTACGCGGGACCGATTTCGCAGTCGTCCGAAGAGATCGGTGTCCCGCTCGGCGTCCAGTCGCCCGCGGCCGCGTTCCAGTTTCTGGCGGCGCCCGCGCCGCCGTTGCCGCCGTTCCAGCGTTTGATGGCGGAGCCGGTTATCGTCGAGACGGTACCCGAGACCGGGGGACCGCTCGAGTTGGAAAAGGAATACCCGTTGCTGTTGCTGACGTCGGTCGTGCCGACGATGCTCATTTGGAGCGTGTCGTCGGTCTGGGCGTTTGCGTTGGTGGCGAGCAGTACGTGGATGCAGACCTGAGTTGTGTTCGAGACCGTAATGGTGCTCGCCGGGATGGTGACGGTGGCGGTAGGCGGACTGCCCGACATTGTGAGATTGGAGCCGATCTGGGTGTCGCTGCCCGAGTCGTACTCGCAAGTATTCGATCCACCCTGGTCCGAGAAAACTTGAATATAGTTCACATCGGATGCCACGTTGTTTCCGTCCAGAGTCAGGGTTACGGAGGTGATGTCCGTCGAAGTGCTGGCTTGGTTGAGCGAGAATCCGTAGGTTGCGAACAGTGTGGCCGAGGCGCCTTTGGCGATGGTGCTTCCTGGGCTACCCGATGCCGTGCGATTGGTGACTTGAAGGGCGGGCGAGGCCGCTGAGCCCCACGCGATTTTGTTTCCGGTGTCCGTTTCGTAGGTCGTTCCGCTGAACCCCGCGTGGCCGTCGATGGTGACGGCGTTACCGGTGTAGCTGTTGGCATGAATGTTGTGAATGTTGCCGTAGGCGAAATCGTCGAAGAAGCCAAGGTTGCTAGGATCAGGATTCGGAAGGTTCTTCGTCGTGTTTAGAGTGATGGCATATCCGTTGGAAGCGATGTAATGGAAGTCGCCGTTGGAGAGAGTTTGAATCGTATCGCTTCCGCCCGTGGTGATGTTCAAGCCGTTGGTGGTCGTGCGGGAAATCGAGAAATAGTTGGCGTTGATGGAACCCGCGACATTCAAAGTGAAAGTGGAATCGCCTTGGTCCGCATCCAGAGAGGCTACGTTACCCGCGGTACCGATCATGGAAAGCAGACCACCCGCGTTCACCTGTAGAGTCTTGGTGTCGCCGATTAGTACGCGCCCGCCCGCGTTAATTTTCAATACTCCGTCGACGGTGATGCCAGACATCGCGGTGAGCACCGCTCCGCTCTCCACTTCAAGCGTTGCGGAAGCGGGAATATTGAGCGGGGTCCCGGTGTAAGTGAGATTCAGTCCTTCTCCTATACTGATGGTGCCGGTTCCGGAGGAGATCACGAAGCTCGTGGACACCGTAAATGCGCTGGGCAAAGAGACCGTGGTGCCGTTGCTGATCATCAGATTGTGGATCGTGTCCACATTGTCCAGGGTTTGCTCGTTCGATCCATTCATCCGGATGAAAAAATTGCTATTGGTCGCGAGCGAGCCTGGGTTCTGATTCTCGAAATATTCGGCGTTCACCGAAAGATAGAAGGCATCGAGGGTGATACCCGAGCCGGTACCGGTACTAAACAAAGCGTCACCACCGGGAGTCGATGAGATGGAAAACGTGTTGGTCGCCGGAGCGGGAGCCGAGGTCACGTAGTAGGTGGTGCCGGCCGTGAGTCCCGTGGGCATGGTGCCGGCGAATCGGACCGGAGTGTTCGCCACCATGCCATGCGCGTTGTAGGTCACCGTAGTTGGCCTGTAGGCGGTATGAGTGCCCGATCCGTTTGATGTTCCAATGATGCCGTCTCCGCCGCTGGTCGCCGAAAGGCTGAACGTGTTAGTCGCCGTCGCCGGATTGCTCGTCAGGTAATAAGTGGTGCTCGGCGAGAGCCCGCCGGGCAGAGATCCCGTAGTGGTGAGACTGATTGGAGTTCCAGCGTTGAGCCCGTGCGACGTCCAGGTAATGATTGGCGGGCGCCGGCCAGTGTGGGTTCCCGAGCCTGCCGAAGAGGTGACGATGGCGTCCCCGCCTTTGGTCGCCGACACATAGAAGGTGTTGGCGGATGCCGCCGGGGTCCCGGCTACGTAGTAGGTCGTGCTCGCAGTCAGGCCGGTGGGCAAGGATCCGGTTGTCGTGAAGGACACCGGATTGTCGGTCGCAAGGCCGTGTGCCGTCCAGCTGATGGCGCTAGGTCTTTGCAAAGTATGGGTTCCACTTCCAGCCGCTGTGCCGAGTATGGCGGTGCCTCCGGCCGAGGCGGAAACTGCAAAGGTGTTCGTCGCGACGGCTGGTAGCGAGGCCAGATAGTAGGTAGTACTTGGACTCAGACCCGTGGGAAGCGACCCTGAGGTGGTGAACTGTACGGGTGTGTTTGCGGACAAGCCGTGGCTCGCCAAAGTCACGATGACGGGCTGGTTGCAAGTGTGAGTCCCGCTGCCCGCCGACGTGCCGAGAATCGCCTCGCCACCGGCGGTCGTCGAAACCGCAAAGGTATTGGTGGCTATCGCCGGAAGACTGGCTACGTAATAGGTAGTGCTCGCGGTCAAGCCTCCCGGCAGAGAACCACTGGATGTGAAGGACACCGGAGTGCTGGCGGCGAAACCGTGCGAGTTGAACGTTACTATGATCGGGCGTTGGATCGTTTGGGTGCCCGAGCCTGCTGACGTTGCATAAATCGCGGCTCCTCCGGCGGTGGTCGAAAGGGAAAAAGTATTCGTGGCCGGGGCCGGCGTGCCCGCTACGTAGTAAGTCGTGCTCGGAGTAAGTCCCGTCGGAAGCGACCCGCTAGTCGTAAAAGATACGGGCGTGTTCGCCGCGAGGCCGTGGGAGTTGAGAGTCACCACGAGAGGCCGATAGCCGTACATCGTGCCCGAGCCGGAGCCGTTGTCGCCCACTATCGCTACACCGCCGTTGGTCGCCGAAACCCAGAAAGCGTTTGTCGTCGGTGCCGGAAGAGCCGCTACGTAGTAGGTCGTGCTTGTCGATAGCCCCGTCGGCAGAGTTCCGTCCGTGCCAAACTGTACCGTGTCCCCCGCGACCAAGCCGTGAGAAGTCCAATCGACGCGAATGGGCTGGTAACAGGTGTGCGTACCGGACTGGGTGCCCGCCGTCGTGTTGATCGAACCACCACCGGGCGTGTTTGCCATGCGGAACGTGTTGGTGGCGATATTGCGGATATAGTAAACGGTGCCCGCCACGATGTTGGTCGGAAGCGCTCCTGTTGTGCGGTATCGAATCGGAGTACTCGTAGTGGCCATGCCGTGGGCGGTGTAGGTGGTCACGCCGGGGTTCGCACTGGTCATCGTGATCGTCGCGCTCGGGATCGTGAAGGTGATTGTCGTCGGAGCGCTGAAAGTTACCGTCGTCGGCGCATTCATCGTGACGGTGGCGGGCGCGTTCATCGTCACGGTTTGCGGACCGGTCATGGTGACAGTCGCCGTCGGGTTGGAAATGGTCACCGTGGCCGTCGAATTTGCCATCGTCACGGCTGCGGCGGCCGGCTGTGCGGTCATCGAGCCGGAGGCAATTTCTAGGCAAGAAAGTGTGTAGCTGTTGGATGGCCAGGCCGGGACCTGCCAGTCTGACTGTACATAGGAAGATTCGCCCGACGCATCGGGAATCGCGTTCGGATTCCAGTTGCCGGTGTCCTTCCACGTCGTCGTTCCGTTATCCGGCTCCCAAATGATCTTCGTTGCGGGATTGTCGCTCGCTCCGCCGGTCGCAAGGCAGCAGGTGTTCGTTCCGAGAGTGCACGCGGCATGGGAATAGGACGCGAGGCCGAGAATGGCCAAGCAAAGCAGCATCACGGCGGGAGCCGTGATTATGGAACCGTTCTTCCTCAAACGTGCCTCAGATTTAGAAGGCCTTACCTAGTCTTCATCGGCAGGCCTTCACCGGTTCTAAACTTCTCAACTACGCGGATTTCTCCACTATTCTATTGTACCGCGCAGCGGCACATGCGAAATTGGAGATACCCTCAAAATGTGGATTATCCATTAAAATCAAATGGATAGATTGGGTTTCGACTGAAGTTTGAGCACGGGCGGCAAGCCTAAAGACCGGTTTTTCCCTCGAAAACCGCGCGTTTGATTCGGGCGATTTCCATTAGGAACGGAACTGGCGCGAAAGGATCTCCGCTTTCCACTCCGGCCATGCCCGGGCAATGATCGCAGAACGCGCCGTCGCCGCAGGTGGGATCGAAGCCGAGCTGGCGCACTTTTCTGGAGCGCAACTTTTCCGCCTGGGGCGAGGCCCAGAGCTCGGCGAAACTTTTATCGCGAAGGTTTCCGATCGGCTCCCGCACCTCGAGGCACGTGAGCAAATCTCCGTAAGGGTTCACCGCGCACTTTCCCCGGCCGGCATTGCACACCGGATCCTCGGATTCAGGCGTGGGAAGCGGGTTCGGTCCGCGGCCGAGCGCTTTCAGCTCGCGGTAGTAAGCGAAAAGCTGTTCGGAAGTGGCGCGCGTCGCCGTGGAGCCGAGGGAGGAGTCCGTCTTCGCCGTCACCATGGGATCGAATTGAATTCTGAGCCCGCGCGCCTCCGACCAGATTTCCAGATCCCGCCACCCTTCGACGTTGTCCTTCGTGAGCAGGCAGTTGATTCCCGCGCCGACCCCGCGGCTTTGCAGCCGGTCGAGGGCCCGAACGGCCGCCGCGTGGGAGCCGGGTTTTCGTGTCATCCGATCGTGGGTGGCCGGATCGGCCGAGTAGAGGCTGATGGTCACTTGATAAAAATTTATCGCCGCGAAACGATCGGCCATCGTTTCATCGATGAGCAAGCCGTTCGTGATGAGGCTCATCGCGAAATTTCTCGCGGCGCCGTGCTCGGCGATTCCCCAGAACTGCGGGTGCATCATCGCTTCACCGCCGATCAGAACGAGATAAAAAGTGCGCGCTTCGGCGAGCTCGTCCAGGATTCGTTTCCACTCGGGAAGCGTCAGAGTCGGGCGGCCGTCGGCGCGATCGTCGTAGGTCGCCAGGTAACAATGCCCGCAGCGCTCGTTGCATTTGTAAGTGAGCTCGAGCGTCGCCTGCAGCGGGATGAGCCGCTCCAGCGTCGCGTTGCGGAACTTCGAAAGAATAGGCATCCGAGTTTTACCCGCGGCGCAGAAGCCCCAGGGATTCCAGTTCCGAAAAAAAGGCTTGCGTGTCGGCGCGGGCGACGTCGAGCGCGACGTCGAACGTTTCGCAGACTAGGGCCGCCAGACTTTCGAGGTTTGTCTTTCCGTCGGAGTTCGCCCAGAGAAGCGTTCCTACCTCATTCAGCTCGTGGATGTTGCCGGTGCGGGGCGAGAGCACCACGGCGCGGCCGTCGACTTCTCTCCAGGGAAGGTTCGGCTCGCGCAAAGGTGTCATGGGGAGATTAAAACAAAGCGCTCGGATCGGGGCAAGGGCGGGTCGGCGACGCACTCCGTTACGCAAGGCCATAGGCAGAGGAATTTCCCAACGATATACTCGCGAAATCCATGGATAGACGGGGCTTTCTCTTCGATTGGCTGGGGCGTCAAACCAAGCCCGCTCCGATCGGGGCCGAACATTTTCTAAAGATCGATCTCGCCGGACGCACGGCCGAGATCGTTACCCGCAACGGTGCGCTCGCCGCGGAGATTCGCCGTTACTTCGCCCAGTACCTCACGACTTCTCCGGGTGATCTCGTCTTGTTCGCCGAGCCGATGGAAAATCCGGAGATCCAAGGGCTGTGGGAAGACGCCGATCCGGAGTTCGAGTGCCGAGGGGACTTGGTCGTGCAACGGGATTTCGCCGCGAGAAAATTCGGTCGTGAAGTAGTAGCCCGTTTGAACGGGGAAGAGCTGTCGGATTCCCTGTTGAATTTGCTTCGCTGGGCGACGCCGGAGCTGATTCTTCCGGCCGGGGCGCTGCTCGTCCACGGCGCGAGCGTAGTACGCGAAGGCCGCGGGTATCTGTTCTTCGGCCACAGCGGCGCGGGCAAGTCGACGACGGTGAGGCTCATCGCCGAGTCGGACCCGCGGGCACAGGTGCTCGGAGACGACGCAGCCATAGTGCAGGCCACTTCCGGCGGCCTCTTTCTCCACGCGGCTCCGCTGGGCTCCGCGTATTCCGACGTGGCGCCGCCGAGGCGCACGGTCCCCTTGGACGGGATATTTTCGCTCGAACAAGGCTCCTCGGATTTTCTGGAAGACCTCACCGCGTCCGAAGAGCTCAGCGCCTTTCTCGCGAGCACCATGATGAGTCCTTTCGACGGATTTTCCAGCGAGCGGATGGCGGTCGCGGCGCGTTTCGCCGGCGGCAAAATCCGCCGCCTGCACTTTCGAAAAGGCCCGCAATTCTGGCCTTTGATTTTGTCCACGTACGCGGGCCGCGGCGCCGGCCGTCCCGCTGATTTAGAGGAAGGGTGCTCCCATGTCTGAGCCGATAAACAAGAAGCCTTCGAAAAGGCCCTACAAAAAACCCGTCGTGAAAACGGAGAAACTCACGGCGGTGGCCGCTCTTTGCAACGGCACCACCAGCGGTGGCCGGAAAGTTTCAGTCGGAGGTCCCCCTGTCTGTACCGCCGGTAAGCTCAAGTCCTGATCCCTCCCGAATCGATTGGCTCAAGATCGAAGGAGCGAGCATGGAGCCGTGCTTGCCCGAAGGCGCGTGGATAGGGGTGCGCTGGTTCGGCGAGGATCGGCCCGAGCCCGAACCCGAGGTCGGCGAGATCGTTCTGTGCCGATCGAAGGAAGGGCATTGGCTCGTCCATAGGATCGTTAGGAAAGAACAGAGCCGGTGGCTCGTGAAAGGCGACGCGGCCTTCGTGACCGATTCCTTTTCGAAACAGGAGATGTGGGGGAGGGCCGTTCTGGTTCGCGGCACCGACTCGGGGCCTTCGCGCCCGGTTCGGACCGGATTGCTCGATAGAGTAATCGCCCATCTCTCGTACCTCAGCCTTCGCCGGCCTGGGTTAGCGGGAAGGATCTTTCGGCGCGCGGCGCTCGCCTTCGGCCGGTTGAGGCGCTTTCGATGAAAAAGGGGACGGAAAGTTACCTTCGCGAACTTTTCGATCCGGCTTCTCTTTCGTCTACGCCGGCGCCGGTCGCTTCCCTTTGCTGGGCCGAAGTGTTGGAGCTCGCCGTTTCCTTCCATGCGGAAACGCCGATCGCCGCCGCGCTCTCGCACGCGCCTTGGGTGGGGTCGCTGGCGCCCGGCGACCGCATCCGAATCGAGGATCAAGTCACTCGCGGCCGGATGGCCCTCGCGCTTTTGGACGAGGAATTGGAGTTCGCGGGCGGCGCGCTTCGCCGGTCGGGCATCGAGGCCCTGGTCCTGAAGGGCGCGGATCTCGGCCGGCGGTTTTATCCGGATCGGCTGCTCCGTCCGATGGCGGACGTGGATCTTCTCGTGGCGAGCCGGGACTACTTGCGGGCCGGGGAAGTATTGGGGCGGCTCGGTTATCGTTCCGTCGGCGTCGGGTACCGCGGAAGGTTTCGGGCGGAATATTGCCGCGAGGGATTGCCCGTCATTGAGCTGCATACGCGCTTGGTCGAGGGGGACGACGAAGCTTCGGTCGCGGGCTATTTCTCGAGGGCGGAAGAGGGACCCTTTCCCGCCGGCATCCGGGCTCTCGAGGCCACGGACCTTCTCTCTCATCTGGTGCGCCACGGAGCCGTTCAGCACGTGGTGGAATCCCCCGTCTGGCTTTGGGACATTCACTTCCTTTTGAAAAAGAGAGAAATCCGCTGGGAAGCTTTCACGACGGATGCGATTGCCCGAAAGTACCGGGCGGCGGCTTGGTTTCTGCTCGCCTGGCTTTCGGAACGTTGGGGCACGCCGGTGGACGCCGCAGCGCTGGAGCGTCTGGGGGAGGGTGTGGGCCGTATGCACCGCGAAGCCCTTCGAATGATCGGCGAGCCACGCCGTCTTTTCGGCTCGCGCGGTTTCACCTGGCTCGCTTGCGCGCGTTGGTTTTTGCGCGACAGCGCCGGCGATGCCGTGGCCTATCTCATTTCGAGGGAGAAACGGAAGCGGGAGGAGCGCGCTAGCGGCCTCCGGCCCCACGATAGATCCGAGCCGCGGGCCGCGGCGGCGGAGGCTTGAAGTCGTAAGGGGGCAGATCCGAGATCATGGGCGCGCGTCTTTCCGCTCCGGAAAAATCGCCGCCTTCGACGAGCTTTCCGTTCTGATCCAGCACCACCACCGGGGGCAGTTGCCCGTTCGACTCGATGGAAGAAGAGGTCGAGGTGGACGCGTCCGCCGGTTCCTTGAAGAAGTCGCCCTTCACGCAGCCGCTCAGCACCACGAAGGCGGCGGCCGCGAGAGTCCATTTCATAAGAGTCGTCTTCATAACTCCATCCTCTAGAACGGCCAGCTGCTCGGCTCGCTGCAGCAGCTCACGACGCCACGCGGCCTACAGGAGTATGTACCCGCGCAGCACGGTTGAGTGATTTCATTCTGACAAACGCCAGTACAGCAGTTGACCGGCGGCGGCGGCGGCGGCGGGTTTCCTCCGCCTCCTCCGCCTCCTCCGCCTCCGGGAGGCATGCCGCAATCGTTCGGGCAGCTAAATTGAGTTTCGCCGTTGTTGCACACGCCATCCGGGCAGAAACCTACCGGGGCCGGGCTCGCGGACATCGGAGGTGTCGGAGTAGCCGTCGGGGCACTCGAGGGCGAAGACGTTCCCTCCGGAGTCGGCGTAGCGGTCGGAGCACTCGAGGGCGAAGACGTGCCGTTCGGAGTCGGCGTCGGCGTAGCCGTCGGAGCGCCGGAGGGCGAAGACGTTCCGTTCGGAGTCGGCGTCGGCGTCGGGCCCGTGCAAGCCGGGTTGTAGGTATACGGATCTAGCCAGGCGTACGTGCAAGAACCTGTGGATGTACAGCACCAGCCCTCGAAAGCAACGCCGTAAGCCGCTTCGCACGCGGCAGGTGTGCAGCCGCCCGGCGGTGTCGGCGTAGCAGTAGGCGCGGGGGTCGCAGTCGCAGAGCCGCTCGCGGTCGGCGTGGCGGATCCGGTCGGCGTCGCGGTCGGAGATCCGGTCGCGGTCGGCGTGGCGGATCCGGTCGGCGTCGCGGTCGGAGATCCGGTCGCGGT